>CAYYXS010000001.1:0-221832 GCA_964475635.1 uncultured Rhodocyclaceae bacterium
CGTAGGTGTCGTTGCCCTCGCCCCCGACCAGGTAGTCGGCCGCACCGGCGCCGCCCCTCAGGGTGTCGGCGCCTTCATCGCCCATCAGCGCGTCGGTGCCGGCGCCGCCGTAGAGCTTGTCGCTGCCTTCGCCCCCTTCGAGGGTGTCTTCGCCGCCGGATGCGGTGTCGTTTTCCAGTTCGGCGTCGCCGTAGAGCGTGTCGGCTTCGGCCCCGCCTTTCAGGCTGTCGTCGCCAGTGCCGCCGATCAGGGTATCCGCCCCGGCGCCGCCCCTGAGTTCGTCCGCCCCGCTGCCGCCGTCCAGCCTGTCGGCGCCGGCGCCACCTTCGAGGTAGTCGGAATTGTTCCCCCCACTCAGAGTATCGTCACCGCCCATGCCATAGAGTCGGTCCTGTTGCGAGGTCCCGTAGAGCGTCTCCCCGGCATCCGAGCCGAAGAGAATGAAGCGCCTGTCCATCTGGCCCATCGGCGGATAGCCGAGCACAATCCGCTCTCCGCTGCCATAGTCCATGAAGTAGACATCCGGGCCGGCGTGGTAGGGATTGGCGAGGCTGCTCGGGTAGTCCTCGCCGTTGAGTTGGAGTTTCCAGGACAGCATGGCGGCACGGTCGACCAGCCACTCATTGCTCAACTCCCCCGTGCCAGCCTCCAGGTCTTGCAGTTCAAGCCTGCCGCCGCCATTGTGGATGGAATAATCGACGCCCACCACAGCGAAAGGATTGAGCTCCCTCAGCGCATAGCGGGTGGCATAGGCATCGGGGTTGGCAGCAATGCCGGCAACTTCGGCCGCGCTCATGGTGGCCAGCGGAATGACTCTGGCTCTGCCGAAATACCCCGAGAACGCATCGTAGGCAGCCTTCGTCTGCGCCGACAGGCTGTACACGTCGCTTGCCTTGCCGATCAGGGCGCCGGTCAGCAGCTTTTGCATGGCCTGGATCAGGGTCCCGCTGTTGTCCAGATAACTGCCCGGCGAACTGCGTTCGACCACCAGCCGCAGGTCGGACAGGCCGGCGTTCGGATCCAAGGCATGCATCAGCATGATTGCGGGAACGAGGTGGTTTTTGTTTTCCACAAGTGCCTGGAAGTTATCTTTGTCAGCAGAACTCACCCATCTGAGATTTCCTAGGTCGCCTCCTGTCATAGCGCCCAAGTTCTCAAACAGACGGTTCTCGGCGATCTTCAGTTGATCGCCGTAATGCCCGCCCATGACGGCCAGTGCCACACTGCCTGACACCAGGGCGAGTTCGAGGGGAGCGGCGACCGGGCCGAGCAGGGGAACCATCGGCGCAACCGCTATGGCAGCGCCGGCGAGGTTCTCCGCCAGCCCCATGAGGACATCCGGCGTCAGCTCCTGCCGGTTGTCCCAGGATTCATTCGCCCTGTCGATGGCGCGCAACAGCGACGCGAAGCTCAGGGCGGGCACGATACGCTCGGCCACGCGGCAGGTCTCCGCCAGTCCTGCGAAAACATACTTGGCAACCGAGATGCCGAAATCAACGTAGTCCCAGGTGCCGGGGGTGGTCTTGATGGCATAGAGCGCGGACAGGCCGTCGCCGGTGGCGCCGAGTTGAGTGGCCGTCTGCCTCAGGATGGTGTCGTAAACTTGGCTCTGTGCGGACATGGTTTACTCCTCGTGGGTATCGGTGGTCGGGCAATGCGTTGATTCAGCTTTTTCTGCCGGAAGGCGATGTGGCCTGCCAGCAACGGAATACGAGATATGCATAGACGGCCAGGTATAAAGCGAGCATCCGGTGGGCGTTGTTATTCAACCTGAGTAGATGACTAGGCTGCGCATAAAAGAACACGCCTTCCTCGTAGCTCATTCTCAGTGGCCGCAATTCCTTGAGCCGGCCGCTCGCCAGCATCCGCTGGATGTTCTCGGACAGCCGGGGCGGGTCGATCTGTTCGTAGGCCAGGATGCCGAAGTAGCTGTCGTAGAGGACAGTGCAGCGCGCACCGATATCACACCATGGCGGATGACATAAACGATGCTGCGTCGGAAACCCGCAATGCACCTGCCGCGATCCAGTTTCGGTGTCGAGAAAGTATTTCGGTGCGATCAACTGCGAATGCGTGGAGGTAAGCTTCCCTTCCTCGCGCCAGACACCGGTGATCTCTTCGAGCGCTTCCTTCGGCGGCACGCCGACGGCGTAGTACATGAATACCGGCATCAGGTAATAGAAGCACCACGCCAGTTGCGGGAGCAGCGCCAGCCAGGCCAGCCAGGCCCTGAATTTCGGGTCGCCGATCAGGCACAGGCTGCGCAGCAGCCGGCGAACCGTCATGCCCGATCCGCGCGCCGCAGGCGCGGTCTGTGCCAAAGCGGCATCCGGTGCGCGGCCCGGCTTCCGGCGCGGGTTATTGTCTTTCTTTTCTGAATTCATGCGGCGAGTCTCCACAGAAAGTCGTTCGTCGTTGCCTTGCCGCCGTCCTGCGCAGACTCACCATTTGCCGATTCCGAAGGCGCGTGTCTCACTCCCCTTCCGTCCCTGCATTCCCTGCCTGGGCCGCGTCCCTTCCGCCGAAGCTGAACACCTCGTCGGCCTGCAGGCCTCTCGGGATGTGGTGGGTGATGAAGAGATGGTGACGCGGCCCTTCAGCCGGTTGATGGTCTGGCCGAGGTGCTCTCTGGAAGGCCACCAGCGTGCCGATGGTGAAGCCGGAACCAAAAGCCCGGGGAGGTCGGCGGCGGCAATGCGGCGTTCGCCGGTCCTGAAGCCCAGCGCGCGGGCGGCTTCATGCAGGGTGGCGGTGGAATGCGGCGGGGGGAATTCCTGGGCAATGAGGTCCGGGTCGAAGGGAACACGGCCGATCTGGCACAGGCTGCCCAGCAGCCACAGCAAATCCCCGCCCTCCAAGCGAGCCGCCACCCCTGACCTCCCCGTCCGCCGGCTTGGGCCGGTCTAAATGATGAACGGGTGGCATTAAAGCACGGTTTCAATCAATGAAAATAGAAACAAATCCGCTTTATTTCGATCCGTTAAACTTGAAGAAAAAGATGGATATTTGAATTTCTTTTTATTTTTAACGCGTTAAGAAAATTGATTATGACTGTAGTTATATTCGTTTTCGACTGCCGCATATTTGCGTTCCGCTTTACGGCGAAGGGGAAACCGGCTCCCCGTGCCTGCGGCTGGCAGGGGCATATCTGATGCGGGTCAGATGAGGGCCGGTTGTCGTCAGTCCGCCGTCGCCGGGCGGTAGCGCCGCGTGATGTCGAGGAAGGCGGCAAGGATGGGCGACTCGTCGTTGCGGCGATACAGGCAGGCCAGTTCGATGCTGGGCGGCGGCGCGGCCTTGATCGGCCGATAGACGACGCCGGGCAGCCGCAGGCTGCTGGCGGCTTCCGGCGTCACGCAGATGCCGAAGCCGCTGGCGACCAGCGCAACGGCGGTGACGACGTCGGTCACCTCCTGCACGACACGCGGACGCGCGCCCTCGCGAGCCATCAGCAGCATGACGTCCTCCACCAGGCCCGGGCGGATCTTGCTCGGATACAGGATCAGCGGCTCCTGCACGATCTCGGCGATGCGGATCGCCTTGCGCCGCGCGAGCGGATGCGCCCGGTTGAGCGCGATCACCAGCGGCTCCAGGAACACCGTTTCGACGACGATGTCGGGCTCTTCGGGCACGCGGCGGCTGATGCCGACGGTCAGGCGGCGATCGCGCAGGCCTTCGATCTGTTCGGCGCGCGGCATCTGGTGCAGCGCGATCTCGACCTCCGGGTAGCGGTTGCGGAACTGCAGCAGCAGGCGCGGGATGTGGTAGAGGATCGCCGAGCCGAAGATGCCGACGTCGAGACGGCCGATCTGCCCGCGGCCGGCCTTGCCCGTGCGTTCGCGCGCGATCGCCACCATGCCGAGGATGCGCTGCGCCTCCTCGCGCAGGGTGCGGCCGGCCTGCGTCAGTTCCACGCCGCGCGCGCCGCGCGAGAACAGCGGCGTGCCGAGCTCCTCCTCGAGCTGGCGGATCTGGCGCGAGAGCGGCGGCTGGGAAATGTGCAGGCGCTCGGCGGCGCGATGGAAATTCAGCTCCTCGGCCAGCGTGGCGAAGTACTTCAGATGGCGCAGATCCACCGGCGCCTCCTCCTCAGGGACGGGAAAGGCAAGATACCCCATAGGTATCGATCGATGCAAATTCCGAATTAGACAGTATCGGTAGCCGTACCGTACGTTACGCAGCGCGGACAGGCCTGCGCCAAGACAAGCCGCCGCGCCGCGATCGATCACGACAAACCAAGGAGGAGATCATGAGCACCAAAGACTCGGACAAGGTCGACCAGGGTCGCCGCGCGACCCTGAAGGCCGCCGGCGGCATCGCCCTGACCACCCTGCTGCCGGCGCCCCGCATCCATGCCGCGGGCGGCAGCACCATCAAGATCGGCTATGTCAGCCCGCAGACCGGGCCGCTGGCCGTCTTCGCGGAGCCGGACGCCTTCACGCTGGCGGAAGTCAAGCGCAGCCTCGCCGGCGGCGTCAAAGTGGCCGGCAAGACCTATGCCGTCGAAATCGTCTACAAGGACTCCCAGTCCAACTCGAACCGCGCCGCGGAGGCGGCGGCCGATCTGATCCTCAAGGACAAGGTGGACATCGTGGTGGCCGCCTCGACGCCCGCCACCACCAACCCGGTGGCCGACCAGTGCGAACTGAACGGCGTGCCCTGCATCACCAACGACACGCCGTGGCAGCCGCATTTCTTCGGCCGCGGCGGCGACCCGAAGAAGGGCTTCGACTGGACTTACCATTTCTTCTGGGGTCTGGAGGACATCATCGGCGTGTTCACCGGCCTGTGGTCGAAGGCGCCCACCAGCAAGGTGGTCGGCTCCCTCTGGCCGAACGATTCGGACGGTAATGCCTGGGGCGACGCCAAGATGGGCTTTCCGCCGGTGCTGGCGCAAAAAGGCTTCCGTCTGGTGGACAAGGGCCGCTTCCAGTCGCCCGCCGACGATTTCTCGGCCTATCTCGCCGAGTTCAAGAAGAACGGCGTCGAGATCGTCACCGGCGTCGTGCCGCCGCCGGATTTCGCCAACTTCTGGTCCCAGGCGGGCCAGCAGGGCTTCCGGCCGAAGATCGTCACCGTCGCCAAGGCCACGGAATTCCCCGCCGCCATCCAAGCCTTCGGCGAGCGCGCCGCCGGCCTCACGGTCGAGGTGTGGTGGTCGCCCGCCCATCCCTTCCGCTCCAGCCTGACCGGCCAGAGCTCGGCCGAGCTGGCGAGTGCCTACACCAAGGCCAGCGGCCGGCCCTGGACGGTGGTGCTGGCCTTCAAGCACTCGCTGTTCGAGGTGGCCATCGACGCGCTGCGGCGCGCCGCCGACCGCAAGCCGGAATCGATCCGCGACGCCATCCGCGCCACGTCGCTGAACACCATCGTCGGCCCGGTCAACTTCAGCAAGGGGCCGGTGCCCAACGTCTCCAAGACCCCGCTGGTCGGCGGCCAGTGGAAGAAGCGCGGCAAGGGCTTCGAGCTGCTGGTGGTGGAGAACAGCCAGGCCGCCATGGTGCCGCTGCAGGACAGGCTGGATCTGCTTTGAGCGGGCGTTGCAGCAGGCCGCCGCAGAGCTCCCGCCAATGCTGCTCGCGCTGACAGGCGTCGCCAAGTCCTACGGCTCGCTGAAGGTGATCGACGACCTCAGCCTCGGGCTGGCCCGGGGCGAGGCGCTGGGGGTTATCGGCCCCAACGGCGCCGGCAAGACGACGCTGCTCAACCTGATCGGCGGCAACACGCGGCCGGACGCCGGACGCCTGGCGTTCGACGGGAGGGACATTACGCATCTCGACCCGGCCGCCCGCTGCCGGGCGGGGATCGGCCGCTCCTACCAGATCCCGCATCCGTTCGCCGGCCTGACGGTGTTCGAGAACGTGCTGGTCGGCGCCACCTTCGGCACCGGGCGCGGCGAGCAGGAAGGCACGCCGGCGGCCCTGCGGGCCCTGCAGCGAACCGGCCTGCTCGGCAAGGCCAACCGGCTGGCCGGCTCGCTCCCGCTGCTGGATCGCAAGCGCCTGGAACTGGCGCGCGCGCTCGCCACCGAACCGACGCTGCTGCTGCTCGACGAGATCGCCGGCGGCCTCACCGAGCACGAGGTGCGCGAGCTGATCGACTGCATCCGCGCAATCCGCGCCGAGGGCGTCTCGATGATCTGGATCGAGCACATCGTGCACGCCCTGATGGCCGTGGTGGATCGTCTGCTGGTGATCGACTTCGGCCGCCAGCTGATGGCCGGCGACCCCGCGCAGGTGATGGCGAGCCCCGAAGTGCGCAGCGTTTACATGGGCGTCGAGGCGGCATGAGACACCCTGCCCTGCTGCAGGTGCGCGGCCTGACCGCCTCCTATGGCGACTTCCAGGCCCTCTACGGCCTCGATTTCGAAGTCGGCGAGGGCGAGACCGTGGCGGTGATCGGCGCCAACGGCGCCGGCAAGACGACCTTCCTGCGCGCCCTCGCCGGCCTGCTGTCCACGCCGCCGGACAGCGTGGTCTTCGACGGCGCATCCATCGGCGGCCACGAAGCCCACCATATCGTGGCGCGGGGTCTGGCCCTCGTTCCGGAGGGAAGATGCCTCTTCCCCAGCCTCACGGTCGAGGAAAACCTGAGGATCGGCGGCTACACGCGCCGTCCCGGTCCCTGGTGCCCGGAGCGTGTCTACGCGCTGTTTCCGGCGCTGCGCGAGCGGCGCCGCCATCAGGCCACGGCGCTCTCGGGCGGCCAGCAGCAGATGGTGGCCATCGGCCGGGCACTGATGAGCAACCCGCGCCTGCTGCTCTGCGACGAGATTTCGCTTGGCCTGTCGCCCCTCGTCATCCGCAACATCTACGACGCCCTGCCCGGCATCAAGGCCGAGGGCACCGCCCTGGTCGTGGTGGAGCAGGACACCGGCCAGGCCATGAAGGTGGCCGACCGCCTGTATTGCTTCCAGGAAGGCCGCGTCACCCTCGAGGGCACGCCGGCGCAGCTGACGCGCGAGCAGATTTCGCTCGCCTATTTCGGAGTCTGAACCATGGCCGAGTGGATCAACATCCTGCTGCAGGGGCTGATGACCGGCGGCCTGTATGCGCTGTTCGCGGCCGGCCTGTCGATTTCCTTCGGCATCATGCGCGTGGTCAACATCGCGCATGGCGATTTCGCCGTCCTGGCGGCCTATCTTGCCGTGGCGCTGGTCGCGGCGACCGGCCTCGATCCCTTCGCCGCGATGCTCCTGGTGGTCCCGCTGATGGGATTGCTCGGCTATGGCCTGCAGCGTCTGATCCTCGAACGCACCCTCGGCGCGGACGTCCTGCCGCCGCTGCTGGTCACCTTCGGCTTCTCGATCGTCATCCAGAACCTGCTCCTGGCGATCTTCTCGGCGGATACCCGCGGGCTCGCCACGGGCACGCTGGGCACCGACAGCCTGGAACTGGGCGGCGACGTGGCCGTGGGCTGGCTTCCGCTGCTGATCATGACGACGGCCGTCGCGCTGCTCGCCGGCCTGCAATGGCTGTTTGTCCGCACCGGGCTCGGCCGGGCCTTCCGCGCAGCCGCCGACGATCCGACCACGGCACGCCTGATGGGCATCGACAACAAGCATGTCTACGCCATCGCCATGGCGCTGGCGATGGCCTTCGTCGCCGTCGCCGGCATCTTCCTGGCGGTGCGCGCCAACATCAGCCCGACGGATGGCCCGGCCCGCCTGATCTACGCTTTCGAGGCGGTGATCATCGGCGGCATGGGATCGCTCTGGGGAACCCTGGCCGGCGGCATCGTGCTCGGCATCGCCCAGGCGGTGGGGCTGATGTTCGACCCCGGCTGGGGCATCCTCACCGGCCACCTGACCTTTCTGGCCGTGCTCGTGCTTCGACCCAACGGCCTTTTCCCGAAAACCCGAATCCACTGATGCGCGCCCACCCCGAACCCTGTCATATCGAACGCGAAACGAGCGCCAGCCGTGCCGGCGCGATTGTCGGCCTGCTGCTGCTCGCCGCCCTGGCGGCCATGCCCTGGTGGGGAGGACGCGCCGGCCAGCGGCTGGCCACCGAGTTCTTCTACACCCTGGCGCTCGCCCAGATGTGGAACCTGATGGCCGGCTACGGCGGCCTGCTGTCGGTCGGCCAGCAGGCTTTCGTCGGCCTGGGCGGCTATGCCCTGGTCGTGCTCGGCCTGCACGCCGGACTGAATCCGTTCCTGGTGGTGCCGCTGGCCGGTCTGGCAGCCGGGTTGCTGGCGATACCGACCGCTGCCGTCGTATTCCGCCTGCGCGGGGCCTACTTCGCCGTCGGCACCTGGGTCGTCGCCGAGGTGTTCCGGCTCCTGGTCGCCAATACCGCCTCCGTCGGCGGCGGTTCGGGATTGTCCGTGACGCAGACGGTGAAGGGCATCCCCGCCTGGTGGCGCGACGCGTACACCCTCTGGACGGCGCTCGCCCTCGGCGCCGGTGCAACCCTGCTGGTGTATTGGCTGCTGCGATCCCGCCACGGCCTGGCGCTCACCGCGGTGCGCGACAGCGAGACGGCAGCGGCCAGCCTCGGCGTCTCGGTGCGACGCGTCAGGTGGCTCGTCTTCATTCTCTCGGCAATCGGCTGCGGCATGACCGGTGCGCTGATCTACATCACGAAACTGAGGATCTCCCCGGACGCCGCCTTCTCACTGGACTGGACGGTGACCATGTTCTTCGTGGTCGTGATCGGCGGCATCGGCACCATCGAGGGCCCGCTGGTCGGCACGCTCGTCTATTTCGCCCTGCGCGAAACCCTCAGCGACTTCGGCAGCGGGTACATGATCGCGCTGGGATCGGTGGCGGTGGCGTTCATGCTCTGGATCCCGCGCGGGATCTGGGGCGCCATCGCGGCGCGCCACGATCTGCACTTCTTTCCCGTGCAGCGGCGGATCAAGCCGGGCGCAACGGGGCGTCACGTCTCACAAGGCCTGCTGCACCGCCTGCGCGCCGCGCTCCTGCGCACCTAACACGGCTTGCCGGGCTGGCAGCCCTTGAGCACCCATAACGAAATGATGCCGGCCGTCTCGTCGGCGCGCGTCTTGCGCGCCAGCGACAGCGGCGTGCGGCCGGCCGTCGACTTGGCGTTAACGTCGGCGCCCGCTTCCAGCAGCAGGCGGGCGGCTGCCGAGCGGCCGGCATAGGCGGCCATGTGCAGCGGCGCGTTGTCCTCCTTGTCGCGCGCATTCACGTCGGCGCCGGCGGCGATGAGGACTTTCAGCGGCCCGGCGTCGGCATTGGTGGCGGCGTGGTGCAGGGGAGTGGCGCCAAGCGGGTTGCGCGCATCGCGCATGGCCGGATCGGCCTTGAGGATCTTCGCGGTCTCCGCGCCGGTGCCGAGACGCGCGGCGTCGAAAATGGGCGGCTCGTTGGCGCCGAGGGTCGTCTGGGCCTGCGCTGCAAAAGTCAGTCCCCACAACACGGCGGCTACAAGGCGGTGCAGCTTCATTGATCTCTCCGGAGCGGCTTCCAGCGCCGCAGCAGCAGGGAATTGCTCACCACCGAGACGGAACTCATGGCCATCGCCGCGCCGGCGATCACCGGGTTGAGCATGCCCAGCGCGGCGAGCGGAATGCCGAGCACATTGTAGATGAAGGCGAAGAACAGGTTCTGGCGGATCTTCGAAAGCGTGGCGCGCGACAGATCGATGGCGTCGGCCGCCGAGAGCAGGTCGTTGCGCATCAGCGTCACGTCGGCCGCCTCCAGCGCCACGTCCGAGCCGCCGCCGATGGCGAAGGAGACGTCCGCCGCCGCCAGCGCCGGCGCGTCGTTGATGCCGTCGCCGACCATGCCGACGCGCTTGCCGCCCGTCTTCAGCCGGACCACCGCCGCCGCCTTGTCCTGCGGCAATACCTCTGCCGCAAAGTTGTCGATGCCGGCCTCGCGTGCGATGGCCGCCGCCGTGGCCGGGTTGTCGCCGGTGAGCATGACCACTTCGACGCCCTGCGCCTGCAGCCGCGCCACCGCCGCGCGCGAAGTCGGCCGCAGGCGGTCGGCGACGCCGATGAGGCCGAGAAAAGTCAGTCCGCGCGACACGGCGACGACGCTCCTGCCGCCATTCGCCAGCGGCGCCAGCAGCGCTTCCGGCACCGCCACGCCGCGCTCGGCAAGGAAGGCCGGCGAGCCGAGCACATATTCCTCGCCGTCGAGTGCCGCCGCCAGGCCCTTGCCCGGCACGGCACGCAGCTCGCCCGGTTGCGCCAGCGCCAGGCCCTGCCCGCGTGCCCGCGCGACGATGGCTTCGGCAAGCGGGTGCGTGGCGCCCTGCTCCAGGCTGGCGGTGACGCGCAGCAGTTCCGCTTCCGCGATGCCGTCGGCCGGCACGACATCCGTCACTTCCGGCTTGCCCTCCGTCAGCGTGCCGGTCTTGTCCACCGCCAGCACCTCGACGTTCTTCGCCAGCTCCAGCGCCTCGGCATTCTTCACCAGGATGCCCGAGGCGGCGCCGCGTCCGGTGCCGACCATGATCGCCGTCGGAGTGGCCAGTCCCAGCGCGCAGGGGCAGGCGATCACCAGCACCGCCACGGCGTTCACCAGCCCGCTGGTGAAATCGCCGGCGAGGAGCCACCAGCCGGCGAAGGCCGCCAGCGCGACGGCCGTCACCACCGGCACGAAGATCGCCGAGATGCGGTCGACCAGGCGCTGCACCGGCGCCTTCGAACCCTGCGCCTGCTCGACCATGCGGATGATGCCGGCCAGCAGGGTGTGGCTGCCGACGCCGGTGGCGCGGCAGGTGACGAGCCCCTCGCCGTTCACCGTGGCGGCAAACACCTTGTCGCCGGCGGCCTTGGCGACGGGCAGGCTCTCGCCGGTGAGCATGGCTTCGTTGACGCTGGAGACGCCCTCCGTCACCTCGCCGTCCACCGGCACGCTCTCGCCCGGGCGCACGACGAAGAGGTCACCCGGATTGATGCTCGCCACCGGCACTTCGACCAGCTCGCCGTCGCGCAGGATGCGCGCCGTCTG
This sequence comes from uncultured Rhodocyclaceae bacterium, assembly GCA_964475635.1. Taxonomy (GTDB): domain Bacteria; phylum Pseudomonadota; class Gammaproteobacteria; order Burkholderiales; family Rhodocyclaceae; genus Desulfobacillus. The sequence goes on from CAYYXS010000001.1 coordinate 10,934, forward strand.
CGGCTGCAGGCGGATCAGCGCCTCGATCGCCGCCGAGGTCTTCGCCTTGGCGCGTGCCTCCAGCAATTTCCCCATCAGCACCAGGGTGATGACCACCGCCGAGGCCTCGAAATAGACGTGATGGCGGTGCAGGTCCGCCAGCGTCACCGCGGCGCTGAAGGCCCAGGCCATCGAAGTGCCGAGAGACACCAGCACGTCCATGTTCCCCGCGCCGCCGCGCAGGGCGTTGAAGGCCCCGACGTAGAAGCGCCAGCCGATCCAGAACTGCACCGGCGTGGCGAGCGCCAGCTGCAGCCAGCGCGGCAGCAGGTCGGCATGCCCGCCGGAGAACATCGACCCCATCTGCGCCACCAGCGGCAGGGTGAGGACGACGGAAATCCAGAAGCGCTTCAGTTCCGCCCGGTAGGCGTCGGCCTTGCGTTCCTTCTCGGCGGCGCGCGTGTCGAGGCCGGACTCGCGCGCCTCGTAGCCGGCGCGGCGCACCGCGGCGATCAGGCCGGCGGCGTCGGCCTGCCCCGGCACGTAGCGGACGCTGGCCTTCTCGCTGGCGAAATTTACCGTGGCCTCGACGCCGGGCAGCCTGTTCAGCACCGCCTCGATGCGCGTGGCGCAGGCGGCGCAGGTCATGCCGGAGAGCGCCAGGTCGAGCGACTGCGACGGCACCTTGAAGCCGGCCTTTTCGATGGTCTCGACGAGCTGCGTCGCCGCCACCGCGGCGACGTCGAACTCGACGCGGGCGCGCTCGCTGGCGAAATTCACCGCCGCCGAGACGCCCGGCAGCTTGTTCAACTGGCGCTCGATGCGCGCGGCGCAGGCGGCGCAGGTCATGCCCTCGATGGGCAGGTCAACGGCGTGGCGGGAATCAGGAGCGTTCATGCCGGGATTTTAGACTGCGCAGACGATACCCTGCCAGAGCCGGCCGCCGAGCGAGGTGGCGTTGACCAGCCCCCAGGCGCCGAAGCCGAGCACCAGCAGGCCGGAGACCGCGCGCACGGCCCTCGCCTGGACGAGGTCGCGGAAGCGCTTGAGCAGCAGGCCGGCCAGCAGCAGGTTGGGCAGGGTGCCCAGGCCGAAGGCCAGCATCAGTCCCGCTCCGCGCAGGGCGCTGCCGGTGAGCAGCGCAGTGCTCAGCACCGAATAGACCATGCCGCAGGGAAGGAAACCCCACAGCAGGCCCAGCGGCAGCGCGCGCGAGACCGTCGTGGCGGGCAGGAAACGGCGCGTCAGCGGCTGCAGGCGCGCCCACACCTTCTGTCCGCCGCGCTCGAGAAAAGTCAGCCCCTGCGGCACGCCGATGAGGTACAGGCCGAGGGCGATCAGCATCAGGTTGGCCAGTACGTAGAGCGCCAGCTGCACCGGCAAGGCATCATTGAGCAGCAGGCCGGCGCTGCCCACCGCGCCGAGCGCCGCGCCGGCCAGGGCGTAGCCGGAGATGCGGCCGAGGTTGTAAGCCAGGTGCAGCGGCCACTGCGGGCGATCTCCCGGCATGTTCACCGTCAATGCGCCGACAATGCCGCCGCACATGCCGGCGCAGTGCGCGCCGCCGAGCAGGCCGACGAGGAAGACGGCGATGTAGCCGGAATCGGGCATCAGATGCGGTGTCTCCCTATCCCGCGCCCCGAAGGAAGTAGCCTTGGGGTGCTGGCGGGAGCGGGGATGGTTGATCTAAATCACTTTCGAATAGCGCGCCCGCTCGCGGTCGGCGCGCAGGTAGCGGTCGAACACCATGGCGATGGCGCGCACCAGCATGCGGCCGCGCGGCTGCACGCTGATCCATTTGTCGTCGAGCCCGAGCAGCCCCCCCTTCTCCATCTCGCGCAGGTCGGCGATCTCGGCGGCGAAGTAGCGCTTGAAGTCGATCAGGTGCGCCACCTCCAGCGCCTCGATCGACACCTCGAAGTGACACATCAGGGCCTGGATGATGGAGCGGCGCAGGAGATCGTCGGGGGTCAGTTCGATGCCGCGATAGACCGGCAGCACGCCGTTGTCGAGGCGGTCGTAGTACTCGTCGAGCGTCTTCACGTTCTGGCAGTAGCTGGGGCCGACCATGCTGATCGAGGAAATGCCGAAGGACATCATGTCGCACTCGGCGTGGGTCGAATAGCCCTGGAAGTTGCGGTGCAGGCGGCCCTGGCGCTGGGCCACGGCCAGCTCGTCGTCCGGCTTGGCGAAGTGGTCCATGCCGATGTAGACGTAGCCGGCCTCGGTCAGGCGGCGGATGGCGAGCTGGAGGATCTGCAGCTTGGCGTCGGCCGAGGGCAGCTCGGCCTCGGCGATGCGCCGCTGCGGCTTGAACAGGCTCGGCAGGTGGGCGTAGTTGTAGATCGACAGGCGGTCGGGCGAGAGGCGAATGACCTCTTCGAGCGTGCGGTTGAAGCTGATGACGTTCTGCCTGGGCAGGCCGTAGATGAGGTCCACCGAGATCGACTTGAAGCCGTTGGCGCGCGCCGCGCGCAGCACGGTTTCCGTCTCCTCGACGGTCTGCACGCGGTTCACCGCTTCCTGCACGGCGATATCGAAGTCCTGCACGCCCAGGCTCATGCGGTTGAAGCCCAGTTCGCCGAGCAGCGCCACCGTGGCCTCGTCCACCTTGCGCGGATCGACCTCGATGGAATACTCGCCGTTGGGCTGCAGGCGGAAATGCTGGCGGATGGAAGTCATCAGCTGCCGCATTTCCTCGTGGGAGAGGAAGGTCGGCGTGCCGCCGCCCCAGTGCAGCTGCACCACGTCGTGGCTGCCCTCCAGGTACCCGGCCTGCAGCGCCAGCTCCTTGCCCAGGTATTTCAGGTACTTGGCCGAGCGGCCGTGATCCTTGGTGATGATCTTGTTGCAGGCGCAGTAGTAGCAGATGGTGTTGCAGAAGGGGATGTGCACGTATAATGAAAGCGGCCGGCTGATGCCGCCCACCGTGCGCTTGCCCAGCCAGAGCCGGTAGGCGTCGGCATCGAAGGCCTCGACGAAGCGGTCGGCCGTCGGATACGAGGTGTAACGGGGCCCGTTCACGTCGTAGCGGCGGATCAGCTGCGGATCGAATATAACGTCCTGAAAAGTCGCGTTCATGTGGTACGGATGGTATTGCAGCTACTCAGCGGGATCGACTCAGGAAGATGCCGCATCGTGCCGTATATCGTATTGACATGGATCAAAGCGGCAGACCTGCAGAGAGAGAAAGCGAGACGGAATTGCCCAACAAGTCCGTGGTGCCCATCAGCATGGCCAGCGTCAAGCTGGCCTGTTCGCAATGCAGCCTGCACGAGCTGTGCCTGTCCGAGGGCCTGAGCAAGGAGGAACTGGCCAAGCTCGACAGCCTGGTCGGCGCCCGCCGCAAGCTCAAGCGCCAGCAGAACCTCTACCGCGCCGGCGAACCTTTCGAAGCCCTCTACGCCGTGCGCACCGGCTTTTTCAAGACCGACATCCTGCTCGAGGACGGCCGCGACCAGGTCACCGGCTTCCAGATGGCCGGCGAGATCCTCGGCATGGACGGCATCGGCACCGAGACGCACAGCTGCAACGCCGTGGCGCTGGAGGACAGCGAGGTCTGCGTCATCCCCTTCGCCCAGCTGGAGCAGCTTTCGCGCGAGATCCAGGCCCTGCAGCACAACTTCCACAAGGTGATGAGCCGCGAGCTGGTGCGCGATCAGGGCCTGATGATGCTGCTCGGCACCATGCGCGCCGAGGAGCGGCTGGCCGCCTTCCTGCTCAACATGTCGCAGCGCTTCACTTCGCGCGGCTACTCGCCGGCGGAGTTCCACCTGCGCATGACGCGCGAGGAGATCGGCAGCTACCTCGGCCTGAAGCTGGAGACGGTGAGCCGCGCCTTTTCCCGCTTCCAGGAGGAAGGCTTCATCGCCGTGCAGCAGAAGCACATCCGCATCCTGAACGGCGACGGCCTCAAAAAGCTGCTGAATACCCGCCCGCGATAAGAAATCCTCGCGGGTCCTTCGTCAGGGCCACCGAGACGATGTAGGCGAAGCTGGCCAGCGAGGCCAGCCAGAAGCCGCCGCGCACCGCCTTGCTGCGACCGCGCCGCAGGGCGAACATGCCGAAGCCGATGTAGGCCAGCAGGCCGATCACCTTGGCCGTCACCCAGCTGTGCACGAAGGGGTACTGCTCGACCTCGATCGACAGGCCGATGGCCGCGGCGAGCAGCAGGGTGTCGTTCACGTGCGGCACCACCTTCACCCACAGCCGGTCGAGCAGCGGCGACCCGGTCAGCATCCACACGCCGCGCAGGAAGAAGCCGGTGATGGAAATCACCACGCAGGTGACGTGGAAATGCTTGAGCAGCAGGTAGGCGTTCATGAAAGCGCGATGTTAACCCGGCTGGCCGTCCGGCCGCGGCCTGACATACACCGGCGCGAACCTGGCATACCAGACGCCGAAGGCCGCCAGCCAGCCCAGCGCGGCAAGCAGGCTCAGGCCGCCGGCGAATTCGCCGGCGATGCGCAGCACCGCGACGGCCTGCATCCCCCAGAACGCCGCCCAGACAACGTTGTCTGCGCCGAGCGGGCGGCCGGAATGTCCCTGCGTCACGCGCGTCACCATGCCGATCACGGCGGAAGCGAAGAAGCCCAGCGTGAGCGCATGCAGCGGCGCCAGACCGAGCGAGCCGCGCCCGGAGAGCAGCAGCAGGCCGTGCAACGCCTGCAGGGCGAGGCTGACGCCGAGCCAGGCGAAGGAGACATGCAGCACGGCGAGCAACCGCACCGCAAAGCACCGGACCGGCTGCCAGACGACGGTCAGGCCGAATGCCACGAGCGCCGCGAGCAGGTCGGCCAGCCAGGTCCACTGCGGCAGGCCGGCAAGTTCCAGCGCGCCGTGCAGGGCATACGCGGCGAGCAGCAGCCAGAGCGCCCACATCGGCCGCACTACCCGGTACTGCGGGATCGCGGCACTGGAAAAGAAGGGCAGCATGCGATGACACAGGGCGGTGAACACCGGCAGCAGGAAGAACCAGACGCCGCCGCGCACGGCAGCCTGCCCCAGCCAGGCCGGCCCGCCGAGAGTGAAGCCGACGAAGGCCGCCAGCAATGCCGCCCCGAAAGTCAGGCCCCCCGCCACGGTGACGACATGGCTGCGCCCCGCACCGGGGGCCAGCGCCACGCGCCAGAGCGAAATCAGGCCGGCGCACCAGCCTGACAGCACGAGGACCAGCGACGGAACGAACAGCGGCGCCCATCCCAGTGCCGCGTAGAAGCCCAGCCAACCGGCGCCCATCAGGGCGAAAGTCGCGATGTAGGCTGCGCCGGCCACCGGGGCGGCGCCCTGCCAGCGCGGCCCGGCGGTCATGATGAAGCCGAAGACGAAGAAGGGGAAGAAGCCATAGCTCATCAGCACCGCATGCAGCCAGGAGGGCGGCAGCGGCCAGGCCGGCGCGGGGAACAGCCCGCCCTGGCGCGCGGCCAGATCGAACGCCCACCACAGCATGGCCAGCAGGCCCTGCGTAGCGCCGGCGAGGAACAGGGCGCGGTGCGGGGCGTGGAGGAAGACGGGCAGTTTCATGGGCCTTCTCCCCGATTCGCCGGGAAACCGTATTCCATGGTATGTTTCACGCGCCGCGACCCCGACAGATCCGGCAAGGTGCCTCGATGCAAAACGACAAACTCGACATCGCTCAAATACTCCGCAGAATTCCCCTGTTCCAGGAGCTCAGCCAGGAACAGATCGAGCACCTCGCCGCGCAAACGCGCGAGAAGCGCCTGCACAAGGGCGAGATGCTGTTCCAGAAAGGCGACCAGCCGCGCGGCTTCTACGCCATCGTGTATGGCCAGATGAAGCTGGCCTTCCCCTCCGCCGCCGGCAACGAGAAGGTGGTCGAGATTCTCGGTCCCCAGCAGAGCTTCGGCGAGGCCGTGATGTTCATGGACCGCCCCTACCCGGTTTTCGCCGAATCGCTCGCCGACACGCTGCTGCTGCACATCGCCCGCCAGGCGGTGTTCGAGATGCTGGAGAAGGACGCCTCCTTCGCCCGCCGCATGCTGGCCGGCCTGGCGCTGCGCCTGCACGGGCTGATCCGCGACGTCGAGTCCTACTCGCTGCGCTCCAGCACCCAGCGCGTCATCGGCTTCCTGCTGCAGCGCACCGGCCACGACGAAGCCGCCCACGACGTCCAGATCGACCTGCCCACCAGCAAGCAGGTCATCGCCTCGCGCCTCAACCTCACGCCGGAAACCCTCTCGCGGATCTTCCACGACCTCACCGCCGCCAAGCTCATCACCGTGCATGGCAAGCACATTACGGTGCACGACCCGAAGCGCCTGGGCGAATACGAGCCCTGATCAGGCAAGGGCGGCGCTGCGCCGCCCTTGCCGGCATATCCATGGCACCCCCATCCATCCTCCCCCGCCTGGCGGGGGAGGCGACTATTCGGCCCCGCCCGTGGGGCGGGGCACGGGGGATAGCGCCTGTTCTTGGTCCTGGGCCAGCCGTTCCTCCAGCTCGATGCTGAAGCGCGCGAAATTGCGCGCCGCCTCGACCACATTCCACTCCAGCCAGGCGCATGAGGCGATCAGTGCCAGCCCGCCCGGATAGACCAGCAGCGGCAGCGGCACCGCCCCCAGCAGCAGCGCCAGCGCTCCCAGGTGCAGCTTCAGCTGCATCATCATGCGCGGCTCGGGGATCATCTGGCGCATGTTGGGCACCACCAAGCCCGGCTTGCCGATCCTTTGCAGGTGCAGCCAGTTGAGGAAGGGCATGATCTTGTAGAGCATGCCGCTGATCACCGGCATGAACACCCCCACCATCAGCAGCACGCCGAGCAGGAAGGGCGTGCCGGCATAGTCCTCGCCTTCGCCAGGCCTCAACTGCTGCACGGCCACGCCCGCCGCCGCCAGGATCAGGCAGGCCATGGCGAGGCGCCAGAACAGCAGCGTCGGATCGAGCACCTTGCGTCGGCGCCTGGCCTGAAGGCGCAGCGTCACCGCGGCGAAAAGCGCCGCCAGCAGGGCGGCAGCGCAGGCCAGCGCCGCCTGCAGCCCGTCCGGGCGCTGCAGCGGCAGCCAGGTGATCGACCAGGCCGCCAGCAGGCAGAACAGCGTCACCGAGAAGCTGCGCGTGAGCCACGCCGGGTAAGGTGGCGTCAGCTGGAACATCGGCACCACCAGGTAGGCCACGCCGGCCACCAGCAGCAGGCTCCAGCCGCCCAGGCCCCAGGCAGCGTGCACGTGGGTGATCTCCGTGAGCGGCAGGGCGAGCTGCCAGCCGAAGGTGGACGCCAGCGTCGCGCCGAGCGAGATCGTCACGATCAGGCCGAACACGGCGATGCGCAGGGCCAGGATGGTCGGCCCCTTGGCCGGCGTGTTGAACAGCGCGACGAGCACGATCAGCGCGAAGGCGCCGAGCGAGGCCGTCATGAAGGGCACGGCGATGCGGAAGAACAGCGCCTGCTCGAAGAGAAAGCCCGCCAGCAGCAGCAGCGTGCCGATGGTCAGCCCGGCGTGGGTGAGCTGGGTGACGCGCCGCGGCTGCCAGATGTTGGCGCCTGCGGCCACCGGCAGCATCTGCAGCAGCGCGCCGCACATCGCCTGCAGCATGAAGCCGACGGCGACGAGGTGGGTCAGCGCCAGCGCCACGCCGGTCCAGCGCGAGGCGAGCGCCGCCGGCCCCTGCCAGAGCAGCAGCAGCCCCGCCGCCATGCCGAAGATCGGCGCGGTGATGAAGAAGCGGAAAGGCACCGAGATGGGCGGTGCCTGCTCGAAGGACAGGCCCGGCTGCATCTCAGCGGTCCCTTTTCCTTATCCTGATTTCGACTGTGCCGTCGGGTCGGGACTGCGCGCGGTGGGTGTAGCCGTTCTTCTCGAGAATCGCATACAGCGGATGCGGCTCGACGTAGAGCAGCAGGAGCAGTTCCTCGCCGTCCGGCAGCGTGTCCAGCGCGGTGAGGGTCAGCTCCATAGGCTCGGGGGGCATCAGCCCCCTGCCGTCGATGGTCCTTTCCTCGGCCACGACCGCACCGCTCAGGCGGCGAGGCCGGCCGCGATGCGCGAGGAAAGCTCGCCGTCCTGGCCGAGGGCCTGGTCGCACATCGGGTAGAGGATGTTCTCCTCCTTCATGTTGTGCTGCTGCATCATGATGAGGAGCGTCTCCGCCGTCCCGCCGAAGGCGTCGGCGTTCTTCTGCGCCAGCGCCTCGTCCATCTGCCTGATCAGGTCGCGCATCTGCGCGTGCTCGCCGCGCATGACCTGGGTCGGACCGCCGGCCATGCCGGTGCGGCTCTCGAAGGCCGGGAACAGCACCTCCTCCTCGACGCCGAAATGCGACAGGAGCTCGGTGCGGAACTTGCCGTAGAGGGACGCGCAGGCCGCCCAATCGTTCTTGCGCGCGGCTTCCTCGGCCTCGGCGAAGTCGTCGTCGCACAGTTTGTGGTGATTCTGCAGCGCGCTGGTGATGCCGGTCATTCGTTGGGTCTCCAAAAGTTTTCCCCCATGTCGGATTCTGCTGGTTCGGCCGGCAAACCGGCCTTGACGGCTGTCAAGAATCGATGCTCGGATAAACCCTTTCGATATGAGGAACGCCGCCATGCGTTCTGCATCATCGCTTTTTCCTATCGCATCGCTTGCAACATGCAATTGGATCAATCGTATCGCTCTCCCTAGACTGCGAAGCGTGCAGCACGAATTCAACCTCACAGGAGACGACCATGAAACGACCCGGGATCCGCACGATGCAGAACCTCGAAGCCGCCTTCGCCGGCGAGTCGATGGCCCACATCAAGTACCGCTACTTCGCGAAGATCGCCCGCGCCGCCGGCGACGAGGCCACCGCCCGCGTCTTCGAGGAGACCGCCGAGCAGGAGGTGGCGCACGCCTTCGGCCACCTCGACCTGCTCTACCCGAAGGCCGACCTGACGCCGGCCAATTGCCTGGAAATCGCCATCGCCGGCGAGACCTACGAGTACACCGAGATGTACCCGAGCTTCCGCAAGACGGCGGAAGCGGAGGGTCACGGCGCCGCGGTGCGCGAGATCGAAGGGCAGATCGCCGAATCGAAAGAGCACGCCGAAGCTTTCAAGGCCACGCTGGGGAAGGCCGCCAAGCGCTTCGCCGCGCTGGCCAGGGTGGAAGAGCGCCACGCCGACCGGTACCGCGAGACCCTCGGCAGGATCGTGCCGCAGGCCGCCTGAGCCCCATCGACGAAAGGAGAACACCATGAAAACCTGGCAATGCATCGTGTGCGGTTACATCTATGACGAGGCGCAGGGCGACCCGGAGCATGGCATCGCGCCCGGCACCCGCTGGGAGGACGTCCCCGCCGCCTGGTCCTGCCCGGACTGCGGCATCGCCAAGGCCGACTTCGAGATGGTCGAAGTCGCCGCGATCTGAGGAACGGCGATGTCCTCAATCGTCATCGTCGGCAGCGGACTGGCGGGCTGAGGCGTCGTGCGCGCACCGCGCAGACGAAGTTGCTCGCCTGAAAAGTCAGTCCCCGCAATACGGCGATTCAGGTTTCCAGCACGTAGGTGCCCGGCGCGTCGGCAAGCTTCGGATACTGCCGGGTCGCCGCCGGCCACGCGTCGACCAGCGGGCCGGCCTGCGGCTTGAGCCAGGCCATCCAGTCCTCCCACCAGCTGCCCTGCCGCTCCTCGGATCGCTCCAGCCATTGCTCGACCCGGTCGCGGCGATGCGCCTGGGCGACGCGGTAGCTGCGCCTGGGCGGGTTCACGGGCGGGTTGACGATGCCGAGGATGTGGCCCGAGGAAGAGCGCACGAAGCGCTTCTCGGCCGGCACGAAGTTGCAGACGCGGTAGCACTGGCGCCAGGGCGCGATGTGGTCGTCCTCGGCCGAGACGGCGTAGAGCGGCTGGCGGATGCGGCCGAGATCGATCGACTGGCCGCCGAGCGCCAGCGCGTCGCCCTTGATCAGATTGTTCCCCAGATAGAGCTCGCGCAGATACCACTCGTGCATGGCGAAGGGCATGCGCGTGGTGTCCATGTTCCAGTACAGCACGTCGAAGGGCGGCGGCGTCTCTCCGTACAGGTAGCCATGCACGACGTAGTGCCAGATCAGGCTGTTGGAACGCAGCAGGCGAAAGGCGGCAGCCATCTCCTTGCCGTCGAGGAAGCCCTTGCCCTGCATCGACCGGGTCAGCCAGCGCACGCTGCCCTCGTCGATGAAGACCTCGATGTCGCCCGGCTTGTGGAAGTCGACCAGCGTGGCAAGCAGCGTCCAGTGCGCGACGGGCACGCGGTCGATTGCCTCGTATTTGCGGTTGGCCCAGGCCATCCAGGCGGACAGGGCCGTGCCGCCGATGCAGTAGCCGACGGCGTGCACCTGCTCCGCCCCGCACAAGCCGCGCGCCGCCTCGATGGCCAGGTTCACGCCCTCGACGAGGTAGTCCTCGAAGGTGACCTCGCGCATGTCGGGCGTCGGGTTCTTCCAGCTGGTGATGAACACCGCGAAGCCCTGGTCGGCCAGGTATTTGACCAGGCTCTTCTCGGGATTCAGGTCGAGGATATAGTACTTGTTGATCCACGGCGTGACGATGACGACCGGCGTGGCGTGGACCTTCTGCGTCGTCGGCGCAAAGTGGATCACTTCCAGCAGGCGGTTGCGGAACACCACGGCACCCGGCGTGGTCGCCAGGTTCCCGCCCACGGTGAAGTCTTCCGGTCTTGCCAGGCGCACGTTGCCGGCCTTCAGATCCTCGAGGAAGTTGTGCAGGCCGCGCGCCAGGCTCTCGCCGTGGGTCTCGGCGGCTTTCGCCATGGCCACCGGATTGGTCAGCAGGAAGTTGGTCGGCGCCATGGCGTTGAGCCACTTGCGCCACCAGAAGGCGGCGCGGCGGCGCTCCTTGCCGGAGAGCGCCGGCGTGTCGTAGAGGGCGTCCTGCACGTTGCGGGTGAGCAGCAGGTACCACTCCTTGACGATGTCCCAGGTGGCCGAATCCCTCCAGACCGGGTCGGCAAAGCGCGTGTCGTCGGCGTGGGGCAGGATCGGATCCTCGCTGGGCAGGCCGAGCGCCCGATTCCAGGCGTGCCAGGTGAAGGCTATCAGGTCGCCGGACAATTTCGCACCGAGTTCGGCCAGTTCCAGCGGGTGCGTCAGCCAGGCCACCTGGGCGTGGCCCAGCGGCGCCAGCATGCCGAGCGGATCGATGCCGGCTTCGCCGGCTTCGTGCAGGGCCTTCCAGGTTTCGGCCGGGCTGGCCACGACCGGCGCATTGTGGTTTTCCTTCTGTCTGGGCATTTCGGTTTTCCTATTGAAGGTCGATGCTGCTTGCGCGCGCCGGCACGCTCACACTATTCCATCCCAGTCTGCTGCGCACCGCCTCGGCGAAGATGCGCGCGGTATCCGCCTCGCCATGCACCACGAAGGTGTGCCGGGGCGGCTGGCGGAAACCGCCCAGCCAGGCGAGCAGCCCCGCCTGGTCGGCATGCGCCGAGAGGCCGCCGATGGTGTGAATGTCTGCGCGCACCGGCACGCTCTCGCCGAAGATCGTCACGCGTTTCGCGCCGTCCACCAGGCGGCGGCCGAGCGTCCCCGCGGCCTGGAAGCCGGTGAGGATGACCGCACACTCGCGCCGGCCGAGGTTGTTGAGCAGGTGATACTTGATGCGCCCGGCCTCGCACATGCCGCTGGCGGACAGTATGACCAGACCGCCCCTCACCTGGTTCAGCGCAATCGACTCCTCGACATCCTCCACGAAGCGGACAGGCATCGCCTGCGGATTGGCGTGCTGCCATTCGATCAGTTCCAGGGTCCGCTCGTCGAGCAGGTCCTTGTGCCGCAGCGTGATCTCGGTAGCCGCCGTGGCCATGGGAGAATCGACCACCACCTTGATGGGCGGCAGGCGGCCGCGCCGCACCAGGTCGGCCAGGACGAATATCACCTCCTGCGTGCGACCGACCGAAAAGGCCGGCATGACGACGTTGCCGCGCTTGCGCCGCAGGGTGTCTTCGATCGCCCCCGCCAGTTCGTCTTCCGTCGCCGCGAACGACTTGTGCAGGCGGTTGCCGTAGGTCGATTCGACGAACAGCGCGTCGGCGGCCTCGACCGGCTGCGGGTCGCGCAGCACCGGCCGCGCCGGCATGCCGAGGTCGCCCGAGAACACCAGCTTGTGCGAGCGACCCGCCTCCCCGACCCAGATCTCGGCAATGGCCGAACCGAGAATGTGGCCGGCGTCCCGCAGGCAGACGCGCACCTGCGGGTGCGGCTGGAAGTGCTGCCCGTAGGTCTCGCGGCGCAACAGCCGCAGGCTGACCTGCGCCTGAGCCACGGTGTAGAGCGGCGGCCGCGCCCTGCCGCGGCTGCGGCCGCCGTGCGCGCGCTTCGCTTCCCACTCCGCCTCCTTCTCCTGAATGTGGGCCGAATCGAGCAGCATCACGCCGAGCAGGTCCGCCGTGGCGGCGGTGGCATGCACCGGCCCGCGGAAGCCAAGTGCGGCGGCGCGCGGCAGCAGGCCGGAATGATCCAGATGGGCGTGGGTGAGCAAAATGAAGTCGAGGCTGCGCAAGTCGAAGGCCAGCGCCTGCAGGTTCCGCTTCCAGGCGTCGCGGCCGCCCTGAAACAGGCCGCAATCGACCAGAAAACGCACGTCCGCCGTCTCGACAAGGAAACAGGAACCGGTAACCTCGCCCGCTGCCCCATGAAATGAGATGCGCATTACTCATTGTCTTCCGAGGATGGCGGTATCATGCTTGATCTGCGTCAATCGCTATTGGGTTGCGCTTCCTATAATGGTTTCATCTCACAGGAGGTCCGCATGTTCAAGCACATCCTTGTACCCACCGACGGCACGGCGCTGTCGACCGACACCGTCAGGAAGGCCGTCGATTTCGCCCGGGAGACCGGTGCGAAGCTCACCTTTTTCTACGCCAAGCCCGACTACCCCGTCGCCTTCTACGGGGAAGGAGCCCTGATCGATCCGACCACCCCCGAGAAGTTCGCCGAGATGGCGGAGAAACAAGCGCAGGAAATCCTCGACTCGGCCCGGCAACTGGCCGTGGCCGCAGGCGTGAGCAGCGCCGCTGCGGACGCCACCAGCGACGTGCCCTACGAGGCGATCATCAAGGCTGCCACCGACAGCGGCTGCGATCTCATCTTCATGGCCTCGCACGGACGGCGCGGGCTGTCCGGCATGCTGCTCGGCTCGGAAACCCAGAAGGTGCTGACCCATTCGCGGATTCCGGTGCTGGTTTATCGCTAGGCGAGATCGCCATCGTGCTCAACACCGCCCTCACCATCATCCTCGATGAGCACCGCTCGCTCGCCGCGATCACCCACGGCCTGCGCTTTCTCGTGCGCGAAATGCGCGAAAGGAACACCGACCCCGACAGCAGGCTGCTGTGGGCGATGCTCTATTACATCGAGACCTTTCCGCAGAAGCAGCACCATCCCAAGGAGGAGGCCTATCTTTTCCGCCGCATCAAGATGCGCACCCATGCGGCGGACCGAGCCATCCTGGAACTGGAGGAACAGCACCGCAGCGGCGCCGAGCACGTCAAGGCGCTGGAAACGGCGCTGGGCCGCTACGAGGCCGGCGCGCCGGGAGGGCGCGAAGCCTTCATGAAGGCGGCGGAGAATTTCGCCGACGAGATCGCCGTGCACATGGCGCTCGAGGAGAACGTGCTCATCCCGCTCGCCAAGCAGCATCTGCAGCCGGAGGACTGGGCGGAGATCGCCGAGGCCTTCGGCACGAACGGCGACCCGCGTTTCGGCGCGGAGCCGGACCACGAGTTCCGCACGCTCTTCTCGCGCATCGTCAATCTCGCCCCGCCGCCGATAGGCGTCGGTCCGGCCGGCGACGCAGCCTGACCGGCCCGGCCTTCAATAGGCAGGCGCGTACAGCGGGTAGAGCGTCGATTCCTCGCGCCGGATGCGGTCGGCCAGCACCCTGCCCACCGCCTCCAGGTCGCGGCCGAATGACGCGACCAGGTTCGTGTCGCGGCTGAGATCGCGGTACTTGGCGAGGAATCCCACCACCGCCTTGCCGATGCCGTCCATTTCGTGGCGGAAATCGTGGATGAGCTGGTGGCTCGCCTCGTCGCCCGCCAGCTGGTGTTCCAGATAAATGTACAGGCGCACGTTCTCGACCAGCAGGTGCGACTGGATGGCGCTCCTGAAACTGTCCAGCTTCTCCACCACCGCCTGCAGCTGCCCCCCCTTGAAGGACGACTGGATGGCGCCGAACAGCGCCAGCAGCAAGCGATGATCGTTTTCGAGCTGGTCGATCAGCTCCGCGCTGTAGCGGATGGCAGTGCCGGGTGCGGCCGGCCCCTGCAAGCTGGACGGGGCCGGCATGACCGGCCCCGGATCTGCAGGCCTGGCTTTCCTGAACAGAAAATCGAACATGGCAATGCTCCTTTGATAAGAAATCGGCAACGCTAGATCGGGATCGCCTCGGCCGGCTGCGGACGGCCATAATAGAAACCCTGCGCCCGATGGCAGCCGACGCGACGCAAAAATCCGATCTGTTCCTCGGTCATGGCGCCTTCGGCGACGACCTGCAGTCCCAGCGTGCGCGCCAGCGTGACAATGGCATTGACGATGGCGGCATCGTGGCGATCGTCGGTGACGCCCTGGACGAAGGAATGTTCGATCTTCAGCCGGTCGATCGGCAGGCGCTTCAGGTAATGCAGCGAGGAGAAGCCCGTGCCGAAGTCGTCGACCGCCAGGCTGACGCCCAGCCCGCGCAGTTGGTGCAGGGCAGCCATGCCGCCCTCCATCGAATCTATCGCCACGCTCTCGGTCAGCTCCAGCTCCAGGCTTGCCGGATCCAGGCCGGCGCGATCCAGCGCCGCCCTGACCTTCCCCGCCAGTTCCTCGTCGCGCAACTGGCGGGCGGAAAGATTCACGGCCACCTGCAAATCGTCGTTGCCGGCCTCCTGCCAGGCCTTGCACTGGCGGCAGGCTTCGTTGAGTACCCATTCGCCGATCTGGATGATCAGCCCGGTCTCCTCGGCCAGCCCGATGAAATGCGCCGGACCGATCAGCCCCACGCCGGGCTTGTCCCAGCGCAGCAGGGCCTCGACGCCCACCATGCGGCCGCTCGCCAGGTCGATCTGCGGCTGGTAATGCAGGCGCAGCTCGTTGCGCTCCACTGCGCGCCGCAGCTCGCTTTCGATTTCCAGCTGCCGGCGCACTTCCGCACTGATGCCCGGCACGGAGAATTCGCTGTTCGCCCCGCCGGCGCGCTTCGCCTCGTACATGGCGACATCGGCGTGGCGTATCAGGGCGCTGGCTTCCGTGCCGTCGTCAGGCGACAGGCTGACGCCGATGCTGGCGGTGATCCCCACCAGGAGGTCGCGAACCCGGAACGGCGACTCCAGCGCCCCGTGCAGCGCCTGCGCCACGCCGAGAACCGCGCCGCGGTCCATGATGTCTTCGACCAGGACGGCGAACTCGTCGCCGCCCAGCCGCGCCAGCATGTCCTGCGGTCGCATGGCGGCCTGCAGCCGTGCCGCCACGATCTTCAGGAGCTGGTCGCCCTCGGGATGGCCGAAGGTGTCGTTGATGTTCTTGAAGCGATCGATGTCCAGCAGCAGCACGGCATGCCGGCCGCCTCGGCGCAGGGCGCGGTCGATGCGGGTGCGAAAGCTCTCCCGGTTGGGCAGCCCGGTCAGGGGATCGTGCAGCGCCAGATGGACCAGGCGCCGCTCGGCTTCCTTCTGCAGCGACAGGTCGATGAATATGCCGAGATAGTGACCGATCTCGCCCACCTCGTCGTGGATCGCCGAGATGGACAGTAGTTCCGGATAGATCTCGCCGTTCCTGCGCCGGTTCCAGATCTCCCCCTTCCAGTGGCCGCGCTCCTGCAGGGCGCGCCACATGCCCCGGTAGAATTCTGAAGAATGCCTGCCGGAGTTGAGCAGGCTCGGCGTGGCGCCGATCAGCTCTTCCTCGGTGTAGCCGGTGACGCGGGAGACCGATTTGTTGATGGCGACGATGCGCTGTTCGGCGTCGGTGATGATGACGCCCTCCATGGCATGCTCGAACACCCGCGCGGCCAGGCGCAGGCGCCGGTTCTCCAGGCGCAGGGCGCGCCGCTCCCCGGCCGCAGCGAGTGTCTTGCGCATCGCCGTGGCGACATATTGCAGGAGACGCACCTCGTCCTCGCGCAGCGCGACCCGCTTCACCGGCAACAGGCCGATGATCGGCGAGGCGGAGGAGGCCGAACCGATGCGCGCCAGGACGATCTCGCCGGCATTCAGGTCCTCGCACAGCGCCCGCCAGGCCGGGCCCAGCATTTCCGCCTGCCTGGCAGGCACGCGCCAAAAACCGCAGGCGCCGGCGGATTCCTTGCGCGACGGGATCGGGGCCGCAGCGGCCCATTCGAGGCGCGCATTGCGCACCAGCGCCGCACCCATGCCTTCGGCATGGTTGACCTTCAGCGCGGCATCGTTCGTCTCTTCCGCGACGAATATCAGGCTGCCGGGATGGTGGGGCGCGATGCCTCCGCACAGCCGCCTGACGATGGCCGTCTGGTCGTCATCGGACGCGTGCAGCGCCTCGCTGAGGTCGAGCAATGCTCCCAAGGCCCCGGCGCTCAGCGCCAGTTCCGCGGCGGGCTCGTTGGCCGCGAAGCCGTTTTCCCCTTTCGATTGCATGCTCCCTGCCGACCGTGTTATTGCCGGCAACGGCGAACCGCATGGCCGGATTATCTTTTGTATCGTAGTGCCGCCGCCGGGAAGGCGGCATTGACAGGGGTCAATTATTTGTCTTTTGTCAAAGTTGCTCGTGCGAGTTACTCGAACGCGCCGCGTATCGCGCTCCAGCCGCCCTCCATCGAGGCCGCGGCGCCGAGGCCCGCATCGAGCGGAAATTCCAGCGGCTGTCGCCGCATGACCGCGCGGGCCAGGACTTCCCCGAACTGGCCGCGCATGGTGGCTTCATAGGCCGGAATCGCTCCCAGGTGGCCGGCCGACCATTCCGCGGCGGCGCGGCCGGCGGCCTCGCCGGATACCACGGCCGGATAAACACCGGCCCCGGTGATCGGGTGGGCCATGCCGGCCGCATCGCCAGTAAACAGGATGTTGCCCACGGCCAGTCTCGCCCGCAGCCCTTCCACCGGAACAAAGCCGGCATACCTGGTAAGGATGTCGCTGCCGACCACCCCGGCCTCCGCCAGCTGCCGGTGAAGGGCATCGAGCGCCTCCTGGGCGTTATGTTCCTCCATGCCCGTGCCGATCAGTGCATCCTTCCCGGCAGGTACCAGCCAGCCATAGCCGCCCGGATAACGGGGAGACAGCCAGACGTCCACGGTTTGCTGCGGCAGGTAGAGCGGAACCCGGTAGCGCCGTATGAACATTTTCCTGAGGGCAGGCAGGCCGAGCAGCCTGGCAACATCGGACTGGTGGCCGTCGGAGGCCACCAGGGCGCGGTAATGAATCCGGCGCATGTCTCCGGCCAGATTCAGCGTCGCTTCGCTATGGTCGGCGTCCAGTCCGGCCAGCGTGCTCTTGAAGAACAGGTTCGCGCCGGCTGTGCGCGAGAATTCGATCAGCGCCCGATCGAAAGCAGCGCGGTCTATGACACAGCCCGGCAGCTGGTTGTCACGGTCCGTGCCGTCGTTCAGATGGCCGCGCAGGCCCGCGATGTTCTGGATCACCACCCGGTCGGCATGGGCATACGAGCCCACGGGCAGCGGAATGAATTCTGGACACGTTGCGGAACCGCCCTCGGAAGAATGCCGCTCGACCGCCAGCACGCTCACACCGGCTTTAGCCGCAGCAGTGGCAGCAGCTGCCCCCGCCGGGCCCAGTCCGATTACCAGCACGTCGAATTCGTCCATGGCTCCGATCACGCCGCGGATGTTCTGGCCGCGGCCCTGATTCATTAAAGCAAGTTTCGCGAATCTCGTCAGGCTGGTATGTGAAGTAATTCACGTTCGGCCCGGAACGCCCTGGCCGGAACCGCGCTGCATCAGGCTGGTGAGGGCGCTGGACGCGGCGCACAGTATCCAGAAGGCAAAGAAGCCGATCGAGTAGGTAGCGAGCGGCGAGAAGCTGACGGGCGCACCGAAGAAGTAGAGTTCCTGCGGGTCGATCAGGGTGAAGAACACCGCCTCGGCAATGCCGGCCATGACGAAGGAAGGCCAAAGAATCTGGATCAACAGGGCTTTCATCTCAGGGCTCCCTTCCCTTGGCCGCCAACACCGCCTGTGGGGATTCGGGCAGCCGCATGCTGCCGGCCAGGCGCCAGGTGGCGGCCTCGTCCTCGATGACGGCCTGCCAGCGGCCGGGGCCAAGCGCGACGGGTTGGCCTTCGTAGGCGCCCCCGGCTCCCGCCAGCAGGATCTGCCGGTCCTCCTCCTTGCGCGTCGGATGTGCCAGGATCAGGCGCACACGGTCGGGCAGCGCGGCGCCTGCTCGGGATGCGAGCCGCAGCTCGATGCGCTCCGGTCCCAGGTGCAGGCGTGCTTCGAGCTGCAGCGCGGCAGCAGCCTCGGTGCGCGCCAGCTTCTGGTTCACCGCCAGCCCCTGCTTGTAGTAGTCCTCCGCAACCAGGCCGTCGTGGGTAGCGACGGCAATCCAGGCAGTGACGATGCCGGCCACCACCACCACGGCCGGGCCGGCCATGAGGAGCCACGGCCAGCGGTGGCGGTACCAGGGTAGCGGAGTCTCCGCGGCCGGCGTCATGGCAGGAGGAAACTCGCCTTCTCGCGCACGAATATCTCGTCGTCGTTCAGCGCCCGAACCTCGAAATGGATCTGGTTGGAGCCGCGCTTGCCGGCATCCGGCTCGACGCGCACGCGCACGGAAACGGACTGCGCGGCGGCAGGCGGAATTTCGACGATGGACTCGGTGGCGATGCGGATGCCGGGCAGTCCGGTGACGGTCAGCGCGAAGCGGCGCGGCGCTTCGGCCAGGTTCATCACCTGCAGGCGGTAGACGTTCTCGATCAGGCCGCCTTCCACCTCCCGCGCAAGCGTAGCGCGGTCGCGGATGACGTCCACCTTGAGCGGCTGGCGAAAAGTCAGTCCCCACACCACGGCGAGGATGATGGCCGAGAGCACCGCGCCATACACCAGAGTGCGCGGGCGCAGGACGTGGGCGACGATTTCCCTGCTGCCCCAGTGCTCGGCGAGGGCATGTTCGGTCGAGTAGCGGATCAGGCCGCGCGGATAGTCCATCTTGTCCATCACCTGGTCGCAGGCGTCGATGCAGGCTGAGCAGCCGATGCACTCGTACTGCAGGCCGTCGCGGATGTCGATGCCGGTCGGGCACACCTGCACGCAGATGCCGCAGTCGACGCAGTCGCCCTTGCCGGCGGATTTGCGATCGATCTTCTTCGAGCGCGCCCCGCGCGGCTCGCCGCGCTCAGTGTCGTAGGTGACGATCAGCGTATCGGGATCGAACATGACGCCCTGGAAGCGGGCGTAGGGACACATGTACTTGCACACCTGCTCGCGCATGAAGCCGGCGTTGCCCCAGGTGGCGAAGGCGTAGAAGAATATCCAGAAGGTCTCCCACGGGCCGAGCTGCCAGGCGAACACCGAGGCGGCGAGTGTCTTGATCGGCGTGAAGTAGCCGACAAAGGTGAAGCCGGTCCACAGCGCGATCAGCGCCCAGACGGCATGCTTGCCGGCCTTGCGTGCGAATTTCTTCGCATGCATCGGCGCGGCATCGAGCTTCATGCGCGCGGCTCGGTCGCCCTCGCACAGCTTCTCGACCCACATGAAGATTTCGGTGTAGACCGTCTGCGGGCAAGCGTATCCGCAGAACAGGCGTCCGGCCACGGCGGTAAACAGGAACAGCGCCAGCGCCGAGATGATCAGCAGCACCGCCAGGTAGAACACGTCCTGCGGCCAGAAGACCAGGCCGAAGAGGTAAAACTTGCGCTCGACGATGTCGAACAGCACGGCCTGGCGGCCGTTCCACTCGATCCAGCACAGACCGTAGAAGATCGCCTGGGTGATCCAGACCATGATCCAGCGCCAGGTGGCGAAGGTGCCGCTCACGCTGCGCGCGTAGATCTTCTTCTCCGGCTTGTAGAGGGAGTCCTCCCGGATCGGGATGACCTTGGCGCCGGGAGAGCCCGGCTTGGGGGCAGGTTGCGCCATGTCTCTGCAGGGTGAATGCCCCGGGAGTCATGCCCCCGGGGTCGCTATATATTGTGACAGCTTTATTTCCTGGCGGCGTCCTGCGAGAGGCCATAGACATAGGCCGCCAGCAGGTGGCCCTTGGCCTCGCCGAGGAACTCCTTGTGGCCGGGCATCTTGTTGCTGCGGCCCTTGGCGATGGTCTCGGTCACGACGGCCTCCGAAGAGCCGTGGAGCCAGACCGAATCGGTCAGGTTGGGCGCACCCACCGCGGCCATGCCTTTCGCGTCGGGGCCGTGGCAGCCGGCGCAGCCGGCCGTGGCGAAGGCCTCCTTGCCGCGCGAAGCGCGCGCCGCCTCATGCGCCAGCCTGTCCGGCGAGAGCGATCGTACGTAGTGTGCAAGGTCCTTGACTGCCTCGGCGCCGAGATGGCCGTGCGGCGGCATCACACCCTGGCGGCCTTCCAGGATCGAGGTCTTGATCTGATCCGGCTCGCCGCCCCACAGCCAGTCGCCGTCGGTCAGGTTGGGAAAGCCCTTGGCGCCGCGCGCGTCCGATCCGTGGCACTGCGCGCAATAGGTCAGGAACAGGCGTTCACCCATTTTCCTCGCCTCGGGATCGGCCGCCACCGCCTTGACGTCCTGCCCCTGGTACCTGGCAAAGATCGGCGCATACTGCGCGTCTGCGTTTTTCACCTCATCCTGGAACTGGCCGCGCGAGCTCCACTTGAAGGCGCCCTCGTAGCTGCCCAGGCCGGGATACACGGCAAGGTAGCCGAGCGAGAAGAACACCGTGATATAGAACAACCAGCTCCACCAGCGCGGCAGGGGATGGTTGTACTCCTGCAGGGTTTCGTCCCAGACATGGCCTGTGGTGTCGGTTTCGCCCGCCGCATTGGCGCGCGCCCTGCTCTGCATCCAGAGCAGGACGGCACAGGCGAGGATGCTCACCAGGGTGATGAGCGCCACGTAGACGCTCCAGAATCCGCTCACGAAATCGCTCATGATGCTTTTCCTTTGATTGTTCCCCAATCCCCCGCTTGTGCGGCGGGGGCTTCATCTTCCGAAAAAGGCAGGTTGGCCGCTTCATCGAAAGCCGAGCGGCGCCGGCCGCTCCAGGCCCAGGCCACGATGCCGATGAAGGCCAGAAAGGCCAGCACCGTGACAATGGAACGCAGGTCATTGATGTCCATGGCTCACCTCGTCTGCTTGAGCGCCGTGCCAAGCCCCTGCAGGTAGGCGATCAGGGCATCCATCTCGGTCTTGTCCTTGAGCGCCGCCTTCGCCCCCGCCACGTCCTCGTCGCTGTAAGGCACGCCGACCATGCGCAGCGCACGCATCCTGGCCTCGATGTCGTCGGCCCTTGCCGGTCGATCGAGAAAGGCGTAGGGCGGCATGTTCGACTCGGGCACCACGTCGCGCGGATTGAGCAGGTGCGCGCGGTGCCACTCGTCCGAGTAGCGGGCGCCGACGCGATGCAGATCCGGGCCGGTGCGCTTGGAGCCCCACTGGAACGGGTGGTCATAGACGAACTCGCCGGCCACCGAGTAGTGGCCGTAGCGCTCGGTTTCTGCGCGGAAGGGGCGGATCATCTGCGAATGGCAGTTGTAGCAGCCCTCGCGGATGTAGATGTCTCGCCCGGCAAGCTGCAGCGCGTCGTAGGGCTTGAGGCCGGCCACCGGCTGCGTGGTCGAGTTCTGGAAGAACAGCGGCACGATCTCGACCAGCCCGCCGAAGCTGACCACGACGATGATCAGGCCGATCATCCAGCCGATGTTGCGTTCGATGAAGTCGTGAGTGAGTTTCATGTCATGTCTCCTGACGGGCCGCCCCGCAGGGGGCATGCGCCCCCTCGGGGGGCAGCGAACGAATGTGAGCGTGGGGGTTCATATCCTTCTCCGGATCTCAGGCGTGCTGGCCGGCCGGGGTCAGCACCGGCGCGTCATACGGCTTCTGGCCCGCGATGGTCTTCCAGACGTTCCAGGCCATGATCAGCATGCCGGTGAGGAACATCAGGCCGCCCAACATGCGGATGGTCCAGTAGGGATAGGTCGCCTTGACCGCCTCGACGAAGGCGTAGGTCAGCGTGCCGTCCGGATTGGTGGCGCGCCACATCAGGCCCTGCATGACGCCGGCGATCCACATCGAGGCGATGTAGAGCACGACGCCGATGGTGGCGATCCAGAAGTGCGCCGTCATCAGCCTGACGCTGTACATCTGCTCGCGGCCGAACAGGCGCGGGATCAGGTAGTAGATCGAGCCGATCGAGATGAAGGCCACCCAGCCGAGCGCGCCGCTGTGCACGTGGCCGACCGTCCAGTCGGTGTAGTGCGACAGGGCGTTCACCGTCTTGATCGACATCATCGGCCCCTCGAAGGTGCTCATGCCGTAGAAGGACAGGCTGGTGATGAGGAATTTCAGGATCGGGTCGTCGCGTAGCTTGTGCCAGGCGCCGGAGAGGGTCATGATGCCGTTGATCATGCCGCCCCAGGAGGGCGCCAGCAGGATCAGCGAGAAGATCATGCCGATCGACTGGGTCCAGTCGGGCAGCGCGGTGAAGTGCAGGTGGTGGGGGCCGGCCCACATGTAAGTGAAGATCAGCGCCCAGAAGTGCACCACCGAGAGGCGGTAGGAGTACACCGGGCGGCCGGCCTGCTTGGGCACGAAGTAGTACATCATGCCGAGGAAGCCGGCGGTGAGGAAGAAGCCCACGGCATTGTGGCCGTACCACCACTGCACCATGGCGTCCTGCACGCCGGCATAGCAGGAATAGCTCTTGGTCAGCGTGACCGGGATCTCGCAACTGTTCACCACGTGCAGCAGGGCCACGGCGAGGATGAAGCCGCCGTAGAACCAGTTGGCGACGTAGATGTGCGGCACCTGCCGCTTGACGATGGTGCCGAAGAACACCAAAGCGTAGGCCACCCACACCAGAGTGATCAGGATGTCGATCGGCCACTCCAGTTCGGCGTACTCCTTGCCGGTGGTGAAGCCGAGCGGCAGCGAGAGCGCCGCCAGCACGATGACCAGCTGCCAGCCCCAGAAGGTGAACGCCGCCAGCCCGGGCGCGAACAGCGGCGCATGACAGGTGCGCTGCACCACGTAGTAGCTGGTGGCGAACAGCGCGCAACCGCCGAAGGCGAAGATCACGGCATTGGTATGCAGCGGACGCAATCGTCCGTAGCCGAGGAACTCGTGCAGATTGAGCTCAGGCCACACCAGTTGGGCGGCGATGATAACGCCCACCAGCATGCCGACGATGCCCCAGATCACCGTCATCACGGCAAACTGGCGCACCACCTTGTAGTTGTAGGTCGCTTGATTGTTCATATCGCGGGGGCCTCTCAGAATGGAAACCGGATATGGGGCGCAGCTTAACCCCATCAATTGCAATGCTATATGTTGATTATCGCACCCTGATTGATTCAGGTCAAAAATATCAACTAGTATATATTGATAATAATCAAAGTTTATATTTGGGGCGATGACCGGACCGATGACGGCTTCCGCAAGCATCCTCCCTGTGAGGATAATCGGATGGTTTTATCCTAATACAACGCAGGGCGGACAGATTTGCGGGAATGGTGATATACGTCAACCTTTGTGTTCGAGACGGCCGCCGTCCGGCTGCCCGCCAGGCACTCCGCCGGACGGTCGGATCGGTGTCAAGCGGCGTCGATGCGCGCCACGGCCTGCAGCTGCGGCAGATCGATCAGGCGCACCTGGCGCCGGTTGGTAGCGATGATTCCGGCGTTCTGGAACCGGGTCAGAATGCGGCAGACCGTTTCTTCGGCAATGCCGAGGTGGTTGCCGATATCGCCGCGGGACATGCTCAGGCGGAACTGCGTCGGGGAATAATTGCGGGAAGCGAAGCGCCTGGACAGGCCGAGCAGGTACTCGGCCAGACGCTCCTCGGCGCTCCTTTTGCCGAGCAGCAATATGAGGTCTTCGTCCCGGCGAATGTGGCCGCTCATGATTTTCAGCATCTGATACTGGATCGAGGGGATTTCTTTCGCCAGCTCCTCGATCCGCTCGACTTCCACCTTGCACACGGACGTGGTCTCCAATGCCCGCGCCTCGCAGCTGTAACGCCCCGAATCGAGCGCGCTCAATCCGAGCAATTCACCCGCGATGTGAAAGCCGGTGATCTGAACGCGCCCGTCCGGCGTCTGCACGGAAGTCTTGACCGAGCCGCTGCGGATCGCATAAACGAAGTCGAACCGGTCACCGGACCTGAAGAGGAGCTGGCCGCGCTTGTAGGCGGCCTTGCGCCGGACGACGCTTTCCAGCAAGGCTTGATCGGCTTCTAGCAGGCCGAGCGGAAGGCACAGCCTGTAAACCCCGCATTGTGCGCAGGCTATCGGCTCGCACGGCTGTTCCTGCACCGGGCGGATCGGCATCACTTTCATGCTCGACATGACCGCTCGCTACTTTCCCGTGCGCAATCGGACTACGGCCTTGAACGACGGCCGGCGCCGGCGTTCGCCGGAACTTTTTTCCCGGCGGGGGCTGCCGCAGCGGATTCCAGCAGGGAAAACGGGAGTTCCGTGAGTCGATACTTCCCGCTCTGGACGGCCGTGGCAAGCTTGCCGAGGGTTTGCTGATTCAGCAGCCTGACGATTCTCGTCTTGATCGGTTTCCATTGGGTATGCACCGGACAAGCCGTCTCGTCGCCGCAGACCTTCAAGCCAAGCACGCAGTTCTCGGTGAGCCCGGGGCCCTCGATCAGCGTGAGAATCTGCATCAGGTCGGTCTTTTCGCCGCCCTCGCGCAGACACACGCCGCCTTGCCGCCCTCTGTAGGAGTAGATCAGCTTGCCGCGTCCGAGGCTTTGCATGATTTTGGCGAGGTAGGGAGGTGGAACGCCAAGGTGTCCGGCAATCGTGCGGATCAGTACGGGAATCCCGCGCGGCTGGGTAGCGATGAATATGAGCGCCTGAATGGCATATTGGCTGGTGCGGGACAAAATCATGTCATGGCCCCCGGCAACCCTGACAAGGCATATCAGGATATCAGTGTCTTAATATACCCATTCATTGCCATCGCGTAAATGCCTGGCGGTACCGATCGCCGCAACCCGCTGCCGGCTCGACAACGACAAGATCTCCCCGGAAGAGCGAAGGTTCGACGCGCTCCCGGCCGGGCGCAAAAAAAAGGGTGCGCAACGCGCACCCCAACCCCAACAGAGAGACAAGACTTCAGGTCCTTGCGAACCTAAAACCTTGCGCGAAGTATGGATACAGACGTCCGGAAAATAATTGATATGGGTCAAATCACGGTCATTCGGCTGACGAATCGCTCGGCCTCGGCTCGACCCGGTCCGTTTTCGGGCGGTCGTCGTCCATCAGGATGCGATGGCCAGGTCCCTCCAGGTCGTCGAACTGGCCGCTCTTCACCGACCACCAGAACACGGCGCCGATCAGGAACACCAGCGCGACGGAAAGCGGTATCAGCAGATAGAGGATTTCCATCATTCCTCCCCGGGCATCAGGCGCAGGGCATTCAGCACCACCAGCAGCGAGCTGGCCGACATGCCGAGGCCGGCCATCCAGGGCGTGACCCAGCCCAGCATGGCAAGCGGGATGGCGCACAGATTGTAGGCGAAGGCCCAGGCCAGATTCTGCCGCATGACGCGCCGCGTGCGCCGCGCCAGGGTCACGCCTTCGGCAAGATGGCGGAGGCTTTCGCCCAGCAGCACGATGTCGGCCTGGTTGCGCGCCAGTTCCGTGCCGCCGCCCATGGCCACCGAAACCTGGGCCTGGGCCAGCACCGGCGCATCATTCACCCCGTCGCCAACCATCGCCACGACGGCGCCCTGCCGCTGAAGGGCGACCAGATGGTCGTACTTGTCCTGCGGCGTCATGCCGCCATGGGCGTCCTCGATGCCGAGGGCGGCGGCGACCGGATGCACCGCGCCCGGCCCATCGCCAGACAGGAGCGTGATGCGGCAGCCCTGCGCCTGTAGCGCACGAATCAGGGTGCCGGCCTCTTCGCGCAGCGTGTCGCCGAGCCGGAACAGGGCGATCCAGCCGGCTGCGTCGGAAAGCAGAACGCAGGTATCCTCCGAGGCCAGCGCGGCCTGCGCCGCCTGCGGCAGGGGTTGTCCATGCAGGGCCGCGGCGAATTCGGGCCGGCCCAGGCGCAAACGCCGGCCGCCGATGTCCGCCTCGACGCCCTGCCCGGTGAAGGCCTGCAGTCCTGCCGGTGTATCGAGCGGGACTTCCACTGGATGCGCCGCGCGCAGGGCGGCGGCGACGGCATGCTTCGAGCCCTGCTCCAGGCTCGCCGCCAGACGCAGCGCCTGCTCGCCCCCCGCAATGCCCAGCGCCAGGGTTTCCTTCAGGCGCAGCCGGCCCCAGGTCAGGGTGCCGGTCTTGTCGAAGACGAAATGGTCGGCGCGCGCCAGGGTCTCGATGGCATGCCCGCGCGCCACCAGCAGGCCGAGCCGCGCGAACGCGCCGGTGGCCACCGCCAGCGCCGCCGGCGTGGCAAGCGACAGCGCGCAGGGGCAGCTCACCACCAGCACCGAGACGAAGACCCAGAGGGCGCGCGAGGGATCGATCTGGCTCCAGGCCAGGCCCGTGACGAGCGCCAGCGCCAGCAGCGCCGCAACGAAGCCGGCGGCGACGCGGTCGGCCAGCTGCACGACGCACGGCCGCTCGGCAAGTGCCCGCTCCATCAGGCGCACGATGGAGGCCAGCCGCGTTCCCTCCCCCACCCGCTCGATGCGCAGCAGCAGCGGACTGCGGATGTTGACCGTGCCGCCAGTCACCGCGCTGCCGGCCGATTTGGGCAACGGCCGGCTCTCGCCGGTGAGCAGGGATTCGTCGACCTCGCTCTCGCCGGCGAGCACGCGGCCGTCGGCCGGCACCGCCTGCCCCGGCGCAACCAATACGCAGTCGCCCGGCATGAGTGCCGAGACGACGACGCGCTCCGTGTCCAGCGCCGGATAGGCCGTCAATCTCTCGGCAAAGGCCGGCAGCGCGCGGCCGACGCGCTCGATGGCGCGCACCGACCTGTGCCGCGCCAGCATCTCCAGGTAGCGCCCTCCGAGCAGCAGGAAAACGAACATGGTGACGGAATCGAAATACACCTCGCCCGTCCCGGCCAGCGTCGCCCACAGGCTGGCGAAGAAGGCGCTGCCCACGCCGAGCGCCACCGGCACGTCCATGCCGACGCGCTTCAAGCGCAGGTCGCGCCATGCGTTGCGGAAGAAGGGTGCGGCCGAATACAGCACCACCGGCAGTGTCAGCACCAGGCTGGCCCAGCGCAGCAGCCGCCCGATCTCGTCGCTCATCTCGCCCTCGCCCGCCAGGTAGGCCGGCACGGCGTACATCATCACCTGCATCATGCCGAAGCCGGCGACGAACAGCCGCCATAGCGCCGCGCGCCGCTCGCGCCCGGCGACCTCCTCGGCGCGCGCGGCGTCGTAGGGATGGGCGCGGTAGCCGATCGAAGCGATGGCGGCGAGGATGCCGGAGAGCCGGATGCGCCGCTCGTCCCAGCGCACGCGCGCGCGCCGCGTGGCGTAATTGATGTCCACCGCGACGACGCCGGCCTGGCGCGTCAGGTGCTGCTCGTTGAGCCAGACGCAGGCGGCGCAGGTGATGCCTTCGAGGATCAGCGCCGCCTCGCGCTCGTGCTCGGAGAGCGGGCGCACGAAGCTGCTTTGCACCTCGGGATGGTCGTAAAAAGTCAGTTCCCCCAATACGGCGGGCAGCGCCTCGCGCGGGGACTCCGGCAGCGCGTCGCGATGACGGTAGTAGTCGTCGAGGCCGTTGTCGACGATGGCCTGCGCCACTGCCTGGCAGCCGGCGCAGCACATCGTGCGCGGCGCACCGCCGATTTCGACGCAAAGATGCGCATCCCTCGGAATGGGCAGCCCGCAGTGGTAGCAGGCGGTGTCAGGGTCGGCCATGGATCGTCCTTCCCGCGAACGCGGGAATCCAGTCTAACCGCTGAGCTGGATCCCCGCCCGCGCAGGGATGAGCGGGCCTTGCGGCCCGGTCACTTCGGTTGCATGCGGATGGCGCCGTCGAGGCGAATCACCTCGCCGTTGAGCATCTCGTTCTGGATGATGTGCAGGGCCAGCGCGGCATACTCGGCCGGCTTGCCCAGGCGCGGCGGGAACGGCACCTGCTTGCCCAGCGCGTCCTGCACGTCCTGCGGCATGCCGAGCAGCATCGGCGTCTCGAAGATGCCCGGCGCGATGGTCATGACGCGGATGCCGCTGCGCGACAGGTCGCGCGCGATCGGCAGCGTCATGCCGACCACGCCGCCCTTCGAGGCGGCATAGGCGGCCTGGCCGATCTGGCCTTCGAAGGCCGCCACCGAGGCGGTGTTCACGATCACGCCGCGCTCGCCGGCCGCATTCGGCTGGCCGCGGCTCATGGCCTCCGCCGCCAGGCGGATCATGTTGAACGTGCCGATCAGGTTGATATTGATGACGCGGGCGAAGGTCGCCAGTTGGTGCGGCCCCTCTTTGGCGATCGTCTTCTCGCCTATGGCGATGCCGGCGCAGTTGATAAGCCCGTGCAGGCCGCCGTAGGTCGAGACGGCCAGGTCGACCGCCGCCCTGGCGCTCGCCTCGGAGGAAACGTCGCACTCGGCAAAGCGCACGCTGGCGCCCAGCTCCTTTGCCAGCGCCTCGCCCGATGCCTTGTTCAGGTCGGCCGCCACCACCTTGCCGCCCTGCGCCGCCAGGGCCCGCACCGTGCCCGCCCCCAGTCCCGACGCGCCGCCGGTGACGATGAATACGCTGTCCCTGATCTGCATGATGGCCTCCGGATCAAAAAGAAATGGCCTGCGCTGCCGCAAGCCATTGAATTCCTGGTGCTGTTGAGTGGATTCGAACCACCGACCTACTGATTACGAATCAGTTGCTCTACCAGCTGAGCTACAACAGCAGGGGAGGCGCATTATAAACGACCCCCCCTCTGCGGGCAAACCGCCGTCTTCTCATGCTGGAGCTGTCATCGGCCTCATTCGGTGATCAGCTCGCGCCAGGACACCCGCCGCAAGGGCAGATTGGCGGTGCCCACCGGGGCTTCCTGCACCGGGTGCTGGGTATCGGCCGTGGTGACGATGGTGATCAGCTTGCCGTTCGGCAGCTTGACCACGTTGATGCCGACCGCCAGGGCGTTGCCTATATGGTGGCCGGCGATGGCGTTCGGGTTGCTCTGAGTGTTGTTCACGAACGACCCGCTGGTGATGTCCAGATACTGCAGCCAGCTGTGGCCGCCGGTGGTGCAGGCCGTCGGGCTGCCTGCATCCGGCACGTTCGAGGCAACCACCAGGGTGCCCAGCTGGAGGATCGGGTCGACATTGACCCTTTCGCGATCTTCCAGGAGCTCCACGAACCAGCCGCGGTTGGTCGTCCAGCTCACGCTTTCCGGATCGGGTATGTTCCGCTGGGTGGTGCTGCCGGAGACCAGGGCCAGCGTCTGCTCGACCAGGTCGCCCGAGGTCTTGACGTTCGTCAGGGCGGACGTGGCAGTGGGAAGATCGGAAATCGCGTAAATGCTGCGCCGGGTCGCATCGGACTTGTCGTTCGCCTGCAGGAACAGTCCGGTGCCGAACAGGACCACCCGCTTGCTTTGGATCTCAGCCAGTTCCGGCTTGACCGTGATCGGCTCTCCCACGGCGGCCACCTTGAAGGCGCTCTTGTTGGCAATGTCGAAGCGCCACAGGTTGCCTTCGAGGTCGCCGCCATAGACGTACAGCGTGGTGTTGTCCTGGGTGGGGTTGTTCACCCAGGCATTGATCTTGGCCAGCCCGTTCGGCGAGGAGGCGGTGCCCGCGCAGGTCGCATCGCTGCTCTGGGTGGTGCAGGTGTACAGCCGGAAATATTCCGTCCCGGTGTAGGCGTCGAGCACGTACAGGACGCCCTGGCCGTTGTGGTCGGCGTAGGACGTGCCGCCGTTGTTGTAGCCGGAGGTGACCATCGCCACCCACTTGCCGCCGATGTCGGCCCCGGTGCTGCTGGTCGTGCCGGTGGGCAGCTTGGTGATGACCGGATTGCCGTAGGTATAGCCCATGCGGCCGTCGGTGAACTCCCACAGCGCGACAGGACTGGCCGGATCGGTGACATCGAGGGCATAGTAGTGCCGTCCGCCGCTGTTCAGTCCGCCGACCAGGATAGTCTTCCAGGTGCTGCCGACCTTGACGTCGCCGGCGGTAAGAATGCCATCGGTGAAATAGCGGTGGCCGTAGTTGGTGGCCGCCAGTTCATACAGGTTCGGCGCGACGGCCGCCGGCAGATAGGCCCATGTCTCGACGCCGCCGCCGTTATCGCCGCTGTCGGCATTGAAGGCATGCAGGAAGCCGTCGTTGGCGCCCACGTAAACCATCGCCTGGCGGCTGGCGGTGCTTGTCTTGTAGGTCGAATAGCCGGCATCGCTGTAGCTGAAGGACGAAGCCTTCACGTAGACCGGCTGCGAATTGACGATGTCCCCCAGCACGTGGGCGCGCGTCCGGTAGGAATGGTTGGTGGTCGCATCGGCGCCGCCCATCAGGTAGGCGAACAGGTTTGCCCGCGTCGCGCCGGCGCAATTCGAAACCGGGTTGCACTGGTTGACCTGCTCCGGATTGAAGTAGTCCTTGCCGGAGACCGAGCCGTCCCAGCCCTTGGCCTGGGCATTCGCCCAGGTGAGCAGGAATTTCTTGTCGGTGCCGGTCAAGGCCCCGTCGAAGGAATACAGCGTGCGCGAGCCCGGGCCCGAGGCGCCGCTGGGCACCGGCGACACTGCAGCCTTGGTATCCAGCAGGGCCTGGGCCGACCAGCTCGGCGTGGACGCCAGCACCCCGGTGGTGAGGTCGATAGTCCTCGCCTCGATATTGCCGTCCCAGGTCTGCGTCACGTAGCTGGCGACATAGGCATAGTTGTCCCCCGCCACCGGCTCGAGGTTGGACGTCGACGCGGCGGCGGCAGAGCCGGACATGGCGGAGATGCCGACCAGCGCCTCGTTGAGGGAGCTGGCCACCTGATCCGGATTGCTGGCCGAAAAATACTTGCCCCGGCCATTCACTGCCGCATGCCAAAGATCGTCGATGCGCGCCGGCCCGCTGCTGCCGGTAGGATCGGGCCATTCCTTGCCGGCGCCCTGGCTGATCGAGGTGTAGTCGGCCGAACCGCCGGTTTCGTAGCTGGAGGAATAGCCCAGCGTGCCATCCACGCCCAGACCCATGGTGAAGGTCACCATGTGCTGGTAGGTCGCCGGATCCTTGCTCGAGGTCGGCACGTCGTTGTCCAGGGCCGATCTCAGATCGTGGTTGTAGTAGAACATGGCGACGTCGGCCAGGGTGTTGCTCTTGTTGCTCGAATCGAGATAGGGGCGGGCGGTGCCCGTGCCGTCCTGGTTGCCGACATCCGTCGAGCCGTCCTCCTTCTTCGGACCGAAGGAGGACGATTCGATGTCGCTGTTCCAGTAGCCGTCCGTGGACAGGAAGGCGAAGTTCTGCTGGCAGGAATACTGGATCGGATCGTAGGCGAGTTGTCCCGCATACAGCCTGCCGGCCCGCGACAGCGCGCCGCGCAGGGGCGTGTAGGAACAGGGCGTGATGGCGAACAGCTTGGTGTAAAAGCTGCTCTTGTTGGTCGAGTTGAAATCGCCGACCTGCAACTCGTTCGCCGAATTGGCGGTCCAGCAGGTCGTGTCGCCCTGATCTTCTATTTCCGAGGAATCGGCGCCGGCGCTGATGGTCATCAGGCCGATGCGGAAGCCCGCGCCCGGCGAGGTATCCGACACCGAGGCGAAGGCCCTGCTGACCGACGTCTTCGTCATGTGCATGCGCTTGCGGTAGAAGGAATACCAGTTGGCGAAGTTCTGCAGTTCCTCCGCATAGGTGCAGCTGCTGCCGGCGCAGTCGTCGCGGTTGGTGTATTTGGTGTAGGTCTGGCCCGAGCTGACCTGGTAGCGGGTGAAGGTCACGCCGGAAGCAGTGGGGATGTAGTCGACGCCGCCGCCAAGATTCTCCGTGGCCCTGCTGAAATCGATGCCCGAAGGCTCGGTCAGATTGAGCGACTTGTTGTTATAAGTGGTATTGGTGGTGGAGGTGGTTCCGCCCGGAGCAGTGATCTTGACCTGGGGGCAGCGCGCCTTGGTAGTGTCATTATCGCCTGAGCAGTTGGTGCCGCCCCCGCTGGTGTCGTACGTCACGACGCTGGCAGTGAAGCCGCCGCCGACGGCCGCCACGATGCGGTCGGCAAACTCGTTGCGGTTGCCGGCATTGTTGCCGCTGTAGGTGCTGAGCGAGGCGAGTGTCGTCGAGCCGTTATAAACGATGTCTACGGTCGGGGAGCCGCTCCCGCCGATATCGACGATATAGAAGGTCCGATAGGCTGCGACGCCGGTCTGCGACGATGCGGAGCCCCACTTCGGCCATTTGTAGGTGCTGCTCCACTTCGTGGTGCAGCTGGTCAGAGCCGAACTGTTGCACCATTGCGGCGAACCGCTCATCACGTAGTACACGGGCGGACCGTTGTAGGTCTTGAGGTACTTGTAGGTGGCATCCGGATAGAGCGGATAGCTGCTGGCCGTGCCCACGGGGTAATAGGCGCAGTTGGTGTCTGTGGAAGGATTTCCGTTCGGCGTATCGGAATCCTGCTTGCACCAGGCGGTGTTCTGGTAGGAGGTCAGGGTTTTGGTCGAGGTGTCGGAGGAAGTGAACGGTTCCTTCCTGGGCGTCGTCGTCGATGCGTTGGCCCACTCCGTGCCGTCGGAGTTCTTTGGCGGCCGGTAGCGGATGGCCGGGTTGTAATAGACCGTGTTGAATCCGGCCGCGGAATAGGGCGGGTCGCCGACCACGCATGCATTGGTCGTGCCGTTGTTGTTCGAATCGGGGCACATCTCGTCGTCGTCGACGTAATCGGGCATGTAATCCCAACCCATCGAGCCCGAATCGTCGAGGATGAACACCATGTTCGGCTTGACGCTGATGCCGGAACCGGTGCCCAGCGGCACGTTGGAAATGCTCAGGTTGCCCGACTGGGCCGGCTGCCAGAGCAGCAGCAGGCAGCCGGCAAGGGGAAGCAGGCGTTGGCGGAAAAGACGGGGATTCATGGCAAGGACCTCCTAGTACTCGACCTGAACCATGGTCTGGACGTAGCTCGTGCTGTTGCGCGGACCGACGGTCCGCGTTGTTATGCGGTAATAGATCATTGCCTTGCCGGTGATGGCATAGCGGCCGTAGCCGACGGCGCCCTTGGAGGCGCCCGTCGTCACCGTGCTGGTCGAAGTGGCGCACTGGATGGTTCCGCCGGGCACGTAGCCGCCGCTCTGGTCGCACTGACGCTGGATGAGGTAGGCGACGCGGTTGCCGGCCGCATCCGGCGTGGTGATCGGATAGGCGCGCCGCGCCCCGTTCAAGCCGGTCCAGTCGACGTCGTCGGACGTGTCGGCCGTCTCCTGGCCGGTGTAGTCGGTGCCCGCCTGCTCGGTCGAATAATAGCCGGAGCTTGCCACGTCGCCGATGAGCGATGAGGTGTTGGCCTGGATCCAGGTGATCGCCTGCTCGGTGCCGTAATCGCCCGCGGCCAGGGAGCTCTGCTTGAAGCCGAGGTTGTTCGCCACCTGGGTGGCGGTATCCACGCTGCGCACCAGCGCGACGCCGAGCAGGGTCATGGCCACCAGCATCATCAGCGCCACGACCAGGATGAAGCCGCGCTGCGCGGCGACAGGGCGGGACATCATTCTGGGCTCCAGATCATGTTCCGCAACGGCACCAGGGTGGAAAACACCTTGTGGCGGTAATGCCGCTGCTCGTCGCTCAGGGCCAGCGTGCGGGCGGGCGAGGTGCCGCTGGGCGTGGTGACTGCGGGCCACAAGGTCAGGCTGGCGGGACTGACCATCTCGGCGTCGCGCTTGTGGCTGCGCGCCACGAGGGCGAAGCGCAGGGCAATCACCTGCTGCCAGGCGGCCGAGGTGGTGGGCGTGGTCTGGTCGTAGGTGTCGACCGTGCCGTCGTCGTTGGTATCCTTGCCGTAGTAGGCGCGCAGGAAGACGATGTTCTCGGCGATGTTGTCGGTCGTCGTCTGCGCCAAAAGGTTTTGCAGCAGAAGCTGGTTGGTCGTGGTGTCGACGCTGTAGGTCTTGCTGACCGGGATGTCGCCGAGATTGTAGATGCGGGCATTGGTGGTGTAGGAAATTCCCATGCCGCTAGGCTTGTTGTAGCGGGCGGGCACGTTCTGCCCCTGCTGGTTGGTGTAGTTGCCGCTGTTGTGGATGACGTTGTCCGTCTGCCCCGGCGTTCCCGGCACGCCCGTCACCTGGGCGAGGGTGCAGTCGTCGATGCCGTCGGCCGGGGCGACATCGACGCCATCCTCGGAGACGACGATCAGGTTGCCTTCGTGGAAGCCGAAGCGGTTGTCCACCTTGTAATTGGCGTTGGTGCCGTTGTTGCTCTGGGTCAGGCGCGGCGCGTTGAAGCCGACGTCGGAACTGCCGTAGGTGATGGTCAGGCTGTCCGGCGTGGTGGAGGTGCCCGCCGTGATCGCCAAGGGCACGAAGCTGAAGGTGAATTCCCGCGCGGGGGAAACGCCCTCGTCGTAGGCGTGGATCTGGCAGTTCAGCAGGGGGCCGAAATTCATGCCGAAGCCGGCCATGCGCGCATCGCGTTCGATCAGGTAGGTGGCGATCGCCCCGGCCGTCTGCGCGTCGGCGCCGCTCGAGGTGGTCTGCTTCTGCTGCCCGGTGACGACCAGCACCCCCGTGATGACGAGCAGGCCGATCATGGCGACGGCGACGCCGACCATCAGCTCGACCAGGGTGAAACCGTTCTCCCCGGCCCGGCCATGCATGAATGGAGTGGATCGCATCAGAACACCACCTGGGCAACCGCCGTGTAGTTATGATTGCCCGACTCGTTCGGGTTGTGCCAGTAGACGACGACCGTCACCCCGCTGCCGGCGATCTGGATGCTCGTCGTGCCGTTGGGCAGCGCGGCGGCCACCTCGGTATCCCACTCCGTCCGGCGCGTTGCCCTGGGGCTGATGTCGTCATCGTAGCTGGCGACATTGGCCTGATCCGCCATCATCTGCGCAATGATGCCGTTGGCGAAATAGCTCGCATCGGTGCGGTACTTGCCGTGCACGCTGTCGCCGATGGCGATCGACTGCAGCCCCATGAGCGCAACGATGCCCAGCGAGAAGATCAGGATGGCGATCATCGCCTCGATGAGCAGGAACCCGGCCTGCGGGCGAATTGCCGCGGTTTTGCCATATTTCAGCATTTGGCGGGATCTCCGGTTGTCGTCACGGCCGGATCGCAGATGCGCGACTGCCCGCCGCTGGTCAGCAGCACGCGCAGCGCCTTGCTGACGCCGCCCAGCGAATAGGAGACATCGACCTGGCTGAGCGCGGTGGATGCGTCGGCATTCGCGCTGAGCATGCCGATGCCGTTGAAGGTGGCGGTGCCGGCGCCGGTGAGGGACGGTCCCGAGCCGGCTTCCTGCGCGGACTTGGTCTGGATGATCGAGGGGCAGTCGGCCACGCCGTCTCCGTCCAAGTCGCCGACGGCCGTCACGCAGCCCACCGTCCAGCCGAAATCGCTGGTCAAGGTGAAATAGACGCGGCTGTTGCGCCTCAGGGCCTCGGCCCGGGCCAGCTGCAGTCCGTTCAACACCGCATCGGTCTTGGTGGTGACCTGGCCGGAAACGAACCAGGACTGCAGGCCCGGCAGGCCGATCATGAGCAGGACGGCCGTGATGGCCACCACGACCATCGTCTCGACGATGCTCACTCCGGCCTGCGCCAGGAATGGCTGTCCTAGCACGTGCCATCCTTCTTGAGGATCCAGCAGCCCGCCGAGCCCCATGGTGTGGTCGAGTTACGGGAGTTGGCCTGATTGACCGTGTAGCTGAAGTCGCTCATCCCTTTCGCGGCGACGCCCGTCGCGGTGAGCGTGTAGGTGGCGGCCGTCGGCGTGCCGCAGGAATAGGTGAAGTAGGTGGCCTGGCTCGGCGTCGGGCAGGTGAGCCCGAGATAGGTGCGGTTGTCGGCAAAGTATTGCTCGACCTTCATGCGCATTTCCGCCAGCCCGCCTGTCGCCTCGGAGATCTTGCCGCGCTGGCTGTATTCCGTGTAGCTGGGATAGACGACCATGGACAGTACGCCGACGACGGCCACCACGACCATCAGTTCGATCAGGGAAAAACCTCGCATCGCGCTCATCATCGGGACTTTCGGAAATTGGTCTGACGGCCTGATATTAGCCCTTTGCCGGGAGCTGTCATGCCGCCCCCGACGGATGGCGGCCGAAGCATGACGGGTGGCGGCGCGCTCGATGCACCGCACCGGAATAATGAGATCATGGTAAATCGTCCGCTGTCGGCCGCCCTGCTCGCGTCCGCGATCCTCCACGCGGAATTGCTTGCCATCCTGTCCGCGCCTCTGGCCGGAAGGGGGGAAGGGCTGGTCCGTCCCGTGCGCCCGCCGCCCCTGGAAGTTCGCATCGTCTCGGCCCGGGATGAGACCGTGCCGCCGGTATCGAGGCACGATCCGGCCAGCCTCGCCGATCCGATCCTGCCCCTGCGCAATTCGACGCCCTTCCGGCCCGGCGATTCGCGGCTGAGCTGGGACGCCTACCTGCCCGCGGCAAGGCTGGACGAGCGCCCTACCGTGCTCGTGGACATTCCCATCGATCCGCCGGAACTGCGCGAGCATTCCCAGGGCGGCAGGCTGATTCTGACGCTCTGGATAGGCAGCGACGGCGCCGTGGAGAATGTGACCGTCGATGAGAACAGCCTGCCCGCGGTCTTTGCGGAAAGCGCCGTGCGCGGATTTCTCTCGGCGAAATTCAGTCCCGGCAGAAAGGATGGGGTTGCGGTAAAAACCAGAATGCAGGTTGCCGTCAGCTATCTGCCGCTGGGCCCTGCGGCCGAGCCGGTTCCTGCCGGGCCAGTTCGCGCGGCAGAGGAAAAGTGACCCCCTCCTCCAGTCCGACGATTTCGGTCACCGCCCCGCCACCGATCTCGCGCAGGCGCGCCACCACCTCTCCGACGAGCACCTCCGGGGCCGAGGCGCCGGCAGTGACGCCGATGTGCCGCTTACCTTCAAGCCATTCCGGCCGGATCTGGGCGGCACTATCGACAAGATAGGCTTCGACGCCGCGATTCTTCGCCACCTCGCGCAGACGGTTCGAGTTCGAGCTGTTGGGGGAGCCGACGACGACGACCAGGTCGCAGCGTGCGGCCATCTGCTTGACCGCATCCTGGCGATTTTGCGTGGCGTAGCAGATGTCGTCCTTGCGCGGGCCTGTGATCGCCGGGAAGCGGGCCTCCAGCGCATGCACGACGGTGCGCGCATCATCGACGGAAAGGGTGGTCTGCGTGACGTAGGCGAGTGCGTTCTCGTTGCCTACGACCAGCCGGTCCACGTCTCCGGCATTCTCGACGAGATGGATGCCGTCCGCGGCCTGCCCCATCGTCCCATCCACCTCCGGATGGCCGCGGTGGCCGATCATGATCACCTCGCGCCCGGCCGCGCGCAGCCGCTGGACCTCGCTGTGTACCTTGGTCACCAGCGGGCAGGTGGCGTCGAAGACGCGCAGCCCCCGCCGCTCGGCTTCCGTCCGCACCGCCTTCGACACGCCGTGGGCGCTGAAGATCACCGTGGCGCCGTCGGGCACCTCGCCGAGTTCCTCGACGAACACCGCCCCCTTGGCGCGCAGGCCATCGACGACGAACTTGTTGTGCACCACCTCGTGGCGCACGTAGATCGGCGCGCCGTAGAGCTCCAGCGCGCGCTCGACGATCTCGATGGCGCGCTCGACGCCGGCGCAAAAGCCGCGCGGATTGGCGAGAAGAATATCCATCACAGGATGCCGATCACGTCCACCTCGAAGCGGATGGCTTTGCCGGCGAGAGGATGGTTGAAGTCGATCAGCGCCTCCGCCTCGCCGAGTTCGCGCACCAGGCCGGTGTAGGCCGCGCCGTTGGGCGCCTTGAATTCGATGAGCGCCATTTCGCGAAGTTCCCCGGGATTCGGCAATTCGTCTCGGGCGAAGCGCTGCATCAGTTGCGGGTTGTGCGGGCCGAAGGCCTGCTCGGCCTCAAGCAGGAAGACGGTGCGCTGGCCGGCCGGCAGGCCGATCAGGCAGCGCTCCAGCACCGGCGCCAGCTCGCCGCTGCCAAGCTGCAGGGTGGCCGGCTTGGCGCCGAAGGTGCTGACCAGTTCGGTGTCGTCGGCCAATGCCAGCCGGTATTGCAGGGTGAGCAGGCTGTTTTCCTTGACGGTCTCGCTCATGATTTGTCCTTTGGCGCACAGAACAGCTGCTGCCAGACGAGCAGCACCACACCGACGGAAATAGCCGAGTCGGCGACATTGAAGGCCGGCCAGTGCCAGCCCGCCGCGTGCACGTCGAGGAAGTCCGCCACCGCGCCGAAGCGGATGCGGTCGATGACGTTGCCCAGCGCGCCGCCCATGATCAGCGCCGCAGCCAGCGGCAGGAGGCGCTCTGCCGCATGGCGGCGGATCAGGAAAGTCAGCCAGCCGGACACGGCGAGCGCGAGCGCGACGAAGAACCAGCGCTGCCAGCCGCCGGCATCCGACAGGAAGCTGAAGGCGGCGCCGGGATTGAAGACGAGGACGAGGTTGAAGAACGGCGTCACTTCGATGCGCTCGCCGTAGCGCAATGCCGCGAGCACCCACAGCTTGGTGAGCTGATCGAGGACCACGACCGCTCCTGCCAGTCCGAGCCAGGGCGCAAATCTAGGCATGGCTTCTCGGCTCGCCGGCGCCGTGCAGGTTGGCGTCGCAGCGCCCGCACAGCTCGGGGTGCTCCGCGTTCGCACCGACGTCGGCGCGCCAGTGCCAGCAGCGCGGGCACTTGGCGTGCGGGCTGGGCGCGGCCGTCACGCCCTCCTCCTCGCCCGCGGCCACCTCGACCAGCGTGGTCTTCGAGCAGATCAGCACGAAGCGCAGGTCGTCGCCGAGGGAGGCCAGCAGTGCGTGCTTCCCGCCGGCGGCACGGATCTCCACCTCGGCCTGCAGGGACGAGCCGATCTTCCCGGCCACGCGCAGCGCCTCCAGCACCTTCGACACCTCGGCGCGCACTTCGCGGATTGTCTGCCACCGTGCCACGAGGACTGACTTTTCCTGAAGCTCCGGCAGCACATGCCAGGTCGTCAGCATCACGCTGTCTTCCGGGTCCTTGCGCAGCACCTGCCAGATCTCTTCGGCGGTAAAGGACAGCACCGGCGCCATCAGGCGCAACAGCGCCTGCAGGATGTGCCACAGGGCGCTCTGCGCGGCGCGACGCGACCGGGAGTCGGCACCGGTGGTATACAACCGGTCCTTGAGGATGTCGAGGTAGAAGGCGCCCAGCTCCTCCGAGCAGAAGCCCTGCAGTGCCTGCACGACGCGGTGGAATTCGTAGCGGGCGTAGTCGGCCGTCGCCTGCTCCTGCAGGCGGTGCGTCAGCGCCAGGGCATAGCGGTCGATCTCCAGCCATGCCTCCACCGGCTGCATGTCCCTGGCGGGATCGAAATCGGCAGTGTTGGCGAGCAGGAAGCGCAGGGTGTTGCGGATGCGCCGGTAGGACTCCACCACACGTTTGAGGATCTCGTCCGAGATGGACAGCTCGCCCGAGTAGTCGGTCGCAGCCACCCACAGGCGCAGCACCTCGGCGCCCAGCGTGTCGGAGACCTTCTGCGGCGCGATGACGTTGCCCCTGGACTTCGACATCTTGTGGCCCTGGCCGTCCACGACGAAGCCATGGGTAAGCAGCCCGTCGTAAGGCGCGCGGCCGTCCATCGCGCAGGCGGTGAGCAGCGACGAGTGGAACCAGCCGCGGTGCTGGTCGGAGCCTTCGAGATACAGGTCGGCCGGCCATTTGGCTCCGTCGGGATGGCTGCCGCGCAGCACCGTCCAGTGCGTCGTGCCAGAATCGAACCAGACGTCGAGCGTGTCGCGCATTTTCTCGTACTCGCCCGCTTCCGCCCCGAGCAGCTCGGCCGCGTCGAGCCTGAACCAGGCGTCGATGCCCGCCTTCTCCACCCGCTGCGCCACCTGCTCCAGCAGCTCCGGCGTGCGCGGATGCAGCTCGCCGGTTTCCTTGTGCAGGAAAAACGGGATCGGCACGCCCCAGTTGCGCTGGCGCGAGACGCACCAGTCGGGACGGTTGGCGATCATGGCATGCAGGCGCGCCTGGCCCCAGTCGGGGAAGAATTGCGTCGCCTCCACCGCGGCCAGCGCCGTTTCGCGCAGCGTGTGCCCCTCGTGCGGTGTGCGATCCATGCCGACGAACCACTGCGACGTGGCCCTGTAGATGATCGGCGTCTTGTGGCGCCAGCAGTGCATGTAGCTGTGGGTGATCTTGTTCGATGCGAACAGCGAGCCGACTTCGCGCAGCTTCTCGATTATTGCAGCGTTGGCCTTCCACACGTTGAGGCCGCCGAAGAAGGGCAGGCTTTCGGCAAAGCGCCCGTCGCCCTGCACCGGCGTGAGGATCTCCTCGTTCTTCATGCCGTGGCGTTTGCAGGACTCGAAGTCCTCCAGGCCGTAGGCCGGCGCGCTGTGCACCACCCCGGTACCGGTGTCGAGGGTGACGTAGTCGCCCAGATACACCGGCGCGGCGCGGTCGTAGAAGGGATGGCGGAATTTCACCAGCGCCAGCGCCGCCCCCTGGCAGGCGCCGAGCACGCGGCCCTCCAGGCCGTAGCGCGCCAGCGCCTGGCCGCGCAGCTCGGCCGCCAGCACCAGCAGGCCGCGCGCCGTCTCCACCAGTTCGTAGGTGAATTCCGGATGCAGGTTGAGCGCCTGGTTGCCGGGAATCGTCCACGGCGTCGTCGTCCAGATCACCGCATAGCAGGGTTCTTCGGGCAGTACGGGCAAGCCGAAGGCATGCGCCAGGCGGCCGCGCTCGGATGCATCGAGCGGAAAGGCGACGTCGATGGCGGGCGACTCCTTGTCCTGATACTCGACCTCGGCCTCGGCCAGCGCCGAGCCGCAGTCGAAGCACCAGTTCACCGGCTTCAAGCCCTTGAAGAGGAAGCCGCGCTTGTGGATCTCGCCCAGCGCACGGATCTCGTCGGCCTCGTTGCCATAAGCCATGGTGAGATAGGGATCGTCCCAGTCGCCCAGGATGCCCAGGCGGATGAAGTCCTTCTTCTGCCGCTCGACCTGCTCGGCAGCGAAGGCGCGGCAGAGCTCGCGCGCCTTGTCGGCCGGCAGGTGCTTGCCGTGCAGCTTCTCGATCTGGTGCTCGATGGGCAGGCCGTGGCAGTCCCAGCCCGGCACGTAGGGCGCGTCGTAGCCGGCGAGCGTCTTCGAGCGCACGATGATGTCCTTGAGGATCTTGTTGACGGCGTGGCCGATGTGGATGTCGCCGTTGGCATAGGGCGGGCCGTCGTGCAGCACGAAGCGCGGCCGGCCGGCCGACGCCTGGCGGATCTTCCGGTAGAGCCTGCGGCTCTGCCAGTCGGCCACCCATTGCGGCTCGCGCCTGGCGAGGTCGCCCTTCATCGGGAAGGGGGTGTCGGGAAGGTTCAGGGTTTTCCTATAGTCAGCCATTTCATTCCGCCGTTTGTGCATGCAGTGCCGCGTGGTGCGCCTTGGCATCCGAGACGTCGCGCGCGATCTGCGCCGTCAGTGCTTCAAGTGAATCGAACTTCGCCTCGTCGCGCAGCTTGTGCAGGAAGTTCACCCGCAGGTGCGCGCGGTAGAGATCGCCCTCGTAATCGAAAATGTAGACTTCCAGCGTCGGCTTGCCGGAGGAGCTCACCGTCGGCCGCACGCCGAGGCTGGCCACGCCTTCCAGCGGGCGCCCGGCGATGCCATCCACCGTCACGACGAAGATGCCGGAGAGCGGCGCCTTGAGGCGCTTGAGTTGAATGTTCGCGGTGGCATAGCCGAGCCTGCGGCCGAGCTTCTCGCCGTGGATGACGCGGCCGGAGATGCAGTAGGGACGCCCCAGCAGCCGCTCGGCATGCTCCAGATCGCCGGCCTCCAGCGCCTCGCGCACCGCCGAGCTGGAGACGCGCTCGCCTTCGTGCACCAGGGTCTCCATGGCCTCGACGCCGAAGCCGTGCTCCCGACCTGCCCGTTGCAGCAGGGCGAAATCGCCCTTGCGGCCCTTGCCGAAGCGGAAGTCGTCGCCGATCATCAGGTGTCGCACGCCGAGGCCATGCACGATGCGCTCGATGAATTCGTCGGCGGTGAGCGCGGCGAAGCGCTTGTTGAAGGCGCAGACATAGGCCTGGTCGACGCCGCACTCGGCCAGCAGCTGCAGTTTCTCGCGCAGGCTGGCCAGGCGCGCCGGCGCCGACTGCGGCGCAAAGAACTCGCGCGGGTTCGGCTCGAAGGTCATCACCGCCGCCGGCAGGCCGACTTCCCCGGCCAGGCCGGTCAGCTTCGCCAGCAGCGCGCGATGGCCGCGATGCACGCCATCGAAATTGCCGATGGTGAGCACCGTCGAATGCGTGGCGCGGGCGGGAATGCCTCGGAAGACCTGCACAGTGGTTAAGTCGTTGCCGGGAAACGGCGAATTATATCAGCCGGTGCAGCCCCTCCCCAACCGGCTGAAGTGTTCGCATGGAGCGAAGCGAACCGTCACCCCCTTTCTCCGGAAAGGGGGCTGGGGGGAAAGCTCGTACTTCAGTCCAGACGCACCAGCCTGGACTTGGCGAGCGGCGGATTCTTGGCGAAATAGCCCCTGATGCCCTTGAGAATGGCCTCGGCCAGCTTCTCCTGGTAGGCCTCGTCGTTGAGGCGGCGCTCCTCCTCCGGGTTGCTGATGAAGGCCGTCTCGACGAGGATGGAGGGAATGTCCGGCGCCTTCAGCACGGCGAAGCCGGCCTGCTCCACGTGCGCCTTGTGCAGGGTGTTCACCCCGCCCAGTTCGCCCAGCACCGACTTGCCGAGCTTCAGACTGTCGTTGAGCGTGGCCGTCTGCGACAGGTCGAGCAGGGTGCGCGCCAGGTGCGGATCCTTGTGGTCGAGATTCACCCCGCCGATCAGGTCGGCGGCGTTCTCGCGACTCGCCAGCCAGCGCGCCGCCGAGCTGGAGGCGCCGTTCTCCGAGAGCACGAACACCGAGGAGCCGCGCGCCGTCGGCTTGATGAAGGCGTCGGCATGCACCGAGACGAAGAGGTCGGCCTGCACGCGGCGCGCCTTCTGCACGCGGCTCTGCAGGGGGATGAAGAAGTCGCCGTCGCGCGTCAGCATCGAGCGCATGTTCGGCTCGGCGTCGATCTTCGCCTTCAGCCGCCGCGCCACCTGCAGGGTGACGTTCTTCTCGTAGGTGCCGCCGCGGCCGACGGCGCCAGGGTCCTCGCCGCCGTGGCCGGGGTCGAGCACGATGGTGACCATGCGCGTGATCTCGGGCTGGGCCTGACGGGAGTCCTTTGCCGGCTGCTTCTCGGGCGGCGTCTCGAGCTTCTCCAGCAGGGCCAGCAGCGGATCGTCCGCCACGGTCGGATACAGGTCGAGCACCATGCGGTGGCCGTACTCGCCCACGGGCTTGAGCATGAACACCTGCGGCCGGATCTCGGCCTTCAGCTCGATCACCAGGCGCACCACGCCCGGCCGGTTGCGCCCGGCGCGGATCAGCCTGATATAGGGATCGGTCTCGGAGATCTTGTTGGGCAGGCTCTGCAGGACGCTGTTGAACTCGACGCCTTCGAGATCGACCACCAGCCGTTCCGGGTTCTTCACGACCTGGTGCGTGAAGGCGATCGGCTCGCGGTATTCGAGGGTGACGCGGGTGTAGTCGCGCGCCGGCCAGACGCGCACGGCGAGGATGCTGGTGGCCGCCTGCCCCGGCGGACTGACCAGCAGCGCCAGCGTGGCGCCGGTGAGTTTCAGGAACTCGCGGCGAGGGAAGGGCGCAAGCGGCTCAGGCATGCGCGCCCCGCTGCGGTGAGCGGAAGGAATTCGATGCGCCGCCCGCTGCCGGCGAGAGACAGCACGACGCGCAGATCGGCCGGGGCAAGATACGCCCCCGCCTTGTCCGGCCATTCGACGAGGCAGACCGCCCCGCCCTGAAAATATTCGTCCAGGCCTGCATCGAGATATTCTTCCGGCTGGATGAACCGATAAAAATCAAAGTGATGCAAGTTTAATCTAGAAATAGCATAAAGTTCAACCAAAGTATAGGTCGGACTTTTCACATTGCCCTGCCAGCCCAGGCCGCGCAGCACGCCCCGCGCCAGGGTGGTCTTGCCACTGCCGAGATCGCCTTCGAGATGAATCACCAGGCCTGGCGCCAGCGCGTGCGCCAGCGCGGCGCCCAAAGCCAGGGTCGCCGCCTCGTCGGGCAGCGGCAGGCTCAGGCTATCATCCTCGTTATGCAAGACGTTCGCTCCATCGATGGGGTTGCCCTAGCCGGAAAAATCAGGCGCTGGGGGCGCGAACTCGGCTTCGATGCCATCGGCATCGCCGGGACGCGGCTCGATACCGCCGAAGCGGAACTCGCGGCGTGGCTCGCCGCCGGCTTCCACGGCGGGATGGATTATATGGCAAGCCACGGCACGAAACGCTCGCGTCCGGCCGAGCTGCTGCCCGGCA
The DNA here is from genome assembly GCA_964475635.1 of uncultured Rhodocyclaceae bacterium. Classification (GTDB taxonomy): domain Bacteria; phylum Pseudomonadota; class Gammaproteobacteria; order Burkholderiales; family Rhodocyclaceae; genus Desulfobacillus. The sequence goes on from CAYYXS010000001.1 coordinate 55,413, forward strand.
CGGTCAGCGTCATCACCGCGCGCATGAACTACCTGCCCGAGGCCGTGCCGATGGCGGAGGTACTGTCCGACGGCCGCCGCGCCGCCATCTCGCGTTACGCCCTCGGCCGTGATTACCACAAGCTGCTGCGCGCGCGCCTGCAGAAGCTGGCCGATCGCATCACGGCAGAGATCGGCCCCTTCGGCCACCGCGTATTCACCGACTCGGCGCCGGTGCTGGAAGTGGCGCTGGCCTCCATGAGCGGACTCGGCTGGCGCGGCAAGCACACCCTGCTCATCCACCGCGAGGCCGGCTCGTATTTCTTCCTCGGCGAGCTCTACACCGACCTGCCGCTGCCGACGGACGCGCCGCAGGCGAACCACTGCGGCAGCTGCCGCGCCTGCCTCGACGCCTGCCCGACCGGGGCCATCGTCGCGCCCTATACGGTGGACGCGCGGCGCTGCATCTCCTATCTCACCATCGAGCTGAAGGGCGCCATTCCGGAAGAATTCCGCCCGCTCATCGGCAACCGCATCTACGGCTGCGACGACTGCCAGCTCGCCTGCCCGTGGAACCGCCACGCCCGCCGTACCGCGGAGACTGACTTTGCCGTGCGCCACGGCCTCGACTCGGCCAGCCTGACGGAACTGTTCGCCTGGACGGAAGAGGAATTCAAGACGCGCCTGGCCGGCAGCGCCCTCTACCGCATCGGCTTCGAGCGCTGGTTGCGCAACCTCGCCGTGGCGCTGGGCAACGCGCCGACTTCGCCCGAGATTCTCGCCGCACTGGAAGCGCGCCTCGACCATCCTTCGGCGTTGGTGCGCGAACATGTCGCCTGGGCGCTGGCGCGTCACCGCACCTGAGGTGGGATGCGGCGCCAGAACCAGACCGCCAGCAGCGCAAGGCCGACGTAGAGCGCCGTAAAGGCGGCAGCGGGAAAATCCCAGTAAAGCAGCCGGCCGAGCCAGTGGCCGATGAATCCCGCCTCGCCCGAGGTTTCTCCGCGCAGCAGCTCTTCCCAGACCGTCAGCGGGCAGGCGATGCCGGCCAGCGATTCGAGGGCGACGAAAACGATCGCGCCGGCATGCATCAGGCGCAGGCGGCGGCGCCTGATCCAGCGCCAGCCAAGCGCCGCGCCGAACGGAATCAGCACGAAACCGGCCGTAATGAAGCCGGCAATGCAGAAATGAACGGCAAGAATGAAATTGGCGAGCAACTCAGGGGCCGGTCGCCACCGGCCGCGCCGGATCGGCGCACCATTCGCTCCAGGAGCCAGGGTAGAGTCGCGAGCCGGAGAGCCCCGCCACTTCCATCGCCAGCAGGTTGTGGCAAGCAGTCACACCGGAACCGCAGGAATGCACGACATTCTGCGCGCCGCACCCGGCCAGCAGCGTCTCGTACTCCGCCCGCAGCGCCGCAGCCGGCTTGAAGCGCCCGTCGGGCAGCAGGTTGTCCCTGAAGAAGCGGTTCACCGCGCCGGGGATGTGGCCGGCGACCGGGTCGAGCGTCTCGTTCTCGCCGCGGAAGCGCTGCGGATTGCGCGCGTCGAGCAGGCGCACGCCGTCCTGCCCGCACCGACTTTCCACGAAGCGCGCATCGACCGTCATCTCCGCGCGCAGGCGCGGCACGAACACGGCATACGGATGCGTCGACTCGGCGTCCGTCGTCTCGCGGCCGGCTTCTTCCCAGGCGTTGATGCCGCCGTCGAGCAGCGCCACGGCATCGTGGCCCACCCAGCGCAGCATCCACCACAGACGCACGGCGTAGGTGCCGCCGGCATCGTCGTAGACCGCCACCTGGGTGTCGTTGCCCACGCCCCAATCGCCCAGCTTGGCGGCAAAACGCGCCGGATCCGGCAGCGGATGGCGGCCGTTCATGCCGGTGAGCGGCCCGGACAGGTCGCGTTCCAGGTGGGCGTAGATCGCGCCGGGAATATGCACCTCGCGATAGGCCAGCTCGCCGGCGTGGGAATGCACCAGGTCGAAGGAGCAGTCGAAGACGCGCCAGCGCGCATCGTGCAGGTGGTGCGCCAGGTCCTCGGTGCTGACCAGGGCGGTGAACGCCTTCATGCCTGCAGCCAGTCGCGCGCTTCGGCCTCGTCGGAAAACACGCGCAGGTCGGCGTCAACGAAGATCTGCGACAGCCAGGCGCTCCAGGTCACCCACTGCGAGTCGGTCAGGACGGCGATGCGGCCGAAATCGTGGCTGTGGGCGCGCGAGAACCTGATCTCCTCCCAGGCCATGTCGAGGGTAAAGTCGGCCATCTGGCGCAGGTCGAACAGCAGATTGACCTCGCCCTCGAACTTCACCTTGTAGTTGACCAGCTCCTCGAATTCCCTGTAATCGGCCAAGGCGAACTCGCCATATACGGCGACGGTAACCAGCTTGTCCTTGTGGTCGGTAACGATCATGTCCTGCTCCCTTGTTGAGCTGTTTCTACTATATCAATCCTGCCCGCCCGGCGCACGCAATCGCACCGGGGCGATCGATCCGGCGGGCGGCCGGCAGTTCGTCCATCAGAGATGCGGCGCCAGTTCCCGCTGCAGGTATGCATGGAAGCGCTGCATGCCGTCCTCCAGCGGCGACTGGTAGGGGCCGGCGTCCGTGCGCCCCTCCATGAGCAGGGCGCGGCGGCCGCGTTCGATGCGGCGGCAGATCTCGTCGTCCTCGCGCGCCGTCTCGAGATAGGCCTCCCGCTCGGCGTCGGCGAACTCGGGCGCCTCGCTCAGGATCTCCTCTGGGTAGTAGAACTCCAGCAGGTTGGTGGTATGGGTCGGCGAGCGCGGAATGGCAATGCTCGCCACCAGCGCGTGCGGATACCACTCGATCATGATGTTCGGGTAGTACATGAACCAGATCCCGCCGAAGCCGGGCAGGCGCCCGCCGTCGCGCTCGCGCAGCGCCCGGTGCCAGCGCGCATAAGCCGGCGAACCGGGATTTTCCAGCCGCTGATTGAGTCCCACCGTCTGCACCGACCAGCGCTCGCCGAAGGCCCACTTCAGCTCGCCCAGATCGACAAAGTGCGACAGGCCGGGATGGAAGGGGGAGACGTGATAGTCCTCCAGATACACCTCGACGAAGGTCTTCCAATTGACCGTATATTCGTCTATGACGACGCGGCCGAGCCGCCAGTCGGTTCGCCCGAACTCCTCCGAAAAGCCGATCCCGGCCAGGTCGGCCGCCGGATCGCGCGGCCCATCGAAGAGCAGGCCTCGCCAGTTCTTCACCGCTTGCTTGTCCAGGTTCAGGCAGGGGTTGTCGGCAAAGCGCGGCGCCCCGAGCAGCCGGCCCTGGCGGTCGTAGGTCCAGCGATGCACCGGGCAGACGATGTGGCGGGCGTTGCCGCAACCCTCCAGCATGATGGCCTGGCGGTGGCGGCAGATGTTCGACATGAGTTCGATGCCCGCTTCATTGCGTACCAGCATGCGTGCATGATCGAGCCAGGCCAGGGTCTGGTAGTCGCCGGCCTGCGGCACCATGCCTTCGTGGCCGAGATAGCGCGGCCCCGCCCGGAACAACCACTGCTTTTCCAGTTCGTGAATGCGCGGGTCGGAATACCAGAAAAGGGGCGGCTGCGTGCCGGCAACGGAAACTTCTGGAGGCAGGGCGGAACGGATCATACGGTATGCCGCTCGGGGTCGAAAGCGCTTTCGAGGAGTATAGCCGATGCGCTCGACCGCCTATCCATCGGTTATCATTGCACTTTGCTTTCAAAGCATTCAAATGAGTCCGGCAGACGCCCCCCCGCCCCCATCCTTCGAAGCCGCGCTGGCCGAACTGGAATCCATCGTGGAAGACATGGAGTCCGGCAAGCTTAGCCTGGAGGAGTCGCTCGCCGCCTACCAGCGCGGCGCCGTCCTGCTCAGGCATTGCCAGGGCGCCCTGACCGAGGCCGAGCAGAAGGTCCAGGTGCTCGATGCCTGCCAGTTGCGCGACCTGCCAGGCTCACCCGACTAGCCCGCCGATGGATTTCCAGAGCTGGATGACTGCCGTGCAGCAGCGCACCGAGCGCGCGCTCGAACGCCTGCTGCCCGCCGCCGATATCGCCCCGCAGCGCCTGCATCGCGCGATGCGCTATGCCACACTGGGCGGCGGCAAGCGGATTCGCCCCCTGCTCTGCCATGCCGCAGGAGAACTGGCCGGCGCCGACCCTGATCGCCTCGACATCGCCGGCTGCGCCGTCGAGATGATCCACGCCTACTCCCTGGTGCACGACGACCTGCCCTGCATGGACGACGACGTTCTGCGCCGCGGCAAGCCGACCTGCCACGTCGAGTACGACGAAGCCACCGCGCTGCTGGTCGGCGACGCCCTGCAGTCGCAGGCCTTCCTGCTGCTCGCCGACCACGAGCTGGCCGACGATGCCGCCCGCCAGCTCGCCGTGCTGCGCCTGCTGGCGCAGGCGTCAGGCTCGCGCGGCATGGCCGGCGGCCAGATGATCGACATCGAGGGCACCGGCAAGCAGCTGACCCGCGCCGAGCTGGAATTCATGCATGTGCACAAGACCGGTGCCCTGATCCGCGCTGCCATTCTGCTGGGCGCCTATTGCGGCGCGCCGCTGACGGAAGAAGAGCTCTCGCGCCTGGACCACTTCGCCAAACGCGTCGGCCTGCTGTTTCAGGTGATCGACGACATCCTCGACGCTGAAGCCAGCACGGCCACCCTGGGCAAGACCGCCGGCAAGGACGCCGCCCAGGGCAAGGCCACCTACGTCAGCGCCATGGGCCTGACCGAGGCGCGCGAAATGGCCAATGCCCTGCGCGCCGAAGCGCGCGAGGCCATCGAGGCCTTCGGCGAGCGCGGCCGCCGCTTGCACGAGCTGGCTCACTACATCGTCACACGCAAGTTCTGATGTCCGTCTATCCCCTGCTCGAAACCGTCGAAGGCCCGGCCGCGCTGCGCCAGCTCGAACGCAAGCAGCTGCCTCAGCTGGCGCAGGAGCTGCGCGAATTTCTCATCGAGTCGGTGTCGAAGACCGGCGGCCACCTGTCCTCCAACCTCGGCACGGTGGAGCTGACCATCGCCCTGCACTACGTCTTCAACACGCCGGAGGACCGCCTGGTGTGGGACGTCGGCCACCAGACCTATGCCCACAAGGTGCTCACCGGCCGGCGCGCCGGCATGGCACGGCTGCGCATGCAGGGCGGCGTCTCCGGCTTCCCGCGCCGCGACGAGAGCCCCTTCGACACCTTCGGCACGGGCCATTCCTCGACCTCCATCTCCGCCGCGCTGGGCATGGCCATCGCGGCGCGCGACAAGGGCGAGAGCCGCCATGTCATCGCCGTCATCGGCGATGGCGCCATGACCGCCGGCATGGCCTTCGAGGCGCTCAACAACGCCGGTGTCGCGGATGCCGACCTGCTCGTCATCCTCAACGACAATGACATGTCGATCTCGCCGCCGGTGGGAGCGCTCAACAAATACCTGGCGCGACTTTTCTCAGGGCACGCCTTCAACGCCGCGCGCCGCGCCGGCGAAAAGGTGCTCGGCGTCTCGCCCTCGCTGCTGGAATTCGCCAAGCGCACCGAGGAGCACCTGAAGGGCATGGTCACGCCGGGCACCCTGTTCGAGGAATTCGGCTTCAACTATATCGGCCCGATCGACGGCCACGACCTCGATTCGCTGGTGCCGACGCTGAAGAACATCGCCGAGCTGAAGGGCCCGCAGTTCCTCCACGTCATTACCAAGAAGGGCCAGGGCTACAAGCTGGCCGAGGCCGATCCGGTGCTGTATCACGGCGTCTCCAGATTCGATCACGCCAACGGTATCCAGCAGGGCAAGGGGGGCCGCCTCAGCTACACCCAGGTCTTCGGCGACTGGCTGTGCGACATGGCCGGGCAGGACGCGCGCCTCGTCGCAGTCACCCCGGCCATGAGGGAAGGTTCGGGCATGGTGCGCTTCGCCGAGGAGTACCCGCAGCGCTTCCACGACGTCGGCATCGCCGAGCAGCACGCGCTGACTTTCGCCGCCGGCCTCGCCTGCGAAGGCGCGAAGCCCGTGGTGGCGATCTACTCGACCTTCCTGCAGCGCGCCTATGACCAGCTGATCCACGACATCGCCCTGCAGAACCTGCCGGTGATGCTGGCCATCGACCGCGGCGGCCTGGTCGGCGCAGACGGCGCCACGCACAACGGCGCCTTCGACCTGTCCTACCTCGCCTGCGTGCCGAATATGGTCGTGATGGCCCCGTCCGACGAGAACGAATGCCGGCAGATGCTCACCACGGCGTTTCTCCACGACGGCCCCAGCGCCGTGCGCTACCCGCGCGGCCAGGGCTCGGGCATGACGCCACAGGGCGCGCTCGCCCCGTTGCCTCTGGGCAAGGGCGAGATTCGCCGCTCGGGCTCGCGCATCGCGCTTCTCGCTTTCGGCAGCCTGCTGGCGCCGGCCCTCGCAGCCGGGAACATGCTTGAAGCCACCGTTGCCAACATGCGCTTCGTCAAGCCGCTCGACCGCGACCTCGTCAGGGAACTCGCCTTCGGTCACGACCTGCTGGTGACGATAGAAGAGAACGTCGTCATCGGCGGCGCCGGCAGCGAGGTGGCGCGCGCACTGGAGGAAATGGGGCTCAACACCCGCCTGCTGCGCCTGGGCCTGCCCGACCGCTTCACCGAGCATGGCGATTCGTCGAGTCTTCTGACACAGTTGGGGCTCGACGGGAACGGCATCGCTGAAAAAGTCAGGCAGACAATACTTGAGTGATTCTGTCGGGAATGATAGGATGCGTCAAAATACAAAAGTTACAAACGCACCCAGCTCCGAGAGAAAAGATGAAACTTAACGACACCATGGCCATACCCGACGTCCAAGGCTCCGCCGATACCCGCCAGCTCGCCATCAATAAGGTCGGCATCAAGTCGATCCGCCACCCGGTTCGAGTGATGGACAAGGGGGGCGGCGTGCAGCACACCATCGCCGTCTTCAACATGTACGTCGGCCTGCCGCACAACTTCAAGGGCACGCACATGTCGCGCTTCGTCGAAATCCTCAACAGTCAGGAGCGCGAGATATCCGTGGAAAACTTCGAGCCGATGGTGCGCGAGATGGTCAAGCGCCTGGAGGCGGAGACCGGCCACGTCGAGATGACGTTCCCCTACTTCATCAACAAGAAGGCGCCGGTCTCTGGCGTACAGAGCCTGATGGACTACGAGGTCACTTTCGTCGGCCAGGTTTGCGATGGCGGTCACTACCGTTTCACCATGAAGGTGCTGGTGCCCGTCACCAGCCTGTGCCCCTGCTCGAAGAAGATCTCCGAGCGCGGCGCCCACAACCAGCGCTCCCATGTCACCGTCACCGCCACCACCAACGATTTCGTCTGGATCGAGGAACTGGTGCAGCTGGTCGAAGGCCAGGCCTCCTGCGAGCTCTACGGCCTGCTCAAGCGCGTTGACGAGAAGCACATCACGGAACGCGCCTACGACAACCCGAAGTTCGTCGAGGACATGGTGCGCGACGTCGCTGCCCTGCTCAACCGCGACAAGCGCATTGACGCCTACGTGGTGGAGTCGGAGAACTTCGAGTCGATCCACAACCACTCGGCCTACGCCCTCATCGAGCGCAACAAGTTCGAGGGCTGATTACCGGACGCATAGAAAGCAAACGGGGCGCCGCGGCGCCCCGAGTTGTTTGCAGGCAGTCAGCCCTACTTCGCGTCCGACTTTGCCGAGGATTCCAATTTTTCGCGGATGCGCGCCGACTTGCCGGAGCGGCCACGCAGGTAGTAGAGCTTGGCGCGGCGCACGTCGCCCTTGCGCTTCACCTCGATGCTGGCGATCAGCGGAGAATAGGTCTGGAAGGTCCGCTCGACGCCCTCGCCGGAGGAGATCTTGCGCACCGTGAAAGCCGAGTTGAGGCCGCGGTTGCGCTTGGCGATCACCACGCCCTCGTAGGCCTGCACCCGCTTGCGCTCGCCTTCGACGACGTTCACATTGACGATCACCGTGTCGCCCGGGGCGAAGTCGGGAATGCTCTTGCCCAGGCGGGCGATTTCTTCCTGTTCCAGCTGCTGGATGAGATTCATGGCACTGCTCCTATGTCAAATGGCCCTTGGCCTGGCGCGCAGAGCAGGCCAGGGCCTGGTGCGCGCGTTCTGGTTGAACACGTCTACTTCGTCTGTTCCCGCTTGAATTCCTCAAGCAGGGCGATATCTTCCTTGCTCAACTGACGGCTCTCGATCAGTTCGGGCCGCCGCAGCCAGGTGCGCCCCAACGCCTGCTTCAGGCGCCAGCGCCGGATGTCGGCGTGATGCCCGGAGAGCAGCACCGGCGGCACCGCCAGCCCCTGATACAACTCCGGCCGCGTGTAGTGCGGACAATCGAGCAGGCCGTCGGCAAATGATTCCTCCGCAGCCGAGTCTGCATCGTTCAGGGCGCCGGGCAACTGCCGCACCACCGCATCGATCAGCGCCATCGCCGCGATCTCGCCGCCGGAGAGGACGAAATCGCCCAGCGAGATTTCCTCATCCACGCAACGGCCGATGAGCCGTTCGTCGATGCCCTCGTAGCGGCCGCACAGCAGGACAGGGCCCTCGCCTTGCGACATCCGCAACACCCGCCGATGGGTCAGCGGACGGCCTTGCGGCGACAGGTAGATCACCTTCGCCTCGGGCCGCGCTTGCCTGGCCGCGGCAATCGCCGCTTCCAGCGGTTCGGCCAGCATCACCATGCCGGGTCCGCCACCGTAGGGCCGGTCGTCCACCGTCCGGTAGGCATCGCTCGTGAAATCCCGCGGATTCCACAGCGTCAGTTGCCACAGGCCCCGCTCCCTCGCGCGCCGCGTGATGCCGTAATCGGTCAGTGCGGCGAACATCTCCGGAAACAGGGTGATGACATCGAAGGCGACGCTCACCAGTCGATCCCCCATTCCACCCGGATCCGGCCGACGGCAAGGTCAACCTCCCGGATCACCGCCGCCACGAAGGGCAACAGGCGCCGCCGGCCATCCGCATCGCGCACGTCCAGCACTTCGTGCGCGCCGGTCCTCAGCAACTCGGCGACCCGGCCGAGCCGTTCGCCTTTCTCGTTCACCACTTCCAGGCCGACCAGGTCGGCCCAGTAATATTCATCCCGCCCGATCTTCGGCAATGCGGTGCGCGGGGCGCCGACATACAGACCGGTCAAAGATTCCGCCGCGCTGCGGTCATCCACGCCCTCGAAGCGGGCGACCAGGCCCTTGCCGTGCGACTTGCAGCCGCTCAGGGTACGCGCCTGCCAGTCGGAATCCTTGGCGTTTTCCTCGGCGCCCAGCCACCAGCCGGGCAGGTTCGCCCAGTCCAGCGGGTCATCCCCGAAAATCTGGACCTTGACCCAACCCAGCACGCCGAATGGGGCGGTTATGCGCCCCAGGACAACCATGCGATCAGGCGGCTGCCTTGCCGGCGAACTGCTTGACCAGACGCGCCACGGTAGGCGAGAGCTGGGCGCCCTTGCCTGTCCAGTGCTCGATGCGCTGCAGGTCGACGCGCAGGCCCTGTTCCTTCTCGCCGGCAACGGGATTGTAGTAGCCAACGCGCTCGATGCAAGCGCCGTCGCGGCGCTTGCGCGAATCCATCACCACCATGTTGTAGAACGGACGCTTCTTGGCGCCGCCCCGGGCAAGTCGAATGACGACCATGTGCTTAACCCTTGATATCGGAAAACGGAATTCCGGCGCCACGCGCTCGACGCAGCAACCGAAAGCTGAAAAGGGCAGCATGGTAAAGGAAAATGACCAGAAAAACAAGAACAAGCCCGCAGCGCGCCCTCCTCCGAATCGCCGCCGCCTCTTGCCCGTGCTGTCGATTGCACTAAAATGAATCCTTCATCGATAGCAAGTGGCCCAAAGCCCTCATCCGCTTGTCACGCACCGCACCCCCGAGCCAGCCGCATCCTTCGGACGACGTTGCACACGTTTTGGACTGGCTCGCCACGCCCATTCCAGAGGATCCCGCCCAGGATCTAGCCCAGATGAGCGGCGAACTGGCGGCATTGGGCCGGGCACGCCTGGAGGACGCCCATTACCATCGCATTCTCGACCTGTTCTACGACCGGGCGCAACGACTTTCCCATGCCCTCAGGACCCGCCTGACCGAGGCCAGCCTGCCGCTCGGCAAGGAGTTGCGCGCCATAGCTGCGCTGCTCGTCACGGCGAACGAGAACATTGCAGCTGGATATGAGCGCGTCCTGCAGGACGCCGAACGCCTCGCAAACAGCAAGCGACGCCATCCCTCCGTCGTCGCCGCCCGCGCCCTGCGTTGTCTTGTCGAAGCCATGGAATGCAGCTACATGGTGGCCGGCCCCCTTCCGGCCGAACTCTGGCAGCGCGCCCATGCCCTGGCCAGGACGGCGAGAAAATACTTCGACCCGACGGCCTCCGCGATCCCCGGCCTGTCGCTCGATGCGGAAAGAATCTACAAGGGCCTGCTGGCTTTGGCCGCGGCACAGCCGGAAGGTTTCACACCGGAGGAAATCGCACTCGCGAGCACCTATCTCACCCAGTTTTCCGCTGCGGTGAATCTGCTCCAGGCCCCGCCTGCGGAGGAAGAAGGATCCTGGTATTGGCTGGACTGCAGCCGCGACATGGGGCCCGTGCCGCCGAACCGGCGCATCCCGCCCGACCACGGCGACCTTCTCTATTGCTCGTTCCAGTTCCTGGCGCGCCTGCTCGGCGAGCAGGTCTCGGCCCTCGAAGCCGGCATGCCGGCAGGCAATCTGCGCCTGCCCGAGGGCGCCGCCGGGCATGGCGGGATTGCCGCCCTGAAACGCCTGCAGGCGCACTGGGCCCGCCCGCCCCACCGGCAGCATGTGCGCCGCCACAGCAACTTCCGCGCCCAGGTCTGCGTTGGCCTGACCGAGCTATGGCAGTTGCTGGAAAATGAAGGCGCACCCGATGACAGCGACAAGCCCGCCCCCCGCATGACCGAATGGATGGTGCTCAACGAGAGCGCGGCAGGCTATGCCGTCATGCACGTGACGGGCAATGTCGACGGCCTGGTGACCGGCAGCGCCATCGCCCTGCGCACCGCACCGGACAAGCCCTGGAACATCTGCATCGTGCGCTGGATGAAAAGCGAAAATCCAGAACATATCGAATTGGGGCTGGAACTGGTTGCACCGGCGGCCAGTTCGGTGCAGATCATGTTCCGCAACGGAGACCCGGATCAGCAGCCCACGCCCGGCCTGCTGCTGCCGGCCATCCCTGCCCTGCGCGAGCATCCGGCCATCCTGGCGCCCTCCGGCGCTTACAACGCCCGGCGTTTCTTCATTGTTTCAGGAGAGGAAAAAACCCACGTCATGCAGGGTCGGCTGCTGAGCGTTGACCTGCAAACCGGAACGGTCGAAATGTTCCAGTTCGAACCCGACCCTTATCCGACCTGATCAGCCCCGCGCAGGGCGCATTTCCCCCAGTATCGCAGTCGTCAGCGCCCCGGCCAGCACGACCAGCCAGGACAGATACAGCCAGACCAGGAAGATCGGCACCGTGGCGAAGGCGCCGTAAATCATGGCGTAGTTGGGAAATGCCGAGATGTAGTGGCCGAAGCCGCGTTGCAGGAAAGCAAAGCCCAGCGCCGTCAATACGCCTCCCGTGACGGCATGTCGCGGCGCCACGGGGCGGTTCGGAACGACGTAGTAGACCAGCCCGCAAAAGGCGGCCAGCAGAAACACCGGCAGGGATTTCAAGAGCAGTTCGGTCATCCAGCGCGGCTCGTTCACCAGGCCGAGCGATGCGGTCAGCAGGTAGGTTGCCGCCGCCACGCAGGCCCCCAGCACGACAGGGCCGAGTGCCAGCCCGCCCAGGTAGAGAACCATACGCCTGAACAGGGGGCGCGGCTGCCTGACGCGCCAGATCTGGCCGAAGACACGATCGATGGAAAGCATCAGCAGCAATGCTGTCAGCACCAGCAGCCCCGTGCCGAGCGCGGTCAGGCGACCGGTCTTGTGCGAGAACTGCAGGGCATAGGCGGCGATGACCTTGCCGGCCTTCTCCGGCAGGAGATTGGCGAGCAGAAAGCCTCGCAATGCCGTTCCGAGCCCGGCAAACAGGTCGAAATGGGAAATCAGCACGAGAGCCACCGTCAGCAACGGCACCAGCGCCAGCAAGGTGGTGAAGGCCAGGCTGGCGGCCGCTTGGGCGCATCGCTCTTCGCGAAAGCGCGCGATATATCGTGCAAGGAAATCCGGCAGGGGACCAACCAGGCGCATCGGGGCATACGGTTCCGATAGAATGGCGGGATTCTACCGGAAGCCCAGAAGCGCTCATGCCGGCCGGCCGCCTCTGCAACCGTCTCGCGGTTGCCAGTCTCCTGATGCTGTTGTTTCTCTGCCTGGCGTGGGAATTAGGGTGGGCGCCGCTGCGTCCCGGGGGATCCTGGCTGGCACTGAAAGCGTTGCCGCTCCTGGCACCCCTGCGCGGACTTCTGCGCGGGCGACGCTACACGCACCAGTGGGCATCGCTCCTGGCGCTCGCCTACCTGATGGAAGGAGTCGTGCGCGCCATGACCGACCACGGCCTCTCGGCCCGCCTTGCCTATGCGGAAACCGCGCTGGCCCTGGCATTGTTCGGCAGCGCTGTGCTGTATGCCCGTGCGACGGGAAAAGTCAGCCGCCGCGATACGGCGATCTGAGCGGAACTAATCCATACCGCTGTTGTTGAGCAGTTCGGCGGCATCGATCATTTCCTGCGCCACCTCGCCGATCTTGCGGCGCTGCGAGCGCGCCGTCGAGCGCAACAGATCGAATGCCTGTTTGCGACCGAGCCGGCGACGCTCCATGAGCAATCCCACCGCCATGCTGACTTCCCGGTTTTCATTGAGCGCCGTCTGCAACTGGCTGCCGGTTTCGCGCAGCTTCCTCAGGTCGTCAGCACGCGCCAAGGCCGCCTCGATGGCCGGAACCAGCTGCGAAATGCCGACCGGTTTGACGACATAGCCGAGCGCGCCGTAGCGTGCCGCCTGCATGACGACCTCGCTCTCGCTGTAGGCCGTCAGGAATATGAAGGGGATATCGAAGGTATCGTGGAGATCCCGGGCCAGATCGATGCCAGAAGCACCCGGCATGCGCACATCCAGCACCACGATGTCCGGCGATTCGATGTTCAATATCCGTTTCGACTCCTCGGGCGAGGCGCAGACCTGCACGGCATAGCCGGCCTGTTCCAGCCCGCTGCCGAGCGTGGCCAGCACCAGCCGATCATCGTCGACCAGCAGGACTTTCTTGGGTCGAGTATGTGTGCCTTTTCCCATACCTAACCTCCAGATGCATGCCGCACGAAAGCTTCAACGGCAATATCCTTCGGTTCTGAAGTGCGATATTGGGCCTGCGAAACCGAATTAAACACCGGACATCGACTTGAAGTCGTCCGTACTAGCATTGATCCGCTTTCTTCGCTTGAAGTTCCTGTGCGGGGGCGGGGCGTTGGAGGGAATGCGGGGAAGAAAGGCAGCTGGGGCTGAGCTGCCTTCCAGATTGGCAACAAGTATATACCTCCCTCGCGTGACTGCAACGCCGCGCCGGCGGGAAGGTGTTCGCTACACTTGTGGATTGACCTTTTCCTGCTTGGAAACAAGCTTGTTCAGAGCATTGATGTAGGCCTTCACCGAAGCGACGATGATGTCGGTGTCGGCGCCCTGGCCATTCACCACCCGCCCGTCCTTGGCCAGCCTCACCGTCACCTCGCCCTGGGCGTCGGTGCCGCCGGTGATGCTGTTCACCGAGAACAGCAGCAGCTCCGCCTGACTGGCGGCGATGCGCTCGACGGCACCGAATGAAGCATCCACCGGACCGTCGCCGTCCGCCTCGGACTGGCTTTCCGCGCCGCCCACCGAGAGGGTCAGGCGGGCATGCGGGATCTCGCCGGTCTCCGAGGTCACGCGCAGGCTGACCAGCTTGAAATGCTCCTGCTCGGGGGTGACCGTCTCGTCGGACATCAGCGCCTGCAGGTCTTCGTCGAAAATCTCGTGCTTCTTGTCGGCCAGTTCCTTGAAGCGGCTGAAGGCGATGTTGAGCTGCTCTTCGCTGTCGACCACGATGCCCAGGTCGGCCAGCCGGGTCTTGAAGGCGTTGCGGCCGGAGTGCTTGCCCAGCACCAGCTTGTTCTGCGTCCAGCCGACATCCTGGGCGCGCATGATCTCGTAGGTCTCGCGGTGCTTGATCACGCCGTCCTGGTGGATGCCTGACTCGTGGGCGAAGGCGTTGGCGCCGACGACCGCCTTGTTCGGCTGCACCGGATAGCCGGTGATCTGCGAAATCAGCTTCGATGCCGGAACGATCTGCGTCGTGTCGATGCGCGTCTCGACCGAAAACAGGTCGCTGCGCGTCTTCACAGCCATCACCACCTCCTCGAGCGAGGCGTTGCCGGCGCGCTCGCCGAGCCCGTTGATGGTGCACTCGACCTGACGCGCGCCGGCCAGCACGGCCGCCAGCGAGTTGGCGACCGCCATGCCCAGATCGTTATGGCAATGCGTCGACCAGATCACCTTGTCGGAGCCCGGCACGCGTTCGATCAGCGCGCGCATGCGATCGCCCCACACCGACGGAATGCTGTAGCCGACGGTGTCCGGCACGTTGATCGTCTTGGCGCCGGCCTGAATCACCGCCTCGAACACCCGGCAGAGGAAGTCCATGTCGGAGCGCACCGCATCCTCGGCCGAAAACTCGACATCGTCGGTGTATTTGAGCGCCCACTTCACGGCCATCACCGCCGCCTCGGCCACCTGATCGGGTGTCATGCGCAGCTTCTTCTCCATGTGGATGGGACTGGTAGCGATGAAAGTGTGGATGCGGCCCGACCTGGCCGGCTTGATGGCCTCGCCGGCCAGGCGGATATCGTTTTCGTTGGCGCGCGCCAGCGAGCAGACCGTGGATTCCCTGACGATTTCCGCAATGCCGTGGATGGCCTCGAAGTCGCCTGGCGAGGCGGCGGCGAAGCCCGCCTCGATGACGTCGACCCGCATGCGTTCCAGCTGGCGCGCCACGCGCAGCTTCTCCTCCTTGGTCATGGAGGCGCCGGGGCTTTGCTCGCCATCGCGCAAGGTCGTGTCGAAAATCACCAAGTGGTCTTTCATGTTCGTCTCCGAATAGGAAGCGTAAAAAATGTCGAACGGGGGTCATGCCCTCGTCGGCCGGGTGCAACTCAAATTGTGGGTTGGGGAGTTTAGCGCGCGCGGCGCAGCAGCGGCCGGGCCAGCAGGAGGCCGCTGAGTAGCAGTGTTGCAGACAGGATCATTGCCATTTGAAGCATGGCCCGACTATAGCCCAGATTTCCGGACCGGCGCAAGGGGGTCAAGCCGGGTTGTTGCGCCGCCGGATCCAGCCCCAGGCCGCCATGACATAGCCGGAGAAGGCGTAGCAGAGGAACAGGGCGAAAAGGATGCCCGGCGGGTAGCTGGAGACCAGGACGAAGAACAGCACTATGGCCAGCACGGCCATGAACGGCACGCTGCGCCGCAGGTTGATGTCCTTGCCGCTGTAATAGCGGAAGTTGCTCACCATGGTGACGCCGGCGAACAGGGTCAGCGCCCAGGCGTACCAGCGCACTTCCTCGCCGGTGTAATTCAGGTCGATCAGCACCCAGACGAAGCCGGCGACCAGCGCCGCCGCCGCCGGGCTGGGCAGCCCCTGGAAGAAGCGCTTGTCGACGATCTCGATGTTGGTGTTGAAGCGCGCCAGACGCAGCGCCGCCCCGACGCAATAGATGAAGGCGGCGATCCAGCCCCACTTGCCCATGCCCTTCATGGCCCACTCGAACATCACCAGGGCCGGCGCCACGCCGAAGGAAACCATGTCCGACAGGGAATCGTACTCGGCGCCGAAAGCGCTCTGGGTGCGCGTCAGGCGCGCCACGCGCCCGTCCAGGCCATCCATGATCATGGCGATGAAGATCGCCACCGCCGCATGCTCGAAGCGGCCGGTCATGGCCTGCACAATGGCGTAGAAGCCGGCGAACAGGGCCGCCGTGGTGAACAGGTTGGGCAGGATGTAGATGCCGCGCCGCCTCAACTCGGGGTTGACCAGGGCCTTGCGGGGGCGGAATTCGGGCATGCGTTTATTGTAGCTCGGCCAGAATCGTCGCCGAAGCCGACACCTTGTCGCCGATACTCACTTTCGGCCTGGACTCCGGCGGCAGATAGACATCGACGCGGGAGCCGAAGCGGATAAAGCCGTAGCGCTGGCCGCGGGCCAGCCGGTCGCCTTGGTCCACGTAGCAGAGGATGCGCCTAGCGATCAGGCCCGCCACCTGCACGCAAGTGACGTCCTGGCCGTCCGGCGTGCGCAGCCAGACGGCATTGCGCTCGTTCTCCAGCGAGGCCTTGTCCAGCGCCGCGTTGAGGAAGCTGCCGGCGTGGTACCAGCGGCCCTTCACCTCGCCGTCGACCGGGCTGCGGTTGGAGTGCACGTTGAAGACGTTCATGAAGACGCTGATCTTCAGCGCCTCGCGGTCGGCATAGGGGTCGCGCGTCTTTTGAATGGCGACGATGCGGCCATCGGCCGGCGAGAGCACATCCTTCGCCGTGCCGGGAGTCGGCCGCGCCGGGTCGCGGAAAAACTGCAGGACGAATACCGTCCAGAGCCACAGCGGCGCCGACCAGCCCCAGCCGGCCAGCCAACCGACGGCAAGCGCCGCCACAACGGAAATCGCCAGGAAGGGCCAACCCTCCCTGGCGATGATCGGATGCGGATACAAAGGCGACACTAGTTTTTCGTCTGGTCGACCAGCTTGTTCTTCTTGATCCACGGCATCATGTCGCGCAGCTTGGCGCCGACCTGCTCGATCGAGTGCGCAGCCATGTTGCGGCGTGAAGCCAGCAGCGTCGGCGCGCCGGCGCGGTTCTCCAGGATGAACTCCTTGGCGTACTGGCCGGACTGGATCTCCCTGAGGATGCGCTTCATCTCGGCCTTGGTCTGTTCGGTGACGATGCGCGGGCCGCGCGTGATGTCGCCGTACTCGGCGTTGTTGGAGATCGAGTAGCGCATGTTGGCGATGCCGCCCTCGTAGATCAGGTCGACGATCAGCTTCACTTCGTGCAGGCACTCGAAATAGGCCATCTCTGGGGCGTAGCCGGCCTCGACCAGCGTCTCGTAGCCGTTCTGGATGAGTTGCGTCAGGCCGCCGCACAGCACCACCTGCTCGCCGAACAGGTCGGTCTCGGTTTCCTCGCGAAAGCTGGTCTCGATGACGCCGCCGCGGGTGCCGCCGTTGGCCGCCGCGTAGGACAGGGCGATGTCGCGCGCCTTCTTCGAGACGTTTTGATGCACGGCGATCAGCGAGGGCACGCCGCCGCCGGCGACGTAGGTCGAGCGCACCAGGTGGCCGGGGCCCTTCGGCGCGACCATGATGACGTCGAGGTCGGCGCGCGGCTGCACCTGGCCGTAGTGGATGTTGAAGCCGTGGGCGAAGGCCAGCGCGGCGCCTTTCTTGATGTTCGGCTCGATGTCCTCGCGATAGACCTGGCCGATGTTCTCGTCCGGCAGCAGGATCATGACCAGGTCGGCGCCCTTCACCGCCTCGCCGACCGCCTTCACCGTCAGGCCGGCTTTTTTCGCCTTGTCCCAGGAACTGCCGCCCTTGCGCAGGCCGACGGTGACCTTGACGCCGGAATCGTGCAGATTGAGGGCGTGGGCGTGGCCCTGCGAGCCGTAGCCGACGATGGTGACCTTCCTGCCCTTGATGAGCGACAGGTCGGCGTCTTTGTCGTAATAGACCTTCATGTGGTTCCTTTCAAACAATAGTCAGTCCGCCGGACACGGCGGGAGAAAACTGCTTCAGAGCTTCAATACCCGGTCGCCGCGGCCGATGCCGCACACGCCGGTGCGCACGGTCTCCAGGATCAGCGAGCGGTCGATGGCCTCGATGAAGGAGTCGAGCTTGGCGGTATTGCCGGTCAGTTCGATGACGTAGGTCGACTCCGTGACGTCGATGATGCGGCCGCGGAAGATGTCCGACATGCGCTTCATCTCCTCGCGGTCCTTGCCGGTGGCGCGCACCTTGACCAGCATCAGTTCGCGCTCGATGTGGGCCGCCTCGGAAATATCGACCACCTTGATCACCTCGATCAGCTTGTTCAGCTGCTTGGTGATCTGCTCGATGATGTCGTCGGAGCCGACGCTGACGATGGTGATGCGCGACATGGAGGGGTCCTCGGTCGGCGCCACGGTCAGAGACTCGATGTTGTAGGCGCGCGCCGAGAACAGACCGGAGACGCGCGACAGCGCACCGGCTTCGTTTTCGATAAGTAGGGAAATGACGTGACGCATGGCGTTACAGCTCTTCGGAGAGGATCATTTCTGTGAGGCCCTTGCCGCCCTGCACCATCGGATAGACGTTCTCCTTCGGGTCGATGGCGAAGTCGAGGAAGACAAGATCGTCCTTGCGCTTGAAGGCTTCCCTGAGGGCGCCCTCCACATCGCCCGGCTTGTCCACCTTCAGGCCGACGTGGCCGTAGGATTCCGCCAGCTTGACGAAGTCCGGCAGGGCATCGACGTAGGACTCGGCATAGCGGTTGCCGTGGAACAGCTGCTGCCACTGGCGCACCATGCCGAGGTAGCCGTTGTTGAGCAGGACGATCTTGACGGGCAGGCGATACTGCTTGCAGGTTGACAGCTCCTGGATGCACATCTGGATGCTGCCCTCGCCGGTGACACAGGCGACCGGGGAGCCTGGGTGCGCGAGTTGCACGCCCATCGCCGCCGGCAGGCCGAAACCCATGGTGCCGAGGCCGCCGGAATTCATCCAACGCCGGGGCTTGTCGAACTTGTAGTACTGCGCCGCCCACATCTGGTGCTGGCCGACGTCGGAACAGACGTAGGCCTCCCCCTTCGTCACCTCGTAGAGCTTCTCGACGACGAACTGCGGCTTGATGATCTTGCTCTTGCGGTCGTACCTGAGGCAGTCCTTGCCGCGCCATTCGTCGATCTGCTTCCACCAGGCCTTGAGTGCCTTCTCGTCCGGCTGCTCGCCGATGGCCTCGATCTGCTTGGAAATGTCGTCAAGCACCTCCGGCACGTGGCCGACGATGGGCACGTCCACCTTGACGCGTTTGGAAATCGAGGAAGGATCGATGTCGATATGAATGATCTTGCGCGGCACCTCGGCGAAATGCTCCGGATTGCCGATGACGCGGTCGTCGAAGCGCGCCCCCACCGCCAGCAGCACGTCGCAGTGCTGCATGGCCATGTTGGCCTCATAGGTGCCATGCATGCCGAGCATGCCGACGAACTGCCGGTCGGTCGCCGGATAACCGCCCAGCCCCATCAGGGTGTTGGTGACGGGAAAGCCGAGCTGGCGCACCAGCCGGGTCAGCTTGTCGGCGGCATCGGAGAGAATCACGCCGCCGCCGGTGTAGATCATCGGCCGCTTGGCTTCAAGCAGCAGCTGTACCGCCTTTTTGATCTGCCCCTGGTGCCCCTTCACCACCGGGTTGTAGGAGCGCATCGAGATGGATTTCGGATAAACGTACTCGCACTTCGTCGCCGAGATATCCTTCGGGATATCCACCAGCACCGGGCCGGGCCGTCCGCTCTTGGCCAGGTAGAAGGCTTTCTTGATGGTCGGTGCCAGGTCGTTGACGTCCTTGACCAGGAAGTTGTGCTTGACGCAGGGGCGGGTAATGCCGACGGTATCGACTTCCTGAAAGGCATCCTGGCCGATGTAGGCGGTCGGCACCTGGCCTGCGATGATCACCAACGGAATGGAATCCATGTAGGCGGTGGCGATGCCGGTCACGGCATTGGTCACGCCCGGCCCCGAGGTCACCATGGCCACGCCAACCCTCTCGGTCGAGCGCGCATAACCGTCGGCGGCATGCACGGCGCCCTGTTCATGGCGCACCAGCACATGGCGCACCTTGTCCTGCTTGAACAGTTCGTCGTAAATGAAGAGAACGGAACCCCCGGGATAGCCGAAAACGTATTCGACCTTTTCTTCCTGCAGGCACCTGATTACAATTTCCGCACCAGTCAACACCATCTTTGCACCCAGAAGGCTTCCATAAGCGGCTGAAAAACATGTGACTTTACTGGCTCCCCCCTTTTTGGTCAAGGCATTTCGCGCAGGGAAAACCCCTCCGCAACTCACGGAAAATTGAATCCTGACTGCAAGAACGGAATTGTCGGATTTCCTCGCCAGCGTAGAGCGGCGCGCCTACAAACAGGCCCTGTTCGCAGTGCGCGAAGAGGAGGCTGCCCTGGACATCGTGCAGGATGCCATGATGAAACTGGCGGAGAAATACGGAAACAAGCCGGCCGGGGAACTTCCCATGCTGTTCCAGCGCATCCTGCAGAACACCATCCGCGACTACTTCCGGCGGCAGAAAGTCCGCTCCCTGTGGACTACCCTGCTTTCGGCATTCAACGCCTCTGAGGACGAGGAAACCGACCCCCTGGAAACTTTGGAGGTCGAGCAAGGGTCATATACTCCAACCACTCCGCATGGGCGCCTGGAACAAACCCAAGTGCTTGGAATAATTGAAGAAGAAGTCGGGAAGCTGCCTCCACGTCAACGTGAGGCCTTTCTTATGCGTTACTGGGAAGACTTGGATATCGCCGAAACCGCGGCGGCGATGGGTTGCTCGGAAGGCAGCGTGAAAACGCACTGCTCCCGGGCTACGCATACCCTCGCCGTGGCACTCAAGGCAAAGGGCATTACGCTATGAACAACACGGAACGGGAATTCGCCTACAAGGTCCGTCACTACCTGAACCAGGGAACGGAGGATCTTGATTGCAAGACGGTCGACAGACTTTTTCAGGCCCGCCAGAAAGCGCTCGCCCGGCAAGAGGTTGCCGGTGCGCAACTCGGCCTCGCCGGAATGGGCCATGTCACGTTCGACCTGATCCTGCCTTATGCGCGCACCCTGATTGCATTGATCGGCCTGGCCGCCGGAGTCGTCGGCGTTTCCATCTGGAACGATTTCGAGAGGGCCGCCGAATATGAGGAAATCGACAGCGCATTGCTTGCCGACGATCTGCCGATCAACGCCTACCTCGACAAGGGATTTCAGGCATGGCTTTCCGAGCACTTGTCGCAGGATTGATCCTTGTCTTCTCGCTGGCCACTCCTGTCGATGCCGTCGTTCCCGAACTGAGGCAGCCGAAGTGGGCTGAACTCCCCCAGGAACAAAAGCAGATCCTCGCCCCCCTCGCCCGCGACTGGGACGGGATGGAGGCGTTTCGCAAGAAAAAGTGGCTGGGCATCGCCAAGCGCTATCCCACAATGGCGCCGCAAGAGCAGGCAAGGGTCCAGCGGCGAATGCAGGACTGGGCCGGCCTGACGCCGGAGCAGCGCGCCAAGGCGCGCACCCAATACAGGAACCTGAAGACCGCCCCTCCCGAGACGAAGGAAAACATCAGGAAGAAATGGGAGCAGTACAAGGAATTGCCTGATGAGGAAAAGCAGCGATTGGCTGAGAAAGCAGTGAGCAGGCCCTCGCCGAAACCCGGCATGGCCAAGCCCTCGGGCTTGTCGGCAAAGCTGACCGGAAGCAAACCTCAGCCGCTGCCGGCACCCGCCGCCCCTCCTCCTCCTGCTCCCGCCCCCACTCCTGTTCCTGCCACGCCTTCCGCCGACGCCGATGCGCCTGCAGGCGCATCGCAAGGCGAACCACCGCCTCCGGCCCAGCAAGCCGAGCCGACCGCACCCGCGGCCCCATCCCCGGCAGCGACCCAGCCGCAATAGACGTGGCCGGAGCCGCCCCACCCAGCATCCGCCGGCGGTTGATCTGCATGGTGTATGAGGCCTTTCTGCTGGCAGGCGTGCTGAGCTTCACGTTTGTCCTGCCCCATCTGCTGCTGGGCATGCTGAGGCAGGCCACCGCGCAGGGCACCCTGCTCTGGCTGCACGTGTTTCTCGTCCTTCTGGTCTATTTCGGCTGGCTCTGGAGGCGCAACGGACAGACGCTTGCCATGCAGACCTGGAAGATCAGGCTGGTCTCGACAGACGGCGGACCGCTATCGCCCCGGCAAATACTGCTGCGCTATCTGGCGTCCTGGCCCAGCCTGCTGATCGGCGGCGTGGGCGTGATCTGGGCGCTGTTCGATCGGGACGGGCAGTTCCTGCACGACCGGATAGCGGGCACGCGGCTCGTCCTCGTCGATTAATGCTTATCGGCGCTCCACCCACCACAGCATGCCGGCCGCCGCCAGGAAGAAAAGGGCGCTCGGCGTGATGGCGGAGAAGAAGGGCGGCCAGCTGTTGATGATGCCGAGGTTGGAAAACAGCCCGTTCAGCATGTGAAAGGCGATGCCGAGCATGATGCCTGCAAACACCTTGACGCTGACCGCACCCATGCGGTCCTGCAGATAGGCAAAGGGCAGCGCCAGGGCCATCATCACCAGCGCCGCGAGTGGGTATACCAGCTTCTTCCACATGGCGATTTCGTAGCGCTGCGTCTTCACCTGGTTGTCCTTGAGGTGGCGGATGTAGCGGTACAGGCTGGCCACCGACATGCGTTCCGGCATCACCAGCAGCACACCGAGGATTTCCGGGTTGATCGCGGACTGCCAGACAGCCTCGGGCAGGCGATTCACCCGGGCGCGATCCTTCTCGAAGACGGTCTGCGCAACTTCCCTCAGGCGCCACTTGTTGGGGGGGAGGTATTCACCCTCTTTCGCCTCTGAGATCGAGCGCAGGATCTGGTTCCTGTCGAATTCGTAGATGCGTATGCCCTCCAGCCTGGAATCGGGCAGCACACTGCGCACGTTAATGAAGCTCAAGTCGTCCTTGACCCACAGCCCCGAGCGGAATTCCTGCCCCACGACCTGCGACATGGCTTCCAGCCGCAACTGCTTGGCGGCGCGCTCGGCCGGAGGCGCGACGAAGTCGCCGACGATGAAGGTCAGCAGCACGAAGGCCAGGCCCACCTTCGCCAGCCCGCCCAGGATGGCCGCCGTCGACAGGCCCGAGGCTCTCAGCACGGTGATCTCGGAATGCCGCGCCAGCATGGTCAGCGCGTAAAGGGTGCCGATCAGCACCGCAATCGGCGCCAGCTCGTAGATGTGGCCGGGCAGGGTGAGGAGAACGAACAGCGCCATGTGTCGCAACAGGTAGTCGCCCTTGCCCAGGCTCTGCAATTCGTTGATGAAGTCGAAAAACGCGAACAGCATCAGGAACGCGGCCAGGACCAGGAACACCGCCGCGTAGATCTCCCTTGCCAGGTAGCGCTGATAGACCTTCATTTGCGCGACCCCGGCCAGGAACGCACCGACAGCCGCCTCAAAAAGAGCAGGATCAGAGCGACGAACATCGCGGCATGCACCAGCCACCAACCGGTCTCGAAACGCAGCCGGCCCTGCGCCACCCAGGCCTGGCTGACCGAGAGCAGGTTGCTGTAAAGCATATAGGCAAGCAGGGCCAGCACCAGGTTGTTGGTGCGGCCGGCACGCGGATTGACGTAGCTGAGCGGAATCGCCAGCAATGCCAGGTTGAGGGCCGCCAGCGGCATGCCGATGCGCCAGAGCAACTCGCCCTTGCCCGAGTTCGTCTGGCCCTGCATCAGCGCCCGGGTCGGCAAGTTCTTGGTCGTCGATTCCACGCCGCGCGCTTCCTTGGACTCGATGCGCACGGCGTAGCGCTCGAACTCCATCACGCGGTATTCGGCCGAACCGGGCGTGCCCTCGTAGCGGCGGCCGTTCACCAGCACGACGAAGCGGTCGCCGTTGGGCATGGTCTCGGTATAGCCCTGGGACGACATCATTACGCCGAGCCTGCCGTGCTGCATCGAACTGATGAAGATGTTGCGCACCGCGCCTTCGCCCGCGGCGGCAGCCTCGACGAAGAAGACCCTTTCCCCACTGGCCGATTCCTTGAAGGCGCCCGGCGAGACGCGCGCGACATCGTCGCGCGTGTCCATGCGCTGACGATACTCGACGCTCTTCGACTGCGCCCATGGCGAGAGCAGCAGAGACAGCAGGGCGATCGCCGCCACCAGCGGCGCGGCGAACTTGAGCACCGGTCTCACCCAGGCCGTCAGCGGCAGGCCGGAGGCGAACCACACCGCCATTTCGGAGTCGCGATAGCAGCGCGACAAGGTCAGCAGCACGGCGATGAACAGGGTCAGCGAAAGCAGGATGGGCAGATGCGTCAATGCGCCGAAGCCGAGCAGCGCAACGACCGCCTCGGAGACCAGCTTGCCCCCGGCCGCCTGGCCCAGCAACCGGATCAGCTGTGTCGTCAGCAGGATGGCGAAGAGCGCGACGAAAGTGGCGCCCGCGGCTCCCGCGAACTCGCGCATCACCGCACGCTCAAAGGTCAGCCTGCGCGCCATTTTGACTTTTTCGAGGGGGAAAAGGGATAATCGAAGCTTGAGTCGACAGAGAGGAGCAGCGCGTGGAATTTAGCATAAAAAGCGGCAGCCCGGAGAAAGCCCGGTGCGATTGCATCGTCGTCGGCGTATTCGAGCCGCGCAAGCTGTCTGCGCCGGCGCAGACACTGGACAAGGCCGCCGGCGGCCATCTTGCCGGCATTCTGCGACGGGGCGATTTCGACGGCAAGAGCGGCGCTACCCTGCTGACGCATGGCGCAACCGGCATCGCGGCCGTTCGCATGCTGCTGGTCGGTCTCGGCAAGGAGGCGGAATTCGGCGACAAGGCCTATCGCGACGCCATTGCCGCTGCGGTGCGCGCCCTCAAGGATACCGGCAGCAAGAGCGCCGTCGTCACACTGAGCGAATTGCCGCTCGGCCAACGCGACTCCGGCTGGCGGGTGCGCCAGGCGGCGCTGGCGGTGCAGGACGCGCTCTACCGCCCGGACCGGCTCAAATCCAGGCAGGACAACGGCAAGCCGGCGCTCACATCGATCGCATTCACCGTCGGCAACAAGGACGTGCGGGCCGCCACCGCCGCGCTGTCCCAGGGAGAAGCCATCGCGGACGGCATGTATTTCTCGCGCGAACTGGGCAACCTGCCGGCCAACATCTGCACGCCGACCTATCTCGCCCAGCAAGCGCAGAAGCTGGCCAGGGAGTGCAAGCTGAAGTGCGAGGTGCTCGACCGCGCCCGCATGGAAAAGCTCGGCATGGGCTCCCTGCTCTCCGTCGGACGCGGCTCGCATCAGCCGCCGCGCTTCATCGTCCTGCAGTACCGCGGCGGCAAGGCGAAGGAGAAACCCATCGCGCTGATCGGCAAGGGCATTACCTTCGACACAGGCGGCATCTCGCTCAAGCCTGGCGCCGAGATGGACGAGATGAAGTACGACATGTCCGGCGCCGGCAGCGTGCTCGGCGCCCTGCGCGCCGCCGCCATGATGAAGCTGCCGCTGAACGTGGTCGGCATCATCCCGGCGGTCGAGAACATGCCGGGCGGCGGCGCGACCCGCCCCGGCGACATCGTCACCTCCCTGTCGGGCCAGACCATCGAGATCCTCAACACCGACGCGGAGGGTCGTCTCGTCCTGTGCGACGCCCTCACCTACGCCGAGCGCTTCGACCCCGACTGCGTGATCGACGTGGCGACGCTCACCGGCGCCTGCGTCATCGCCCTGGGCGCCGTAGCCTCCGGCCTGATGGCCAACGACGATGCGCTCGCCGATGAGTTGCTGGAGGCAGGCCAGTCTTCCGGAGACCGCGCCTGGCGGCTGCCGCTGTGGGACGACTACCAGGAACTGCTGAAGAGCAATTTCGCCGACATTCCGAACATCAGCGGCGGGCGTGCCGCCGGCACCATCACCGGCGCCTGCTTTCTCTCGCGCTTCACCAAGAAATACCGCTGGGCGCACCTGGACATCGCCGGCACCGCCTGGCGCTCCGGCGCCAGCAAGGGCTCCACCGGGCGTCCGGTGCCGCTGCTCACGCATTTCCTCATGAAGAGGGCAGGCAGGCTTTGACCGGCATCGATTTCCACCACAGCGCCGCCGACAAGCTGCAGGCGGCCTGCCGGCTGGTCGGCGAGCTGTACGCCCAGGGCAGACGGGTGCTGGTCTATGCCCCCTCCGAAGGGATGGCTGCCCAGGTGGATCGCATGCTATGGATGCAGCCCGCAACGGGTTTCCTGCCCCATTGCCGCGCGGCTGACGCGCTGGCCCCGGAGACACCGATCGTCATCGGCGGCTCGCTCGACGACGAAGCGCACCACGACGTGCTGGTGAATCTGGACGGCGACCTGCCGCAGGCCTTCTCACGCTTCTCGCAACTGGTCGAAATCGTCGGCCAGGACGATGACGACAAGACGCGGGCGAGGGCCCGCGTCAAGTTCTATCGCGACCGCGGCTACGCCATCGTGTACCACGACCTCAAGGGGGGGCGATGAGCGATGATGTGCTCGACAAGGCCGATGCGCTGATGAAACGCCGTGCCTTTGTCGCCGGCGGCGCCCAGTCCGCGCCGGCGGCGGAGGACGTGCCGCTGCTCACCGAAGTGGTCGATCCGAGCCAGGCCGTGCCGGCGCTCTCTGCCGCGCTGGCCGGCAGCCCTGGCGCGGAAAACCTCGCCGCACGCATGCACGAACTTCTCGATCCCCTGCCGCCGGACATCGCGCGCGCCGTGGAGAACTGGCTGGTCGCCACCCTGCCGCGCCTGGTGGCCCGGCGCCTCGACGGCGTCGCCGAGCAAATCGCAGAGGAAGTCGGCTCGGCGCTGCGGGAAAGCCTGCCGCTGCTGATCTCCGACCTGATCCGCGCCGCCCAGGAAAGAACCAAGACGGGCAAGTGATGCCCCGGGGCGGCGCGCCCGCTCCGGTATAATTTCTGTTTTTCCGCATTCCCCTTTCCCCCAGGATGGAACTCGCCAAATCCTTCGAGCCGGCCGACATCGAGCGCCGCTGGTACCCGTTGTGGGAGTCGCGCGGCTATTTCGCCGCCGGCGCCGACACCGCCAGGACCGACAATTTCTGCATCCTGCTGCCGCCGCCCAATGTCACCGGCACGCTGCACATGGGCCACGGCTTCAACCAGACGCTGATGGATGCGCTGACGCGCTATCACCGCATGCGCGGCACCAATACCCTGTGGCAGCCGGGCACCGACCACGCCGGCATCGCCACCCAGATCGTCGTCGAGCGCCAACTCGATGCTGAGGGCGTCTCGCGCCATGACCTCGGCCGCGAGAAGTTCCTCGAGCGCGTCTGGCAGTGGAAGGAATACTCGGGCGGCACCATCACGCGGCAGATGCGCCGCCTGGGCACTTCGCCCGACTGGTCGCGCGAGCGCTTCACCATGGACGCGGGCCTGTCGAAGACCGTCACCGAGACCTTCGTGCGGCTCTACCGCGAGGGACTGATCTACCGCGGCAAGCGGCTGGTGAACTGGGACCCGAAGCTGCTCACCGCGGTGTCCGACCTGGAGGTCGTCAGCGAGGAGGAAGACGGCTTCATGTGGGAGATCCGCTATCCCTTCGTCGAGGGGGATGGCGCACTGATCGTCGCCACGACACGTCCTGAAACGATGCTGGGCGACGTTGCCGTAGCCGTGCATCCAGAAGACGAACGCTATGCGGCGCTGGTCGGCAAGCATGTGCGCTTGCCGCTCACCGGCCGCAGCATCCCGATCATCGCCGACAGCTACGTCGACAAGGCATTCGGCACCGGCTGCGTCAAGATCACGCCGGCGCACGACTTCAACGACTGGCAGGTCGGCCACCGCCATGGCTTCGCGCCGATCTCCATCCTCACGCTCGATGCCCGCATCAACGAGCACGGCCCGGAGAAGTACCGCGGCATGGACCGCTATGATGCGCGCAAGGCCATCGTCGCCGACCTCGAGGCCGAAGGCCTGCTCGCCTCGGTGAAGCCGCACAAGCTGATGGTGCCGCGCGGCGACCGCACCGGCGCGGTGATCGAACCGATGCTCACCGATCAGTGGTTCGTCGCCATGTCCAGGCCGGGCGCCGACGGCAAGAGCATTGCCGGCAAGGCGCTCGAATGCGTCGCCTCCGGCGAGATCAGGTTCGTCCCCGAGCAGTGGGTGAACACCTACAACCAGTGGCTCAACAACATCCAGGACTGGTGCATCTCGCGCCAGCTCTGGTGGGGCCACCAGATTCCGGCCTGGCACTCGGACGACGGCCGCGTCTATGTCGCCCACGACGAGAACGAGGCCTACACGCTTGCCCGAGCCGACGGCTACTCGGGCGGCCTCGAGCGCGACCCGGACGTGCTCGACACCTGGTACTCCTCGGCGCTGTGGCCGTTCTCGACGCTGGACTGGACGCCCGAGTGGCCGGCGAAGTCCAATGCCGCGCTCGACCTCTACCTGCCCTCCACGGTGCTGGTGACCGGCTTCGACATCATTTTCTTCTGGGTGGCGCGCATGGTGATGATGACGAAGCACATCACCGGGAAAATTCCCTTCCGCGACGTCTACGTGCACGGCCTGATCCGCGACGCCGAAGGGCAGAAGATGTCGAAGTCGAAGGGCAACGTGCTCGACCCGATCGACCTCATCGACGGCATCGGCCTCGACGCCCTGGTGGAAAAGCGCACCGCAGGGCTGATGAATCCCCGGGACGCGGCAAAGATCGAGAAGCGCACCCGCAAGGAATTCCCGAACGGCATCCCCGGCTTCGGCACCGACGCTCTGCGCTTCACCTTCGCCTCGCTCGCCAGCCCGGGGCGCGACATCAAGTTCGACATGGGCCGCTGCGAAGGCTACCGCAACTTCTGCAACAAGCTGTGGAACGCCACGCGCTTCGTGCTGATGAACTGCGAGGGGCAGGACTGCGGCCTGGAGGCGCACGGGCCCGAGGCCTGCGGCACGCAGCTCAGGTTCAGCCAGGCCGACCGCTGGATCGTCAGCCGCCTGCAGCGCACCGAGGCCGAGGTGGCGCAGCACTTCGCCGACTACCGCTTCGATCTGCTCGCCCGCGCCCTCTACGAATTCGTCTGGGACGAGTACTGCGACTGGTACGTCGAACTCGCCAAGGTGCAGCTCCAGACCGGCGACGCCGCGCAGCAGCGCGCCACGCGGCGCACCCTGGTGCGCGTGCTGGAAGCCATGCTGCGCCTGGCCCACCCGCTGATCCCCTTCATCACCGAGGAGCTGTGGCAAAAGGCGGCGCCCGTCGCCGGGCGCGCCGGCGAGAGCATCATGCTCGCGCCCTATCCTGTCTCCGAGCCGTCGCGCATCGACGAGCGGGCCGAGGCCGAGATGCGGACGCTCAAGGACCTCATCAACGCCTGCCGCAGCCTGCGCGGGGAAATGAGCCTCTCGCCGGCGCAGAAGGTGCCGCTGCTCGCCGCCGGAGAACCCGACAGAGTCAAGGCCTTCGCGCCTTACCTCGCCGCCCTGGCGCGGCTGTCGGAGGTGACGGCGACCGGCGCCGAACTGCCGGCCGGCGACGCGCCGGTGCAGATCGTCGGCGACTTCCGCCTGATGCTGAAGATCGAGATCGACGTCGCCGCCGAGCGCGAGCGCCTGGGCAAGGAGATCGCGCGCATCGACGGCGAGATCGGCAAGGCCCGGGCCAAGCTCGCCAACGAGGGCTTCGTCGCACGCGCGCCGGCGGCGGTCGTGGCGCAGGAGAACGAGCGGCTGGCAAACTTCGGCGCGCTGGCCGAAAAACTGCGCGCGCAACTTGCCCGGCTGCAGTAGTGGTCGCCAATCCCTCATTCCCGCGGAAGCGGGAATCCAAGGACCCCGCCGATGCCGTTCTGGATTCCCGCTTCCGCGGGAATGACGATGCGTTCTGAATGAAGCATCTCGTGCGCGCGCTCGGGCAGCGCAACTTCCGCGTGTATTACATCGGCCAGAGCGCTTCTCTGGTCGGCACCTGGATGCAGCAGATCGCCTTGGCCTGGCTGGTCTATCGCCTGACCGGCTCGCCCTTCATGCTCGGCCTGGCGAGCTTCGTCGGCCACATTCCAATTCTGTTCCTCGCTCCGCTCGGCGGCCTCTGGGCGGACCGCTTCGACCGCCGCCGCAGCATGCTGGTCACGCAGGCACTCTCGCTCCTCCAAGCCGCCGTGCTGGCGGGACTGACTTTTGCCGGCCTCGTCGAAGTCTGGCACCTGCTCGTCGCAGCGGCCTTCCTCGGCGTGGTCAACGCCCTCGACACGCCACTGCGCCAGTCCTTCCTGCTGGAACTCGTCGGTTCGCGCGAACACCTGCCCAACGCCATCGCGCTGAATTCGCTGATGATGAATGTCTCGCGCCTGGTGGGACCGCCCATCGCCGGCATGCTGCTCGCCCTGGCCGGCGAAGCCTGGTGCTTCCTGGTCAATGCACTCTCCTACCTGGCGGTCATCGCCTCGCTCTCCGCCATCACGGTCGCCAAGGCACCGCTCAAGCCGAATGCGCAGGGCTGGCTCGCCGGTCTGGCCGAGGCGGCACGCTTCGCCTGGGATTTCCTGCCCAGCCGCAGCCTGCTGGCGCTGGTGGCGCTGGTGAGCTTCTCGGGCAACCCCTACGCCTCGCTCATGCCGGTGTTTGCCCGAGACATCTTCGCCGGTGGGGGTGAATTACTGGGAATCCTGGTCGGCGCCGGCAGCGCGGGCGCTGTGGCAGGCGTGCTCTACCTGGCGTCCCGCAAGCATGTCGCGGGCCTGGAGAGACTGGTGCCGGTTGCTGCGGGCTGCGCGGGATTCGGCCTGCTCGTCTTCTCGCAATCGCCCTGGTTCGGCCTATCCCTCGCCGTGCTGCCGCTGATCGGCTTCGGCATCATGGTGAACACCGCAGCGGCCAACATGATCCTGCAGTCGGTGGTGCCCGACCGGCTGCGCGGGCGCCTGGTCAGCTTCCACATCGTCGCCTTCCTCGGCGTGGCGCCGCTTGGCCACTTCGCCGCGGGCTGGATCGCGGAGCATTTCGGCGCGCGCGCGGCGTTGACGATCGGCGGCATCTTTTGCCTTATGGGCGCCGCCTTGTTTGCCAGCCGCCTGCCGCTGCTGGCCCGAATACTCGGCCCGCACTACCTGCGGCAGCAGGCACAATCGAAGATTTCCTGACGGGTTTGTCGCCAACCCCAATCTCCATCATCAGGACGATGCGCGTTTGGCGCGATCAGCAATGTCGTGCTTGCGCATTTTTTCCCACAGCGTCTTGCGGCTGATGCCGAGGTAATCCGCCGTTTCCCCCACACGCCAGCCGTGGGCCGCGAGCGCCTGCTCCACGTAGCGCTTTTCGCAGGCATCCAGGTGGGCGAGCAGGGTGTCTCCGCTCGACGGCAATGCGGACAAAGGCGCGGAAGATTCGCCGAACAGCGCCTCCGGCCCGAGCTGCGAACGTCCCGCCAGAATGCAGGCGCGCTCGATGCAGTGCTTGAGCTCGCGGATGTTGCCGGGCCAGGGGTGGGAGAGTAGAGCGCGTTCGGCCGAGGGCGTGAATGAGTACGATGCGCCGCCGGGTCTCTTGGCCGACTGCTGCCCGGCGAAGCGCTTTGCCAGCCAGAGGATGTCTTCCCTTCGTTCGCGCAGGGGCGGTATGCGCAGGCTGATGACATTGATGCGGTAATAGAGATCTTCCCGGAAGCGGCCGGCTTCGACCAGCTGGCGCAGATCTTCATGAGTGGCGCAGATGAGCCGCACAGAGACGCGGATCGGCGTTTCGCTTCCCAGGCGCGTCACGGTATGTTCCTGGATGGCACGCAGCAGCTTGGCCTGCATGGTGAGCGGCATGTCGCCGATCTCGTCGAGGAACAGCGTGCCGCCTTCCGCCTGCTCGAAATAGCCGCGCCGCTCCTTCGCCGCACCGGTGAAAGCGCCCTTCTCGAAGCCGAACATTTCCGCCTCCAGCAGCGTTTCGGGAATGGCGGCGCAATTGATTGCGACGAAAGGACCCGGCTCCGCGCCCTGGGCCAGTTCATGCAGCCGTCTGGCCACATGCTCCTTGCCGACGCCCGATTCCCCGGTAACGAGCACCGAGCCGTCCGAAGCCGCCAGCCGCTGCAACATGGTTTCGATGCGGCGCATCGAAGGAGCGGCGCCGAGCGCCGCAGTGGACGCATCTGCGGCAGCCGCCGGCTCGCACAATTCGCGGAGGCGACGGATCAGATCGTCGACCTCCAGCGGCTTGGTGACATAGTCGGCGGCGCCCAGCTTGAGCAGCCGCACGGCCTGGTCGATGGCGCCATAGGCCGTCATGAAGAGAAACGGCGGCGCTTCCGCCTTGTCGCGGCGCAGCTGCACGAACAGGTCTTCCCCGCTGATGTCCGGCAGGCGGATGTCGCTGACGACCACGTTATAGCGCCGGCGCTTCAGGTCCGCGAGCGCCTCCCGACCCCGCTTGTACCAGACATGGCTGAGGCCTTCCATCTCGAAGCGCTCGCACAGCGCCTCCCCCATCAGTTCGTCGTCCTCGATCAGGCAGACGCAGGGCGAATCGTTACGCATGCTTTTCTCCAACGGGTAGCGCCACCCGGAATTGCGTCAGTCCGTCCCGGCTGTCGGCGGCAATCTGCCCGCCCAGCTGGGTAACGATCTGATAGGTTACCCACAGACCTAGGCCGTGTCCCGTTTCGCTGCCCGAGGCAAAGGGTTCGAAGAGGTGGCCCAGCACCTCGGCCGGGATGCTGCCGCTGTTCTGCGTGTCGATGGCAAGCCGTCCGTCGGCGCTGTGCAGGCGGCAACTGACGATGCCGCCGGGCTCGGAGGCCTGCAGGCCGTTGAGCAGCAGGTTCATCAGGATCTGCCGCACCAGCGTGGCGGGCAGGGCGACGGGCTGTTCGAGATCGTGATCGATTTGCACGCTGACGGCGTGCTTGTGGGCCTCGCCCGAGAGCAGAAGCTGGATATCCTCGATGTCATGCGGCACCAGATCGCGGCTCTTCACTTTCGCCTCGACCATCATGGCGCTGACGGTGTCGCGGATCTGCGTCAGGCCGCGTTCGATCATCGCCACCGTCTTCAAAGTGCGCTCATCGTTGCCCGCGCGGCGCTTGAAGTTGTCCAGGGCGACCATCATGCCGCCGAGCGGGTTGTTGATTTCATGGGCCAGGCCGGCAGACAGGCGGCCGACAGCGGCCAGCCGCTCCGAGCGGATCATTTCCTGTTCCAGCTCGGCTTTTTCGCGCAGGGAGCGCACCATCAGGCCGAAGTTCTCGAACAGCTGCCCGAGTTCGTCCTGGTAGGCGTAGGTTCCCGGCGGCGGTTCGCGCAGGGTGCCGCGCGTGACGTCGCGGGCGCTGCGCGCGAGAGCGACGAGCGGGGCGGAAGTGCGCTGGCCCCAGTACCAGTTGAGCGGCAGCAGCACGGCCAGCACCAACAGGCCGATGGCGGCGCTGCGCCAGGCCACGCTGCGAAAGCGTGCCAGGAAGACATCCTTCGAGTGCATGATGACCAGGGTGCCGAGGCGTGCGCCTTCCTCGGCGATGGGGATCGCGACATAGACATGCCGGGCGCCGGTATGTTCGACGATAGGCGCATCGGCCTCGGCCAGCGCATCCATTCGCTCCGCGAGTCGGTGCTCGTCCTCGCCCAGGCTGGCGAAATCGGCGAGCATGGGCACCGCCTTGGGATGGCTGGAGGCGAACACCTGCAGTTCCCGATCCAGCGCCAGAATCATTTCCGGCCGGATCGGGTTGTTTTCGGCCGTGCCGTAGAGGGGCGCACGGATGATTTCGTGGGCCTGCCAGACTTCTTCCTGAAGCATGGCGGAGAACAGCGTCTTGGCCAGGGTGCGCCCGAGACCGGCCGCGCTGCCGAGCAGGGCGGTGTGCAGGTCGTCATAAGACTTGAGGATCAGCGAGGCCGACAAGGCCAGCGTGGCGGTGACGATCAGCAGCCCGCCCCACAGCGGGATCTTGTAGCGGAAGCTGAGGTTCAGAAAGCTTTTCATTTTTCGCCGAGGGCGCGGATTACCTGCTCGACGCGCTTGAAGAGCTTGGCATCGCCCGCGACGAAACCGTCCAGATTGAGCTCCTTGAGGAGCGCCCGGCCCTCCGCGTCGTTTGGCATGTCGAGCAGCAGTTTCTGCATTTGCCGATATGTTTTTTCGTCGATGGAGGATGTCGCCACGAAGGGCGCGAAGCCGTATTCCGGCGATTCGGCGGCGACGCGCAAGCCGCGCGTCAGTTCCGGCTTGCCGGACGACAGGGTGTCCCATACATGGCTGCTGACGGCGCCGGCGTCGGCCATGCCGGTGGCGACGGCCTCGATCACCCGCCGGTGCGACCAGGCGAAGAAGGTCTTGCGGAAGAAGGTGGCCGGCTCCTCGCTCGCCTGCTGCAACTGATAGCGCGGCGTCAGGTAGCCGGTGTTCGAGTAGGGATCGGTGAAGGCGAATACCTTGCCTTTCAGTTGCACGATCGAACTGGTGGTCGTGTCTCCTGCCGGCACGATGAGCAGGGAGCGGTAATAAGGGCGTCCCTGGTGCACCGGCACCGCCAGCAGCTTCACCTGGCTCCTGAAGTACACATAGGGGTAGTCGCAGATCCAGGCGAAGTCGAGCTTCTTCAGGCGCAGCAGATCCATCGTCTCGATATAGCGGTCGCGACGGATGAACTCGACCGGCCGCCCCAGCTTGCGTTCCATGTAGAGCCGCCATTCCTCGAGCGGCTTGTACTGGTCGTGCGGAAAGGTCGGCGTCAGGCCGACCCTCAGGGGCTTGCCCGTTTTGGTTTCGCCGGCATTGGCCAGGCCGGCGCTTGTCAGTGTCAAGGCAAATACAAGTGCAAGTAAATATTTCATGGGAGAAGGTTACCTGCGGGTAACTAAAAATTGGCTCTTGCTCGAATTCGGTTACTGAACGGTAAGACAGCACGCTTCTGCAATCAGCTTGCCATCCATTTCGCCTGCAACTGTATTTCCGTCCATTTTTCTCAAGTTTGATGTTTATCAAGTTATTCAATGCCCTGGCGCGGGGGCTCGGCAGCTGGTCCGTTTTGTGCAATGCCGTATTCGAGCATATCGACAAAAGAAACAAATGTCTTTCATGAATCGTAGTGCAAACCGCGTGCCAAGGATGATGCGGCGTTGTCTTCCCGGCGTGCAGGCTCTGGCACAACCGAAAGAAAACAGGCGATGAATCGTATTCGTTGTTACCGGCGGGTAACGCTACATGCCGCGCCGATCAGTCTCTGGAAGCAAATGAACCTCAGGAGGATTACGTTATGAAACTGCTCGACAATCACCTGACCCGGCGGGATTTCCTCAAGGTTACCGGGACAACGGCGCTGCTGACGCAGATCCAGCCGGCGAATGCGCAGGACTGGTTGGCCCAGGTCGGCAAAGCCGGCTCGCAACCGGACAAAGTCGGCGCCGACGCGAAGATCGTGCGCAGCGTCTGCCTGATGTGCCACAGCGGCTGCGGCATCCAGTGCACCATACAGAACGGCGAACTGGTCAAGATCGACGGCAATCCCTACCACCCGAACACCTACGACTATGTGGCCAAGGGCGACATCGTCGAGGAGAGCGATCTCGACGGCGGCCTAAACGGCAAGGACGTCGGTACGCTGTGCGCCAAGGGCCAGGCCGGCATCTATGCACTCTACAGCCCGGCGCGGCTGAAGCACCCGTTGAAGCGCGTCGGTCCGCGCGGCTCGGGCAAGTGGAAGACGATTTCCTGGGAACAGGCGCTGACCGAGATCACCGAGGGTGGCCTGCTCTTCAAGGACGTGCCGGGCGAGGAAACACGCCAGGTCGAGGGCCTCAAGTCCATCCTCAACAACGACAAGCCGATGGGGCCCGAGGATTCGGACTTCATGGACGAGGCGCCGCCGGAAGGCTGGGGGCCGAAGCGCAACCAGTTCGTCTGGGCTCACGGCCGCAACGAGCAGTCGCCGCTGACGCCGCGCTTTGTCGGAGGCGCTGCGGGCG
This sequence comes from uncultured Rhodocyclaceae bacterium, assembly GCA_964475635.1. GTDB lineage: Bacteria > Pseudomonadota > Gammaproteobacteria > Burkholderiales > Rhodocyclaceae > Desulfobacillus. The sequence goes on from CAYYXS010000001.1 coordinate 91,041, forward strand.
TTCCCAACATGCTCAACCACTGCGACCGTTGCGCGGGAACCTTCTACAACGTCGTCGAACACGTGATGAACGTGCCGCCCTACGAGATCGGCGCCTATGCCGACTACGAGCACTGCACCTTCCTCGTCAGCGTCGGATCCAACATCACCCACGCCGACTACCCCGGCCAGACGCGCGCCCGCTATCTGCAGAAATTCGCCAAGCGCATGGGTCCGGACGCCAAGCAGTTCAAGCATGTCATCGTCGATCCCTGGCTTTCGCCGGCGGCGGCCAAGGCGCTGCAATCGGGCAAGGGCGAGTGGATTCCGCTGAAGCCTTCCACCGATGCTTTCTTCCTGCTCGGCATGCTGCGCTGGATGATCGACAACAAGGCCTACAAGGCTGATTTTCTGGCGTTGCCGAACCAGCAGGCGGCGAAGAAGACCGGCCGGCGCAACTGGAGCGACATGACCTACCTGGTGGGAACCAAGGAACCCAAGCTGTATCTCACGGGCAAGAACGCCGGGCTGGGTCAGGCCGACTACGTGGTGCTGCTCGGCGGCAAGCCGACGCTGTTTCACGAGGTCGACGGCCCGGCCGATCTCGACGCCGAAGTCGAGATAAAGGGCGAGAAGTACAAGACGGTGTTCCGCATGCTGCGTGAGCGGGCCCACGAGAAGACCATCGAAGAATGCGAGCGGACCTGCGACATCCCTGCAGGCACCATCGCGCGCCTGGCGAAGGAGTTCTCCGCTGCCAAGCGGCCCGTCATCGAGATGTTCCGCGGGCCGATCCAGCAGTCGAACGGCTGGTGGAACGGCCAGGCGCTGATCACCCTCAACATGATGATGGACAACATCGACCGCAAGGGCGGCTACATTCCCGGCCACAAGGCCTACGGCGGTGGCGTCGGCGGGCCGACACGCAAGGCCATGGGTGTTTCCGTCGATCGTCACAAGGACAAGTATCAGGGCAAGAAGACGACTTCGACGCGGCCGTGGTATCCGCTGGCCATCCGTACGGTGACCAGCGAGTTCTTCTCCTCCGTGCGCAAGGGCTACCCGTACCGCATCAAGGCCTATCTGAACTACTACAACGATCCGGCCTATACCACGCCGTTCAACTCGTCGGTCATCGAAGCGCTGCTCGACCTGAAGGCCATGCCCCTCACCATCAGCATCGATGCCTACATGGGCGAGACCACCCTGTTGTGCGACTACGTCCTGCCGGATACCGAGTACCTGGAGCGCTTCGGCGGCTTCAAGACCTATCCGCCGGTGAAGACCCAGGTTCAGGGCCTGCGCCAGCCGGTGATCGGCACCCTCGATCCGAAGACCAAGGACTACCGCGGCATCCATCCGGACGTGCAGACGGCGGACGACACGCTGATCCAGCTAGCCATGCGCTGCGGCCTGCCGGGCTTCGGCAAGGACGGCGGCGGCCCGGGCAAGGACCTCCTGAATTCGTGGCAGTTCTGGAACGAGTACTACAAGAACGGCGACTTCAAGGGCGAGCCGGGACTGGATCCGGACAGCCGCCTGGTCAAGCTCGGCGGCAAGTACGAGAACCCGGCCAAGCAGTACGACGGCGACTACACGCGCTTCCCCGGCGGACGCCAGGTGCGCGGCCTGTATGCCTACGCGGCGAATGTGGCGGCCAACAAGAACAGCATGACCGGCAAGTACTACGACGGCCTGCCGCAGTACCGCTTCATCATCGACTGCACGGAGAAGGAACTCGATACGGCGATCTGGAAGGAATATCCGTTCCAGTTGCACACCCACAAGGACGCCTGGCACACCCAGACGCGCACCATGAACAATCTGTGGCTGGCGGAGATCAAGCCGCAGAACTTCGCCGAGATCAACCCGGCGGATGCGCAGAGGCTGGGCGTGGTGACCGGCGACTGGGTCAAGGTCAAGTCGCCGTCCAGCAAGCACATCCCGTTCGTCGAATATTCGCTGCCCGACGGCTGGTACAAGATGCAGGTGCGCGTCACCAGCCGCATCCGGCCCGGCGTCTTCTCGGTCAGCAATTCCTACGGGCGATGGGGCGCCGGAGGAAGGGCCTGGGCCGCAGACGGCAAGCCGCAATACCACGACAAGCGCATCGCGGCGGGTTTCAGCGTGAATCCGCTCTACATGGCCGACCCTGTCCTGGGGGACCGTGGAATGATCGATCCCGTGGCGGGCGGCACCCAGAGCTACGGTACGCCGCTGCGTGTGGAAAAAATCTAAGGAGACTGCCATGGCTGAATACAATCCCGTACTGCCCCGCGAAGTCGTCGATCGCTCCTTCGCGAAACAGGGCCCGAAGCAATACACGCTGTGGGTCGACCTCGAGCACTGCATCGGCTGCAACGCCTGCACCATCGCCTGCAAGGCCGAGAACAACACCCCGGTCGGCGTCAATTACAACCGCGTCGTCGAGATCGAGGAAGGCGACTTCCGCGACGCCAGCAAGACGCCCAGCGTCGGCGTCACCTTCGTGCCGATGCCCTGCATGCACTGCGGCCGGCCGGCCTGCCAGGCGGCCTGCCCGGTGGGGGCCATCACCAAGCGCAAGGAAGACGGCATCGTTCTCATCAACAAGGACAAGTGCATCGGCTGCCGCTATTGCGCCTGGGCCTGTCCCTACGGCGCGCCGCAGTTCAACGCCGAGGCGAAGGTCATGGAGAAATGCACGCTCTGCGTCCATCGCGTCGAGAAAGGGCTGCAGCCCGCCTGCGTGACGACCTGCCCGGCCAAGGTGCGCTTCTTCGGCGAACTGAACGAGTTGACGACGCTGATGCGCGAGAAGCGTGCCCGCAGCGTCAATATCGCGGTCGTCGGGGCGGACACCAAGCCCAGCATGCAGTACACCAAGTAAGGCGCTGCGGCGAAGCGAGCGACCATGAACCTGCCCGTGGAAATCCTGCCGCTAGCGCCGGCGCGCGTGACGGATACGCTGTGCTCACGCTATCGCTGCAGCAAGTCGGACTGCGCGGCGTGCGCGGTGGTGTGTCCGCTGCCGGGCGCCGTGCGGCTAGGCGAGGGCGGCGCGGAAATCGGCGCCGCCTGCGTCGGCTGCGGCGCCTGCGCCTCGGCATGCCCCAACGGCGCCATTGGCATGCTCGAAGACGATTCCCGGCTGTCGCAGCGTATCGGCGAGCGGGTGCGGGCGGGTGCCGTTTTTCGCATCGGCTGCGACCGCGGACAGGGCCGGGTGGATCTCGCCGTGCCCTGTCTCTCGCGCCTGAACGAGGCGCTGCTGCTGGAGCCGCTGCGCGGCGGCGCTCCGCGCGTCGAACTGGCGGCGCCGGACTGCGCCGCCTGCGTTTTCAAAAAGGCGGCGCCGCAATGGCGCAAGGTGATGGGATTCGCCGGCGCGTTGTGCGAGTCGGCCGGTTTTGCTGCGCAGCGGCTGCAGACGGTCACGGTGCCCCCGGGGCAGGCGGAAGAGGCTCGTCCCTCGGCCAAGCCCGCCAATCCCCGGCGGGCGCTGTTCCGCGCCGCGGCCGAGCGCTGGAAGGCGACCGATGCCGCGCGGCCCGAACCGCAGGCCGAGGTGGCCAGCGAGGTGCCGCCGCCGTTCCGCGAGGCGGTGCAGAAACACATGGAAAGCCCCCGGCGGGTCGAGCTGCTGAAAGTGCTCGACGCACTGCCCGGCGCGAAGGCGTCTGCCAGAATCGTTGCCGCCGCCGGCCTGCCACTGGCTCAATTGGAAGTGAATGAACGTTGCGTCGGCTGCAATGTCTGCGAGACGCTGTGTCCGGTGGGGGCGCTGCGGCATGTCGACGAAGATGAACGCTACCGCCTGGAGTTCGACGCCGCGCAATGCACCGGCTGCGGCGTCTGCGTGGCGGCCTGTTACCACCAGGCGTTGCAGATCCGGGAAACATTCGATCTGTCGCAGTTGTTCGAGCGCCGCAGCGAGACGCTGCTCGCCTCCACCCGGCGCACCTGCCGTGCCTGCAAGGAGAGCTTCCTGAGCGAGGCGGACGAATTCTGTCCGACGTGCAGGCTCTCCGGCGATCGCCGCGATGCCATTGCCCACCGATTTTTCTCCGGAGGATTCCAGAATGACCGCTCCTAGCGAGATGCGTGCCGTGGCCGCGGGCCGCGCCCAGACCTACGCCATCCTGGCCGCGCTGTATTCCGCGCCGCCCTCGCCCGAGCTGACGGCGCTGATCCGCGCCGGCGGCCTCAGGCAGGAGGGCAACAGCGCGCTGGCCGCCGCCGCCAACGCGCTGACGGAGGCCTTTGCCGCCGGGATGCCGGCGGCCGACATCGCCGCCGAGCATACACGGCTGTTCGTGCTGCCGTCCGGCGTGGTGCCGCACGAAGCGTACTACCTCGACGACAACCAGCGCATCGGCGGGCGCGTCACGGTCGCCGTGCAACGCTTCTATGAAGCCGCCGCCGCGCAATTCACCAAGGAATGCCTGGAACTGGCGGATCACATCGGGGTCGAGCTGGAATTCATGAAATTCCTCTGCGACCTGGAGGCGCAGTTCTGGCAGGACTCCAACGAGGCGGGGTTGGGCAAGTGCCTTGAATTCCAGAAGGACTTTCTCGAAAACCATCTGCTGCGCTGGCAGCGCGCCCTGTGCGAGAAAGTGCTCGAGGTAAGCGGACTCGACCTGTACCGCGCGCTCGCCTGCCTGACGCTCGAATTTCTGGAAGCAGAACGGACCCATGTGCCGGAATTGAACAAGCGAATTCTCTCCGAACGGAGGACACCATGCGTAACCGAATCGTAGTCGCCGCAACCCTGGCGCTCGCTGCAACAGTCAGCTGCGCGCTGGCCGGCCAGGAGCCGATCGACTGGCCGCCCAAGGCGGTGCCCAAGCAGGCCACCGGCAAGGTGCCGGACTTCAAGGCCAAGAACGAGCTGTGCCTCGACTGCCACAAGGAGATCATGGAGGTGAAGACGGCGCGCAAGAACGTGCCCAATCTGCACCGCCTGCATCTCGATTCGAAGAAAACCGCCTACAAGGGCGAGAACCGCGATTGCCTGACCTGCCACGAGATGGTCCAGCCTTCGGAGACGAAGGCGAAGAAGAAGGAAGGCTGGTTCGTCAAGGGCGACGTGTATCACCCGAACGTGCTGCTGGCGCCCGAGAATTACTGGAAGAAGACCGTCGTGCGTCCGGGCGAAGGCGGGCAATACCTGCAGGTCGAGACGCTGCGGCTGGCCGATCCCTATACCTTCAAACCGACGCTGAAGCGACTGGTCTGCCTCGAATGCCATGGTCAGGACAGCAAGATCAAGACCTTCTACGGCGCGCCCGAGGCGCGCAAGTGACATGAAGCGCCTGGCCATCTGTACCGCGCTTGCCTTGGCTTGCGGCGCGGCGCCGGTCCTGGCGCAGCCGCCGGCGGCAAAGAAGGCGCAGGGCGCGGAGAACGAGATCCTGCGCCGCCTGCAGGAGCTGGAGCAGCAGGTTGCCGGATACCGCAGCGAAACCGAGAAACTCAGGGCCGAGTTGGCGAAGCGGGAGGCGAAGCCCGCGCCCGCCGCCGCGGCAGCGAAAAGCGGCGGCGGCGAATGGGACGAGCCGGAAATCGAGCGCAAGGCGGAAGGCCGCGACGAGGAAGCCCGCCGCCGCCTGCTGGCCCTGGAAACGCAGATGCGCAAGACCTCGGCCGAATCCGCCAAGGTCGAGGAAGAGCGCAAGAACCGGCCGCAGTTCGAGTTCTCCGGCAAGTACAAGGCGCAGTACAACTCGCGCAACAACTTCGACCTGGGCAACCCGCTGCAGAAGTGGAAGTACGACAACGCCACCTTCTTCGACCAGCGTTTTTCCTTCCAGATCGATGCTTCCTACGAGGCGCTGCTGGCGCGACTGGTGCTCGACAAGGGCAACTTCGTCTTCGACTGGAAGGAGGACGGCGAAGGCACGCTGGAACGCTGGGGCCAGTTCTTCACGGTCAACTCGCAGCTGGTGCGCGAACTGTTCGTGCAATACACCGGCCCCTTCGTGCTGCGCGCTGGGCGGCAGAACTGGGACGTCGGCCAGAACATGGTGCTCGAAGGCCCGATGGACGGCATCCGCATCCAGTATCCCTTCGGCCAGCTGCCGTGGGGCAACACCACGCTTTCGGCCGGCTACATGGCGGTGGCCGGCGGCTGGAACAGCTATGCGGACTTCATCGCCTCGGGCGGCCCGCCGGCGGGCGACCGCAAGGCCGTCTTCGGCGCTTCCAACAAGCTCGGCGCCTTTTATGCCGATCTCGACATCCGGCCGGCGCGAGGTCTGCGCTTCAAGCCGTACCTGCTGAAGGTTTCCGACCATGGCAGCCTCGGCGATGCCGATCTGAACCTGGACAAGGACTTCAATGCCGCCACGCTGTCGCGCGACGGCAGTTTCCGGCCCTTGTGGACCGGCCTCAACGCCACGGCGGAACTGGGCAAGTGGAAATTCGACGCCGAGGCGATCCTGCTCACCGGGGATTATGCGGCGAACCGCAAGCTGCGCGCCAATGCGTTGCAAGTGAAGGCCGCGCGCGACTTCGGCAAGGTCGGCGCGCTCGGAAATCTGGCGCTCGGCCTGCAGTTCGGCCGGGGTTCCGGCAACGGCACCGACAGCACCGCCAGCGGCACGATGCGCAACTTCAACGGCCTCTTCATGTGCCGCGAGCGCAACAAGTTCGGCAACATCTACAGCGAGGACATCCGCGCCGGCTACTACTTCTGGGACAGCAACCTGTCGAACATCACTTATCTGCGCGCCGATCTCACGATCGAGCCGGTCAAGGGACTGAAGATCGTCCCGGCGCTGGCGCGGATGTGGACCACAAAGTCAGTCTTTGCGGGACGGGGGCCGGTATTCGACTGGAGCCGCGGCATGGCCACTTCGACGGCGCGCACGCGCGACGTCGGCTGGGAGCTCGATCTCGACGTGAGCTACCCGCTCTACAAGTTCGTCGAGGGCTTCGCCTCCTTCGGCTACTTCCGCCCCGGCGAGGTCTATCAGCGGCCGGACGGCAGAAGCGCGAAGGCCGCCTGGGAATTCGTGCTGGGGGCGGAAGTCAAGTTCTGACAAAGACCAACGGAGAATGAAATGAAAGCCAACCTAGCAGCGATCCTGCTCGCACTATGCAGTCTTTTATCCTGGGCCCAGGAGGAATCCAGCATCCGCGTCACCCAGGCCGACGGCACGGTCGAGATCCGCAAGAGCGGCGCGCAGGCCTGGAAGCCGGTCAAGGAGGGCGACCTGCTCGAGCGCGGGGACGGCCTCGCCGCGCGCGACAAGTCGGCGGCGCTCCTGATGTGGTCCAACGGCAGCATGGTCAGGCTGTATCCAAATACCGAGGTCGGGCTGGCGGGCGTCGGTTTCGACCTGGAAAAGAAAATGGAGAAGACGGTGTTCGATCTGCAGAAGGGTCGCGTCTTCGTCAAGGCGCAGGTGCCGGAGCATCTGTTCACCGAATTCAAGCTGCGCATGGGCACTTTCGAATTGCGCACCCAGGGTGCCGAATTCGCCGCCGCCTACGATGCCGACAAGAAAAGCTTCACGGCCTGGTCGCTGCACGGCCGACTGGTGTCCGACTACGGCACGGCACGCGTCCGAGTCGACAGCGGACGGCAGGGCACACTCACCGAAGGCGTCAAATTGACCGAGAACGATCTCAAGGAGATGGACGAGAAGGTCAAGCAGTCGCTGACGAAGGTTTCGAAGGACATGGGCGGCAGCCTGCGCGAGGCGGAGCTTGCCGCGCCGGGCGGCAAGCTGATCGCCAAGATCGGCGGCGTCGCCAACCGTCGCGGCAGCGCGCCCTACAAGGTGAGCTTCAAGGCGCTGACGGCCGGCGGCAGCGGCAAGATCAAGTCCTACACCTGGGAATTCGGCGACGGCGCTTCGGCCAGCGGGCGCGAGGTCGAGCATACCTTCACGCAGGGCCTCTACGTCGTCATTCTGCGTGTCGAGGACGACAACGGACAGAAAGCCACGGGCCAGACCGGCATCTCGGTCGAGGCGGATTGCGGCTGCTGATCATCTATTGCATCGAGGAGACCAAACATGAAACGACTGATGGGAATCGCCGCAACCGCGGCCCTGCTGATCGCGGCGCCGGCGAGCCAGGCTGCCGGCGCCGGCTACGTGGGGGTGAAGACCTGCACGAAATGCCATGACGTGCAGGGCGAGTCCTGGGCGGAGACCGCGCACGCCAAGGCCTTCGAATCGCTGAAGGCCAATGCCAAGTCCGACGAGAAGAAGAAGGCCAAGCTCGATCCCGCGAAGGACTACACCAAGGACAAGGACTGCGTCGGCTGCCACAGCACCGGCTTCGGCCAGTCGGGCGGCTTCGCCGTGGGCGGCGAGGTCGGCGGCCAGAAGCAGCTCGGCGCGGTCGGCTGCGAATCCTGTCACGGACCGGGCGGCGGCTACCGCGACGAGCACGGCAAGGCCGAGAAGAAACTCAAGAAGGACGGCCAGGCGACGCCGCGCAAGACGCTGGTCGCCGCCGGGCAGAACTTCGAGTATGAGAAGGCCTGCGCGGCCTGCCATCTCAACTACCAGGGTTCGCCTCACAAGGGCGCCAAGGCGCCGTTCACGCCCTTTACGCCGACGGTCGATGCCAAGTACAAGTTCGAATACGACAAGGCGGTGCGCAGCAAAGCGCTGCACGAGCATTACAAGCTCAAGGGGGTCTTCAGCGGCGACCCGGTGCCGGCGGTGCGCGCCGAGTTCCAGAAGAACGCCAAGGAAATTCCCGAGTAGGCCAGCGATGACCGAGGCGCTGGCGATGCGACGTGGGGTTCGCCCGGGTCCGCCCGCGGCGCTGGGCGCGGAGGAACGGAAGCCGAGTTTCGGCGTGCCGGCCTACTTCCCCGATGCGCTGCGCGAGGCCTCGCGCCTGATCGAACTGCCGGGCGGCGTTCATCTGTTTCATCAGGACGCAGCGGCTTCGGCCTGCTATCGCGTCGTGCGCGGCGCCGTGCAGCTGGAAAAAGTCAGTCCCCAGGGCACGGCGGCTTCCCTGCAGCATGCGCTGGCAGGCGACTGGCTGCTCGAACCCGGGCCCTACGAAGACCGTCATGAGAGCAGCGCCCTGGCCGAGACGGCTTCCCTCGTGCTGGCGGTTTCGGCGCGCCAGTTCCGCGTCGAGCTGCGGCGCGACCCGCAGTTCGCCGCGGCCTGGGGGCTGGAGTCGGCCGAAACCGCGCGACGGCTGCGGCGCCGGGTGGAGCGGCTGGCGCTGCCGCGGGCGCGGGATCGCATCGTGCATTACCTGGTCACGGAAGGCGAAAATCAGGTGGCGGCGGTGCGCCTGGACGGTTCGCTGCACGACTGGGCCATCCACCTCGGCATCGTCCCGGAAACCCTGTCTCGCGCGCTGACCGAACTCGTCGCCGAGGGCGTGATCACTCGCGAGGGGCGGGCGTTCCGGCTGGTCGGCGTCGCATGAAATCACGATCCATCACAGTGAGGCATCATGAACGAGACTGAAGGCAAGGGGATATTCGGACGCTGCTGCGGCGTCTTGCGCCGTCCCAGCGCCAAATACTCTCTGCTGACGTTGCTGGTGGTCGGCTTTTTCTCCGGCATCGTCTTCTGGGGCGGTTTCAACACCGGGATGGAGGCGACCAACACCCTGGAGTTCTGCATCTCCTGCCACGAGATGCGCGACACGGTCTATCAGGAGTACAAGAAGACCATCCACTACTCGAACCGCAGCGGCGTGCGCGCCGTCTGCTCCGACTGCCACGTGCCGAAGGAATGGACCTACAAGCTGCTGCGCAAGATCCGGGCGACCGGCGAGCTTTACGGCAAGTTCATGGGCACCATCGACACGCCGGAGAAGTTCGAGGCCAAGCGGCTGGAACTGGCCGAGAACGAGTGGCGGCGCATGAAGGCGAGCGACTCGCGCGAGTGCCGCAACTGCCATGGCCTCGAAGGCATGGCCAAGGAGGCGCAAACGTCCACCGCCTGGCGGCGCCACCAGGGCGCGTTGAAAAAGGGCGAGACCTGCATCGACTGCCACAAGGGCATCGCCCATAACGAACCGTCCGGCATGAAGAAAGAGGAAGAATGAGCACGCTGCTGGACGGCTGCGGACGCCGCATCGACTATCTCAGGCTGTCGGTCACCGACCGCTGCGACCTGCGCTGCGCCTACTGCATGCCGGTGGGGTTCAAGGATTACGAGGAGCCGGAGCACTGGCTGAGCTTCGGCGAGATCGAGCGCCTGCTCGCGGTCTTTGCCCGCCTCGGATTGAAGCGCATCCGGCTGACGGGCGGCGAGCCGCTGCTGCGCAGGAACCTTGTCGACCTGGTGCGTCGGCTGGCGGCCCTGCCCGGCATCGAGGATCTGTCGCTGTCCACCAACGGCACGCAGTTGGCGAAGCACGCCGCGTCCCTGCGTCAGGCGGGCGTCACGCGCCTGAACGTCAGCCTGGACTCTCTCGACAGGGAACGGTTCCATTCGATATGCCGGCGCGACGTGCTGCCCCAGGTGCTCGACGGGCTCGAGGCGGCCCGCAGTGAAGGCTTCGCGCTGACCAAGATCAATATGGTGGCGACCGCCGCCACCACCGACGCCGACATCGATGCGATGGTGGCCTATTGCATGGAACAGCGCTTCGTCCTGCGCCTGATCGAGACCATGCCGGTCGGCGAGACGGGCCGCAGCGTCGGCCATCGCGCCCTCGGGCCGGTGCGCGAGCGCCTGCGGCAGCGCTTCGGTCTGGTGGATGGCGTCGTGCCGGGCGGCGGGCCGGCGCGCTATCTCGTGGCGCCCGACGGCAGTTTCCAGATCGGCTTCATCACGCCGATTTCGCAGCATTTCTGCGAGACCTGCAACCGCGTGCGCCTGTCGGTGGATGGCGCGCTGCACCTGTGCCTGGGCCGCGAGGACAAAGTGGAGTTCCGGCCGCTGCTGCGCCGTGGCTGCAGCGATGACGAACTGGAGCAGGCGCTGCTGGAAGGCCTGCGCCGCAAGCCGGCGCGCCACGATTTCCGCGAGCTGCCGCAGCGGGTCGTGCGCTTCATGTCCGCGACGGGCGGATGAGTCAGGGGAATGCATGCGTGTCGCTTTTAGAGATATTGATGTTCGTCAACATGTCGCGCGTCGGCGAGATCAGAATCGAAACCGTTAATCAGACGTAAGGAAGCCAACATGGATCAATCAGACAATGGCGTCAGCCGCCGCAAGTTCCTGAAGTCCTCCGGTGCGGCCGCGGCAGGCCTGGCCGTGCCCTCCAGCGTATGGGCGTTCTCGAAGATTCAGCCCATCGCGGATCCGCTCAAGCACTATCCCTACCGCGGCTGGGAAGACCTCTACCGCAAGGAGTGGACCTGGGATTCGGTCGGCTTCACCACCCACTCCAACGGCTGCGTCGGCGGCTGCGCCTTCAAGGTCTACGTGAAGAACGGCGTGCCGATGCGCGAGGAGCAGGTCAGCGCGTATCCGCAGCTGCCGGGCATCCCCGACATGAACCCGCGCGGCTGCCAGAAGGGTGCGGTGTACTGCTCCTGGGTGAAGCAGCCGGACTTCCTCAAGTGGCCCCTGAAGCGCGTCGGCGCGCGCGGTGAGCGCAAGTGGAAGCGCATCTCCTGGGACGAGGCGCTCACCGAAATCGCCGACAAGATCATCGACACGACGATCAAGCGCGGGCCGGGCAACGTCTGCATCCCGAAGCGGCCCTTCGCCGTCATCAGCAACACCGCCTACACGCGGCTGGCAAATTTGCTGGGCGCCATCAAGCCGGATGTCTCGTCGATGACCGGCGACCTCTATCCGGGCATCCAGACGGTGAGGATGCCGGCGCGCACGGTGTCCACCTTCGACGACTGGTTCACCTCCGACCTGATCCTGATGTGGCACAAGAACCCCATCGTCACGCGCATCCCGGACGCCCACTTCCTGATGGAAGCACGCTATAACGGTGCGCGGCTGGTGAACATCTCGGCCGACTACAACCCCTCCTCGATCCACGCCGACCTGTTCGTGCCGGTGAAAATGGGCACCGACTCCCATCTCGCCGCGGCGATCGTGAATGAACTCATCGCCGGCAAGCACTACAAGGCGGATTACCTCAAGGAGCAGACCGACCTGCCCTTCCTGGTGCGCACCGACAACGGCAAGTTCCTGCGCGAGAAGGATTTCAAGTCGGACGGCAGCGAAGAAATCTTCTATGTCTGGGACGCGAAAAGCGGCAAGGCCGTGCCGGCGCCCGGCAGCATGGGTTCGAAGGACAAGACCCTCAAGCTCGGCGCGGTCGATCCGGCCCTGGAAGGCAAGTTCACCGCGGACGGCATCGAGGTCACCACCGTCTTCGAGCGCCTCAAGGCGGAGATCGCCCCGTACACCCCGGAAGCGACGCAGGCCACCACCGGCATCCATCCCAGCGTGGTGCGCAAGCTGGCCGGCTGGATCGCCGAGTGCAAGGCGCTGCGCATCCTCGACGGCTACAACAACCAGAAGCACATGGACGGCTTCCAGTGCGGCCGCCTGAAGATCCTCATCCTCACCCTGATCGGCCACCACGGCACCACCGGCTCCATCGACACCACCTACGAGGGCTGGCGCCTGGAAGGCAACACCGAACTGGGGGCGACCAAAGGCAGGCCGGGCCGCAGCGTCTCCATGGTGCTGGCGCAGTGGGTGTGGGGTGAGCAGTACCGGCGTTCCAAGGCCTATTACGACAGCGCCCAGCTGAAGGAGCAGATCGGTTTCGACGTGGACGACATGGAGGCCCTGCGCAAGGAATCGGAGGCCAAGGGCTGGATGCCGAAGTGGCAGTCGATCAAGGACCCGGTGGTCTACATCAACGGCGGCATCAACCTGTGGGCCACCTCAAACGCCTATTCGCACCTGGCGGAGAACTTCCTCAAGCGCTGCGAGCTGCTGGTGGTGGTGGACTTCCGCCTCAACTCGGGCGCCATGTACGCCGATATCGTGCTGCCGGCGGCCTCCATCGAGAAGCTGGACATCCGCGAGACCTCGGTGACCCGCTTCATCCATCTCTACGGCCAGCCGATCCAGCCCATGTACGAGCGCAAGACCGACTGGCAGATCAACCTGGCGCTGGCGCAGAAGATCCAGGAGCGGGCGAAAGCGCGCGGCGTCGGCCGCATCGAAGACCCGGAGATCAAGAGCTGGATCGACTTCGACAAGGTCTACGACGAGTTCACCATGGACGGCAAACTCGTCACCGACGAGCAGGCGCTGCGCTTCGTCATGGAGCGCTCCAAGGCATTGGGGCCGGGCACCTACGAGGAGGCGATGAAGAACGGCTTCGTCGCCGTCGGTCCGCCCGCCGGCAAGACGGGGCCGGTGCCGAAGGACAAGCCCTACCGTCCCTTCACGGTCAACGTTGCGGAGAAGAAACCCTACGGAACGCTGACCGGGCGCCTGCAGTTCTACGTGGACCACGACTGGTATCAGCGCTTCGGCGCCACCGTGCCCAAGCCCCAGGTCAAGGGCGGCCATCTCGGGCCGAAGAAGTACCCCTTCAAGACCAACTCGCCGCACACCCGCTGGGGCATCCATTCCTTCGCCCGCAACGAGAAGTGGCTGATGCGCCACCAGCGCGGCGAACCGGACGTTTGCCTCAATCCGAAGGTCATGGCGCGGAAGGGCATCAAGGACGGCGATATGGTGCGGGTATTCAATTCCCACGGCGAGTTCTTTGCCGTGGCCAAGCTGGCGCCTTCGTTGCCTGAGGACCAGGTGTTCTCCGAGCACGGCTGGGAGCAGTACCTGTACAAGAACATGACCCACTACAACAACGTCGGCTCCGAACTGATCAACCCGCTGGAGCTGGTGGGCGGCTACGGCCACATCAAGTACGCGTCGGGCGGCTTCAACCCGAACCGCATCTTCTACGAGACGACGGTCGACGTCGAGAAAGCCTGAGGAAACCGCCATGAGACAACTGGCCTACGTATTCGATCTGAACAAGTGCATCGGCTGCCACACCTGCACCATGGCCTGCAAGCAGTTGTGGACCAACCGCGACGGGCGCGAGTACATGTACTGGAACAACGTGGAAAGCCGTCCCGGCAAAGGCTATCCGAAGAACTGGGAGCAGAAGGGCGGCGGCTTCAGGAATGGGGCGCTGCTGACGGACGGCAAGCTTCCGCCGAAGGAAGATTATGGCGGCGTCTGGGAGTACAACCTGCAGGAGGTCTTGCTGGAAGGCAAGGGCAACCGGGTCGTGCCCCACGAGAAGCCCACTTGGGGCGTCAACTGGGACGAGGACGAGGGCAAGGGCGAGTTCCCGAACAACCACTTTTACTACCTGCCGCGCATCTGCAACCACTGTTCCAATCCGGCCTGCCTCGCCGCCTGTCCGAACAAGGCCATCTACAAGCGGCAGGAGGACGGACTGGTGGTCATCGACCAGGAGCGCTGCAAGGGCTACCGCTACTGCGTCAAGGCTTGCCCCTACGGCAAGGTGTATTTCAACCTGCAGACGGGCAAGTCGGAGAAGTGCATCGGCTGCTATCCGCGGGTGGAGAAAGGCACGCCGCCGGCCTGCGTCGCCCAGTGCGTGGGCAAGATCCGCTTCGTCGGCTACCGGGACGACCAGGACGGGCCGATCCACAAGCTGGTCGAGCAGTGGAAGGTGGCGCTGCCCCTGCATGCGGAGTACGGCACCCAGCCCAACGTCTTCTACGTGCCGCCCATGAACACCACGCCGCCGCCTTTCGAGGAGGATGGCCGGCTGGGCGACAAGCCGCGCATTCCGCTCGCCGACATCGAGGCGCTGTTCGGCCCCGGCACGAAGCAGGCGCTGGAGACCCTCGGGCGCGAGATGCAGAAGCGCCGCGAGGCCAAGCCCTCGGAGCTGACCGAGATCCTGATCGGCTATACCAACAAGGACAGGTACCGGCTATGAACGCGCAGACCGACGAAGCCGGCATCCTGGCCGGCGCCTATCTGGATATGGCTCAGCTGTTCTCCTACCCGAATCCGGAGTCCTGGCAGCGCCTGGTGGAGCAGGGGCTGATCGATCCGACGCTCGGGCAGGACGTCATGGAGGCCGACTACCTGGCCGCCTTCGAACTGGGACGCGGCAAGTCGCCGGTGCCCCTCTACGAGGGCATGCACCGGGGGGACCTGGGGCGCGAGGGCGTGCTCGAGGATCTCCTGCGCTTCTACGAGTTCTTCGACGTCAAGCTGTCCGAGGCCGATCGGGAGTATCCGGATCACCTCGTCACGGAACTCGAGTTTCTCGCCTGGCTCTGCCTGCAGGAGCAGGCGGCGCAGCAGAAGGGCGGCGACGCGGAATCCTTCCGGCGCGCGGGGCGCGACTTCCTCGCCCGGCACCTGGCGGCCTGGCTGCCGGAATTCCGCCGCAAGCTGGAGGCGACGGACACCGCCTATGCGCAGTACGGCTCGGTACTGGCCGAACTGGTGGAAACCCACCGCGGCCGGCTCGGCAGCGAATCGTAAGAAACGGGAGATACACATGAACCCAAGCAAACTGACGAAGCAACTGGCGGCATTCGCCATGGTTATCTCGGCCGCCGCGACGGCCGCCCTCGCGGCGACCACCGTGCAAGCCGCGCCCGCGGCGAAGACCATTCGTGTCCTCTCGGCGGCGGGTGTGGACGCCGCCTCGCCCGAGGCGGAGATCTGGAGGAAGGCGCCGGCCACCCAGGTCGCCCTGCAGCCGGCTTTTGCCGGGCATGGCTCCATTGTCGGCACCCCCGTCACCGAGCGCCTGACGGCTCAGGCGGTGCGTGCCGGGAACCGGCTGTTCGTGAAGCTGGCCTGGGCGGATCGCAGTGCCAACACGGCGATCAAGGACACCGTGCAGTTCGTCGATGGCGCGGCGGTGCAGTTCCCGGTCAACGGCAAAGCCTCCACCACGCCCTTCATGGGTGACGCCAAGAACGCCGTGAATGTCTGGCATTGGCGCGCCGATGGCCTGACCGAGAACCTGGTCGCCAAAGGCTTCGGCACCTCCACGCCGGTGCCTTTCGAAGGTCTGAAGAGCGCTGCGGTGCGCACGGACAGCGGCTGGGCGGTGGTGCTGGCCCGTCCGTTGAAGGTCAAGCCGAGCGAGGGCGTGAGCCTGCAGGGCCGCGCCAGCATCCCGGTGGCTTTCGCCGCCTGGGACGGCGACAACCAGGAGCGCGACGGCCTCAAGGCGGTCACGCTCGAATGGTGGCAGCTGAAGTTCTGACGCCAAGGGCCGTGCGTGAAGGGGCGGCTTGTGGCGCCCCTTCTTTTGGACTACTATTCAAAAGTTCGTACGAATATAATCATTTATGACAAAATTTTCCCTGGTCGAATTCTCCATCCGCCGCCCGAAATGGGTGCTGCTGGCGGCGGGGCTGCTGACCCTGCTGTTCCTCACCCAGTTCCAGAAAATCCGCACGGACACCAATCCGAAGCACATGCTGCCGGAGACCTCCGACGTGCGAGTCTGGAACGACCAGGTGGACAAGACTTTCGCACTCTACGAGGACACCATCGTCGTCGGCGTCGAGAACGAGGCGGGAGTGCTCAACCAGGAGACCCTCGGTCGCATTGCCCGCATCACCGAGGGAATCCTCGGACTACAGGGAGTCGCCTCGCGCGACGTCAACGGCTTCACCACCATCACCAATGTGACCGCCGAGGCCGGCACCCTCAAGGTCGGGCCGCTGATGCCGGCCGCACCCAAGTCGAATTCGGAAGTCGAGGCATTGCGCAAGGCCCTGTTCGGCAACACGCTGTTCGTCAACCGCGTCATCTCGCAGGACGGCAAGACCACGGCCATTTACGTGCCGCTGGAAAAAGGCGCCAACGGCGCCGAGATTGCCGACAAAATCCGGGAGATCGTGGCGAAGGAAAAGGGCCCGGAGCGCTACTACGTCGCCGGCGACCCGGTGGCGCGCGATACCTTCGGCGCCGAGATGTTCAAGTTGATGGCGATCTTCTCGCCCATCGCCGGCATGATCATGTTCGCGGCCATCCAGACCATGTTCCGCAACCTGGCGCTGTCGGCGGCCATGATGGGCGTGTCCATGGTGGCGATCATCTGGAGCATCGGCCTGCTGATCGGTGCCGGCTTCCCGGTGCACATCATGAGTTCCATGGCGCCGGTCTTTCTCATGGCGATCGCCACCGACAGCATCCACATCTTCAACGAGTTCTATTTCCGCTACAAGGAGCGCGGCGACAAGCTGGCGGCAATCCGCGAAACCATGGCGGCGGTGAGCCGTCCGGTGCGCTTCACCGCGCTCGCCACGGCGGCCGGCTTCGCCGTGCTGCTGTTCATGAACATCGTTCCGGTGCAGGTATTCGGCGGCCTGATCGCCTTCGGCACGGTGGTGCTGCGCCTGCTTTCCTTCAGCTTCATTCCCGCCGTGCTGACCTTCGTGCGCGAGGACAAGCTCGGCAAGGTGGCCGAGGGCGCCGCCGCGGATCGCCTGGCGCGCGGGCTCGGCCGCATCGGGACCTTCGGCGCCGTCCGGCCGGGACTGACTTTGGCGGTGGCGGCCGTGCTGGTGGCAGTCTCCGTCTGGGGCACATCGAAAATCCACGTCAACAACAACCTGGTGGCCTGGTTCAAGGCCTCGAGCGAGATTCGCATCGCCGATAGCGCCATGAACCGGGCGCTGGGGGGCACCTCCCTCGGCTACCTCGTCGTCCAGTCCGCAGAGGCGGAGTTCATGAAGCGGCCCGAGGCGGTGCGCTGGATCGAGGGATTGCAGCGCCACCTGGAAACGCTACCGGTGGTAGGCAAGACTTTCTCCATGGCCGACTACGTGAAGCGCATCAATCGTGTCCTCCACGACGACGACCCCAAATACGATGTGGTGCCGGACACCAAGGACACGGTCGGCCAGTATCTCTTCCTGTTCAGCATGTCGGCCAAGCCCTCGGACCTGGACAACGTGGTGGATCCGGTTTTCGGCAAGACCAATGTCTGGGTGCAGATGAAGACCTGGGATGCGGAAGCGATGCGCCAGGTGATCGCCGCCTCGGACAGCTACCAGAAGGCGAATCCCCTGCCGGTGACGGTGAAGCCGGCCGGCATCGCCTACTTCAACCTGGTGTGGAACGACGAGGTGCTGGGCGACCTGGTGCTCGGCTTCAGCCTCGCACTGGCGGTGGTCTTCGCCATTCTGGCCCTCGACTTCCGCTCCCTGAAATGGGCGGCGATCGCCTATGTGCCGCTGCTGTTCACCATTCTCTTCATCTACGGCGTGGTCGGCTTCGTCGGCAAGGATTTCGACATGCCGCTGTCGGTGATGAGCACGCTGTCCCTGGGGATGGCGGTGGATTTCGCCATCCATTTCGTCAGCCGCTTGCGTCAACGGCTGACCGAGACGGGGACCGCCGATCCGGTGCAGGCCCTAGCGTGGACGGCGGCACGGCCGGGCAAGGGCATCATGCGCAACGCAGTGCTGTTCGCCGCCGCCTTCTCGGTGATGATGGCCGCGCCCCTGACGCCCTATGTCGCGGTGGGGGCCTTCATCGTGACCATGATGCTGCTCTCGGCGCTGCTCACCATGCTTTTGATCCCGGCGATGGTCATGCTGGGCCGGCGCTGGCTGTTCGATGGAAAGGAACTGAAATGAAAACCTTGTTATCGCTGATCGTCGCGGCGCTGCTGCCGCTGCAGGGTTTCGCCGCCCCGGGCGAAGACGTCATGCGCAAGTCGCAGGCCGCCTTCCTCTACCCGGGCAAGGATTTCAAGGCGCGCGTCGTCATGAAGCTCATCAACAAGGACGGCCAGGAACGGGTGCGCGAAATGACCATGCTGCGCAAGAACCTGGGCGAAGCCGGCGGCGATCAGAAATATTTCATGTACTTCTTCCAGCCGGCGGACGTCAAGGACATGACCTTCATGACCTACAAGTACCCGGCCAAGGACGACGACCGCTGGATGTTCATCCCGGCGATCAATATGGTCAAGCGCATTGCCGCCCAGGACAAACGCTCCAGCTTCGTCGGCTCGGACTTCACCTACGAGGACGTCTCGGGGCGCGACATCGAGGACGACAACCATGCCGTCGAGCGCGAGGAGAAGCTCGGCAGCCGCGACTGCTACGTGGTGAAAAGCACGCCCAAATCGGGCGATGCCGACTTCGGCCACAAGCTGACCTGGGTGGACAAGGCGAATTTTCTCCCGCTCAAGGAGGAGCAGTTCGACCGCAAGGGGGCGCCCTACAAGCAGTTCAGCGCCGACGAAGTAGCCGACATCAAGGGCCGCCCGACGGTGGTCCGGCGCACCATGAAGAACCAGCAGACCGGGCACCGCACCGAGGTCGCCTACACCAAGGCCGACTACGATCTGGGCATCGAGGACAGCCTGTTCTCCGAACGCTTCCTGCGCCAGCCGCCGCGCAAGTGGGTGGACTGATGCGGGACTCGCCCCCCACCCCCCAACCCCCGCCCCGGGGCGGGGGAGCCTGCAAGCTCGCTACGCTCGTTAATATCGGGGCACTCCGGAATGCGGCCTGCGCGATGCGCCTCCGGCGCGTGGCGTCCCGCCTTGGGGCACCCCAAGGGTACTTCCTGCGGGGCGCGGCCCGGCGGCGGGACTGCGCTGGCGGTGCCCGCGCTGCCGTGGTTGGCTGCGCTCTGCTGCTGATGCCGCTCGCCGTCTCGGCGGAACTGACTTTCTCCGGCTTCCTGCAGCAGAACACCGCGTTCAATACCGCCGGCGAAAACCCGGACGGCCATCGCTACAAGTGGCTTGAGGAGCGAGTTGGCCTGCAGATCGATGCCTCCTCCGGCGCCTTGCGGCTGGTCGTCAAGGGCGATCTCGCCTACGACCATCTCGGCCGCAAGGACGAGTCGGAGTTGCGCGAGGGCTATATCGACTACGCCGCCGGCAACTGGGATCTGCGCGCCGGCCGGCAGATCATCACCTGGGGCCTGGGCGACCTGGTGTTCGTCAACGATGTCTTTCCCAAGGATCACGAGGCGCTGTTCGCCGGCCGGCCGCTGGAGTACCTCAAGCGCGGCGTGGATGCCGTGAAACTGGGCGCTTACCCCGAGTTCGCCAATTTCGAGCTGGTGCTGGCGGGACGTTTCCGCGAGAGCCGCATTCCCGATGCCCGCCGCTTCCATCTTTTCGATCCGATGCCGGGGCTGACCAACCGCGATACCGACAAGCCGGGGCAAGGCGATGCCGGACTGCGCATCTACCGCGACATCGCCGGCTGGGACGCGGCGCTTTATTTCTACCGGGGCTTCCAGCGCACGCCCTCGATGCGGCCGGACAATATGCTGGCGCCGACGCGCGTCACCTACTTCTACCCGAAGCTGTCGACGTATGGTGCAAGTGCATCCGGCCGCGTCGGCGAGGGCGTGTTGAGCCTGGAAGCGGCCTACTACGATTCGCGGCAGGACCGCTCCGGCAACGATTTCACCGTGCCGAACTCGCAAACGCGGCTGCTGGCCGGCTACCAGATCCAGCCGCTGGAGGACACCTCGCTCGGCTTCCAGTACTACGCCGAGCACATGCACGACTACGCCGCCTATCGCGCCGCACTGCCGCCCGGCTTCCCGGCGGACAAGCGCTGGAGCCACACCTTCACGGTGCGGCTGACGCAGTTTTATTTGCACCAGACGCTGCGCCTGTCGGTGTATGCCCTGTACAACGCCACGAACCGCGACCGCTACCTGAACCCGGAACTGCGCTACGGCTTCACCGACAGGCTATGGGGCGCCGTCGGCGCCAACGTCTTCGGCGGCAGGCGTTCGGGACAGTTCGGACAGCTTGCTCGCGACGACAACATTTATCTGCAACTGCGCTACGGGTTCTGACCGAGGATCAGCGCGCGTCCTTCGTGCCGCCGACGGCGAGCGCCAGCGCCTCGCGGATCGCCTCGGGCGACTTCATGATGTTCATGAAGCTGTTCGCCCCCATCATCGACAGGTCGGGGAAGCTGATGGCGATGCGGAAGCGGGCATACAGGGCATACACCTTGTTGTCCGAGACCAGGATGTCGTAGGGCAGGTGCGCGGTCGACTTGACGTCCCTGAAATCGATCTCGCTCATGATGTACCTGTCGTCCATGAACTTGCCGGCCTCGCCCTCGCCCTTCATGGCGACGCCGAAGAGGGCCTCCTTCTTGCCGGCGACGTCGATGCGGTACACCTTGGTCACGCCCTGCCTGCCGGCGGCCAGGCCGGCCTCGACCGCCTTCACCGCCTCCTCGAAGCTCGGATAGGTCGCCAGGGTGTTCGGCTCGTCGAAGTATTCCATGCCGAAGGTGTAGTGGTACTTGCGAAGCTGGGGCGCAGTCAGGCCCTTGGCGCCGAATTCCTCGACGCGGCCCAGCGCCGCCTGCAGCTTGCCGGCGGTGTCCTTGAGGTCGCCAGCCATGCGAAAGGCATTGGCCAGGTAGGCCGGGTTGGTGTAGGAAACCTGCACCTCGTTGCCGACCTTGGTGACGGAGACGCGCTGGGCTGCGCCGAAGCCGCCGCGCTCCGATTTCGCCGCGGTGGTCCGCATCTCGTCGTTGGTGACGGCGATGATCGTTGCGTTGGGATACGGCGAATAGGTGCCGGCGATGGTGAAGCCGTTCTGCGTCAGCGCCGCCCTCACGGCATCCGCCTTCGCCGTCACCTCGCCCGGGCCTTTCGAACCAAGCACGAACGGTTTCAACAGCGCATCCTGCGCCAGCACGGCGCCGCTGATGCCGAAAAACAGGCAAAACAAACCCCTGAGAATGATTCCCATGACTGTCTCCTTCGATGATTAATTTTTTATGGCTATCGAACCAGCTAAAAGGCCGAAAGCGGAATCGCCTTCGGCCTTTCTTCGGTCACATCACGCTGCGGCGCTGCTTACTGAAACTTCCACCCGTATGCAATGCCGAGAGTGTTCTGATGCATCTTCAGCGTCTCGGTACTGGGCGCGCCAACCAGAAGAACGGTGGCGGAAGGACCCGTCACCGACTTGCTGAAGGCATGCATGTAGGACAGGGTCACCTCGTCCTTGTTGGCCCGGGTCCAGGTGGCGCCCAACGTTATATGCTTCTCGACCACCCCCGGCGCGAGGATGTTGAAGGTGACGTCGTCGATAGTGCCGCTGCGGATCGGCGTCTTGCCGTAGTTGTAGCCCGCGCGCAGCGTCAGATTGTTGCTGTACGCATATTCGACGCCCAGCTTGAATACCGTCTGATCGCGCCATTTGAAGCCCGATCCGGTCGAAGCGCCGAGCGGGCTGGCAAACGGATTCAGCAAGGTCGGCGTCACGCCGTTGGCCACCGATCTGACGTCGCCGTAATTGATCTGCTGGATGTCCGCCGCGATGGTCAGCGCCGGCGTGGCCTTGACGGCAATGCCGATATTGTAGTTTTCCGGGATGTCGAAATCGCCTTTCTCGGCGAACAGTCCCTTGTATTTGTCGAACTCGCTCATGCGGATGCGGCTGGAGTAGGCTGCGCCCAGCGTGACGGCATCGGACACCTTGCCCATCCAGCCGATGCGCACGCCGAAGCCATGCGCGCTGTCATAGCCCCGGTTGGTGGTATTGGCCGGGCTGCTGCTGAAACCCATCTCGGCAAACGCCTGCAGGCCATCCACCTTGAAGCGCTGATAGCCGATCAGGGGCGAAATCCCGACCGAGTGGTTGGCGTTGATCTTGTAGGAGAAGGTCGGCGCAATGATCAGCTGCATCAGGTCCACGCCGAGCTTGCCGCAGCCGAAGAGCAGGTTGGAAGGCGCGCCGGCGCAGGACGGGGCGAACGCGGGCCCGGCCAGGGCCTTGTTGTATTCGGTGTTCATGCCGCCGTTGCCATACACCGTCACGCCGACCGACATATTCCAGCCGAGCATCCGGTTGTAGCCGAACTCGGGTATGGCGAACAGTTCGTTGTCGCTGTTCGCCTTGCCGTTGTAGGCGCCGCCGAAAGCGGCACTGCCCTGGCGGGAGACCGTGCGGTCCGGCATGAACAGATCGACGCCGGCATCCAGCCGATCGCCCGCCCAGACCATGCCGGCCGGGTTGTTGGCGCCGCCGAAGGTATCGCCCATCACGGCCGTCGCCGCGCCGCCCATGCCCTTCGCCTTCATGCCATAGCCGTGCGAGAAATAGCCGTTGGTCGCCCAGGCTGCGGCGGGCGTCAGCGCGGCGGTCAATGCCGCAAGCGCGATTTTCCTTTTAAACCCCATTTTTCTCCTCCTCTGATGGTGTGACGGGATGGGTGCTACATGAACAGAGAGACATCCGATTTCTGCGCCACCGGCAGGAACGTCGCCGCGCCGGCATAGTCGAGCCCGTCGATGAAGTCATCGTGGCTGAAACCGAACAGGTCCACGGTCATCTGGCAGGCGATGAACTTGACGTCGGCTTCCCGCGACAGGGAACGCAGTTCCTCGATGGTCGCCACGCCGTTGTTCTTGATGGTCTGTTTCATCAGCAGGGTCGCCACCGACTCGAAACCGGGAATGCCGGCCTGCAGGAGGTTCGGGATGTTCCAGTTGAGGCTCTTGAACCAGTCCGGGCCGAAGGGCATTTTCATCGGCATGCCGGGGTTGCCGAGCGGACTGACCTTGAGGTCGCCGATGTCCTTCTTCAGCAGGTTGAGGCCGTAGAAGGTGAAGAAGATGCTGACGTCCCAGCCAAGGGCGGCGGCGGTGGAGCCGAGGATGAAGGGAGGATAGGCCCAGTCGAGCGTGCCCTTGGTGGCGATGATCGACATCGAGGGCGTCTTCGATGCCGCCAGTTCTTCGAGTTTCTGCGGCAGGATTTCATCGAGGCGCTGCCGGATCAGGGCATCCAGCGCAGCCTGGTCGGTAGGCATATTCATGGAACACCTCCTCAAGTCAGATCGGGGTCATACAGCCCCCTCATGCATTAACGAATAATAATGTTCTAAGCTACTCACGGACGCCAGTCGATTCTGCTTATTGCCCTATATCGTTCGTATATGTTGCGATGCGACAGCCGCACAAAGAAAGCGGCCCGGAAATTCACCTTCCCGGGCCGTCCTGTAATTGCATGCCGCGACCGCTATTTCCGCTTGATGAAGAACTCGAATTCCTTGCCGTGCTCGGCCGTGGACAGGAGTTCGTTGCCGGTCTGCTTGGAGAAGGCGGCAAAGTCCTTCACCGAGCCGGGGTCGGTGGCCATGATGCGCAGCACCTGGCCGCTCGACATCTCCGCCAGCGCCTTCTTGGCGCGCAGGATCGGCAGCGGGCAATTCAGCCCCTTGGCATCCAGTTCCTTGTCGAAATTCATGTTTGCTCCTTTGGTCTAGGTGGGTCGTTACGCCTGTATTTCAGACCTGCCTAATATACTTTCGCCATCTGCCTCGCGCAACCAGCAAAGGGCAAGGCGCCGCATCGAATTTCTTTCTCGGGCGATTCACGAAATCGCCTGGTAGTACAGGTTTTGCGGGTGGTTGGCCTGGGCGAAGAAGAACCAGCGCTCGGCAATCAGGCCGAGGTATTGCACGGCGAAGGCGGCGGCCGCGGCACCGCCGGCGAGCAGTGCGAGCGGCAGGAGGAAGGCCAGAACCAGGAAAATCCACTTCACCTGGCGCAGGAAGCCGCCCGTACGGCCGTGGAAGAATTCCCGTGTGTTGAACGAACCGCCCATGGCACCCTGCGCCTTCTGCACGATGCGCGGGTGCTTGATGCCGATGGCGGTGCGCAGCGAGGACTTCGGCCGCAGGCGCGCATTGCGCACGAGCGATGCTGCGCGGCCGATCAGGGCCAGCACCGTCAGGATCATGGCCCAGCCGCCGAGGAAGCCGGCCACCTCGGGCGCTGCGTCAGCCGCGAGCGCAGAAGCCAGGACGAAGCCCGAGGCGCCGCCCAGCAGTACGTAGTTGATCACCGTCAGCGGCGTGTGCCACTCCTGCAGGAAGCGCAGGCAGGCGTAGATCATGCCGGTGCACACGAACAGCGCGAAGGCCAGCAGCGTGCCGCCGGCGCCGAGCAGCAAAGTCAGCCTCACCGGCACGGCGGAGGGCAGCGTCGCCAGCACCGGGTTGTAGCCGGCGAAATGCGCCGCGCCATAGAGCAGCACCGCGCCCATGAAGGCCGGCAGCGCAATCACCTCGCGCGACAGCCAGGAGGTGCGCCAGCGCGCCGCCGAGCGCCAGGCCCGCTCCGGATGGCCGAGGTGAAAGAAGGAGGCGATCAGCCCGGCGACGAGAAAGCCCAGCGCCACGGCGCTGCCCAGGGCGTAGAAGCGGCCGTCCTGCGCCGGCAGGAGGTCGAAGGCGGCATAGGACTCGACGGTGAACAGGGCGAGGAACAGGCCCTGGCCGGCGCCGATGAGCGTCGTGAGGAAGATGACGGAGAAAGCGGGGTTCACCGGGCACCTCGGCTGTTAGGCGCGACTGTCGCCGTCCTGCCGGCGCAAGCCGGTATCCAGGAAGGACGCAAACGAACGCTCATGTACGTGGTAACGGACGCCCCCGACGATGAAAATCGCAAAGGCATTGATGGCCCCCACCCCCGGCCCCCCGCCCCGGGGCCCAGCGGTTTTCCCACCGCCGCTCTGGATTCCGGCATCCGCCGGAATGACGGCGCCCCCCGTCGCCCCAGCGAAAGCCGGGGCCCAGCGGTTTTCCCACCGCCGCTCTGGATTCCGGCATCCGCCGGAATGACGGCGCCCCCCCGTCGCCCCGGCGAAAGCCGGGGCCCAGCGGTTTTCCCGCCGCCGCACTGGATTCCGGCATCCGCCGGAATGACGTGATCGATTCCGCTCACCATGACGTCACGTCGTCCAGCGACGGTTCGGCCTTGGCCGGCTTGGGCAGCTTGCCGTCGACCTTGAGCGGGTTGTCGGCGCGCACCAGTTCGTCCTCGTGGATGCGCAACGTCGTCTTGCGCCGCGGCAGGTAGTGATTGGCCGGCTGCGTGCCCCACTCCGGCATCAGCGGGTAGCCGCCGCTCTCGCGGATGGCCTTCGATACCTCGGATTCAGGATCGTGCACGTCGCCGAACAGGCGCGCACCGGTCGGGCAGGCCAGCACGCAGGCTGGTTTGCGGTCGCGTTCCGGCAGAGACTTGTCGTAGATGCGGTCCACGCACAGCGTGCACTTCTTCATCACCTTCTGCTGCTCGTCGATCTCGCGCGCGCCGTACGGGCAGGCCCAGGAGCAGTACTTGCAGCCGATGCACTTGTCGTAGTCGACGAGGACGATGCCATCCTCCGCCCGCTTGTAGGAGGCGCCGGTCGGGCACACCGGCACGCAGGGCGGCTCCTCGCAGTGCAGGCAGGACTTCGGGAAGTGCACGGTTTCCGTGTTCGGGAACTCGCCCACCTCGAAGGTCTGCACGCGGTTGAAGAAGGTGCCGGTCGGATCGGCGCCGTAGGGATTGAAGTCGGAGAGCGGCCCGGCCTGGCCGGAGGTGTTCCACTCCTTGCAGCTCGTCACGCAGGCATGGCAGCCGACGCAGACGTTGAGGTCGATCACGAGGGCGAGCTGGGTCATTTGCCACCCCTCGCGAGATAGGCCCACAGGCTCTTGCGTTCCTCCTGCCCCGGATAGGGCTTCAACGGCTCGAACTGCGGCGAGGTTTCCGCCGTGTCCTGGAGACTGACTTTTGAAATCCGCACGCGCACGTCGTACCAGGCGGCCTGGCCGGTGATGGGGTCGGAGTTCGAGATACGCTGCTTGCCGTCCGGAAGTTCTTCCGAGATGACGTGGTTGAGCAGGAAGCCCAGCTTGGCCTCGTTGGCGTCCGGCGTCAGGTTCCAGGCGCCGGCGGCCTTGCCGATGGCGTTCCAGGTCCACACCGTGCCCGGCTCCACTGCCTCGGAGTGGCGGGCCATGCAGCGCACCTTGCCCCACTGCGATTCGACCCAGATCCAGTCGCCGTCGTCGATGCCGGCGAGGCGCGCCGTGCGCCCATTCACGAACAGATAGTTGTGGGCGTGGATCTGCCGCAGCCAGGCGTTCTGCGAATCCCAGGAGTGGTACATCGCCATCGGCCGCTGCGTCACGGCGGCAAGCGGGTACTTCCGTGTGTCGGTCGCCCGCACTTCCAGCGGCTCGGCGTAGAAGGGCAGCGGATCGAACCAGGTCTCGATGCGCTGCCTCAGGTGCGCGGGCGGCTTGCGCGAAATGCCCTTGCCCTGCGCAGCTAGGCGGAATTTCTGCAGCACCTCGGAATACAGATGAATGAGGATCGGTTCGGCGTAGCGCGTGATGCGGTTGCGCTGCGACCATTCCAGGTAGCCCTGGTTCCAGTTGCGCATGTACTGGTAGGACTTCGGCAGCTCATGGTGGTACACGCAGTTGTTGGCCGCATACATTTCCCACTGGCGCGGGTTCGGCTCCCCGCGGAGTGAAAGCTCGCCGCCCTTGCCGCGCCAGCCGGCGAGGAAGCCGATGCCGGAACCCGGCTCGGTCTCGTAATTGACGATGAAGTCCGGGTAGTCGCGGTACTTGCGCGTACCGTCCTTCTTGACGAACACCGGCAGCTTCAGCCGCGTGCCCAGCTCGATCAGCACCTCCTGGAAGGGCTTGCACTCTCCCGTCGGCGGCAGCACCGGGATGCGCACCGAGTCCACCGGGCCGTCGAACTCCGAGATCGGCCGGTCGAGCATCGACATCACGTCGTGGCGCTCGAGATAGGTGGTGTCGGGCAGCACCAGATCGGCGAAGGCGGTCATCTCCGACTGGAAGGCGTCGCAGACGGCGATGAAGGGAATCCTGTACTCGCCGTTCTCATCCTTGTCGTTGAGCATCTTCCGCACCTCCACCGTGTTCATGGTGGAGTTCCACGCCATGTTGGCCATGAAGATGAGCAGGGTGTCGATGCGGTAGGGATCGCCGCGCCAGGCGTTGGTGATGACGTTGTGCATCAGGCCGTGCACCGAGAGCGGATACTCCCAGGAGAAGGCCTTGTCGATGCGCACCGGGTTGCCTTCTTCATCGACGAACAGATCGTCCGGCTCGGCCGGCCAGCCCAGCGCCATGCCGTCGAGAGGTGAATTGGGTTTGACGGCAAGCGGCGTGTTGGGTGTCTTGGCGCAGGGCGGGATGGGGCGCGGGAAGGGCGCCTTGTGGCGGAAGCCGCCGGGCCGGTCGATGGTGCCGAGCAGGCTCATCAGGATGGCCAGCGCGCGGATGGTGTGGAAGCCGTTGGAATGCGCCGCCAGGCCGCGCATGGCGTGGAAGGCCACCGGGTTGCCGGTGACGGTGTCGTGCTCCTTGCCCCAGGAATCGGTCCACGCGATCGGCAGCTCGATCTTCTGGTCGCGCGCCGTGACGCCCATCTCATGGGCGAGGCGCTTGATGGTCGTGGCGGGAATGCCGGTCAGGCCCTCGGCCCATTCCGGCGTGTAGTCCTTCACCCGCTCCTGCAGCAGTTGGAAGGACGGCTTCACCGGCGTGCCGTCGGAAAGCTTGAACTCGCCCAGCAGGAAGGGATCGCAGCCTTCGGTATGCGTGATGACCGGCTTGTTCGTGGCGCGGTCCCACCACAGCTTGTTCTGCGGATCGAAGCAGCCCTCCTCCTCCGGCACCTCGGTGCGCAGGAACATGCCGAACTCGTCGCTCTTCGCGTCGAGGTTCACCAACTGGCCGGCATTGGTGTAGCGCACCAGGAAGTCGCGGTCGTAGAGGCCCTGGGCGATGATCTCGTGGATGATCGCCAACAGCAGCGCACCGTCCGTGCCCGGCCGAATCGGCACCCACTCGTCGGCGATGGCCGAGTAGCCGGTGCGCACCGGGTTGATCGAGACGAAGCGGCCGCCGCTCCGCTTGAACTTCGACAGCGCGATCTTCATCGGGTTGGAGTGGTGGTCCTCCGCCGTGCCGATCATGACGAACAGCTTGGCGCGGTCGAGGTCCGGCCCGCCGAACTCCCAGAAGGAGCCGCCGATGGTGTAGATCATGCCGGCGGCCATGTTCACCGAGCAGAAGCCGCCGTGCGCCGCATAGTTGGGCGTGCCGAACTGGCGCGCGAAGAGGCCGGTCAGTGCCTGCATCTGGTCGCGGCCGGTGAACAGGGCGAATTTCTTCGGGTCGGTGGCGCGGATTTTCGCCAGCCGCTCGGAGAAGAGCGTAAAGGCCTGCTCCCAGGAAATCGCCTCGAATTCGCCCGCGCCACGCTCGCTGCCCGGCTTGCGCAGCAGCGGCTGCGTCAGCCTGGCCGGTGAATACTGCTTCATGATGCCCGAGCTGCCCTTGGCGCAGATCACGCCCTGGTTGAGCGGATGGTCCGGGTTGCCGTCGATGTAGCGCACCTGCCCGTCGACCAGATGCACGCGGATGCCGCAGCGGCAGGCGCACATGTAGCAGGTGGTTTTCTTGACCTCCTGAAGGGGAATTGGGTCGGCGGACATGATTGGGGAAGTCAATATATTAGCTGTTGTTGATATTCTTCGGGCTTGGCGCTAAGTCCTCAAGCCAATTGTTTTTATTTGCCCATAAGAAGCTGCAGCTTGCACCGCTTATGGCCTCGTGTAAGCTCCCATGACGGATACTGATGCTTTTCAGCCTAGCAGGTTTCCCATGAGCGACATTCCCGGATTCACCCCCCACGAGCGGCGCACCGTCGAGGCCGCCATGATCTACCGCTACGGCCAACTGGTGCCGCTGCAGGAGGCCGATGTCGAGGTGCGCCTGACGCCGGGCTCCGAGGCGCTCACCAGCGTGCCCGGCATCTACTGGAACGAGCGCAACGTGCAGTTCGTCGTCTGCAAGCTGGGCGGGAAAAGCTACCGCTCCTATTTCTTCTACACGGAAGAGCAGCAGTACCGCATCGGCGAGCAGGACTACGACGTCATCGAGGACTGCGTGCGCAAGCTGCTGCAGCTGCAGGTCGACCACGACGTGAAGCGCCGCGCCATCATGTCCAACCCCGGCCTCGGCCCGGACGAGGACTACCACGGCCCGATCGTCGTCTGAGCCCCTCCCGCAAGACACCGCCTTCATTTGGAAGTATTGCATTGAAAATCTGCATCGTCTCCGACAGCCACGACCGCGGCCCGATGCTGGCCGCCGCCGTCGAGGAAGCCAAGTCCCTCGGCGCCGAGGCCGTCCTCCATTGCGGCGACATCATCGGCCCGAACACCCTCAAGCCCCTGCTGAAGATCGGCCTGCAAACGCATGTCATCCACGGCAACAACCTCGGCGACTTCACCGCCATCTGCCAGATGGCGGCGCGCTCCGAGGGCCTGCTGCACTACCACGGTGGCGATGCTTCGATCGAGCTGGCCGGACGGAAGATCTTCCTGGTGCACTACCCGCACTACGGCCGGGCAATGGCCTGCACCGGCGACTATGACCTGGTCTGCTGCGGCCACAGCCACAAGCCGGAAGTCCTCAGCCAGCCGAACGTCAAGGGCGGCGCGACCTGGCTGGTGAATCCCGGCACGGTCGCCGGGCTCGGCGCGCCGGCGGCGACCTGGATCCTCGGGGATCTGGCCGGCATGGAATTCGTCATCCGCCCGCTGCACCCGCCCCCTGCCTGAACGGACTCCCGCCGGCGCTTGCGCCTTCGCAGACGGCTCTTTACAATTCATCAAAATTTTTATCGATTTGTAAAGATCATGATTCCGCGCCTTGCCGCCGCCACGGTCGCCCGCCTCGCGAAAGGGTTTCCCGTTATCGCCCTGATCGGGCCGCGCCAATCGGGCAAGACGACGCTGGCGCGCGCCGCCTTTCCGGGCAAGCCCTATGTCTCCTTCGAAACACATAACGAGCGTGCCTTCGCGCAGGAGGACCCGCTCGGCTTCCTTGCCCGTTTCCCGGAAGGCGCGGTGCTCGACGAAGCGCAGCACTGCCCGCAACTCTTTTCCTACCTGCAGACCCGCGTCGACCTCGACGGACGAATGGGCTCGTTCGTTCTCACCGGCTCGCAGAACTTCAACCTGCTGTCGAACATCACGCAAAGCCTGGCCGGACGCGTCGGCATCGTGCATCTTCTGCCTTTCAGCCTGGCCGAGCTTGCCGCCGCCGGCCGCCAGGCACCCAGCCTGGACGCCGCGCTGTTCTCCGGCCTGTATCCGCCCTTGCACGACCGCCTGCTCGATCCCGCCTCCTGGCATGCCAGCTACATTGCCACCTATCTCGAGCGCGACGTCAGGCAAATGGCCAGCGTGCACGATCTCGGGCTGTTCCAGCGTTTTCTGCAGCTGTGCGCGGCACGAACCGGACAATTGCTCAACCTGTCCTCGCTGGCGGCCGATGCCGGCATCTCGCCGGGCACCGCGCGCAACTGGCTTTCCATCCTCCAGGCCAGCTACATCGCCTTCCTGCTGCCGCCGCATCACCGCAACTTCGGCAAGCGCCTGGTGAAGACACCCAAGCTGTATTTCCTCGACACCGGCCTGGCGACGGCGCTGCTCAACATCCAGGGCATCGAGCACATGGCGGTGCATCCTGCACGGCCCGCCCTGTTCGAAACACTGGTGATCGGGGAGTATCTGAAGGCGCGCTTCAACTGCGGACTGTCATCCAACCTCTACTTCTGGCGCGACAACATCGGCAACGAGGTCGATCTTGTCATCGAGAACGGCCCGCGCCTCGACCCGGTCGAGATCAAGTCGGGACGGACGGTCAGCAGCGACTGGTTCTCCGGCCTCAGACGCTGGGCCGGCTACGCGGGCAATGAAGGCGGCCCGGCCAGGCTGATCTACGGCGGCGAAGACAGTTACTCCCGGAGCGGAATCCGGGTGACCGGCTGGCCGGCCCTGGCAAATCGGGACGAGTTCGGCACGAAATAGCCACACCAAACCGAGTGGTTTGACCTGCGTCAAGCTTCCCCGGAAATCGGGATTGAGCGTTTCAATCCCGCGATAGGGAAATTCAGCCGAGTGCCCGGACGTTGTTGATTAGAATCCGCTACTGTTCTTCAACAGGAATTCAGTTCCCGGGAGGCCCGATGTCAGCATCCATCGCTACCAGCCAGACGATCCTCGTCGTCGGCGGCGGCATCTCCGGCATGACGGCGGCGCTCGAAGCCGCCGAGTGCGGCAAGCAGGTCATCCTCGCCGAGAAGCTGCCCACCCTCGGCGGGCGCACGGCGCTGCTCTACCGCTACTTCCCCAAGATGTGCCACCCCACCTGCGGGCTGGAGATCAACCTGAAGCGCCTCAAGGGCAATCCCAATCTGCGCGTGATGACCATGACCGAGGTGGCCGCAGTCAGCGGCTCGCGCGGCGACTACACCGTCACGCTGAAGGTCAGACCGCGCTACGTCACCGAGGCCTGCACCGCCTGCGGCGACTGCGGCAGCGCGGTGTCGGCAGAGATCCCCAACCCGGCCAACTACGGCCTGGACAAAATCAAGGCGGCCTACCTGCCGCACGGCATGGCCTATCCGCAGCGCTACGTGATCGATCCCTCCATCGTCGGCACGCCCGAGGGCGAGAAGGCCAAGGCCGCCTGCAAGGTGAACGCGGTCGACCTCGGCATGCAGGAAGAGACCGTCGAGCTGAAGGTCGGCAGCGTGGTCTGGGCCACCGGCTGGCGGCCCTACGACGCGGCGAAGATCCAGCCCTACGGCTACGGCCGCATCCCCAATGTCGTCACCAGTCTGGAATTCGAGCGCATGGCCGACCCGCACGGCCCCACCGGCGGCAAGCTGCTGCGCGCCGACGGGAAAGAGGCGAAGAACGTCGCCTTCATCCAGTGCGCCGGCTCGCGCGACGAGAACCACCTGCGTCACTGCTCGCGCATCTGCTGCATGGCTTCGCTCAAGCAGACCCACTATGTGCGCGAGGCCTGCGGCGAAGAGGGCAAATCGACGATCTACTACATCGATATCCGCGCCATCGACCGCTTCGAGGACTTCTACCAGAGCGTGCAGAACGACCCGACGGTCGCGTTCGTCAAGTCGAAGGTGGCGCGCATCGCGCTGAACGAGGCCAACGGCAACCCGGTGCTGCACGGCGTCGACACCGAGGGCTACCACCGCTACGCCACCGAGCACGATCTCGTCGTGCTGGCCGTCGGCATGGAGCCGGAGGTCACCGGCGTGAAGCTGCCGGACGACATCATTCTCGATTCCTCGAACTTCATCGAAGGATCGAAGAGCGGCGGCATGTTCGGCGCCGGCAGCGCGGCCAGCCCGCTCGACGTCAACCGCTCGGTGCAGAGCGCCACGGCGGCCAGCCTGAAGGCCATTCAAGTGATCCACAAGACTGCATCCACGGAGGCCGCGTAATGAACACACCTGCCGCCCCCGCCACCCCCAAATACGCCGCCTACATCTGCTCCGGCTGCGGCATCGGCGACAGGCTCGATGTCGGCGCACTGGAAAAGATCGCCCAGAAGGAGGGCAAGATGGCGGTGGTGAAGAACCACGCCTTCCTCTGCAATGCCGAAGGCGTGCAGATGATCAAGGACGACATCGCCAACGACGGCGTGACGCACCTGTGCATCGCCGCCTGCTCGCGCCGCGCCAAGGCCGAGGCCTTCAGCTTCCCCACCGCCGCCGTCTCGCGCGCCAACCTGCGCGAGGGCGTCATCTGGGTCGTCGCCGAGGGCGCCGAGCACGACGAGGTGCGCCAGGAAATGGCCGAGGACTACGTCCGCATGGGCTGCGCCGAAGTCAAGAAGATGAAAGTGCCGGCCGGAAACGTGAAGGAAGCCTCGATCAAGCGCATCCTTGTCGTCGGCGGCGGCATGTCCGGCATGACGGCGGCGCTGGCCGCGGCCGAGGCCGGCTACGATGTCGTGCTGGTCGAGAAGTCCGGGGCGCTGGGCGGCTTCGCCGACAAGCTGTGGAAGCGCGTGCCCTTCGCCGCGCCCTACAAGGATGCGCAGCCGACCGGCGCGGCGGAACTGGCGGCAAAGGTCTCCGCCCACGCGAAGATCAAGGTGCACCTGAATTCCACCGTGACCGAGACGGCCGGCGCGCCCGGACGCTTCGCCGTGAAGATCGCCCAGGAATCGGGCAGCGTGGCAGAGGAACTCTGCGGCGCCATCGTCCAGGCCACCGGCTTCGCGCCCTACGACATCGCCAAACTGCCGGAACTCGGCGGCGGCCAGCCCAATGTCGTCGACCAGGCCGGACTGGAAGCGCTGGCGAAAGCCGCCGACGGCGGGCCGATCAGGCGCGCCGACGGCAAGGAAGTCAAATCCGTCGTCTTCGTGCAGTGCGCCGGCCAGCGCGACACCACCGGCCAGCATCTGGCCTATTGCTCCGGCCACTGCTGCGCCACCAGTATCAAGCAGGCGACCTACTTCAAGGACGCCAATCCCGAGGTCGACACCGTGGTCATGTACCAGGACCTGCGCGTGCCGGGCATGGGCGAGGACTTCTACCGCAGCGCCCAGGACAAGGGCGTCGTCTTCACCAAGGGCAAGGCCGGCAAGGTGACGGGCGGAGACGGATGCAAGGTCGATTTCAAGGACCTCATCCTCAACGAAGAGACGAGCATCGACGCCGACCTCGTCGTGCTGGCCACCGGCCAGGTGCCCAACGCCGGCGTGAACCTCGACGAGTGGACCGCCACCGTCACCGCCGCCGAGAGCGGCGACGAGGCGGCGAAGATCAAGAAGGGCGAACTGCAGAAGATCTCCGTGCTCAACCTGGACTACCGCCAGGGCCCGGACATGCCGCAGTTCAAGTACGGCTTCGCCGACTCGCACTTCATTTGCTTCCCCTACGAGACGCGCCGCACCGGCATCTACGCCGCGGGACCGACGCGCCGGCCGATGGACATGCTGCAGGCCACCGAAGACGCCACCGGCGCCGCGCTGAAGGCGATCCAGGCGGTGGAAAACGCCGCCCGCGGCCGTGCCGCCCATCCGCGCGCCTGGGACCTCTCCTTCCCCAGTGCGCGCCTCGAGGGCTGCACCCAGTGCAAGCGCTGCACGGTGGAGTGCCCCTTCGGCGCCATCGACGAGGACGAGAAGCGCTTCCCGAAGTTCAACGAGGAGCGCTGCCGCCGCTGCGGCACCTGCATGGGCGCCTGCCCGGTGCGCGTCATCTCCTTCGAGAACTATTCCTGCGACACCGTCGGCATGCAGATCAAGGCGGTCAACATCCCCGACGAGTTCGAGGAGAAGCCGCGCATCCTCATCCTCGCCTGCGAGAACGACGCCTACCCGGCCCTCGACATGGCCGGCATCCAGCGCCTCTCCTACTCCGCCTTCGTGCGGGCGATTCCGGTGCGCTGCCTCGGCTCGGTGAACACCATCTGGATCACCGACGCGCTCAACTCCGGCTACGACGGCGTGATGATGATGGGCTGCAAGAAGGGCGATGACTACCAGTGCCACTTCGTCAAGGGCTCGGAGATGGCCTTCTACCGCATGAGCAAGATCGACGACACGCTGAAGCAGCTCGGCCTCGAGACCGAGCGCGTGCAGACGCTGGAGGTGGCCATCACCGACAACGCCCGCGTGGCGAAATTGATCAACGAGTACGTCGATCAGATAAAAGAAATAGGTCTGTCCCCCATGAAGGGCTTCGGCTGAGGAGCGCACGACCATGACCACCGCGAACCAAACCGCCATCGCGAAGTACAAGAACAGCTTCCTCAGGGAAGTCGAGGCCAACGTCGAGGAAGGCCACTGGGTGCGCATGTGCATGCAGTGCGGCGTCTGCGCCGGCTCCTGCCCGCTGGGCAATGCCTGGGCGCATCCGCCGCAGGAGCTGTTCATGATGATCCGCGCCGGCAAGCGCGAGGAAGTGCTCGCCTCGGACTCGATGTGGATGTGCACCTCCTGCTACAACTGCATCGTGCGCTGCCCGAGGAAGCTGCCCATCACCCACATCATGCACGGCCTCGCCAACTACGCGCACCGCCTGGGCCTGGCGCCGAAGGGCCAGCCGACGCGCGAGACGGCCACCCTGTTCTGGAACAACCTGATCAAGAAAGGCCGCGTGAACGAGCTGACCTTCTCGCTCGCCCTCTACTTCAAGGACGGCTTCGTGCAGGGCATCAAGAACGCCCTCAACATGCAGGCGGCCGGCCTCGGCCTGATGAAGGCCAAGCGCCTCAACCCGATGGAAATCCTCGGCGGCCACGCCGTCAAGGACCAGGCCGGCTTCAAGGCCATGATCGCCAAGGCGCGCGAGATCGAAGACCGCAAGAAGGGCTTCGCCGGCAGATGAGACTAGGCAACCGCGTCATTCCCGCGGAGGCGGGAATCCAGAAGTCCGCGCCCAAGCCCATGGATTCCCGCTTGCGCGGGAATGACGATTGCGCGTAACGGAGATAGCAAGATGGCAAAGAAGGAATACGCGTTCTACCCCGGCTGCTCCTCGCAGTCCAAGGCCTCGGCCTCGAACTATCTGACGTCGGTCAACGCCATGTGCGACAAGCTCGACGTCAGCCTCACCGAGATCCCCGACTGGAACTGCTGCGGCGCCTCGATCGGCTACGCCGAGGGCGGCGAACTGCCGCGCCTGGCGCTCTCGGCGCGCAACTTCGCCCTGGCCGAGACGCACATGCCGGGCAAGCAGATGGTCGCCACCTGCGCCGCCTGCTGGCTGGCGCAGCGCGAGGTGAAGGAGCGCCTCGACCACAGCGAGGTGCTGCTCAAGGAGACCAACGAGGCGCTGGCCGCCGCCGGCCTGCAATACCAGGGCACCACGCCGATCCGCCATATGGTGGAAGTGCTGATCGAGGACCTCGGCTACGACGCGCTCAAGCAGCCGGTGGTGAAGCCGCTGGAGGGCCTCAAGTTCGCCGGCTACGTCGGCTGTCAGACCAACCGCCCCTTCGGCATCGCCGGCGAATCCTTCGAGAACCCGGTGTACCTCGACAAGCTGGTCGAGGCCGTCGGCGGCGAGGCCGTTCCCTACGACCAGAAGGTCACCTGCTGCGGCGGCGCGCTGGCCTTCTCCGAGCCGGAGAAGTCGCAGAAGCAGATCCGCGACATCGTCGAATCGGCCTACGACCACGGCGCCGAAATGATCGTCACGCCCTGCCCGCTGTGCCAGGCCAACGTCGAGATCTACCAGAGCGAGATCAACAAGAAGCAGGGCACGAAATTCAACATGCCGGTGCTGTACTACAGCCAGCTGATGACCGTCGCCTACGGCGGCAGCGCCAAGGAAGCCGGCCTCGACGGGCAGCTCATCAAGGCGACCAGGCTGGAAGACATCGCCAGGAAGTAGCGGCCTTTCCACCGCCCCCTTTCCGGGGAAAGGGGCGACGGCTGTTCGGCCGCTGCGCGGCTTCCGTGTTTTCGAATCGGGAAAGTCAGTCTCCGCGATACGGCGGCAGGATGGCCGCCGCAGCCCGTGGCACAATAGACCGCATCCTCACACCGAAGGAAGAGCGAAGTGGCGCTGCGCAAGCTCGCCAGGAGCCTCGGGCCGTTTGCAGTCGCGATCGCCGTGGTGCTGCTCATCGCAGCCCTGCTCGGCGCGATTTACTTCACCGGACTGTCCTGGGAATGGATCGTCTTCCTGTCCGGCATCCTGACGGCGGCCGTGCTGTCAATGGTGAGCCGGGCTGCCGGCATCGAATGGCGCCTGGCGCGACGCACGGCGCAGTTGGCCAAGTGCCGCGAACGCCTGGTGCAGGAACAGGCGGTGCGGCGTCATAGCGAAGGGAAACTGGCTGCCGCGCTCGACCGGCTCGAAAGCCTGGCCGCCGAAAGAGCCTTGGCGGCAACCGCCCAACCCCAGGCCGAGCGCAGTCTTTATGCCGAAACCATGGCAGAGGAACTCACCGACTGGCAGGACGCCGGCGCCCGCCTGATGGCGGCATTGAAGGATGACGAGTTCGTCCTGTATTGCCAGCCCATCGTCCCGGTATCCGACCCTGGCCGGCCGACCTGCCACGAGGTGCTGATCCGTCTCAGGGAAGAGGAGAAGAAACTGCTTCCCCCCGGCGCCTTCCTGCCCATCGCCGAGCAGTTCGGCCTGCTGCCCGAGATCGACCGCTGGGTGACCGGCCACCTGCTCGCCTGGGTGCAGCACCGCGCCGCCGGGCAAGCCGGCTGGAAACCGGCAATGTTCACCATCAATCTCTCCGGCGCCACGCTGGCCGACACTGGCTTTCCGGCTTACGTCAGGCAGGAGAGCCAGCGCTGCGGCGTCGCGCCGGAAGTGCTGTGCTTCGAGATCTACGAGGCCGACATCCTGCATGATCGCGCAGGCGCCGCCGGGACGGTCGGCGCCCTGCGCGGCTTCGGTTGCCGCGTCGCCCTGGCGGGATTCGGCCGGAACCGGATATCGCTCGACCTGCTCAAGTCGATGCCGGTGGATTTCGTCAAGATCGACAGCAGCGTCGTGCTCAACTTCCTGCACGATGCCGTGGCGCTGGCCAAGCTGAAGGCGATTGCCCGCGTCTGCCGCGCCCTCGGCATTCAGACCATCGCCGAACTGGTCGAAAGCGAGGCGATCTGGCAGGGACTGCAGGCCCTCGACGTAGACTACGCCCAGGGCTTCGGCATCGACACGCCGCAGCCGCTGGACGGCCTCTGCGACAGCCCCCTCAGCGATACCGCTCGGCGCAACCCATCACCCTGAGGTTTTCCTCGAAGCGCAGGCATTCGCGCGCATCCTCGTTCGCACGCGAGCGGGCGGCGGGCTTCGCCTGCGCGGCATGCCTGTTCCTGGCCATATTTTCCAGCCCTGCGCCGAAACGCTCGGCGCCGCTGCGGATTTCCCCGATCAGCGCATCGAACACCAGGCCCAGCACGAACTGCGTGCTGTCCTTCTCGTGCAGGCGGACATATTCGGCCAGGTCGGCGTCGCTCACCTCGCGGTAGGCGTGCGCGAGAGTGAGGCGCACGGCGTTGCGGATATTGGCGCCTGCCGCGGCGCGCTGCTGCTCTATCGCCCTGTCCGCGTCGGCAAGCTGCTTCGCATCCGATCCGGCGATGCCGCGCGCCATTCCCCTCACGCTGGCGAACATGGCCTCGGTGGCGAGCTCGCTGACGCGGCCGGCGGCGTCGATGCGCTCGATCAGCTTCACGCGCTCCTGCGAAAGCGGCTTCGCCGACAGGCCCGCCACGAACGCCGCCAGTTCTTCCGGCTTCGGCTCCCGCTTCTCCAGCTCGTTCATGCGCATTGCCAGCGGGGTGGAGCTGTCGGCGGTGAATTCGAGGTAGCGCTTCGCCTCGAACTGTTTCCTGAGGCCATTCTCCACGCCGCGGCGGAAAGCCTGCTCGGAGAACGATTCCTTCGCCAGACGCTCCAGTTCGGCAAGGTCGGCCGGGGCCAGGCTGCCGCGCTTGCCCTGTTGTCCGGCCTGACGCACGCCGGCCAGCATTTGTTCTGGCAGGCGAGCGAACAGATGGTCCAGGCCGGAAACCGTCAGCAATTCTCCGATCACCTTGTCCGGGTTCGCAGCCGGGGCGGCAGCCGGCTGGACGGCCCTGGGCGGCGGCGGCGGAAGCGGCGGTTCCTCCATGAATTGCCGCCAGGCATACCAGCCGCCGGCCGCCAGCAACACGGCCCCTGCGGCAATCGGCAGCAGCTTGTTCGGTGTCTTCTTCTCCGCCATGGCGACCTCCCCGGACACGAATCCCTGTTCGCATCCTGCCACCGAAAGGGCGGCGCCTCAAGCGTCAGATGCGGCGGCTTGCAGCCTCGAAAGCGGCGGCCAGTTCTTCGTAGGTGCGCGTGACGGGATACTGCGGGAATTCGTCGATGACGTTCTGCGGCGGGCGGAAGAGGATGCCGGCATGGGCCTCGGCCAGCATGGCGGTGTCATTGTAGGAGTCGCCGGCGGCGATGGTCTTGAAGTTGATCGCCTTGAAGGCCTTCACCGATTCGCGCTTCTGCTCCGGCATGCGCAGGACATAGTCGCGCACGAAGCCCGACGCGTCCACGACCAGCTTGTGGCAGAACAGCGTCGGGTAGCCGAGCTGGCGCATCAGCGGCATGGCGAACTCGTAGAAGGTGTCCGAGAGGATCACCACCTGGAAGCGCTCGCGCAGGCCGTCGAGGCACTCCCGCGCGCCGGGCAGCGGGCCCATTTCTGCAATCACCCTCTGGATGTCCGGCAGGCCGAGCTTGTGCTGCGCCAGGATGGCCAGGCGCCCCTGCATCAGCCTGTCGTAGTCCGGCTCGTCGCGGGTCGTGCGGGAGAGTTCGGGAATGCCGGTTCTTTTCGAAAACTCGATCCAGATTTCGGGTACCAGCACACCTTCCAGATCCAGACACGCAAGCTGCACTTGCCCACTCCCGTATGTCGCAACACGTCAAAGGACTGGCATTTTAGCCGAAATCGGTGCCGCCGCCCTGCGCCCCCTGCCGCACGCAGGGTCTTGACATCGGTCAATTTTTTCAAAGAA
Organism: uncultured Rhodocyclaceae bacterium; assembly: GCA_964475635.1. Classification (GTDB taxonomy): domain Bacteria; phylum Pseudomonadota; class Gammaproteobacteria; order Burkholderiales; family Rhodocyclaceae; genus Desulfobacillus. Next base: position 131,091 of record CAYYXS010000001.1, read on the forward strand.
ACCGTCCGCCTCGCTCAAGCACCCGGCGCCACCGCCGATACAATTCCTGCCTGCAAAAACTGCTTCTGCCCGGAAAATGCAGCGGATCAACGAACTCGGACAGCCCGAACTGGTCTGCGTCGTCGACGACGACGCCGCGGTCAGCGCCTCGCTGTGCCTGCTCATCGAAACCCTCGGCGTGCGCGTGCGCCCCTACCCTTCCGCCCGCCTGTTTCTCGACGACCCCTGCCACCGCGAGTGCGCCTGCCTGGTGCTCGACGTGCGCATGCCCGGCATGAGCGGCCTCGAGCTGCAGTCGCGCCTGAACGCCTCGGGCTGGATCGCGCCGATCCTCTTCATCACCGGCCATGGCGACGTGCCGGTGGCGGTGCAGGCCATCCGCGGCGGCGCCATCGACTTTCTGCAGAAACCCTTTGGCGACCAGGTGCTGCTCGATCGCGTGCAGCAGGCGCTCAACCACTACGGCGTCATGCGCCGCGAGGCCAACGAGCGCGCCACCCTGATGGCGCGCCTGTCCCTGCTCACGCCGCGCGAGCGCGAGGTGATGCAGCTCGCCGTCAAGGGCCAGATGAACAAGACCATCGCCGACGCGCTCGGCATCAGCATCAAGACCGTCGAAGACCACCGCGCCAGCATCATGAAGAAGATGCACGCCTGCAGCTTCGCCGACCTGGTGCGCATGGCGGTCGAGGCGGAGCGTACCTGATTCGCATGGCCTTCCCGCCCGAAGGGCGCCGCCTGCGCTCGATCAGCCACCAGCTGTATGCCCTGATCGCCGCGGTGACGCTGCCCGTGCTGGTCGGGCAGGGCTATCACTTCCACAACATGGGCGCCGAAATGGAGCGGGCCGCGCTGGAGGAAGCGCGGCGGCTGGCGCAGATCACCGGCGCCGACACGGAACGCTTCCTGCGCGAAAGCGAAACCCTGCTGGCGCAGATTGCCCACCGCGAGGCGGTCGTGGCGATGCGCGGCGGCGCACAGTGCGATCCGTTCTTCAAGGGCTTCCACGAGCGCGACGCGCGCTACGCCAACCTGGTGCTGGTCGATCCCGACGGGCGCCTGCTCTGCTCCTCCCGCCCGCCGCCGGCCGGCATCGCCGCCCCGCTGCTCGGCAACGGCACCGTGGTCGACACGGTGCAGCGGCGCGGCCCGGTCATCGCCCAGCTGGAACGCGGACCGATCAGCGGCAGGCCGGTGGTGCCCCTCAACTATCCGGTGCTGCGCGACGGGCATGTGGTGGGCGTGGTCGGCATGCCCATCGACGCCGTGCGCTTCTACCCCATCGTCGCCTCCAGCGCCATTCCCGCCGATGCCGTGGTCGCCCTGCTCGACCGGAACGGAATCTTCGTCACGCGCTCGATCGATACGGAGGCCTGGGTCGGCCGTTCCCTGGAAAGCCAGTCCAGTCTCGCGTCGCTGCGTCAGGGCAGCGGCAGCGGACGCGCGCCCGGGCCGGACGGCATCGAGCGCTACTACGGCTTCGTGCCGGTCGCCGGCACCGGCTGGATCGCCTTTGCCGGCATCCCCGCCGAGCCCGTGGCGCAGGAAATCCGCGCGCAACTGCTCGGCCAGGGCGCCTTCAGCATCGCCGTGCTGGCCTTCGCCATGCTGCTGGCGCTGGTCATCAGCCGGCGCATCGGGGCGCCGATCGAGCGCCTCGCCGCCGCGGCCGGGGCCGTGGCCTCGGGTGAGGCGGCAACCCGGGCCAGGGTGGAGGGCGCGCAGGAAGTGGCGGCCCTGGCCGGCCAGTTCAACCGCATGCTCGACCAGCTCGACGCCCAGCAGCGCGCGCTGCGCGAAAGCGAACAGCGCCTGGCGCTGGTGGTGGACATCACCGCCGACGGCATCTGGGACTGGGACCTGCGCAGCAACCGGGTGTTCTTCTCGAACCGCTTCCGCGCCACCCTGGGCTACGAGGACGAGGCGGAGTTCCGCGAACGCTTCCATTTCAAGACCGCCCTGCACCCGAACGACCGCGCGCATGCCATCGCCGCGCAGGACGCCTCCCTCGCCAGCGGCGCGCCCTTCGACCACGTCTATCGCCTGAGCCGGCGCGACGGCAGCTACCCCTGGTTCCACGGCCGCGGCCAGGTTCTCCTGGACGCGGCCGGCAAGGCCTACCGCTTCGCCGGCTCGATCACCGACATCACCGCGCAGAAGGAGGCCGAGGCGGCGCTGCGCGAGCAGGAAGCGCTCTACCGCGCGCTGTTCGAGCTGGCGCCCGATGCGGTGATTCTGCACCGCGAACGCCGCATCCTGCTGGCGAACCGGGCGGCACTGCAGCTCTTCCGCGCGCCCAGCCCAGGCGACCTGATCGGCCGCAGCATTCTCGACTTCGTGGACGCCGCCGATCGCGAAATCGCCGACCGGCGCAGATGCGCACTCGAAGTCGAGGACGGCCTGCTGCAAGTGCCGCTGACGACCTTTCGCTGGAACACGGTGGAAGGCGCGGACATCCAGGTCGAGGTGGTCGGCGCGCGCGTCATCATCGACGGCCGACCGGCGGTGCTGACGGTGGCGCGCGACGTCACCGAGCAGCGCCGCGCCGAGGCCGCGCAACGCGCCAGCGAGGCACGCTGGCAGTTCGCCCTGGAAGGGCACGGCGACGGCCTGTGGGAGTGGAACGCACACGACGGCAGCGTGTTCTTCTCGCGCCAGTGGAAAGCCCTGCTCGGCTACGGCGAGGACGAGCTCGTCTCCAGCATGGAAACCTGGGAGTCGCTGGTGCATCCGGACGACCGCGCCGAGATCCGCCGCGCCATGCAGCTGCATCTGTCCGGCGCCCTGCCCCGCTACTATGCCGAGTACCGCATGCGCGCCCGCGACGGCGGCTATCTCTGGACGGCGGCCAACGGCCGCGTCATGGAGCGCGACGAAACCGGCCTGCCCCTGCGCATCATCGGCACCCAGCGCGACATCTCGGAACACAAGCGGCGCGAGGAACGGGAGCGCCAGCGCCAGGAGCAGCTCATCCACAGCGGCCGGCTGATGGTGATCGGCGAAATGGCGTCGACGCTGTCGCACGAGCTGAACCAGCCGCTCACGGCGATCGCCAACTATGCCGGAGTCTGCCTGCGGCGCATGGCCGGCCCGCGGCAGGAGCCGGCGCCGCTGCGCGACATCGTCGAGAAGATCCGCGTCCAGGCCCTGCGCGCGGGCGAAATCGTCTGGCGCATCCGCGACTTCGTGCGCAAGCGCGAAACGGAGCGCCTGCCCACGGCCATCGGCACGCTGATCCGGGAAACGGCCGCCCTCGCCGAGATCGAGGCGCGCATCTCGGAAGTGATGATCGAGCTGGCCGTGGCAGAGGGCCTGCCCCCGGTGCTGGCGGACCGGCTGCAGATCGAGCAGGTGCTGCTGAACCTGATCAAGAACGCCATGGAAGCCATGCAGGGGGTCGAAGGAGAGCGCTGGCTGCAGGTTGCCGCCCGGGCGGGCGAAGCGGGCGAAATCGAGATCAGCGTCTCCGACACCGGCCACGGCCTGCCGGACCGCGTTGCGATGGACATCTTTACGCCGTTCTACACCACCAAGGCCAACGGCATGGGCCTGGGCCTGGCCATCAGCCGCTCGATCGTCGAAGCGCACGGCGGCCGCCTGTGGGCCACCCCCAATCCCGCAGCCGGAACCACATTCCGCTTCACCCTGCGCCTCGCCGACGAGGCGTAAGCGACTCCCGGGTTATCCCGGATACCCCGCCGGGTCAAACCGGATATGCCGAAGTGCCGATCTTGCCGACAATCCACTTGAATTGTGCAGTGCGTCATAACACCGGCTACCGTCAAGGGCAACCGTTTGATCGGGGGATGGGAACGATGTCTTTCACATGCAGCATAAACATGACCAGCGGCCGCTGCCGCTTACATTTCGAGGGCGCCATCGTCTCCGGCTCGATCGGCGAGTTGCAGGAGGAAATCCTGCCGTTTGCCCTGCACTGCCCGGAAGTCGAGGTGGATCTCTCCGGCGTGAGCGAAATGGACAATTCCGGCCTCGAACTGATGCTGTTGGCCAAGCGGGTGGCCAATGGCCGGCTGCGCTTTGTCGGGCACTCCCAGCCCATACTGAACCTGTTCGAAGGACAAATCCTGCAGCCCACCCAGCCGGATTCGCCCGCATGAATCGTTGCAAGCTGGCGCCCGTGGCCGCGTCATGGGGCCCTTCCTCCGGGCGCGACAGGGAGGACAGCCTGGCCGGCACGCTCATCGAGCTGCATGACATCCTGCATGAGGGTGAAATGCAGCCGGACACGATGCTGGAGATGGTCTGCCGGCGGCTGAGCACCCTGCTGCCCGGCGTAACGGTTTTCATCGGCGAGATCGCGTCGGGCCTGCCGCTGGCGGTACGCAGTGCGGCAGGCCCCAGGGCGTCCCTGCTCGAAAAGCTGGTCTTCGAATGGAATGCGGACGTGCCGGCCGAGGGCGCCCGGTTTTCCGCAAGCCAGGCCGACGCGCTCGGCAGCGGCTGGGCGACGGTATTCACCTTGCTAAAGGCCGGCGAGCTGGTCGCGCACCGCCTGCGCGTCCCCGGCCAGGGCGGCCTGCTGCTCGGCACGCTCAGCCCGGCATGCGGCCTGCCGACGGAAGGAGGGCGCGTCCTTCTGCAGGGGGCGGTGCGCATGATCGACCGCGCCTTCGCCGCGCAGTCCAGGAATGTCCGGATGGAGCGCGAAAACGGTCATCTGCGGCTGGCGGCGCTCGTGTTCGAGTATGTTATGGAAGGCGTCGTCATCACCGACCCGTCCGGGCGCATTCTCGCCGTTAACGAAGCGGTGACTCGCGTCACCGGCTACGACAAGCGCGAACTGGTCGGCGCGACGCCCGGACTGCTCAAATCCGGCCGCCACGGCGACGAATTCTACCGCGGCATGTGGGCGGCCCTCGAGCAGGACGGGCGCTGGCAGGGCGAGATCTGGAACCGGCGCAAAAACGGCGAAGTGTATCCGCAGATCCTGTCGGTCTCCGCGGTGCGCGATGCCGAGAGCATCAGCCACTACATCGGCATCTTCATCGACATCAGCCGTCAGAAGGAGGCCGAAAACCGTCTCGACCATCTATCCCGGCACGATTCCCTCACCGGCCTGCTCAATCGCGAGCGGTTCCGCCAGCGTCTTGACCAGGTGCTGGCCGGCGGCAGGCGGCATGCCCTGCTGCTGCTGGACATCGACCGCTTCAATCAGATCAACGACACGCTCGGCAATGCGGATGGCGACCTGCTGCTGGATGCCGTGGCGCAGCGCCTGCGCGGCAACGTGCGGGCCGGCGATCTTCTTGCCCGCATGGGGGGCGACGAATACGCCATGCTCCTGCGCGACATTGCCGGATGCGACGATGCGTCCCTGGTCGCCGAGAAAATCCGGCAATCGCTGGACGAACCCGTGTCGATCGCCGGTCTGCGGCTTCCCGTCACCGTCAGCATCGGTCTCAGCCTGTTCCCCGACGACGGCATCGACGGCGACGTGCTGCTGCGGCAGGCCGATGCAGCCCTCAACAAGGCCAAGCGGCAGGGCGGCAATGCCTGCCGGTTCTACGTTCCCGAATACAACGCGGAGCTGCGCCAGCGCCTGGAGCGCGAGAGCGAGCTGCGTTACGCCCTCGAGCGCGGCGAACTGGAGCTGTTCTACCAGCCCCAGGTCAGCCTGGAGAGCGGACGCGTGACGGGAGTCGAGGGACTGCTGCGCTGGCGCAAACCCGGCCATGGGCTGATCGCGCCGGGACAATTCATACCGCTCGCCGAGGAAAACGGCCTGATCGTGCCCATCGGCGCCTGGGTGCTGCGGCAGGCCTGCCGCCAGGGCCGCGCCTGGCACGATGCCGGCCATGCCGGACTGGTCGTCGCAGTCAACCTCTCGGCGCGGCAGTTGCGGGACGGGATGCTGGTGGACAAGGTCGCCAGCGCGCTCGCCGAAAGCGGCCTGCCGGCGGCGGCGCTCGAGCTCGAATTGACCGAGAGTCTGGCCATGGAATCCGTCGAGAACAGTGCCGACATCCTCGGCCGCCTGCGCGAACTCGGCGTCAGGCTGTCGATCGACGACTTCGGCACCGGCTACTGCTCGCTCACCTACCTGCGGCGCTATCCCGTCGACAAGTTGAAGATCGACCGCCAGTTCGTCGCCGGCATGCTGCGCGACGCAAACGATGCGGCCATCGTGAAAGCCATCATCGGGCTGGCCGGGGCGCTCGGCCTGAGCGTGCTGGCCGAGGGCGTCGAGACCGCAGAGGAATTGGCATTCCTGCGCGAGGCCGGCTGCGACGAAATCCAGGGCTTTTACTTCGGCCAGCCGCTGCCCGGCGCGGAACTCGATCTGGCCGGATCGAACAACGTCCTCCCCTCCACATCCGGAATCGACAACAGGAGTATTGCATGAATGCCTCTCTGTCCCAGACGACTATCGAGCGCCCTTTCCCTGCAGGCAAGACGATCGTCCTGAAAACGGACATGAACGGCGCGCTTACCCATGTCAACGCCGCCTTCGTCGAAACGAGCGGATTCGCGCCGGAGGAGGTCCTCGGCCGCCGACTCGACGCCCTCCACCATCCAGCGATGCCGCCCGAGGTGTTCGACGATCTGTGGGCAACGATCTGCGCAGGCAAGCCCTGGCGGGGCATCGTCCGCTGCAGCTGCCGGGGCGGAGAGCACTACTGGGCGCGCACCCTGATTGTGCCGGTGCGCAAGAACGACAGGACGGTCGGCTTCATGTCGGTGCAGACCGAGGCCGACAGCCGCGAGAAGGCGGACGCCGCGACGCTCCATCTCGACGTCACGGAAAAGCGCGCCCGCCCGAAGCGATTCCGCCTGGCCGAGCTGCTGCCCCCCGCCTCCTTCAACGTGCGCTATGGCCTGTTCGTCGCCGTCATGGCGGCGGCGGCCGCCGGCGCCGGCCTGGCCGGCCTGGCCGGCTCGGGCGGCCTGGCGCTCCTGATCGGCGCCGGCAGCCTCGCGCTGGCAACGGTCAGCGCCGTCTTCATGGCCATCACGGTGAGCCGGCCGCTGGATCGGGCCATCGCCTGCTTCGACCGCATCGCACAGGGCGACCTGGGCAATGAAATTCCGGTGGACGGACCGGACGAGGTCGGCCTCGTCCTTTCCGGCCTGGCGACGGCCCAGGCCCACATGCGCGTCATGATCGACGAGATTCGCGCCAGCGCCGGGGCGGTCGATATGCGGTGCACACAGCTCGACCGGGAGGTGCAGGAGACAGCCGGACATTCGCGCGACCAGGCAGAGCGGGTAGTCGAGGTCAGCGCCGCGATGGAAGAAGTCTCGGCCTCGGTGAGCGAGGTCGCGCAGACCGCCGCCGACGCCGCAGAGGCGGCGAAGGCGACCCTTCAGGTGGTCAACGAAGGAAACCAGCGCATGGCGCGCAGCATCGAGGCCAACGACCAGGTCGCCGCCGCCGTCCAGGAATCCGGACAGCAGATCGACCGGCTGAGCCAGTCCATCGGCGGCATCGGTGTGGTGACGCGGGTCATCAAGGACATTGCCGACCAGACCAACCTCCTGGCCCTCAACGCAGCGATCGAGGCCGCCCGCGCCGGCGAGCAGGGGCGCGGCTTCGCCGTCGTGGCGGACGAAGTCAGGAAGCTCGCCGAGCGCACCGCCAGCAGCACCGGGGACATCGACCGCATGGTGGCGGACATCCGCCTGGCGATGCAGTCCGTGATGGAGGCCATGGAGACGGCCGTGCAGCGCGTCGGCCAGGGGCGCGGCCTGATCGAGGAAACCCACGAGAGCCTGCGCAAGATCACCGCGCTGAGCGAACAGGTGACCGGGCTGTCCGGCCGCATCGCGCATGCCGCACACGAGCAGTCGCTGGCGACGGCCGATGTCGCGCGCAATGCCGAACGCATGTCGAACCTGATCGAGCGGAACACCGTCGCCGTGGCCAGGGTCGGCACGACAGCGGAAGAAATGCGCAAGACCGCCGCTCAACTGCGCGAGGCGGTCGGGCATTTCGGCAGCCACGCATGAGGCAGCCATGAGGCACATTGCCGAAAAACTCATGCGCCAGCTGCCGGGCCTCATGCCCGACGATCTTCATGCGGGCGATCTCGTCTCGCTGACATCGCCGCGAGGCCATTTTCAGCCGCTCGGCCTGCGGCGCACGACGATGGTCGTCAATCGCGTCCGCCTGTTCGCCTTCCTGTTCGCCATGCTGACGCCGCTGTGGAGCCTCGTCGATTTCTTTCTCTTCCCCTATCCGCTGTGGCTGACCCTGGCCGGCATGCGGCTGGCCGCCAGCGTCGCCTTCGGCCTGCTGGCGGTCCGCTGCCGGCAGCCGAAGGCGGCCGACAGCGTCCGCGGCATGCGCGGCGCCTACGCCGCGCTGGCGATCCTGTTCGCCATTCCGATCCTGTTCTATGTCGCCTCGCACACGGTCCTCGCCACCCACGCCCTGAGCGGGCTGTCGGGAGCGCTGCGTGCGGGCTACGCCTATCTGCCCTTCGTGCTGCTCGCCGGCATATCGGTCTTCCCCCTGACGGCCATCGAGAGCCTGATCCTGGCCAGCCCGATTCTCACCGCCCAGGCGGTTTCGGGATTGCTTGCCGGCCCGCTGTTCGACTGGCCGTCCTTCGCCGGCGCCTTCTGGCTGCTGGCCCTGCTCACCGGCGTGTCGACGCTGGCCGGCATGAGCCAGCTCGCCTTCCTCATCGTGCTGGTGCGCCAGGCGGCGCGCGATCCGCTCACCGGGGCCTGTTCGAGGCTTTCCGGACAGGAACTGCTGGAGCTGCAGTTCGACATTGCCCGGCGCGGCAACGGGCATCTGTCGCTCGCCTTCCTCGATCTGGATCATTTCAAGAGCATCAACGACCGCTATGGCCACGAGGCGGGGGATGCCGTCCTGGTGGACGCCGTGCGCGCCCTCTCGGCGCGGCTGCGGCGCTCCGACATCCTGGCCCGCTGGGGCGGCGAGGAGTTCGTCATCATGATGCCCAATGCAAGCTTGCCGCAGGCGCGCCTGGCGCTGCTCCGGCTGCGCGAGGGCAGGCTCGGCACCCGTCCGGATGGAAAGCCGGTCACCGCCAGCATCGGCCTTGCCGAGCGGATCGGCGATGGCGCGGCCGACTGGAAATCGCTGGTGGAGATCGCCGACCGGCGCATGTATCTTGCCAAGCAGTCCGGACGCGACTGCGTCGTCTCGGACGAACCGGCCGCCCCCTCGGCCGGCCCGACCGGAAGAGGCGCCGTCTTCTCCGCCGGGCCGTGCTGATGCCGGCCATGGCCCTGCGCCTGTTCACATCCGTCCGCGGACGCCTGCTGGGACTGCTCACCGGGCTGTTTGCGATCTACCTCGCCGCCATCCTCGGCCTGTATGCTTACCTGCTCGGCCACGAGCGCCAGCAGGCGAGCGAACGCGCCCTCGATTTCGCCCGCAGCTTCGCCGCCGAGTACGAACGCCAGTTCGGCGAAGCCCGCGAACTGCTCGAAGTCCTCGCCACGCTGCCCCCTGCCGACGGCACCAATCCGGCCGCCTGCGGCGAACTGCTGGCCGGCCTGACGCGGATTCATCCGCAGCTGATGAACCTGGCCGTGCTCGACGGCGCCGGCGGCATCCGCTGCGCCGCGACGATGCCCGAACGGGCGCAGGACCTGGCGGCGATTCCCGCCGTGCGCCGGGCCATCGACGGCGGCAGACTGGCCGCCACCACCCTGCAACATGGCCCTGTGCATGGCAAGCCGGCCGTCGTCCTCGCCCGGCCGGCGGCGATCAGCGCCGGCAAGGTGCGCCGCGTCGTCCTCGCCTCGCTCGACCTGGAGGCGATGAACCGGCGCTTCGCCGCCTCGGTGCCGCCCGGCGCCGTGCTGCGCATCCTCGACCACGACGGCGTGTTCCTCGTCCGCCAGCCCGAGCCGGAGTGCTGCCTCGGCCGTTCCGGCCTCAATCTGTTCGGCATCCGGGAAGCGCTCGCCGGCGGCAGGCCGCACCTCGGCGAAAGCCCCTGGATGGACGAGGTGATCAGGGTGCACGCCGACGTGCCGCTCGGCGGCGACACGAAGTCCGGCGCGGGCGCCGAGGGCGTCGTCTCCGTCGGCATCCCGGTGGATCTGGTGCAGGCGCCGGCCAACCGGGCCCTGGCCGGCGGCATTCTCTCCCTGCTGCTGCTCTCGGCCCTGCTCTACGCCCTGGCCTGGACCGGCAGCAACCGCTATCTGCTGCGGCCGATCGGCCTGCTGGCCGCGGCCTCGCGCCGGCTGCGCGCCGGCGACCTGGCGAGCCGGGTCAGCCTGCCCGAATACGGCGGCGAGTTCGCCGAACTGGAGACGGCCTTCAACGACATGGCGGGCACGCTGGCCGCCAACCGCCTCGAACTCGAGGCCGACCGGCGCCGCCTGCAGCTGGCCGCCAGCGTCTTCGACCATGCGCGCGAGGCCATCTTCGTCACCGATGCCGAGGGCGGCATCCTGGCCGTCAACAAGCGCTTCAGCGAAATCACCGGCTACGGCGCGGAGGAGGCGATCGGCCGCAATCCCAGCCTGCTGCGCTCCGGCCATCACGACGACGCGTTCTACCGGGCGATGTGGCAGGCGCTGGCCGACGGCGGACACTGGAGCGGGGATGTCTGGAACAGGCGCAAGGACGGCACGATCTATCCGGAGTGGCTGTCGATCACCGCGGTGCGCGACGAACAGGGCCGGACGACGAATTACTCTGCGGTGTTCACGGATCTTTCGCGGCGGCGCGAACTGGAGAACAGGCTGCGCGAGAACGAGGCGCGCCTGACGACGCTGATCGAGGCGATTCCGGATCCGGTCTTCCTCAAGGACGGGGAAAACCGCTGGTGCCTGATCAACCAGGCGGCGCAGCGGCTGTTCGGCCTCGATGACGCCAGATGGCAGGGCAGGCACGACGCCGAGCTGGCGCTGCTGCAGCCCGGGCGCTCCGGCGAGCACATGGCCTGCCATGCCAGCGACGAGCAGGCCTGGCGCAACGGCCGCCTGTCGCGCTTCACGGAAGTATTCCAGAGCGAAAACGAGGACAACCGCATCTTCGACGTCATCAAGGTGCCCCTGTTCGGCGAAGGCGGCCGGCGCAGCGGGCTGGTCGTCATCGGGCGCGACGTCACCGACCAGAAGAAGCACGAGCATGCCCTGCTGCACCTCAACGAGGAGCTGGAAAGGCGCGTCGCCGAGCGCACCGGGGCCCTGCTGTCGGCCAACCGGGAACTGGAAGCTTTCTCCTATTCGGTGTCGCACGACCTGCGCGCACCGCTGCGGGCGATCAACGGCTTTTCCAGGCTGATCGAGGAGGAGTGCGCCGGACAGCTCGACGAAACGGGCAGGCACTACCTGGACCGGGTTCGCAGCGGGGCCGAACGGATGGGCGCGCTGATCGACGATCTGCTCGCCCTCTCCCGCCTCTCCCGCCAGGAGATGAAGACCGGCCCGGTGAATCTCTCCGCGCTGGCCGCCGGCATTGCCCGCGAGCTGGAAGCCGGCGAGCCCGGCCGCCGGGTCGAGTGGCAGATCGCCGCCGACGTCACCGCCAAGGGGGACGCCGGCCTGCTCGCGGCGGCCTTGCAGAACCTGCTCGGCAACGCCTGGAAATATTCCTCGAAGCGCGAGCGCTCGCGCATCGAGTTCGGCGCCGGCGAGGAGAACGGACAGCCGGTCTATTTCGTCAGGGACAACGGCGCCGGCTTCGACATGGCCTATGCCGACAAGCTGTTCGGCGCCTTCCAGCGGCTGCATGCGCCGGACGAGTTTCCGGGCACCGGCATCGGCCTCGCCACGGTCGCACGCATCGTCCAGCGCCATGGCGGAACGATCCGGGCCGAAAGCGCGCCCGACCGCGGCGCCACCTTCCGCTTCACGCTTGCCCCATAGGGCCGATCGCCGTCCTGCGGAGACTGACTTTATCCGAGGCGGCTCCTGGCCGGGCTTCCCGTTCGCCGCAGGCGGCACCGCATCCCCGCCCCTGGCGAATCCGCTGTAAATTGGCGCGATGTCCACCCCGTCTCTGCGCACGCTGTCCGGTTCCTGGCTGACGCTCGCCTTCGGCCTGCTTGTCCTCCTCATCGGCACGCTGTGGTATGCCGCCATGTCCGCCTACGAGGCGGCCGTGCTGCGCGAGCGCGGCCGCGAGCTGGCGGCCATCGCCGAGCTGAAGATCGATTTCGTCCGCCTCTGGCTGGAAGAGCGCCGCGGCGATGCCGCCGTCCAGGCCGGCCGGCTGATGCTGGCCAACAGCCTGGCGCCGCGTCCCGGCAGCGCCGGCGCGTACTGGCCGGAAGACGTGGAAGACCAGCTCGAGGCCGTGCGCAAGGCCTACAACTACAAGGCGGTGACGCTGCTCGACCGCAGCGGCGCCGTCCGCCTCGGCGCAGGCGCGCTGAGCGATTTCGGCCGCGCCGCGGCGGCGGCCGCCGCCAGGGCCGCCATCGCCAGCGGCCGGGTCGGCGTCAGCCGCGCCCATCATCTGGAAGACGGCGGGCGCATTCATGTCGATCTCGACGTCGCCGCGCCCGTCGCCGACAGCCGGCAGCCCGGCGCCCCCATCGTCGGCGCGCTGACCTTCCACCTCGATTCGCGCCTGCATCTCGATCCCCTGCTGCGCGGCTGGCCGGCGCCCAGCGGCAGCGGCGAGGCCTTCCTGGTCGAGCGCACGAACGGCGAGATTGTCTATCTGAGCTCGCTGCGGCACGCGGACGCCTCGCTCATGCGCAGGGATATCGGCGAGCCGTCCCTGCCGGCGGCCCGCGCCGCGCGCGGCGGGCTGGGCGTGGGCGAAGGCCTGGACTATCGCGGCGTGCCGGTGCTGACCGCCGTCGGCCAGGTGCCGGGAATGCCCTGGTACGTGGTGGCCAAGCTCGACCGCGAGGAGGTGCTGGCGCCGGTGCGGCGCGAAGCGCGCTGGTCGGGCGCGCTCTCGGCGCTGCTGGCGCTGGCGCTGGGCCTGGCCATGCTCTTCTGGCAGCAGCGCAGCCGCAGCGAACTGGCGCGGACGCTGACCGAAGCGTCGGCCGCAACCCTGCGCACCAGCGAGGCCCGCTTCCGCAAGCTGCACGAGCAGGGCTGGGACTTCAACGCCCTCTTCGACCGCGGGATGGTGATCCGCTATGCCAGCCCCTCGATAGACCGCTATGTAGGCCGCCCCGTCATGGGCGAGGCGATCGGCGTCGGCACGGCGCGGGTGCACCCGGACGACGTGGCGCGGGTCGAGGCGGCACGCCGCGCCGCGCTGGCACAGCCGGGCAAGCCGCAAGCCGTCGTGCACCGCCTGGCCGGCTGCGACGGCGGCTGGCTCACCGTCGAAGCCTGCTTCACGAATCATTTCGACGACCCGGACATCGGCGCGCTGGCCTACACCGCCCGCGACATCAGCGAGCGCATCCATGCGGAAAACCGGCAGCGCGAAAGCGAGAAGCGCTACCGCTATCTGTTCGAGCTCTCGCCCGACGCCGTTTTCGTGCATCGCAACGACATCATCCTTTTTGCCAACCGGGCTGCGGCTCTGCTGTTCCGCGCAGATTCCGTCAGCGCGCTCGTCGGAAGGGATTGGCACGACCTGGTCGCCCGGGAGGAATGGCCGAAGACCGAATCCCGCCTCGCCTCCCTCCTGTCAGGCAAGGCCTCCTTCCTGCCGCCTGCGGAACTGCACTTCCTGGCGCTCGACGGCCAGGCCCTGCAGGTCGAGGCGAACGCCGCGCTGACCGTCATCGACGGCGCGCCGGCGGTCATGTCGGTGGTACGCGACATCAGCGAGCGGCGCCAGGCGGAGGCTCGGCGCCTGCAGCAATGCCGCGAGCAGCGCGACATGCTGGTGCGCGAGGTGCACCACCGCATCAAGAACCACCTGCAGGGACTGACCGGCCTGCTCAACCAGCACAAGCGCAAGCCGCTCTCGCCCGCAACCCTGGATGCCGCGATTGCCCAGATCTCCGCCATCTCGATCATCCACGGCCTGCAGGGCCGGGAGGCCGGCGGCGAGGTGCGCCCGTTCATGCTCCTGAGGGAAATCGCCGCCTTCCTCGGCCACCGGGCACCGCTGGAATTCGGCAACGCCGACAACCCCGCCTGCCGCAACTGCCCCTGGCGGATCGTCGACGAGGAGAGCGTGCCGGTGGCCCTGGTCATCAACGAACTCGTCACCAACGCCATCAAGCACCGGTCCGGTCCCGCCGATGGACGGCCGCTGCCGATCCGCATCGACTGCGCCTGCAACGACGAAGGCGTCGTCGTGGCGGTGCGCAACCCGGGCAGCCTGCCGGCGGACTTCGATTTCACCGCCGGGACCGCGCTCGGCACCGGGCTCACCCTGGTGCGCTCGCTGCTGTCGCAGGAGGGGACGGCCCTCACGCTCGCCGCCGCCGGCGGCATGGTCGAGTGCCGGCTAATGCTGGCCCCGCCGGTGGTCTCGTCCAGAGCGGCCGCGGCGGCCTCCGTATAAACTCGCCGAAAACCAACCGCGCACGGGCGCAGGCAAAGGAGAACCTGATTACCCATGAGTCTCAGCCATACTTGCGTCTGCTCGTTGCCGCCAAGGCTCAGCGCCCGCATCGTCATACCGGCGAAAGAACGTCACCCCGGAATGCTTGAATCCGGGGCCGGTATCCAGAGCGGCCGTTCCGGACACGCAAGCCGCATCCTGGATTCCGGCGCCTGCCCCGTACCACGATACGGGGTTCGCCGGAATGACGAGAAGGGGGCGACCAGAAAGCGTGCTGAATCTCATTGGTAATCAGCTTCCCAACCCCGTGCCGGGCAGACGTTCGTGGAAAAACAAAGAGATGGCATTTTTGTTGCTCAAGAGGAAGGAGAATCATGATCGGCAAAACAGCTCGCGGCAGGAAATCGAAGGCGATCGAGACGCCGCCGCTGGCGGACCCGCCGCGCGAAGCCTTCCCCATCGTCGGCCTCGGCGCCTCCGCCGGCGGCCTCGAAGCCTTCGAGCAGTTCTTCCGCCGCATGGCGCCCGACAGCGGCATGGCCTTCGTGCTGGTGCCCCACCTCGATCCCAACCACGCCAGCATCCTCACCGAGATCCTGCAGCGCAGCACCGCCATGCCGGTGATCGAGGCGCAGGACCAGATGGCGGTCGCGCCCAACAGCGTGTACGTCATCCCGCCCAACCGCAACATGGCCATCTTCCACGGCGCCCTGCAGCTCTCCGTGCCGGAGGTGCCGCGCGGCCAGCGCATGCCGATCGACGCCTTCCTGCGCTCCCTGGCCGAGGACCAGGGCGACAACGCCATCGCCATCGTCCTCTCCGGCACCGGCACCGACGGCACCCTGGGCCTGCGCGCCATCCTCGGCGCCGGCGGCATCACCCTGGTGCAGGCGCCGGCCACCGCCAAGTACGACGGCATGCCGGCCAGCGCCATCCAGGCCGGCTATGCCACCCATGTCCTGCCGGCGGAGGAAATGCCGCCGGCGCTGCTGGCCGCGGCGCGCCACCTTCCCGTTCGCACGGCGCCGGCGGCGGCCGCCCCCGGCGGCCTGAACCGCATCCTGATGCTGCTGCGCAGCGCCACCGGCCACGACTTCACGCTCTACAAGAAAAGCACCATCGGCCGCCGCATCGAGCGGCGCATGGCGCAGCACGACCTCGATGATGCGGAAGTGTATGCCCGCTACCTGAAGGAGCATCCGGCCGAGGTGCAGGCGCTGTTCCGGGAATTGCTGATCAACGTCACCAGTTTCTTCCGCGACGCGGAGGCTTTCGAGACGCTGCGCACGGACATCCTGCCGCAGCTCTGCGCCGGCAAGCCGGACGGCTACGTCTTCCGCGTCTGGGTGGCCGGCTGCGCCAGCGGCGAGGAGGCCTACTCCATCGCCATGCTGCTGCGCGAGCTGATGGACGAAACCAAGCGGGAATTCAGGATACAGATGTACGCCACCGACCTCGACGACGACGCCATCGCCGTGGCGCGCGCCGGCGTCTATCCGCCCAACATCGCGCAGGACGTGACGCCGGAGCGCCTGCGCCGCTTCTTCGTCAAGGACGATGCCGGCTATCGCGTCAAGAAGGACATCCGCGAGATGGTGGTGTTCGCCATCCAGAACGTCATCAAGGACCCGCCCTTCACCCGGCTCGACCTGCTGAGCTGCCGCAACCTGCTCATCTACCTCGAGCCGCCGCTGCAGAACCGCCTCATCCCGGCCTTCCATTACGCGCTCAAGCCGGGCGGGGTGCTGTTCCTCTCGCCGTCCGAGAGCATCGGCGGCCATCCCGAGCTGTTCGCGGCAGTGAGCCGCAAGTGGAAGTTCTACCGTGCCATCCCGTCTGCCGCCTCGACCCGCGCGGTGCTCGCCGGCGGGCTGACCTGGGCGGCGGAAAAGACCGGCAAGGCGCCGGAGGAGATCATGACCAAAGCCAGAGAAACCAACTTCGCCGAACTCGCCCGGCGCATGCTGCTGCAGTCCTATGCGCCCGCCTCGGTGGTGACCGATCTGAAGGGCAACATCCTCTACGTGCATGGCGAGACCGGCAAATACCTGCGCCCTGCGCCCGGCCAGGCCACGCTCAACGTCGTCGACATGGCGCGCGAAGGCCTGCAACTGGAGCTGCGCGCCGCCGTGCGCGCCGCCGGTGCGGGCAAGCCCACCCTCGGCCACGAACAGCCGGTGAAGACCAACGGCGATTTCCAGCGCGTCAGCTTCAGCGTGCGCCCACTGCCCGAGCCGGATGCCGGCGAGGGCCTGCTGCTGGTGAGTTTTCAGGACGTGGCTGCTGAAGCATCCGGGAAAACCACCCCCGCCAAGCCCGCACGCAGCAAGGGGGGGAGTGCTTCGGGCGAGGCGCGGCGCATCGAGGAACTGAAGCGCGAGCTCACCAACACGCGGGAGAACCTGCAGGCCACCATCGAGGAGCTGCAGGCCTCCAACGAGGAACTCAAATCGACCAACGAGGAGATGCAGTCCACCAACGAGGAGCTGCAATCGACCAACGAGGAACTGGAGACCTCCAAGGAAGAACTGCAATCCGTCAACGAAGAGCTGGTGACGGTGAATGCCGAGCTGCAGGCCAAGATCGAGCAACTGGCCAGCATGCAGAACGACATGAAGAACCTGCTCGACAACATCAACACCGGCACGATCTTCCTCGACGAGCGCCTGCACATCCGGCGCTTCACGCGCGAGGCGGCGCGGGTCTATCGCCTGGTCGCCTCCGACGTCGGCCGGCCCCTGGCGGACATCAAGTCCGATCTCGCCGGCGAAGATCTGCTGGCCGAGGCGCGCGCCGTGCTGGACACCCTGGCGCCCTGCGAGCGCGAGGTGCGCACCGGCGGCGGCGACTGGTACCTGGCGCGCATCCAGCCCTACCGCACGCTGGAGAATGTCATCGAGGGCGTGGTGCTGACCTTCACCGACATCAGCCGGCGCATCGCCGCCGAGGCGGCGGTGCGCGAGGCGGCGGTGCGCGAGGCGGCGGAGCGCGAGGCGCACGCGCTGGCCGAGGGCATCGTCGATGCCGTGCGCGAGCCGCTGGTGGTGCTCGACGGCGACCTGCGCGTGGTGTCCGCCAGCCGCTCGTTCTACCGCGATTTTTGCGTCGCGCCGGAGGACACCGTCGGCCGCCCACTGGTCGAGCTGGGCAACCGCCAGTGGGACATTCCCGCCCTGCGCGAACTGCTGGATGACATCCTGCGGCACGACCGGAGTTTCGACGGCTACGAGGTGGAGCACGACTTCCCCGCCATCGGCCGGCGCTGCATGCGGCTCAACGCCCGCCGCATCGCCGGCGAGGCCAGCGGGCGGGAATTGATCCTGCTGGCGATCGAGGCGGCGAGGTGGTAAAGCCCCCCCCTCACCCCGTCCCTCTCCCGCGAGGGGAGAGGGGGCACGCCACGGAATTATTGACGGCAAGCGGGTGCTTAATCATAATGACCATTATGGTCATATCGATTGGAATGCCATGATTACCGAAACCAATGCGGTCGCCTTCCGGCAGAACCTCGGCGAAATGCTCAGCCAGGTGCAGTACCGGCACGACAGCGTGGTCATCAACAAGGACGGCAAGCCGGTGGCCGCGCTGGTCGATGCCCGCCTGTTCGAGCGCATCCGCCGCATGCAGGGCCGCTTCGATGCCCTCTGCCAGCGCCTGGAGGCAGGCTTCGCGAACGTGCCGGAGGAACAGGGGCTGGCCGAAATCGACGCCGCCGTCGCGGCGGAACGGGCGAAGGCAGGCGCAGCGGGCAAGAGGAAATCGACCGCCAGGAAACGCTGAGCCGTGGCCACGCTGCGGGTGGTGCTCGACACCAACGTGTTGCTCTCCGGCATTGCCTATCCGGCCAGCGTGCCGGGCAGGATTATGGCGGCATGGCGCCACGGCTCGGTCGAGGTCCTGCTGTCTGCCTACATCCTGGACGAGTTGCGGCGCGTGCTGCCGCGCCTGGCGCACCGACACAGCATGACGCCGGCGGAAATCGACGACCTGGTGGACATCCTTTCCATCCAGGCCGAAATCATCGAGCCCCTGCCGGGCAAGGACCCGGCGCTGCGCGATGCGAAGGACCGGGCCGTGCTGGGCACTTTGCTGGCGGCGCTCGCCTCCTCCGGCGCCGACTACCTCATTACCGGCGACAAGGATCTGCTGGCGATGGGCGACCGCCACCCGATCGTCACGCCGGCGCGCTTCTGGGCAGCGCACGCGGGCCTGTGATGGCCGCCTCATCGCGCGCCTGCCCGACCCCCTGTTGCAAACATCTGGAAAGGGGTATCTTTTCCGCATAGCCTTACCGCATAGCTATAAAGAAAGTGATTGCGCATCCCTCCGTGCCAGGAGAACACCGATGGGCAAGAAATGGCCTCCCCTCCCCCCCTCCCCCCCCCCCGATCCCCGATTGAGGACCGAAGCCGAAGCGCGCCTCGCCGACGCCAAGCCGGCCGTGGCGCCTGAGCGCTCCGCCGAGGAACTGCTGCACGAGCTGCAGGTGCACCAGATCGAGCTGGAGATGCAGAACGACGAGCTGCGGCGCGCGCAGGTCGCCCTCGAGGAATCGCGCGACCGCTACCTCGATCTCTACGAGTTCGCTCCGGTCGGCTATCTCACCCTCAGTGACACGGGCCAGATCGAGGCGGCCAACCTGACCGCTGCCGCGCTTTTCGGCGTGGCGCGCGGCAAGCTGCTGAAGAAGCGTTTTTCCCTGCTCGTGGCGCCCGAGGATCGCGACCGCTTCAACACCTTGTTCGCCGGCCCGATGCGGCAGGAAACCCTTCAGACCTGCGAACTGCTGCTGCAGCGCGGCGACGACAGCGTCTTCCCCGCCCACCTCGACAGCCTGCGCGTGGCCAGGCCCGGCGCCGCGCTGGTGGAGCGCATTGCGTTGACCGACGTGAGCGATATCAGGCGCGCCGAGGACGCGGTGCGCCGCCTCAACGAGACACTGGTAGCCTCGAACCGGGAGCTGGAATCGTTCAGCTATTCCGTCTCGCACGACCTGCGCGCGCCGCTGCGCGCCATCAACGGCTTCAGCCAGGTGCTGGCGGAGGAATACGCCGGACGGCTGGATGAGGAAGGCCTGCACTATCTGGCCCGCATCCGCGCGGCCAGCGAGCGCATGGGACTGCTGATCGACGACATGATCGATCTGGCACGCATCGGCCGGCAGGAACTGTGTCGGGAGAAGGTAAACCTGAGCGCCCTGGCCGAAGAGATTCTCGCCGATCAACGCGAGCACGAGCCGCAACGCGCCGTTTCATGGAGCATTGCGCCGAATCTTGTCGTCCGCGCCGACCCCGTGCTGATGAAAGCCCTGCTCGGCAATCTGCTGCGCAACGCCTGGAAGTTCACCGCAGAGCGCGCCGAGGCGCGGATCGAATTCGGCCGGACCCGCACGGCCGACGAGGAAGCTTTCTACGTCAGGGATAACGGTGCCGGTTTCAACATGGCCTACGCCGGCAAGCTGTTCCAGCCCTTTCAGCGCCTGCACGGCACGGAGCGTTTCGAGGGGACCGGCATCGGCCTGGCCATCGTTCAGCGCATCGTGCGCCGCCACGGCGGCCGCGCCTGGGCCGAGGGCCGCCCGGGCGAGGGTGCAACCTTCTGGTTCACGCTGTGATGGTCGGCCGTGCGAGGCGCCGCATCGTGGCGAGCATCGAACCCGCCCCGCCGCTATTGTCGATGCCGGCCGGCAGGAGCGGCTGACACAAGCTCAAGCATCGCCACAAAATGCTTTTTGATTTCCAATGACGCTCAGCTTGAGTCAGGGGCTGCAGCCGCCCCTGTTCCCCCCTTTGAAAAAGGGGGGCGAGGGGGGATTTGTCGGCCGCTCGCGCACTGGCCACCGTCGGCCGTCGCGGACACGCAAGCCGTATTCTGGATGCCGGCGTTCGCCGGCATGACGGTGCCACGGCGACGGAAAGCAGGCGCAAGCATGGCTGAGCCTCATGGGTAATCAGGAAATACTTACACATTGATGATGCCATCACTAATATGCAAGGCATGTACCGGGAGCGCCTCCTAGCTGATCTGCGCCATCGACGAGCCGCACTGGATCGCCGACGACGCGTTCGCGCTTCCCTGGAACCTGCTGGGTTAGTCAGCTCGCCAGCCGGCGGTAGATGTCGGCGATTTTCAGCGGCAGCTTCTGCGCGTCGTCCAGTACGGTATAGCGCGCCGGGCCGTAGAGGCGCGGCAGGTAGTCGGCGCCGTGGCGGTCGATGGTGATGCAGTAGCTCCTCACGCCGCGGCGGTGGGCTTCCTGCAGCGCGCGGCGGGTGTCCTCGATGCCGTAGTGGCCGCGGTACTCGTCGCCGAAATCGTCGGGCCGGCCGTCGGAGAGCGTCACCAGCAGTTTGTGCCGCGCCGGCTGCGCCGCCAGCAGCCGCGTCAGGTGGCGGATGGCCACGCCCATCCGCGTGTAGTCCTTCGCCTCGATGGCGGCGATGCGGCCGCGCACGGCCTCATCGTAGCGCTCGTCGAAGCGTTTCACCGGGTAGATCTCGCAGCGCGTGCGCGTCCAGCCGGAGAAGCCGTAGATGGCGTAGGCGTCGCCGAGGGTCTCCAGCGCCTCGCACAGCATCACCAGCGCCTCGCGCTCGGCCTCATTCACCCAGCCCTTGGTCGAGCCGCTCATGTCCACCATGAACATCGCCGCCAGCGAGCGCTCGCTGCGGATGCGCCGGGCGTACAGGCGGGCGGAGGGCTCGGCGCCGGCGCGACGGTCGCCGGCCGCGTCGACCAGGGCATCGAGGTCGACCTCCTCGCCTTCCGGCTGGCGGCCGAGCAGGCGGTCTTCGCCCCTCAGCATCTCGAAGCGGCGGCGCAGGCTGCGGATGGCCGCCGTATTGCGCAGACTGACTTTCGCCACATAGCCGGCATCGCCCGGCGCGAGATCCGTTTCGAACAGATGGCACCAGTCGCGGCGGTAGGCGCGGCGGCGCCAGTCCCATTCGTCGTAGCGGGCATCCGGCTCGCGCTGGCCGCCCGGCGCGGCGCGGCCGCCTTCCCGCCCGCTCGGCTGCCAGGCGCCGGGGCCGGCCGGCACGAGGCATTCCGGCGGCAGCTCGCCCAGGTCCTGCTGCAGCGACTGCGCCGCCGCCTGCGCCTCGGGCGGCAGCGCCACGATCTCGCCGTCGAGGCTGAATTCGAGCCGGCCGCCGTCGAGGTTCACCGCCGGCGCCGTTTCGCCCGCGCCCTGCCGGCCGCCAAAGCCTTTCAGCGCCGACAAGGCGCGGCGCAGGGACTCGCTCTCGCGCGCGATGCGCGCCGCCCGCACGCGCAGCGCCGCCGCCAGGTCGATGGCGCCGGCATGGGGCAGCGGCGGCGGTTCGGCACCGCCTGTCATGCATTCGGCGAGAAAAGTCAGGCTGTGGGATACGGCGGCATCGGGCCGGCCGAGGCGCTCGACGGCCTCGCGCAGGGCGGCCGGCCAGGGGCCGCGCACTATGGCGATCTCGGCGGCCAGCCCCGGCAGCTCGGCGCCGATCAGCGCCTCCAGGCGAATGGCCTCCAGCACGGCGAACCAGCGCTCGGCGCGCGCGCGCTCCGGCCAGCGGGCGAACGCCGCCGCGATGTCGACCGCCGCAGTGCCGAAAGTGCCATGGCGCGTCTGCGCCCAGAGCAGCACGGCCGTGGCCTTGTACAGTCGCCGGTTGTCCGCGGCGTCCGGCAGCGCGGCGAGTTGCGCCGGCAGGAAAACGGTTTCCGTGTCGGTGTGCGCGGATGCGCCGGGAGCCAGGGCCAGGGCGCGGCCCGACAGGCCGTGCAGGAAGCGCGACAGGCGCGCTTCGACATCGGCGAGACGCGCCGCCGGCGTGTGCCCGCGCGCCGCGCAGAAACCGTCGAGGTCGCGCAGCAGCGCCAGCGCCGCCTGGCCGCCCTGGCGGTCGTAGGCATCCAGCCCGGCCAGCACCCAGGCCTCGAAGCCGGAAGCGTCGAGCCGGCCGAGCGCGCGCGGCGCCAGCGCGGCAACGAGATAGCCGATCTCGGCATACGACTGCGCGGCGACGCCGACCCAGTGCAGCACGCGCTCCTGCTCGTCGCGCGCCAGACGCTCCAGGCCGTCGGCGATGTGCTTCGCCGAACGGTGCGAGGGCGAGGCGAACAGCAGCTCGTCGAGGCGTTCTTCGAGTTCGTTGGAAAAGAGTTTGCGGGAGGACATCAGAGCTTCGTCGTCCCCGCGGAAGCGGGGACCCATGGGCGAACTGGATTCCCGCTTGCGCAGAAATGACGCGGTCTAGAAGACGGCGCGGACGAGGTCATCGAGCGTCCCCGTCATGTCGGCATCGTCGGTCAGCGCCCGCGCCACGGCGGCGGTGCAGGCCGTCGCCGGCTCTACGCCGTCGGCGATCAGTTGCGCGGCGTGCACCAGCAGGCGTGTGCTGGCGCCCTCGTCCAGCCCTGCCCCCTTGAGATTGCGCGTCAGCTCGCCCAGCTTGACCAGGCGGCGCGCCGTCTCGGGATTCACCCCGCCCTCTCTGGCGACGATGCCGGCCTCGACGGCGGCCTCGGGGTAATCGAACTCCAGCGCGACGAAGCGCTGGCGGGTGGACGGCTTGATCTCCTTCAGCACGCTCTGGTAGCCGGGGTTGTAGGAAATCACCAGCATGAATTCGGGCGGCGCCGCAATCAGCTCGCCGCGCTTGTCGATGGCCAGCAGGCGGCGGGCGTCGGCCAGCGGGTGGATCACCACCGTGGTGTCCTTGCGCGCCTCGACGATTTCATCCAAATAGCAGATGGCGCCGGCGCGCACGGCGGCGGCGAGCGGGCCGTCCACCCACACCGTCTCATTGCCGACGATGAGATAGCGGCCGATCAGGTCTGCCGTGGTGAGATCGTCGTGGCAGGCCACCGTCACCAGCGGCCGCGCCAGACACCAGGCCATGTATTCGACAAAGCGCGTCTTGCCGCAACCGGTCGGCCCCTTCAGCAGCACCGGCAGGCGGCGGCGGTGGGCGGATTCGAAGAGGGCCACCTCGTCGCGGATGGGCTGGTAGTAGGGCTCCCGCGCGATCTGCTGGAGCTTGGGGGCGGTGACGCGCGGGGTTTCGGGCATCGGCGAGGTTTACATGCTAAGAAACGGGCATTCTAGCCCGTAGTAAGCTGTTGGCGTTGCGGTCGCGGCGCCAGACTCAAGTCCGCGCGCCAGCAGCAGGCGCGATGGACGCCTGCGCTTCATTGTCATAGGCGGAAAGGATTGAGATCAGAAACGAACTTCGCGCGGCGCGAGCTCCATGCGCTCGTCTGCATCTCCGCCCTTGGGCATGGACAGCAGGTGGCCGACGAAGCTGGGCGCCGCGCCGCGTTCGGTTCGCGTCAACCGACGATAGTCGGCCGCCGCCAGCACCACCACCGCGTCGCGTCCGCGGCGTGTGACATGCTGCGGCTTGCCTTGCAGCGCGGCATCCACGACTTCGCTGAAATGATTCTTGGCGTCCTGCAATTGCCAGGCGCGCTTGTGCATGGCCTGCTCCTGTCCAGCTCAACTGGCTAGATCATGCGGGAGCATGCCAGGACTGTCAATCGTCGAACCCTTCGTCGCGGAAGTCCTCCTCGCGCGCCAGCTTCTCGGCCGCTTCGCGCTCGGCGGCGAGCGCCCTCTCGCGCGCCTGCTCGCGGCGCTTTTCCGCCGCTGCCGCGTGCAGGGCAATGGTCTCCTCGCCGAACAGCACCTGGCGCAGGAAGCGGTAGCCGAACTGCAGCAGCGCCGTCTCGCTCTCGAGCGAATCGCCGAGCATGGCCTGGCGCTCGGCTTCGGCCACATCGTAGAGCTCGTTGAAAGGGCCGGAATCGACGAAGGCGCGGAAGGTGTCGAGGTCGTAGCAGGTCATGAAGAACAGCTGGCGGCTCCTCACCGAGGGCTTGCCCACCGTCGGTCCCGAGGACATCTTCTTCAGCACCAGCTGGCGCCAGCCGCGGCCCAGCGCGTCGTAGTCCACGACGCCCTGCTCGGCGCGGTATTCGTCGATGGTCAGGCTCCTCGGCTCGTTGTGGCCGAGGCAATGGTCTTCCTTCACCAGCGCGTAGGAATGCGTGTCGGTGTATTCGTCCTGCTTGCGCATCGAGAGCAGCGCGACGGGATAGTAGCGGCAGGCGGTGGGGCGGTCCTCATACACGCTGCAGCCCTCGGGCGTCATGAACTGGCAGGCGCTGCCGCCGGCGACCGGCTTCAGCTTCACGCCGGCGATGCCGTCCTTCTCCAACTCGTAGGGCACGGCGTACTGCTGCAGGAACTGCGCCGAGGCCAGCCCCAGGCGCCGCTTCAGGCGCAGGATGTCGTAGGGCGTCAGCGAGATGTCGATGTTGCTGCAGCAGGCGTTCCAGCAGGCGATGCCCTTGCGGCACTGGAACCGGATGGTCTTGGCGCCGTCGACCATCTCCGGCACGACGGGGCTGTTGAAGGGGAGGTCTTTCGGGTCGGGGGTACTCATGTTCGGCCTCTGCAAATGCGGAATCAGGCTAGCGCGCACTTCCCCCTCTCCCGCTGGCGGGAGAGGGTTGGGGTGAGGGTGGATCAAGCGCCGCTCACCCCTCACCCCGGCCCTCTCCCCGCAGGCGGGGAGAGGGGGCATGGCGCAAAAACAAACCGGGCGCCCCATTGCTGGAACGCCCGGTCAATACTACTACGGCCGTGCGCTCAGTGCGCAGCCGCCTTGAACAGCTTCGACTTGTCGACCAGGTCGACGTGCTTGCGCTTGAAGCAGGTCCACTTCCCGGCCTTCTTGTCGTAGATCGAGTTCACGAAGCAGTGCCAGTTCTGCTCGTCGACGAAGTTCTTGTCGGTGCGGTAGTAGAAGCCGGGGTAGCGGCTCTCCTCGCGGAACTGGATGTGCTTCATGTGCGCTTCGGCGGTCAGGATGCGATGGTAGTTCTCCCAGGCGCGCAGCAGCTCGTGCAGATCCTTGGCGCGCATTTTCTGCGAGTCTTCCTTCAGCATCTCCAGCTTCCCTTCGGCCACGGCGAGCATCTTGTCGTTGGTCTTGTAGTAGGTGGCGACGCCGGCGACGTACTCGTCCATGATCTTCTGCAGGCGGAACTGCAGCATCTTCGGCGTGATGTAGTTCGGGTTCACGTCGATGGCGGTGGTGTAGTCCTTGTGCTCGAGGAAGTTGCGCACCGGCTTGTAGATGGTCTCGGCGATCTGCTCGGGCGTCTCGTCGAACTCGGGCGTGAAGTCCTTGTTGTCGAGGGCGAACTTGACCATCGCCTTGGCGGCCAGGCGGCCTTCGGTGTGCGAGCCGGAGGAGAACTTGTGGCCCGAGGCGCCGACGCCGTCGCCGGCGGTGAACAGGCCCTTGACCGTGGTCATCGAGCGGTAGCCCCAGTTCCAGCCCTGCGGCAGATGCGCCGGCACGCCGGGCAGTTCCTCGGCCGTCGGCGCGCCCAGGTCGGTCGGGCCCGACACCCAGATGCCGCAGCAGCCGGAGTGGCTGCCGAGCAGGTAGGGCTCGGTCGGCATCAGTTCGGAGGGCTTCTTCTCCGGCTCGATGTTCTCGCCGACCCAGATGCCGCACTGGCCGATGCACATGTCGAGGAAGTCTTCCCAGGCTTCCGCTTCGAGGTGCTTGACTTCCTTCGGCGTCAGCGTCTCGCGCAGCTTGGCGAGCGCGGTGACGGTGTCCATGTAGATCGGGCCGCGGCCTTCCTGCATCTCTTTGAGCATGAGGTGGTTGCGCAGGCAGGAGGCGGGCACGGCAGCCTGCCCGTAGGGCGGGTAGTCGTTCAGCATCTCCTTGTTCTTGACCATGTAGTCCTCGCCGTAGGCATTGGTCGCCTTGGCCTTGAAGAGCAGGAACCAGGCGCCGACCGGGCCGTAGCCGTCCTTGAAGCGGGCCGGCACGAAGCGGTTCTCCATCATGGTCAGCTCGGCGCCGGCCTCCGCCGCCATGGCGTAGGTGCTGCCGGCGTTCCACACCGGGTACCAGGCGCGGCCCGTGCCCTCGCCCACCGAGCGCGGGCGGAACAGGTTCACGCAGCCGCCGGCGGCGAGCAGCACGGCCTTGGCCTTGTAGATGTAGATCTTGTTCTCGCGCACCGAGAAGCCGGCGGCGCCGGCGATGCGCGAGGGATCGTTCTTGTCGTTGATCAGGTGCACGATGAAGACGCGCTCCTGGATGCGGTCGAGGCCGAGGGCCTTCTTCGCCGCCTCGGCGACGATCCACTTGTAGGACTCGCCGTTGATCATGATCTGCCACTTGCCCGAGCGCACCGGCTTGCCGCCGTCCTTCAGGGCGGGCAGGCCCTCGCGCTGCGACTCGGCGCCGTCGTGGCGCACGCCGTCGGCGTCGGTCTTCCAGATCGGCAGGCCCCACTCCTCGAACAGGTGCACGGAGTCGTCGACGTTGCGGCCGAGGTCGTAGGCGAGGTCGTCGCGCGTGATGCCCATCAGGTCGTTGGAGACCATGCGGGCGTAGTCGGCCGGGTCCTGCTCGGGGCCGATGTAGGTGTTGATGGCCGAGAGGCCCTGGGCCACGGCGCCGGAGCGGTCCATGGCGGCCTTGTCGACCAGCTTGATCTTGAGTTCCTTGCCGGTCTCGACCTTGACGGCCTCGGCCCAGCGCATCATCTCGTAGCCGGCGCCGCAGCAGGCCATGCCGCCGCCGATGAGCAGGATGTCCACTTCTTCCTGGACGATCTCGGGTTTGTCGAATGTTCCAGACATTGCAGTCACCTTGAGTGTGTGGTTGTTCGGTCGCTTACTTCAGGCGGATCAGCTCGTCGGGCTTGCCGCCGCGGTAGCCGCCCATGACGTCCTTGGTGAAGACGCCCGGCTTGTCGAGGTCGGCCATCTTCGGCATCGGCTTGCCGCCGAACGGGTCGATCGAGCCCTCGGCCGTGGTGCGAATGGGGAACTTGAAGCGCTTGATGGTGCCGTTGCGGAACTTGATGGTCCACATGATGGAGTCGGAACCGCGCAGCGGCTGCACCGAGCCGCCCAGCGGCACGATGTCGGCGTAGTGGCGCGCCTCGATGGCGTTCTGCGGGCAGATCTTGACGCAGGAGTAGCACTCCCAGCACTGCTCCGGCTCCTGGTTGAAGGCGCGCATGGCGTGGCCCGTCTCCGAGCCGTCCTTGTCCAGCTTCATCAGGTTGTGCGGGCAGATGTACATGCACGCGGTCTTGTCCTGGCCCTTGCAGCCATCGCATTTCTCGGTACGAACAAAGGTTGGCATATTCCTTCTCCTAAAAAACGACGCCGGCACCCTTGCGCCGGCGCGAACCAAAATCAGCGCGCCGAGTGGCCGACGAGCTTGACTTCAACTTTCTCGGTGAGCCCGGCGTAATAGGCGCGCAGGATCTCCAGCACTTCGGGCCGCGAGAATTCTGCCGGCACGTCGCCGCCTTCGGAGAGCATCTTGCGCAGCTTGGTGCCGGAGAGCAGCAGGCGGTCGGCGTCGCCGTGCGGGCAGGTGCGCGCCGAGGCCATGCCGCCGCACTTGTAGCACCAGAAGGTCCAGTCGATCTTGAGCGGCTGCGTCTCGAGCGCGCCCTTGGGGAGCTCGTCGAAGATGTGGTGGGCGTCGAAGGGGCCGTAATAGCTGCCGACGCCGGCGTGGTCGCGGCCGACGATGAGGTGCGAGCAGCCGTAGTTCTGGCGGAACAGGGCGTGCAGCAGCGCCTCGCGCGGGCCGGCGTAGCGCATGTCGAGCGGATAGCCGGCCTGCACCACGGTCTTCTTGACGAAATACTTGTCGGTCAGCTTGGCGATGGCGCGCGCGCGCACGTCGGCCGGAATGTCGCCCGGCTTGAGGTTGCCGAGCAGCGAGTGGATCAGCACGCCGTCGCAGGTTTCGATGGCCACCTTGGCGAGGTACTCGTGCGAGCGGTGCATCGGGTTGCGCGTCTGGAAGGCGGCGACCCTGGACCAGCCGTAGGACTCGAACAGCGCCCGCGTCTGCGCCGGGGTCATGAACAGCTCGCCGTACTTCGAGGGAAACTCCGCCTGCGAGAGCACCTTCACCGGGCCGGCGAGGTTCACGTCGCCCTGCTCCATCACCATTCTGACGCCGGGATGCTCCAGATCGGTGGTCTTGAACACCATGGCGCATTCGTGCGCCTTGTCGATCCTGTACTTCTCGGTCACCGTCATGGTGGCGAGGATCTCGCCGCTGTCGGGATCGAGCAGCGCGATGTCGCCGCCGGTGCGGATGCCGTCGGCGACGACCTCGTCGGTGGACAGCGTGATGGGGATCGGCCAGAACAGTCCGTTGGCCATCTTCATGCCGTCGCAGACGCCCTGCCAGTCGCTGTGCGTCATGAAGCCGTCGAGCGGTGTGAAGCCGCCGATGCCCAGCATGATGAGGTCGCCCTTCTCGCGCGAGCTGACCTTGATTTTCGGCAGCCCCCTGGCGCGTGCCAGCTCGGCCTTCAGCGCTTCGCCGGCGAGCAGCAGGGGCTTCAGCGCGCCCCCGCCGTGCGGATTGACCAATGCCATTCGATTCTCCTCCCCGTAGCCGTACTTCAGTCGGAGCGAAGGCTAACACTTCCGGAGAAGCGAAATAATCGTTTTATTTTATTGGGAAATAGGGGTGGTCGATTTTCGGCGCCGCGGGGGCGCGCGGCGTGACCTGTATCAAGATAAACGGATCGAATGCCCCCTC
The DNA here is from genome assembly GCA_964475635.1 of uncultured Rhodocyclaceae bacterium. Taxonomy (GTDB): domain Bacteria; phylum Pseudomonadota; class Gammaproteobacteria; order Burkholderiales; family Rhodocyclaceae; genus Desulfobacillus. The sequence goes on from CAYYXS010000001.1 coordinate 160,074, forward strand.
AGATGGGCAGTTTCTGACGGGCTTCCTCAGCCTGCCGGGCGCGCAGTTCGCGCAGCCGCGCATCGACCTGGGAGTGCTCGTAGAAATCGCCGTCGCCGGCTTTCTGCGCCAGTTCCAGCTGCTGGATGGCGGCGATCAGCTGGCCGCGCAGGACATACAGCTCGGCCTGGGCGCGGTGCTGCTGCAGGCGCTGGCCGAGTGCGGCATGGCTCTTCGCCTGCAGGCCGTGCAGGATCGCGTCCGAGGGCGTCAGCAGCAACTCGGCGCTGGCCGTCTGCAGCGCCTCTTGTGCATGGCCCTCCGCCAGCAGGGCGTCGACCTGGCCGTACAGGAGGGCCTTGTTGAGAGGATGGCGGCTGCGCGCCTCGCGATACAGCTTCAGCGCGCCGCCCAGATCGCCCTGCGCCTTTTTCACGTCGGCGGCCAATGCATCGATCATGGGCGAAACCGCCTTGAGGCGGCGCAACCCGTCGACCTCCCGCTCGGCAGCAGGATAATTCTTGGCGCGCAGCTGGGACACCGCCAGGCCGTAGCGGGCGGCCATTTCAGACTGGTATTTGCGCTCGCGCAACTGGCTTTCGAATTCCGCGATGGCATCCTGCGGCGTGCCCGTCCCGGCGCGCAGCTTGGCGCGCACCAGCTGGAAATCGGCCGAGTCCGCCACCTGGCGGTATTGCGCCCGCAGGATGCGGTTCTCCATGTCGCCGATGCGCTCGACGGTGAGCGGATGGGTGCGCAGATAACCGGGCGCATTGTTCTCGTAGAGCCGGCCGAATTTCTGCATGCGCTCGAAGAAGCTGGCCATGCCGCGCACGTCGAAGCCGGCCCGCTCCAGCGTCTGGATGCCGATGCGGTCGGCTTCGCGCTCGAAGTCGCGCGAATAGTTGAGCATGGTCTGCACCCCGGCGGCGGTGCCGGCGACGATGGCGGCCTGGCTGACGTCGGGACTCGAACGCGCCGCCAGGACGGCGACGGCCATCGCCAGCCACTGCGCGATCTGGGCCTGGTTCTGCTTGCCCATCAGGCGCGCCAGGTGCTTCTGGGTGACGTGGGCGATTTCGTGGGAGAGCACGCCGGCCAGCTCGGATTCGGTCTGCGCCGCCAGGATGAGCCCGCTGTGCACGCCGATGTAGCCGCCGGGCAGGGCAAACGCGTTCAGCGTGAAATCGCGCAGGGCGAAGAGCTCGAAGCTCTGGCCGGCCTCGGGCGTGGCGGCGGACAGGCGCGCGCCCAGCCCGTTGAGATAGGCGGCAATCTCGACATCGTCGATGTAGGCCGGCTCGCGCAGGCGGATGTCGCGCATGATCGTCTCGCCGATGCGCCGCTCCATCTGCGGCGAGAGGTCGGAACGCGAGGCCTCGCCCAGGTCGGGCAGCCCTTCGGCCAGGGCGGCCGGCGCCAGGGCGGCCAGGAAAACCAGGGTTCTGAATCGCATCGCCTGTATGATACCTTCGTTGATCGTTACCGATTCTCGCGCTGCCTTGATACGATTCGGCTAAAATAGGCCCTGCCGGCGACCCCGGCAACGCTGAATAGATAGTCCAAACGCAAAAAGGTTCGCTTGAGCACTCATGCCCTGATGCTGGCCGAGGATTCGCCCGAGGATACGCGGCTGATCCTGAACGCCCTGCAGCCCATCGTCCAGGAGGACATGGTCGCCCTGTGCGGCGATGGCGTGGAGGCGCTGGATTACCTGTTCGCCCGCAACAGCCATGCCCAACGCAGCTGCGACGACCTGCCCGGAGTGATCCTGGTCGACCTGAACCTGCCGAAGGTCAACGGCCTGGAAGTCCTGCGCGAGTTGCGCGAGCACCCCCGTACCCGCCTGCTGCCGGTCGTGATCCTGTCGGCCTCCTCAGAACAGCGCGACGTCCGCGCCGCGGCCCTGCTCGGCGCCAACAGCTATGTGCGAAAGCCGCTTGACTACGGCCGCCTGCGCGAAACCGTCGAACTTCTCGGCCGCTACTGGCTGGACCTGAACATCCCCCCCCCGCCCACCCCGGGCGCCTGAACACCCGGACATGTCCAACCCGCTCACGCATTTCGATGCCCGCGGCCAGGCACACATGGTCGACGTGGCGGAAAAAGGCGAAACCCGCCGCGTCGCCCGCGCCGCCGGCACCGTCTTCATGCAACCAGCCACCCTGGCGCTGATCGAAGCCGGCAACGCCAAAAAGGGCGACGTGCTGGGCGTGGCCCGGATCGCCGCCATCCAGGCCGCCAAGCGCACCTCGGAACTGATCCCCCTCTGCCACCCGATCGCCCTGACGCGGGTCGGCGTGGAATTCACCATCGACCGGCCGCGCGCCGCCATCACCTGCGAGGCCACCGCCGAGACGGTCGGCCGCACGGGCGTCGAGATGGAAGCGCTCACCGCGGTCAGCGTCGGCCTGCTCACCATCTACGATATGTGCAAGGCTGTCGACCGTGGAATACATTTCGAGAATATCCGTCTACTCGAAAAAAGCGGCGGCAAGAGCGGGCATTGGCAGGCCGGGTAGGCCTGTCGGGACTGCCTGCCATATAAGCCGCCGCTGATATTGGGGTGGCTTATTTTCCAATCAGAACCAATGAATTGTCCCGCCTCCCCTAACAGGCTAGAGTCTGCCCACGTCTCTAAAGAGCGGACGAACACACAGAGCAAAGGAGTCACACGGATGGATGCGTTTCGCAGAACCCTACTGAAAGGCGCCGGCGCCACCGGCGCAGTCGCGGCCGCCGTCGCGGCAGGCGTGCTCAGGCCCTCGCAGGTGCTGGCCGCCGAATACAACCGCAGCGCCTTCGAGGCCAAGGAGGTCGGCGGCGCCCTGAAGGGCATCGGCGCCGGCAGCGCCGCCGAGAGCAAGGATGTCGTGATCCGGGCGCCGGACATCGCCGAGAACGGCGCCGTCGTTCCGGTGGATATCGTCAGCAACATCCCCAACACCATTTCGCTGGCGGTGCTGGTTGACAAGAATCCCTTCCCTCTCACTTCGGCTTTCGACTTCGCCAACGGCGCCCTGCCGGAAATGGCGCTGCGCGTGAAGATGGGCCAGACCTCGCTGGTGGAGGTGGTGGCCAAGACCGCGGACGGCAAGTACTACGTCGCCAAGAAGGAAGTGAAGGTCACCGTCGGCGGCTGCGGCGGCTGATCGAACCCAGGATACGGAGACAGGCATGGCAGACCCAATGAAAATCCGCGCCCAGATGAAGGGCGACACCGCGGACATCCGCGTTCTCATGAGCCACCCGATGGAAACCGGCCAGCGCAAGGACAACGCCGGCAACATCGTGCCGGCGCATTACATCCAGTCCATCACCATCGACGTCGGCGGCAAGCGCGTCCTGCAGGGGCAGACCGGCCCGGCGATTTCGCGCAATCCGGTGTTCGGCTTCAAGGTGAAGGGCGCCAAGGCCGGCGACAAGGTCGTCATCAACTGGGTGGACAACAAGGGCGACAAGCGCACCGACGAAGCCACCATCAGCTGAGGACGGGACAATAATAATCGGGGCGGCAATGACCGCCCCGCAATTGCAGCCGCATCACCCACGAGGAGGAAGCACCATGAAGCAGCGACTCGGCATGCTCATCGTCGCCACGGCGCTCGCGGCGGCATTCGCCGCCCACGCCCAGCAGCCCCCGAAGAAAGCCGCGCCGGCGCCCAAGGCCGAGGCCAAGAGCGCCATCACCCAGGAATTCGAGAAGTTCCGCGAGGTGCTCGAGGAGGACAACCCGGCCGAGCTGTTCGAGGCGCGCGGCGAGGAAATCTGGAAGAGCAGGAAGGGGCCGGACGGCGCCAGCATGGCGCAGTGCGACCTCGGCCTCGGCGCCGGCGTGGTGAAGGGCGCTTACGTGCAAATGCCGCGCTGGTTCGCCGATGTCGGCCAGGTCATGGATGCCGAGCGGCGCATCGTGCATTGCATGGTCAAGTACCTCGGCTACAAGGAAGCGGACATCCGCAAGCAGCCCTTCAGCAACGTCAACAAGACGCCCGACCATGTCTCGGTCATCACCTACGTCGCCGCCAATTCGCGCAACATGAAGATCGCCGCGCAGCAGAAGCATCCGAAGGAGAGGGAGGCCTACAACATCGGCAAGGAGATCTTCGCCTACCGCGCCGGCCCCTACGACTTCTCCTGCGCCACCTGCCACGGCGAGGACGGCAAGCGCATCCGCACCCAGGATCTGCCCAACCTTAGGAAGCCCGACCAGGCCATCCGCGCCTATCAGGGCTGGCCCGGCTACCGCATGACCGGCGGCTTCATGCTCACCCAGCAGTGGCGCATGAACGACTGCTTCCGCCAGCAGCGCTTCCCCGAGCCGAGCTACCTGTCGGATTCCGTCACCGCCCTGCTCACTTACATGACCGCCACCGCCAACGGCCAGCTGTACAAGGGCCCGGGCATCAAGCGCTAAGGGGGAGACAGACATGATCAAGATGAAGACCACCATCGTCTGCGGCATCGCCGCGCTCGCCTGCGGCGCCGCCGTTGCCGACGAAATCCGCAACTACCGCGCCGAGGCCGTCGCCATGATGAAACGCGACTTCAAGGCCAAGGGCATCGCCGGCACCGACCGCCTGCATGAGGACGGCGTGCAAACCATCTGCAACCGCACGGCTGACAAACCGCCGAAAGACATCGCCACCCGCCTGGAGCGCGACCAGTTCGAAGCCGTCAAGTACCCCGCCGACGGCAAGCTGATGGGCGACTGGAAGGCCGGCGAGAAGCTGGCCCAGAGCGGCCGCGGCATGACCTGGAGCGACAAGGCCGGCGTCCCCGGCGGCGGCAACTGCTACAACTGCCACCAGATCGCGCCGACGGAAACCTCCTTCGGCACCATCGGCCCGAGCCTCTACCAGTACGGCAAGCTGCGCGGCAACACGCCGGAGATGCAGAAATACACCTATGGCAAGATCTGGAACGCCAAGGCCTTCAACCTCTGCTCGGCCATGCCGCGCTTCGGCCATGTCGATGCGCTGACCGAAAAGCAGATCGCGGATCTCGTCGCGCTGCTGCTCGATCCGCAGTCGCCGGTCAACAGCAAATAACAACGATTCGTCTCCGAAAGGCCTGGCGGCGCCAGGCCTTCTTTTCGAGGACTTCCCCGACATGTCCATGAACCGCAGAGAGTTCCTGCAGATCCTTGCCGCCGCCAGCGCCGCCGGCTTCGCCCTCGATTCCCGCAGCCTGCTCGCCGCCCAGGGCGGGGAAAAACTCTACGACCTGCCGCGCTTCGGCAACGTCTCGCTGCTGCACTTCACCGATTGCCACGCGCAGCTGATGCCCATCCACTTCCGTGAGCCGAGCGTGAATATCGGCCTGGGCGACGCACTGGGTCGGCCGCCCCACCTGGTCGGCGAGCATCTGCTCAAGGCCTTCCGGATCAAGCCGAAAAGCATCGAGGCACACGCCTTCACCTATCTCGATTTCGCCGAGGCGGCGAAGACTTACGGCAAGGTCGGCGGCTTCGCCCACCTCGCCACGCTGGTCAAGCGCCTGCGCGCCGCGCGATCCGGCGCCCTGCTGCTCGACGGCGGCGACACCTGGCAGGGCTCGGCCACGGCGCTGTGGAGCCGCGGCCAGGACATGGTCGACGCCTGCAAGCTGCTCGGCGTGGACATCATGACGCCGCACTGGGAGTTCACCCTCGGCGCCGAGCGCGTCAAGGAGATCGTCGAGAAGGATTTCGCCGGCAGGGTCGAATTCCTCGCCCAGAACGTCAAGACGACGGATTTCGGCGATCCGGTGTTCAAGCCCTACGTCATCCGCCGGATGAATGGCGTGCCGGTGGCCATCGTCGGCCAGGCCTTCCCCTACACCCCCATCGCCCATCCCCGCCATTTCACCCCGGAGTGGACCTTCGGCGTGCAGGACGAGGAGATGCAGAAGATCGTCGCCGAAGCGCGCGGCAAGGGCGCGCAGGTCGTGGTGGTGCTCTCGCACAACGGCATGGACGTCGACCTCAAGATGGCGAGCCGGGTGACGGGCATCGACGCCATCCTCGGCGGCCACACTCACGACGGCGTGCCCGCCCCCTCGGTGGTGAAGAACGCCGGCGGCCAGACGCTGGTGATGAACTCCGGCTCCAACGGCAAGTTCCTCTCGGTGCTCGATCTCGACGTGCGCGGCGGAAAAGTCCGCGGCTTCCGCTACAAGCTGCTGCCGGTGTTCGCCAACCTGCTGCCGGCCGACCCCGAGATGGCCGCCTATCTCGACAAGGTGCGCGCGCCGCACCGGGCAAAACTGGAGGAGAAGCTGGCCGTCTCCGAGGGCCTGCTCTACCGCCGCGGCAACTTCAACGGCAGCTGGGACCAGCTGATCCTCGACGCCCTGCTCGATGTGAAGGGGGCGCAGATCGCCTTCTCGCCCGGCTTCCGCTGGGGCACCTCGATCCTGCCGGGCCAGGCCATCACCTACGAGCATGTCATGGACCAGACGGCGATCACCTACCCCTACTCGACGCTGACCGACCTGAGCGGCGAGACGATCAAGAACATCCTGGAAGACGTCTGCGACAATCTGTTCAACGCCGACCCCTACAAGCAGCAGGGCGGCGACATGGTGCGCGTCGGCGGAATGAGCTATACCTGCGATCCGCGCGCTGCGATGGGCTCGCGCATCCAGGACATGCGCCTCATTGACCAACATGGCGGCCAGCCCATCGAGCCCGGCAAGACCTACAAGGTGGCCGGCTGGGCGCCGGTGGCGGAAGGAGCGACGGGCGAACCGATCTGGGACGTGGTGGCGACGTGGCTGCGCGACAAGAAGGTCGTCGCCCCGCGCAAGCTCAATGCGCCGAAGCTGGTCGGCATGGCCGGCAACCCCGGCATCGGCTAGTCCGCAAGCAACAAAACGTTACAGAGAGGCCCGGCATGAGACGGTAGAATTCGCCGTGTCATGCAGACTGACTTTTCCCCCGCACTGCGCAGGGCTTTCCTGGCCGTAGCGCTGGCCGCAGCCCCGGCGCTTGCCGCCGATCCCTTCGGTGTGCTGGAAGCCGTGCCGCCCGTCAGCGGCCTGCGCGAGGGGCCGACACCCTGCCTGCCGACCGACCTCGGCCGTCCGCTCGGCCTAACCGAAGCGGTGGACACCGCCCTCTGCAACAACCCGCAGACCCGCCTGGTCTGGGCCAATGCCCGCCTCCAGGCCGCCCAGGTCGGCGTGGCGCAGGCGGCATTCCTGCCCGGCGTCTCGGCCGATGCCTCGGTCAGCCGCCTGCGCAACGAGGCCGTGCGCGACGGCGTGGCCTACACCCAGCGCTCGGCCGGGGTCGACCTCTCCTACGTGCTGCTCGATTTCGGCGCCCGCGCCGCCAGCCTGGAGAACGCGCGCCAGCTGTTCGCCGCCGCCTCATTTACCCGCGACGCCACCCTGCAGTCGGTGTTCCTCGCCGCGGTGCAGGCCTTCTTCCAGCGCCAGGCCGCCGGCGCGGCCCTGGAAGCCAGCCGCCTCTCGGAGAAAGCCGCCCTGGAGTCGCTCAACGCCGCCGAGGCGCGCTACCGGGTCGGCGCCGCCACGCCGGCCGACCGCCTGCAGGCGCGCACCGCCCACGCCCAGGCGGTGCTCAATCGCATCGGCGCCGAGGGCGGCGTCAAGACCGCGCAAGGCGCGCTCGCCAACGTGCTCGGCGTGGCTCCGACCCGTCCGCTGGAACTGGCGCCGCTCCCCGCCGCCGCTCCGGGCGCCGCTTTCGAGGCCGACGTCGCCCGGCTGATCGAGGAGGCGCGCGCCAGGCGCCCCGACCTCGCTGCGGCCGAAGCCCAGCACCGCGCCGCGCGGGCCGCTGTCGACACGGCCAAGGCCGCCCACCTGCCGACGCTGTCGCTGGGCATGGGCGTCGGCCGCAGCCAGATCGCCGGGCAGCCGGGCTACGACAGCTCGAGCATCGGCCTGACTCTGAGCATCCCGCTCTTCAGCGGCTACTCGACCCGCTACAAGGTGCATGCCGCCGAGGCCCAGGTCGAGGCCCAGGCGGCGCGGCGCGAGCAGCTCCGGCTGCAGGTGGCGCTCGAAGTCTGGAACGCCCATGCCAACCTCGCCACCGCCACCCAGTCGGTGAGGACCGCCGAGGATCTGCTGGAAAGCGCCAGCCAGTCCGAGCGCGTCGCCGCCGGCCGCTACCGCGCCGGCGTCGGCAGCATCCTCGATCTGCTCAGCGCCCAGGCGGCGCTGGCCGGCGCGCGGCAGAGCCGCATCCAGGCCGGCACCAGCTGGTACGTCTCTCGTGCCGCGCTGGCCCAGGCCATGGGCGCGCTGGATGCCGGATTGCTGACCACCCTCTCCCCGAATTCGCCATGACCCGAACGAAACTCATCGCCGCCACGCTCGCCGGTCTGTGCCTGCTCGGCATCGGCTACTACGTCTTCCAGAAGCAGGCCGCCGCCGATCCGCAGAAGCGCTACAAGACCCAGGCGCTGGCCAAGGGCAGCGTCACCCAGACCGTCTCGGCCAACGGCACGCTCAACCCGGTGACCCTGGTCAGCGTCGGCACCCAGGTCTCCGGCACGGTGAAGAAGCTGCACGTCGACTTCAACGACCTGGTCAAGCAGGGCCAGGTCCTCGCCGAGCTGGACGACGCCATCTACTCGGCGCAGGTGCGGCAGAGCGACGCCGGCATGGCCAGCGCCCGGGCGGCGCTCGGCCTGGCGCATGCCAACGAGGCGCGCCTGAAATCGCTCTTCCGGCAGGAATATGTCTCGCGCCAGGAGCTCGACCAGGCGGTGCAGGCGCGCGAGTCGGCCGAGGCGCAGCTGAAGCTGGCGCGGGCGCAGAACGACCGCGACCGCGCCAACCTCGGCTATTCGGTGATCCGCTCCCCGGTCTCCGGCGTGGTGGTCGACCGCTCGATCGACGTCGGCCAGACGGTGGCGGCCAGCTTCCAGACCCCGACGCTGTTCAAGATCGCCCAGGATCTGACGCAGATGCAGATCTACACCACCTTCGCCGAGGCCGACATCGGCGCCATCCGCGTCGACCAGCCGGTGCGCTTCAACGTCGACGCCTTCCCCAACCGCAGCTTCGGCGGCAAGGTCAAGCAGATCCGCCTCAACCCCACCACCCAGCAGAACGTGGTGACCTACAACGTGGTGGTCGCCGTGGAGAACCCCGAGCAGATCCTGCTGCCGGGCATGACCGCCTATGTCAACATCGTCGTGGCCCAGCGCAAGGACGCGCTGCTGGTGCCCAACACCGCCCTGCGCTTCAAGCCGGCCGAAACCGGCAAGGAGGTCGAGAAGGCCAACGGCGAGGCGGCGCAGTCCCCTGCCGGCGCGCGCCCCGGCGGCGCGGCCGGGCCGGGCGGCGAGAGACGCCGGCGCGAGGCCGGCAGCGGCACGGTGCACATCATCGACGGCGGCGCGATCAAGCCGGTGAAGATCGGCATCGGCATCACCGACTCGCGTTTCACCGAGGCGGCCGGCGGCGAGCTGAAGGAAGGCGACATCGTCATCGTCGGCGAGAACCTGCCCAACGCCGCGCCCGCCTCGTCGAGCACCTTCCGCCTGAGACCCTTCTGATGCCGGGCGAGGTAATCCGCGTCGAGTCGCTGTCCAAGGACTACGACACGCCGGCCGGCCCCTTCCCCGCCCTGAAGGAGGTCGATCTCGTCATCGGGACGGGCGAGTTCGTCGCCATCATGGGCCCCTCCGGCTCGGGCAAGTCGACCTTCATGAACATCCTCGGCTGCCTCGACCGGCCCAGCCGCGGGCGCTACCTGCTCGCCGGCCGGGACGTCGCCACGCTCGACAAGGACGAAACCGCGCGGCTGCGCAACCGCACCATCGGCTTCGTCTTCCAGGGCTTCAACCTGCTGCCGCGCATGAGCCTGGCCGACAACGTCGCGCTGCCGCTGGTCTACTCGGCCATCGGCCACGATGAGCGGCTGGCCCGCGCCCGCACCATGCTCGACAAGGTCGGCCTGGGCGGCTATGCCGGCTCGCTGCCCAACCGCATCTCCGGCGGCCAGCAGCAGCGCGTGGCGATCGCCCGGGCGCTGGTCAACCAGCCGCGGCTGATTCTCGCCGACGAGCCGACCGGCAACCTCGACAGCCACACCAGCGAGGAAATCATGGGCGTGTTCAGCGCCCTCAACGACGAAGGCATCACCATCGTCCTGATCACCCACGAGAGCGACATCGCCAGCCACGCCAGGCGACAGGTGCGCTTTCTCGACGGGCGCATCGTGCATGACGCGGCGACGACGCCCTTCTCCCACTCTCCCCCGGCCCCTCTCCCGCAAGGGGAAAGGGGAGCGATATGCTAGGCGCCATGCTGCGCGAGGCCTGGCGCGCCATGGGCGCCAACCGCCTGCGCACTTTCCTCACCATGCTCGGCATGGTGATCGGCGTCGGCGCCGTGGTGCTGATGATGGCCATCGGCCAGGGCGCGCAGTACGCCGTGGCGCAGACCATCAGCTCGATGGGCAGCAACATCTTCGTCATCCTCTCCGGCTATACCTCGACGGGCGGCGTGCGCAGCGGCGGCGGCAGCGCGCCGACGCTCAACGTCGCCGACGCCGAGGCCATCGCCGAGCTCGACGGCATCGATACCGTGGCGCCGGTGCACTGGGGCTCGGTGCAGATGGTGCGCGGCTCGAACAACTGGAACGCCTGGGTGCATGGCACCTCTCCCGCCTACTTCGACGCCCGCTCCTGGCCGATCGCCGAGGGCGCCGCCTTCACCGATTCCGACCTGCGCGCCGCCACCCGGGTGGCCGTGCTCGGCCGCACCGTGGCGCAGAACCTGTTCGGCGACGAGGACCCGGTCGGCAAGACCTTCCGCATCGGCCAGGCGCCCTTCACCGTGCTCGGCGTGCTGACGCCCAAGGGCCAGAACCTGGAGGGGCGCGACCAGGACGATCTGGTGGTGATGCCGCTCACCACCGCCCAGCGCAGGGTCTTCGGCACCGCCTTCCAGGGCTCGGTGCGGCAGATCCTGGTCAAGGCCGCCGCCCCCGAAGTCATGCCGGCGCTGGAAAAGAACATGGAGGCCCTGCTGCGCCAGCGCCACCGCCTGCGCGAGGGCGCCGACAACGACTTCACCCTGCGCAACCTCACCGCGGTGGCCGACTCGGCGGCGGAGACGACGCGCGTCATGTCGCTGCTGCTCGGCGCCATCGCCTCGGTGTCGCTGCTGGTCGGCGGCATCGGCATCATGAACATCATGCTGGTGTCGGTCACCGAGCGCACGCGCGAGATCGGCATCCGCATGGCCATCGGCGCGCGCGAGCGCGACATCCTCGCCCAGTTCCTGCTCGAGGCCATCATCATCTCGGTAATCGGCTGCGCCATCGGCCTGTTCCTCGGCGTGGGCGGCGCGGCGCTCGCCAACCGGATTGCGAAAATGACAGTCGTCGTCTCCGGCAGCTCGGTGCTGATCGCCTTCGCCGTGGCCGCCGGGGTGGGCGTCTTCTTCGGTTTCTACCCGGCGAAAAAGGCTGCCGGCCTGGATCCCATCGAGGCGCTGCGCTACCAGTAAGCCGCGTCCCGCGTAGCGACATGGGCGATAATGGCCGCACCATGGCGCAAGAGACCGAGCTGAAGCTGGCCCTGCCGGAGGCGGCACAGCGCGCCTTCCTGCGCCACCCCCTGCTCCGCGGCGCGCAGAAACTGCCGACGCGCAGGCTCGTCAGCATCTACCACGACACGCCCGGTCTCGACCTTCAGCGCCGGGGCGTCGCCCTGCGCGTGCGCAGGCAGGGGCGCGCCTGGCTGCAGACGGTGAAATGCGAGGGAACCTCGGGCGGCGCCCTCGCCGTTCGCCCGGAGTGGGAGCGCCCCTATGCCGGCCGCTTCGATTTCTCCCTTGTCGACGATGCGGCGCTGCGCGTCTGGCTGGAAAAACAGCGCATCCGCGCGCACCTCGCGCCCGTCTTCGAGACCGCCTTCAGCCGGCGCGCCTGGCGCCTGGCGCCCGCCCCGGGCACCTCCGTGCTGCTGCTGCTCGACCGGGGCAGGATCGCGGCGGGCGACCGGCACGAGGCCATCTCGGAAATCGAAATCGAACTGGAGCGGGGGGAGGCGGCCGCGCTGTTCGACGTCGCGCTGGCCCTGGCGCGCGATCTGCCGCTGCAGCCGGGCGTCCTCTCCAAGGCCGAACGCGGCCACCGCCTGCGCGCGGGCACGGCGATCGTTCCGGTCAAGGCCTCCGCCTCGCCGCTGCGGGCCGGCCAGCCGCCGCTCGCCGCCTTCCGCGCCATCGCCGACGCCTGCCTGCAGCAGCTGCAGCGGAATGCGCTGGGCGCGACGGAGGCGGACCCGGAATTCATCCACCAGATGCGCGTCGCGCTGCGCCGCCTGCGCTCGGCGCTGCGGACCTTCCGGCCGGCGCTGCCGGAAGACTTCGAAGCGGCCGTGCTGCCACCCATCAAGGCGCTGGCGCAGCGCCTGGGCAGCGCGCGGGACTGGGATGTGCTCGCGACCGAAATCGTCGGCCCGGCCTGCCGGGCCTTTGCCGGCGATGCCGGGCTGGCCGCCCTGGCGGCTGCGGTCGAGCGACACCGCCAGCCGGCGCGCGCCGGGGTGCTGGAGGGGCTGCAGGCGCAATCCCTCTGCCTCGTCCTGCTCGATTTCCATGCCCGGCTGTTGCGTGCGCCCGCCGCGCCGGACGCCGAAAGCCTCGTCGTCTTCGCCGCGCGCCGCCTCGGCCGGCTGCACCGCAAGGCGCTGGCCCTGGCGCGGGCCGCGCAGGACATGGATCCCGCCCGCCTGCACGCCCTGCGCATCGGTGCGAAGCGCCTGCGCTATGCGCTCGAATTCTTCGCGCCCCTCTACGCCGGGCGCGAAATGCGCAAGGCGCTCGGCATCCTGACCGCGCTGCAGGACAGCCTGGGCGCGCTCAACGACCTCGCGCGCGCCGGCCCCCTCCTGATGCAGTGCATGGACAACGACCCTGCCCTGCGCGAGGCGGTGGCCCTCGCCGGCGGCTGGCATGGGCCGCGCTTCGCCGTATTGCGCAGGCTGACTTTTCGGAACATCGCCCGATTGGGCAAAATCCGTCGTTTCTGGAAGGAGTGACCGGCATGGCAGGCAAACCCCAGGCATCCCCCGGTTCCGAGATGGACCTCATACTCTGGCGCCACGCCGAAGCCGAGGACGGCACCCCCGACGCCAAGCGCAAGCTCACCGAACGCGGGCGCAAGCAGGCACGGCAGGCCGCGCGCTGGCTGCGGAAGCGCCTGCCGGCAGATGCGCGCATCCTCGTCAGTCCCGCCGTGCGCGCCGTGCAGACCGCCCAGGCGCTGGAACTGCCCATCGAGACGCTGGACAAGCTCGGCACGGGCGCGAGCGCCGCCAGCCTGCTCGGCGCCGCCGGCTGGCCGCATGCCGGCGGCACCGTCGTCATCGTCGGCCACCAGCCGACGCTGGGCCGGGCGGCGGCGCTGCTGCTGACCGGGGATGCCGCCGACTGGAACGTCCGCAAGGGCGCCGTGTGGTGGTTCACCCGTCGCGCGCGCGACGGCGGCGAGGAAACCATCCTGCGCGCAGTCATCGGGCCCGACCTGGCATGAGTACCTTCGACATCCTCTTCGACCTCGACGGCACCCTGATCGATTCCTCGCCGGGCATCCTCGCTTCCTTCGGGCGAATTCTGGCGGCGCACGGCCTTCGTCCCGCCGTCGCGCTCGACGCCTCGCTGATCGGCCCTCCGCTGGCGACGACGCTGCAGCGGATCAGCGGCGTCTCCGACGAGGCGCTGCTCGGCCTCCTGGCCGAGGCCTTCAAGGCCGACTACGACACGGCAGGCTATCTCGGCACGACGGTGTTTCCCGGCGTCGCCGAAGGGCTGGCGGATCTCTCCCGGCGCGGCGCGCGCCTGTTCATCGTCACCAACAAGCGCATGGTGCCGACCCGCCGCATCCTCGACGCGACCGGCCTGGCGCGGCTGTTCGCCGGCATCCACACGCGCGACGAAACCGAACCGCCGGCACCGTCCAAGGGCGCCGTCACCCGACGCGTCATCGAGCGCTTCCGGATCGACCCGGCGCACGCCTTCTTCGTCGGCGATTCCGAGGAAGATGCCGCCGCCGCGCGGGAGAACGGACTCGCCTTCATCCACGCGCGCTACGGCTATGGCGCCGCCGGCATCCGGGGGGAAATCCTGGCAGCGCTCGAATGCTTCGCCGAGCTGCCGCGGGTGGTCGTGGCGCGAGAATGGCCCTAGGGTCTGTTCACGCCGGCTAAACAATTCGAACAGGCCCCGACAGCCTGTCGGACTTAACGCCCCGCTCGTCGCGCGGCATGGCGCCGGGCCGCGCCATGCCGCGTACAATGGCAACCGGGCACGAGCCGGCAGGGCGGCAGGCAAGCCTCCCTGCTCCGACGAATCGAACAGGCGGGAAACGGGACGAATGAAAGCGGTAATTCTGGCCGGAGGGCTGGGCAGCAGGCTGTCGGAGGAAACCAGCCTCAAGCCCAAACCCATGGTCGAGATCGGCGGCAGGCCGATACTCTGGCATCTCATGAAGATCTTCACGGCGCAGGGCGTCAATGACTTCATCATCTGCCTCGGCTATCGCGGCTATGTCATCAAGGAGTTCTTCGCCAACTACTTCCTGCACATGTCGGACGTGACCTTCGACATGCGCAGCAATCGCATGGAAATCCACGAGCGCCACGTCGAGCCCTGGCGGGTCACGCTCGTCGACACCGGAGAGGACACCCAGACGGGCGGCAGGCTGGCACGGGTGCGCCGCTACCTCGAAGACGAGGAGGCCTTCTACTTCACCTACGGCGACGGCTTGAGCGACGTCGACCTGAGGGCGCTGCTGGACTTCCACCGCAGCCAGGGCCGCATGGCCACCGTCACGGCGGTCAAGCCGCCGGGCCGGTTCGGCACGCTCGATATCGAGGGCAGCCGCGTGACCCATTTCGAGGAGAAGCCCGTGGGCGACGGCGGCTTCATCAACGGCGGCTTCTTCGTCCTCGACCCGAAGACGATCGACCTGATCGAGGGCGACCACATGCCGTGGGAATCGGCCCCGCTGGCCTCCCTGGTCTCGACCGACCAGCTCTCCGCCTACCTGCACCACGGCTTCTGGCAGCCGATGGACACCCTGCGCGACAAGAACCATCTCGAGCAATTGTGGAACGGCGGCGCCGCCCCATGGAAAGCCTGGGACTAGCGCTGCGCGCCTATGCCGGACGCCGCGTACTGATTACCGGCCACACCGGCTTCAAGGGCGGCTGGCTGGCCCTCTGGCTGCATCGCCTTGGCGCCGAAGTCGCCGGCCTTGCCCTGCCTCCGGAGACGCAGCCCTCCCTGTTCGAGGCCGCCGCTGTCGGGAAGCTGCTGCAGCACCGCGTTGCCGACATTCGCGATGCCGCGGCCGTGACGGGCATCGTGCGGGAATTCCGCCCGGAGATCGTCTTCCACCTCGCCGCGCAGGCTCTGGTCAGACGCAGCTACCGGGAGCCCCTGCAGACGCTCGCCAGCAACGTCATGGGCACGGCCAATGTGCTCGAAGCGGCCCGCGGCTGCGACGCGGTGCGGGCCGTGCTGATCGTCACCTCGGACAAATGCTACGAGAACACGGGCGCGCCCTGGGGCTACCGGGAAAGCGACCCGCTCGGCGGACACGATCCCTACAGCGGCAGCAAGGCCTGCGCGGAAATCATCGCCGCAGCCTGGCGCTCGGCCTACTGGGCGGATGAAGGCGCGCCGCTCCTCGCCACCGCGCGGGCGGGCAATGTCGTCGGCGGCGGCGACTGGGCCGAGGACCGCCTGATTCCCGATCTCCTGCGCGCGGCCGCCAACGGCGCGGCCGCGCTGATCCGCAACCCCCATGCCGTGCGGCCCTGGCAGCACGTGCTGGAACCCCTGGCAGGCTATCTCATGCTGGGTGCCGGACTGCTCGCCGGCGAGCGGCGCCTGGCCCAGGCCTGGAACTTCGGCCCGGCCTTCGAGGACATGCAGCCGGTCTCGTTCCTGTGCGATACGATCTGCCCGGCGCTGGGCCTGCGCTGGACGCACGACAGCAAACCGCAGCCCGCCGAAGCCGCCGTGCTGAGACTGGACAGCAGCAAGGCAATGCTCGATCTGGGCTGGCGCCCGCGCTGGACGCTGGAAGAAACGCTGCACCGGGTGGCCGGTTGGCACCATGATTATCGAGAGGGAATCGACGCCAGGGCGCTGACGCTCGGCCAGATCGAGGCATATGAAAACGCAAAGAAACCGGCGCCATGAGCGAAACGCCTGACGGCCGCGAGGCCGTGCGCAAGGCCGTGCGCGCCTATTGCCGGCAGACCTCCGCTGCCAGCGCCTTCGTGCCGGGGAAGAGCCCGATCCCTCCATCCGGCAAGGTCATCGGCGAGCCGGAAATGCTGGCGATGGTGGAAGCGGCCCTGGACGGCTGGCTCACCACCGGCCGCTTCAACCAGGCGTTCGAAGCGCGCCTGGCCGCCTTCGTCGGCGTCGACCATGCCATGACGGTGAATTCCGGCTCCTCCGCCAACCTGCTCGCCGTCTCCAGCCTGTTCTCCCCCCTGCTGGGCGAAGCGGCGATCCGCCCCGGCGACGAGATTCTCACCGTCGCGGCCGGTTTCCCGACCACGGTGAATCCGATCCTGCAGAACGGCGCCGTTCCGGTGTTCGTGGACGTCCTGCCCGGCACCTACAACATCGACGCGAGCCGCCTGGAAGCCGCCCTGAGCACCCGCACGCGCGCCGTCGTGCTGGCGCACACCCTGGGCAACCCCTTCGAGCTTGCCGCCGTCACCCGGTTCTGTGCCGAGCACGACCTCTGGCTGGTGGAGGACTGTTGCGACGCCCTCGGCGCGCGCTATGCCCTGCCGCAAGCGGCCGACGACTGGCGCCCCTGCCTGCCGTCGGCGAACCACCCGCGGCGCTGGCGCCGGCGCGACGAGGGCGAGCGCTGCCGCCATGTCGGCAGCTTCGGGCACCTCGCCACGCTCTCCTTCTACCCGGCCCACCACATCACCATGGGCGAAGGCGGCGCCGTCATGACGAGCGACGCCACGCTCAAGCGCATCGCCGAATCCCTGCGCGACTGGGGGCGCGACTGCTGGTGCGCCACCGGCTGCGACAACACCTGCGGCCGGCGCTTCGACTGGCAGCTGGGCGAGCTTCCCACAGGCTACGACCACAAATACATCTACGCCCACCTGGGCTACAACCTCAAGATCACCGACATGCAGGCCGCCTGCGCGCTCGCCCAGCTGGAGCGCCTGCCCGACTTCGTCGCGGCGCGGCGGCGCAACTTTGCCTGGCTGTCGCAGCGCCTGCAGTCCTGCCGCGACCTGCTGGAACTGCCGCAGGCGACGGCGGGCAGCGAGCCTTCCTGGTTCGGCTTCCCGCTCACCCTCAAGCCCGCCGCAGGAGTCAACCGCGTCGATCTCCTGAAGTACCTGGACCAGAACAGGATCGGCACCCGCCTGCTGTTCGCCGGCAACCTCGTCCGCCAGCCCTACTTCAGGGAACGCAACTTCCGCATCGCCGGCACGCTGGAGACGACCGACCGCATCATGAACGACACCTTCTGGGTAGGCGTCTGGCCGGGACTCGACGAATCCAGGCTGGAATTCGTCGCCTCTCGCATCGAGGCCTTTCTGGGGCTGGATTTCGACTGAAACATAGGAATACATCGCCGCTGTATTGCAGGCCAACGAAATGCCGCATGTATCCGATCACCCGCTGGCGCAGGATCTCGACCACATTCTCGAACTCGGCGAGGATCTGTGGCGACGCCTGAGCGGCGAACGACTGTTCATCACGGGGGGTACCGGTTTTTTCGGCATCTGGCTGTTGGAGGCGCTGACTTGGTCAAACGACAGGCTCGATCTGGGTCTGCACGCCACAGTCCTAACGCGAGACCATACCGCTTTCGCAAGCCGCGCACCACATCTGGGCTCGCATGCTGCGCTGACCTTTCACCGCGGGGATGTTTGCAATTTTGATTTTCCCGCCGGATCTTTCTCAAAGATAATCCATGCAGCAACCGAAGCCAGTGAGCAACTCAATCGCGAACAACCGCTGCGGATGTTCGATACGATCGTCGCCGGCACCCGCCGTACGCTCGAATTCGCAGAACAATGCGGCGCGACAGACTTTATCCTGGCCAGTTCCGGCGCCGTATACGGACCCCAGCCGTCTGGCTGCCTGTCCCTGAGTGAAGATTATGGCGGGGGGCCGGTTCCCTATTCACCGTTATCTGCCTATGCTGAAGGCAAGCGCGCTGCAGAACTTCTGTGCGGCATCTGGGCTTCAACCACTTCGTTACGTCCGAAGCTGGCGCGCTGCTTCACGTTCATCGGACCCTATCTGCCCATGAATGCGCATTTCGCCATAGGAAACTTCCTGCGAGACGCTCTCAGCGGCAAGGAAATAGTCGTAAACGGAGATGGTCGAGCTGTACGCTCCTATCTGCACGGCGCCGATCTTGTCGTCTGGCTGCTGAAGATACTTCTGGACGGCATACCCAACCGGCCCTATAACGTCGGATCGGACAAGGCGATTGACATTGCTGGGCTGGCGCATAAAGTATCCGCGGCATCCCGTCACCGACCGCCAGTCAGAATCCTGAGACCACCCGGCAGCGATGCCGAGAATCGCTACATCCCCGACATTTCACGCGCCAGAGCAGAGTTGAATCTGGACGTATTCATCCCGCTCGATGCAGCAATCGCCAGGACGCTGGCCTGGGCGGGCGCGACCGGTGGCTGTGTCTGAGGTTGCCGACGGCGATGCAGGACACGGAGTTTTATGGCATCCTCCTCTCGTAAAGCGTCGCCTGACGAAGTTTATTACATGAACCGAAATTAGTGCCGGACTCACTGAAACCCTACCTCCCGCAACATGGTCAGGTGAAGATGCTATGACCATCCTTCCAGCTATGCCACTTACGGAAATTCTCTCCGATGCGCATACACGCAAATGGCCTGATATCGAACCGCCGTTTGTCGTATATGGCGCAGGC
This sequence comes from uncultured Rhodocyclaceae bacterium, assembly GCA_964475635.1. Classification (GTDB taxonomy): domain Bacteria; phylum Pseudomonadota; class Gammaproteobacteria; order Burkholderiales; family Rhodocyclaceae; genus Desulfobacillus. The sequence continues at coordinate 178,987 of CAYYXS010000001.1, forward strand.
CAGAAGGGAATCCAAATCGCCGACATCCTGCTGGCACAGGGAATGGTAGTAAAAGCATTCCTTGATCGCTCGGCGATGCCGGGTCAATCCTGGCGTGACATACCTGTGCTACATCCTGAATCGGTAGAGGGAATGAGGCTCGGCGCCCGTAATACCGTCCTTGTCGCCATCCACAATTACCTCGTCGATGTGGCAGCACTGATGCAGGAGCTTGCCGCTCTGGGTTTCCACAGGGTAATTAGCCCCATATCGCTGCAAAATGCCTTGCGGGATTCAATGCCAAGGCACTACTGGCTGGATTCATGCGACGCCTATCGGAACCATGTTGATCATATCGAGGCAGGATATCGGCTATTCCGGGAGGAAAAAAGCCGGGACGTTTTCCTGCGCGTACTCGATTTTCGCCTGAATGGGCGTTATGGCTGCCTTCCGGCGCCGGAAACAAACACCCAGTATGCTCCAACAGACCTTGCACCATGGCATAACCCCATGCGCTTGGTCGATTGCGGCGCCTACTGCGGGGATACCCTTCTTCAATTTGCCGAGCTGGGTTTCCAACTCGAAGCTATAGCCGCCTTTGAGCCTGACCAGGACAACTACCGTAAACTGGCCCATATCGCCCGCAGATACCGCTCCGCCCTCTGCTTCCCCTGCGCAGTCGGCGCAGAGACATGCCATCTACGTTTTTCCTCCGGGCAAGGCATGGCGAGTCATGTTGACGACGAGGGCGAGGTATTTGCTCAATGCGTCTCGCTGGACGAAGCCATCCAGGACTTCGCGCCGACACTGGTCAAAATGGACGTTGAAGGTGCGGAATATGATGCCCTGGTTGGCAGTGAGCAACTGGTTCGCCGCTCTCTCCCCGATCTTGCACTGAGCGCATATCATCATCCCGCGCATCTGTGGGAACTTGCGCTGCTCATCGATTCCTGGCAACTCGGCTACGAATTCTACCTTCGCTGTCACGCCCACAACACCTTCGATCTGGTGCTCTACGCGAGCCCTCGCCGGCACTGATGATATGAAACTGAGCGTTGCCGAATATGTAGCCAATAGTCTCGCTGACATGGGAGTACGTCACGTCTTCATGCTGACAGGCGGCGGCGCGATGTTTCTCAATGACGCTTTCGGGCGCGAGGCACGCCTCAATGTGGTGTTCAACCATCACGAGCAAGCCTGCGCCATGGCGGCTGAAGGCTATAGCCGTATTTCCGGCAGGCTAGGCGTCATCAACGTTACGACAGGACCTGGCGGCATCAACGCCTTGAATGGAGTGTTTGGCGCTTGGACAGACTCGGTGCCGATGCTCGTCATCTCCGGCCAGGTTAAGCGGGAAACCTGCCTCGCTACGACACCCGTGCCCGGCTTGCGCCAACTTGGCGACCAAGAGGCGGAGATCATCCGCATGGCCGCACCGATAACCAAATATGCCGCCGTAGTCGCAAGACCAGAAGATATTGGCGTTCATCTCGGAAAGGCGGTCTACCTTGCAACGCATGGGCGACCGGGGCCGTGCTGGCTCGACATCCCGATTGACGTCCAGTCGAGCCTGATTGAGCCCTCCGAATTGGAACCCTACGACCCGGCAGAGGACGCCCTGTCTTTCCCCGCAGAGGCAATCGACCGACAATGCCAAGCAGTCCTTGAAAAACTGACTGCGGCCAAACGCCCCGTCATCATGGCAGGCACCGGCGTACGGCAATCAGGCGCGCTGGACAGTTTCAAGAGCGTCTGCGGCAAGTTGGGCATTCCTGTCGTTACGGCATGGACGCACGATCTAATCGCCTCCAATGATTCCCTGTTCTGCGGACGGCCGGGCACAATTGGCACACGAGGCGGTAACTTCACTGTGCAGAACGCGGACCTGCTTGTCGTGCTTGGCAGTCGGTTGAATATCCGACAGGTCAGTTACAACTGGACGGCATTCGCCTCTCGAGCCTACAAGATTCAGGTGGATGTGGATGCCGCCGAACTGGAAAAGCCAACCGTGCGCCCGGACATGGGGATCCATTGCGATCTCAAGCTGTTTCTGGAGAGGTTCGACAAGCTAGTCACGGCCACCGGCTTCGATCCCTGCCGTTATTCATCATGGCTGGCCTGGTGCCGCGAAAGGCAGGAGCGTTACCCTGTCGTCCAGCCGAAGCACCGGCAAGGCGGGCAGAGGATCAATCCTTACGCCTTCGTCGAAGCGCTGTTTTCCCGTTTGCACGAAGATGATATCGTCGTCACAGGCAACGCCAGCGCCTGCATCGTTCCGTTCCAGGCGGCACAACTCAAGGAAGGGCAGAGGCTGTTTTCAAATTCCGGGGCGGCCTCAATGGGATACGACCTGCCGGCCGCGATCGGCGCCTCTGTCGCTGCCGGCACCAGCCGACGGGTGGTCTGCCTGGCCGGTGATGGCAGCATTCAGATGAATATCCAGGAACTGCAGACGATCCGGCATTACAGGCTACCGATCAAGATATTCGTACTCGACAACAAGGGCTACCTGTCGATCCGAACCTCACAGCAGAATTTCTTTGGCAAATTGTTCGGCGAGGGCCCGGACAGCGGGGTGTCTTTTCCAGACTACACCCTGGTTGCAACTGCCTACGGCATCGCCTCAAGACGGATCGAGACAACAGATTACATTGAACAACTCGACCATTTTCTCACCGAGCCCGGTCCTGCCCTATGCGTTGTTGCGCTCGACGACGCACAGCAGTTCGAGCCGCGCATGAGCTCGAAACAGATCGGGGACGGGCGCATCGTTACGCCGCCGCTTGAAGACATGTATCCGTTCCTCAGCCGCGAGGAACTCGATGAAAACACCATCAGGGGTTGAATTCCCGGGGAGAATCACCATGAACCCGCGCAGCGTTTTCGAGGACCTCTTTGTCCTAGAGTTGGCGAACAACCATTGGGGTCGCATCGATCGTGGCCTCAAGATCGTAACGGATTTTTCGCGCATCGTTCGTTTCAATAACGTCAAGGCCGCAATAAAGCTGCAATTAAGAGACGTCGAAGCTTTCATCCACAAGGATTTCCGGAGCCGCGACGACATTCGATACATCAAGAAGACCCTTGATACGCGTCTTGGAAAAGAGGAATACGCAAGGCTCACCGATGCCATTCGGCGCAGCGGCTGCATCCCGATGGCAACCCCCTTCGACGAAAAATCTGTCGAGATATGTGTCGAACTTGGCATCGACATTCTCAAGATCGCCAGCTCCGACCTCAACGATTGGATACTCATTGAGAAAATCGCCACCACACGCCGTCCGGTGATCGTGTCGACGGGAGGGGCCTCGCTGAAGGACATCGACGATCTGGTCAAGTTCTTCTCAAATCGCGGCATACCGCTAGCCATTAATCACTGCGTGTCACTTTACCCGTCAGCCGACCACGAGTTGGAATTGAACCAGATCGACTTCCTCCGGCAGCGCTATCCGAGCAATGTGATCGGATTTTCGTCGCATGAGTGCCGCGACTGGCGATCCTCAATCAAGATTGCCTATGCCAAGGGCGCGCGCACATTCGAGCGCCATATCGACATCAATGCTGACGGCATTCCTGTCTCGCCTTACTGCAGCCTGCCAGAACAGATCGACGAATGGTTCAAGGCTTACAAGAAGGCCGTGGAGATGTGCGGCCCGCCGGGCACCCAAAAACGCATTCCGCCACAGAAGGAAATCCAGTACCTGGACACCCTCGTGCGCGGCGTATATGCGCGTCGTGACCTCCCGGCAGGCCATGTCCTTACACCAAACGACATCTACCTTGCAATACCACTGCAGAAGGGCCAGATTTCCTGCCGTGAGCTCATGAACGGCGAGATCCTGCTCTCCGCCTGCGAAGCGGACCACCCCGTCAGGATAGACATGATCGATAGCCCCTACGCGCAAAGCGAACATCTCAAAAACCTCATATATGAACGCGGGGTATAGGGATTCCCTGCCTGCCGCCGGTAAGAAGCAGGTACCCGACTGCGACACGAGGCTGGACATGCCCGGCAGTCGCATCAGACGCGACTGTCCTATATGCGGCGAAGCAGAACGCAAGGTCATCCATGGCAACCCGATGGCGCACATCGACGATTGCGACCTGGGCTACGATGTGGTGCGCTGCTCTCGTTGCGCCTTCTGCTATGCTGACAGCTTGGCGCCGGCTCGGGTATATCAACACTACTATTCGCGCTACTCGAAGTACGACACCATCGCGTCGGCGGATGACATTCCGCTGCTGAGCCGTCAGATGGCCATGAACGCGGCCGCCTTCTTGAAGCCCCATCTGCCTTCCGACGCCACAATCCTCGACATCGGATGTTCGATCGGATTGCTGCTGGATATGCTGAGGCGGATTGGCTACGGTCGCGTCTCGGGTCTTGATCCTGGCCCCAACTCAGCAGTCACGGCGCAGCGCCTCTTCGGCGTACCTGTCTCGACCGGGTTCCTCGAAGATATTTCAGATCTGTCGTCCTACGATGTGCTGATATTCTCGGCGGTCATGGAACATCTCGCCGATTTCCGCTCGGAGCTCAAGGCAGCGACGGAGGTGCTGAAGGACGGCGCGCTGATCTACGTAGAAGTACCCGCCGCAGATCGCTTCAGTCAGCTGCGAAACGCCGAACCCTTCGGAGAGTTCAGTCTTGAACATGTAAACTTCTTTGGTTCCGTCAGCCTCGGCAACTTCGCCCGCTCCCTGGGGTTAAAGACAATCGAACAACGCCACGTTCTCTATGTCAACGGCGCCTGGGGGCTTATGATGCTATTCCGCAAAACCCCTGGTGCCAACCGCCATGCCACTATCCGAGACGTGGCTTTGTGCCGCAGTATGGAGGCATATGTCGAATACAGCGACAAGCGCATGCAGGAGGTCAATGACCGGCTGCGTCCTTTTGCCGGTCGCCAAGTCATCGTCTATGGCGCCGGCAGCCACACAGCCCGCCTGCTCCGCCAGTCCGAACTGCCGGCTTGCAACATTCTGTTCGTCGCAGATCGAAATCCGAACCTGCATGGCGTAACCATGGACGGTCTGCAGGTATGCAATCCGGCCGATTTGGCCGCACACCCAGAAGTCCCTGTCGTCGTATCGTCCTACCAGTTCGAGAGCGAAATCGCAGTGCATCTCTCGCGGACATTGCCCAACCCCATCATTCTGCTCTACGGGCAGGCCGGTGCCTCGGGCGAATCCGGGGCACCTTTCATGCATGCATGAGCGAAAATGATCTCGCTGCTACCATAGGAAGCAAGCCGTGAAACTGATCAGCATCGTCTGTCCTTGCTTCAACGAAGCGGAGAACGTCGACGCACTCCACGAGCGGATAAGGGGCGTCTTTGCCGGGCTGCCGCAGTATCGCTATGAACTCATCCTCATCGACAATGCCTCAACCGATGCGACGGTGCCGAAGATCAAGTCGCTGATCGCGCGCGATCCCCATGTACGCCTGATTGTCAATGCTCGCAATTTTGGCCATATCCGCTCACCCATGCACGCGATGACGCAGGCGCGCGGAGATGCTGTAGTAGCCATGGCCTCCGACCTTCAGGATCCGCCGGAACTGCTGCCGGAGTTTCTTGCCAAGTGGGAGGCCGGCTATCGCATGGTCGTCGGCGTCAAGCCGCAAAGCCGTGAAACCCCGCTGATGTTCCTGCTGCGCAGGCTCTATTACCGCACCATCGGCAGGATCGCCGAGGTCAAGCTGATTCCCAATTTCACGGGCTTCGGCCTGTACGATAAAAGCGTTATTGATTACATCCGCACGCTCGATGATCCCTATCCGTATTTCCGCGGCATTATCGCCGACATCGGCTACGAATATGCCGCCATACCCTATGTGCAGCCTAAGCGAGCACGCGGCATCACCAAGAACAATTTTTACACTCTGTACGACCTGGCCATGCTGGGCATCACCAGCTATTCCAAGGTGCCGCTGCGGCTGGCCACCATGTCCGGATTCGCCCTTTCCCTGCTGAGTCTGGCGGTGGCAATCGGCTATTTCGCCGCCAAGCTGCTCTTCTGGGACAGCTTCAGTCTGGGCATGGCGCCGATGGTGATCGGCCTGTTCTTCTTCGGTTCCGTGCAGCTGTTCTTCATCGGGATACTCGGCGAATACATCGGCGCCATTCATACGCAGGTGCTGAAGCGTCCCCTCGTGGTCGAAAAGGAAAGGGTGAATTTCGAGGAGTAGCGCCGGAGGTCCTTATCAAAAGCGTATCTCTAATAGAGAGGTTCGTCACGGATGTATGGGTTTATTTGGAGTGGAGAAAGATCATGCTCGCTTCCTTGCTGAAAGGATTGCTGCGCGGTCCTGGCACTGCGGATGTCCCGCGAACCAAGTCGGCGTCTTCCGCCGGAACTCGGGAGGGGCTAAGCGGGGAGGCCGACTTCGTGCAGTCGATCCTGCGGGAATTCTTCATCCATGCCCATCGGCTCGCGCAGGACAACTATGACCATGCCCGCTTTGATCCGGAAATCCAGGATCAGTCCGGCATCTTCGATGTCGCAACGCATGCTCATTACCTGCAGTTCTTCATGGAGCATGCGGGAGAATTCAACGCCGCCTGCCAGTGCCTTGCGGACGGCGAATCGCGGGAGCTGTTTCGCCGGCTGATTCTTTATAGGCTGCTGGGGCATACCCACGTCGCTATCCGGGACGGGTTCGCCTGGCAGGACGAAGAGGCCCTTTATCGCAGGGCCAGGCAATACGATGCCGACGGGTCGTCGCTCGATGTGAGCGGTATGTTCGGGAGGATCCGCCACTTCGAGGGCCTTCCCGTCGCCGGCGGTCTGGTCTCGCTCGACTGCTGGCCCGCCAACGTCGTCTATACGGTGTTCAAGCGGCAATATTATTTCTCTCGCGGCAACGTCACTATCGAGCCGCGTGCCGGCGACGTCGTTTTCGACATCGGCGCCTGCTTCGGCGATACCGCCATCCAGTTCGCGCAGAGCGTCGGCGATGGCGGCCATGTTTACTCGTTCGATCCTCTGCCGGCGCACAGGAAGGTGATCGACTTCAACATCGCGCAGAACAGGCTGGAGGGACGGATTACCGTCGTGCAGTGCGCCATCGGCGACAGGACATCGGCAAGCGCGACGCCGCAGGGCATGGACAGCCGGCTGGCCCAACCCGGCTTCTCCCTATACATGACTTCCGAGGAATTTCCTCTCACGACGCTTGATGATTTCGTGAGGGAGAGAAGCATTCCCCGGGCGGACTTCATCAAGATGGACATCGAAGGGTACGAGCTTGCTGCCCTCATGGGTGCGGAAAACGTGATTCGGCAATTTCGTCCGCGCCTAGCCATATCACTTTATCATCGCCCCGAGGACTATTTCGAGATACCCCTCTGGATCGCCAGCCGTTTCCCATGGTACGAACTTCACCTCGACCATTACACGCTGCATCGGGAAGAGACGGTTCTTTTTGCGTCCCCTGCAAAGTAGATGGCTGTTATTGCCAGAGGCGGATCACGATGAGCAGCCTCCTGGAGGGCGCATGGCTGAAGAAATAAAGCATCCCGCACGCCTGCCGGGATGGATACGAGCCTCACTGGCGCTCTGGCAACGCAACGAACAAACCCGTTTCCTGCTGGTCGGCGCCTTCAATACGGCGTTTGGCTACCTGGTCTTCGTTGTCCTCTATCTGCTGGCGGGCAGCCGCTTCCACTACCTGCTGGTGGCCGTGCTGGCGCATTTCCTCGCCGTCATCGTGGCGTTTCTCTGTCACCGCCGCATCGTTTTCCGCGCCGAAGGCCCCTGGCTCATGCAGTTCATCCGCTACAACCTCAGCGTCCTCGGCGTGATGCTCGCCGGCCTGCTCGGGCTCTATTTGCTGGTTTCAGTCCTGCACATGCATCCGCTGCCTGCACAGGCCATCGTCACTGCACTGACTGTCGCGATCAGTTATTTCGCACATCGTCACTTTTCGTTCCGAACCCATTAGGCAGGCGGCGGCTTGCCGGAACCGCTGTTGCGGACGCGGCCTGCCGCCTTCACGACGACCCACCCCAGAAGCAGAAGGCCGCCCAGCGATAGGCATAGGGTGGTGATCCGGTTTGCCCATTCCTGCCTCGGCGAAATCGCGAAATCGAAAGGCCGATAGCTGACAAAACGCCTGGCCTGCTCTATCTGGCTTTCGCGAAAGCGGTCACCCGGTCTGCAGCCGTTTTCATCCGGAAACACATAGCAGGCAGGATTCTTCAGATTCAGAAAGCCGTCTCTGGCCTGCAGCACGTCACCGGATTCGAGCCCTTCCGCTGAAAACTTCTCCAGGCGATAGCCGAAGATCGGGTTATAGCAGTACACCTGTGAAACGCCGACGAGGAAAGTGCTGTTCGAGCGCAGCGCAATCGTGTCTCCGGCATTCGTCTTGATGTCGACCTCGGTGCCGAGGCGCTCGATCCCGGGCGTCATCCGTCCCGCGCGGACGAGTCCGTCGATCAGCATCACTGGCCGTGCGTCGAATCCCTGCTTCAGATAGAACTGGCGCGGCTCCATCGCGGTAAACACCGCCGTCAGCAGCAGGCATGCGACGACGGCAATCGCCGAAGTCCTGGCATCATCCCATCCGGCGCGCTCCAGCGCGATGCCGATCAGAACTGCGGACGGCAGCAGATAGGCAATCAGCCAGCGGAAGGGGAAACTGGCGGAACCGAGTATCGGCAGGGACTTGAGGAACGCATTCCAACCGGGGGACCAAATGCAGAAGGCGAGCGGCAACGCCACGCAAACCGCAAGCAATGCCGCCAGATGCCATTTCCTGCCGATCCCCCCGAACCGCTCGCCACCGCGCCGCCAGCGAATCGCCAACACCAGGAGCAATACAAGCGGTGCCAGGGTGAATCCATAGGCCCACTCGTGCACGTCTGGCCACCACTGGACATTGCTCAGTCGCGGTGCCCCCAGCTCGTAGACCCACTGCGAGGGGAGGGTAAGGCCGGCAAGTGCGATGACCAGCGCATCGAACGGCGCGGCGCCGGGCAGGAGATAATCGCTGCGCGGGTACTGGGCCAGTAGCGAGAAGCCCGCTGAGAGCTTGCCGATCGCCAGTCCGGCGGCGATCAGGCTCGCCAGGACACCCCGAATCAGAAAGGGTTTCAGCGCACCCCCGCGCAAACCGTACACCAGTGCGACAATCGCCACGCTGAGGGCGCCGGGCAGTATCAGCGTACCGAAGCCGCCATGGACCAGATAGGCGAGCAGTCCGCCGGCGGCAATCACGGCCGCCATCGCATCGCCATTCCTCCGGACAGGCATCAGCAACAGCAGGGCCAGCCAGGGAAGAGCCGCGAGGGCGTGATAGCCAAAATGGCCGACGGCGAGTCGATGCGGCAGGAAGCCGTTGAACATCAGTAGCCCGCCGGCAAGGACGGCTGCAGAATAACCTGACGCGAACACACGCCTCATCAACATGTAGCCGCCCCAGAACATGGCGGTCGCACAGGCCAGCAATGTCCAGTAGGCCGCGGCAACCGGCCCCGTCAGAAAGGTCAGCCCCTGGGGCAGCGAATAATAGATCGATTGCGGATCGGCATAGTAGGGCTGGCCGGCGCAGAACGACGGGGAGAACCAGGGTATGGCGAAGCCGTTGTTGCGAAACCAGAAATAGCCATCTTCCAGGCCCGTCAGCGTCAGCGCGAAATCATGGCCCATTCTGCCCCCGGGCAAGGGGAAATATCCGCCGTAGATTCCTGCGAAGGCGCCCAGCAGGATGGCATAGCAAAGCGCCGCGAGCAGTCCTGGCGACAGGGTAGAGGGCATCGCGATCCCTGGTGAGGAGTGTTCCTGATTAGCCATGAAGTTCAGCCCGTCATTCCGGGGCCGCGAAGCGGAAGCCGGAATCCAGGAAGTGCGGCCGTGAAACCTCTGGATTCCGGGTTCTGCCCTGGCGGGCAGCCCCGGAATGACGCCGTTGGGAGATAGCTGAACATTGTGGCTAATCAGAGTGTTTGAGGGGCTGTTTTCTGAAAATCGGGGCGTATAGCCGGGTACCCTCGTGCTAGCTTTCACCCTCGCCTGCCGTGTCATCGACACGCTTCCCGGGGATGCCCCTGGCCTTGCCCGTCAGGGTATCCGGAAGACGTTTGCCGACTTCATCCATATACCCGTCGATGGCGCGCTCCAGTGCGCCCCCGGGTTGCTGGGCTGCGCTCAGGGAAATGAATTCGAAAGTCGTTCCTGACACCCTCGTGTTGGCCAGAAAGCGCCGCAAATGCGAATCCGGCTTGTCCCACAGGCGATAGCCGACCTTGCCCAGCCGGCCCAAGGGCTCCAGATGCTTCGCCAGCGCCTGATTGAAGGCCACGTCCTCGCCCCCGTGGGTGCCCCGGAAAACGGCATGCGTAGGAAAACCGCCCATATCCAGGAAGGCTTCCCTGAGGAGCACGACATTATTCGGCAAGCTGAATTCAAGGGCCTCGTGCCTTGGATCGTCCGGGCCTACCAGAACTTCGCCACGAGCATCCAGAAACTCCACGCCGGCCTTGACTGCAGTCAGTTCTCGATTGCTCTCCAGGGCATCGACCGCCATTTCCAGGTGGCCATCAAGGTATTCGTCATCCGAATCCAGGAAAGCAAGATAGTGTCCGGTGGCAAATCCGGCTCCGTAATTCCGGGCGCGGGCAGGGCCGGAGTTCTCCGGCAGAGAGAATGCGGCGATGCGGGGGTCCAGTTCGCACAGTTGTTCCGCCACGGCGAAACTGCCGTCTGTCGAGCAATCGTCGACGACGATGATCTCGTGGAGAAAGCGCTGGGCCAAGGCACTGCGTACCGCGCGCGGCAGATTGCCCGCATCGTTGTAGCAGGGGATGACGACTGATACCAGGCTGTCCAAATCCTACCCTTTGACCTTGCCTGGCTTGAATGCCGCCAGATAGGAGACCATCCCTTCGGTCAGGGCCTCGACGAAGGCGGTCGAATACCCCATGTCGGCAAGCTGCCAGCGGAAGGCGTTGCCGAAGCGCGCCTTGCGCAGCCAGTTCATGTTTTCCTTCGACTGGTAGTTCTCGATGTCGCTCAGCACCGTGTCCAGCACGCCTTCCAGGCGCTTCTTGCCGCCCTGGGCCTTGAGCTTGGGCTCCGCATTGGGCGGGTAGCGGGTGGCGATCTTGCGCGCCATCGAATTGGCGAATTCGATGTCGTGACGTGGGAAAAAACGGTCAAGCAATCGCATGATGAGTTTCCTGGAATTCCGCGACGAATTTCCCGAGTTCGCGCCCGAAAACCTTGGATAGCACGGGCGCCCAGGCGCCGGGCGCGGGCTGGCGGAGGACGCGCACGGAGTCATACCAGCAATTGTCCTCGCCTTCAATGCCCCAGCGCCACTCATAGCGGTACGGCAGCATCATCCAGGTGCGCTTGCCGATGGCGCCCGCGATATGAACGACCGACGTATCGACGCTGACGATCAAATCCATCTCGCCGATGAGTGCGGCGGTATCCGACAGGGTCACCAGCTCGCCGGGAAAATCGTGGAGATTTTCCGGAAGATCGTCCGGAACAATGGTCTGCACGGCGAAGAAATCGATCTCGGAATGCTGTTCAAGCAGCGGCCGCACCATGGCCCAGGGGAGGGAGCGGCGCCGGTCGGCCCTGTGGCCGGGATACCCAGACCAGGCGATGCCCACCTTGGGGCGCCCCTGTCCTGCGATTTCGTTCACGCGCGCGCGCCAGTAGTCCTGGTGGTCCTGCGGAACGCGCAGATAACCGGATTTGCCCGGCACGGTTTCGGCCGTGGTGCCGAACACGAAAGGCAGGCTCACCGTTCCCAGCCAGAGGTCAAAGGCATGGTCGTAGGGCTTCCGATCATCGCGTGAAAGGAAGGTCAAGTTTGGAAAGTTGTGCTCGAGCAGGGCGATCGACTCGGCGGGACATTCGACGATGACATGGCCCGCCGCCCGTTCCGCCGCTGGAAAGTAACGGGCGGTCATGATCATGTCGCCCAGCCCTTGCTCGCCATGGATCAGCAGCGTCTTGCCCGGAATGGGCTCGCCCTGCCAGCGAGGCAACTCCAGCAACGCCTTTCGCATATGGCGATAGGCCTCTGGCAGGTTGTAGCGGCACTCTGCCATGCGGAACCCGACTTCAAAATCGTTGGTAGCCAGGTAAATAAACGCCCTGCTGTATTGCATGCCAGTTCTATCGTCCTCCTCTTCCGCCACCAAATGCTCCACGATGTCGACAGCCTCTTTGTTGCCCAGCTCGAAATACATGGCCAAGGCGTTGAAGCGCAGGTTAGTGTCTGCGGCATTCATCCGGCAGCCCATGGCCAGATATCTGTCTGTCCGATATAGGTCTCCAGCCGACCAGCAGATCAACGCCGAGGAGATCAGATAATCGAGGCCCGGCGCGAGTTCCTCTTCATGCTGCTGCACTTCCCGCAGCAGGCGATAGGCCCGGTCGTACTGGTTGGAGTTGTACAACGCCAAGGCGGCGATACCGAAGAAATCGGCATCGAAGGCCTCACCCTTTGCAAAAGGCATGGCAATGTCGTGAGCCCGCTTGAAGTCCAGTGAAAAATAGGCGGCGTAGGCCTTCAGCTTTTTCAGTTCCTGTTCCGGCCATCCCTTGCGTCTGGCTTCCGCAAGCAGACAGTCGATGAGAAGGTCGCGTTGCGTTGTCTGATTGCACGCCCATTCGACAAAATCCCGAATCGGATATGCATGCGGGTGGTCGAGCGATTGCAGGATATCTTCAGGCAACTGGACCACAGGCGCATTTCGCCCCAGCAGGAAGGAGAACTTCTCTCTGAAATTTGCGATAAGACCTGCCATACAGCGTGGACGTGTCGAGAAAGAGAAAAGCCGCCTTGCGGCGGCTTTCGTTGCTGCCGGGTGCCTTCTTAACCGCGGCAGGAACCGGGCATCAGGCTCGTCGGCGAGCCGCTGCAGGTCCACGTCCCGATCGTGTTGTTGGTCGTATTGACTACTGGTGTAAGTGTTAAGGTTACAGCAATGGTGTCAATCGTGCCGCCCGCGGATATGACCCCGGAAGAGGAGACGGCACCGCCGGTCACGTATTTGGAAGACGAGATGGCACAGGCCGCCGCCCCGGTGATCGTACCCGAAGACGCCAGCACTTCCGCCACGCAGGTCCGGCCAGAGCTTGCCGCCAGCACGATTTCCGAAACCTTCGCCTTGCGGGTGTAGTCCTGATAGGCCGGCAGTGCAACGGCGGCCAGGATGCCGATGATCGCCACGACGATCATCAGTTCGATCAGGGTAAAGCCCTGCTGTATTTTCTTCATATGCTTCTCCTTTTGCGGTTGAGAGACATGGCTGGAAATGAATCCTGATTTCCAAAGCGCACAGGCAGTGTATACGCAATAGTCGTGCCAAAGTTATCGCCTTGATAACTTGTTGTTTTCATATCTTCACGACATGTCGGCAGCCGCTCTTGCGGGCAGAATGTGCCCATATTCGTCACCCCGCGTCGCAACATGGCAGCCGGCTCGCCGTATCCTGGAGCCTGACTTTTCAGGCTGTCTGACCGGCCGCGTCGTAGCCGGGTATTTTCGATTCATCCACCTCGTCGATCTGCTCCGGGTCGAGAAATTTCTCGGCGTACTTGAGATAGACCTTCTGCCGCACGAAGACGTCGAAGAGGTCCGGGTCGATGTGGCCGCCCTGTTTGAAGCGGCCGAGGATTTCCAGCGACTCGGACAGCGTCTTGCCGCGCTTGTAGGGCCGGTCGCGGGCAGTCAGCGCCTCGAAGATGTCGGCGATACCCATGACGCGGGCCTGGACGCTCATCTGCTCGCGGGTGAGCCCCTTCGGATAGCCCTTGCCGTCCATGCGCTCGTGATGGCCGCCGGCGTATTCCGGCACGTTCTTCAGGTGCTTCGGCCAGGGCAGCTGCTCGAGCATCTTGATGGTGGCGACGATGTGGTAGTTGATGATCTCGCGCTCGGCCTGGGTCAGGGTGCCGGCGCGGATGTTCAGGTTTTCCAGCTCCTCCGCGCTGAGGAAGTTGGCAGCCCTGCCATCGACGTCGATCCAGCGGTAGCCGGTGCCGATCCTCCTGACGCGTTCCTGCGCCTCGGGCGTCATCAGTTCGGATCCGATGTTCGCCTGGCGCAGGAATTCCCGATCCGAATCGAGCTGGCGCAGGTGTCTTGCCAGTTCCTCTTCGAGCAAGGTCTCCGAGCGCGCGTCGCGCGCATCGCGCATGGCCAGCTTCGCTTTCAGCATGGCGATCTGGGCGTCGCGCCTGAGCACCTCGATGCGGGTGTCGACGAGATGGATGCGGTCGAAGAGGGTCTGCAGCTTGGTGGCCTTGTCGACCACATGCACCGGTGTGGTGACCTTGCCGCAGTCGTGCAGCAGCCCGGCGATCTTCAGCTCGTAGCGGTCCTTGTCGCTCATGCCGAAATCGGCCAGCGGCCCGCTGCGCGTCTCGTTTACCGCCTCCGCCAGCATCATGGTCAGCACCGGCACGCGCTCGCAATGTCCGCCGGTATAGGGCGACTTCTCGTCGATCGCGACGTTGATGAGCTGGATGAAGGACTCGAACAGTTCCTCCAGCTGGGAGATGAGTTGCCGGTTGGTGAGGGCAATGGCGGCCTGCGAGGCGAGCGACTCGGCCAGGCGCTGATCGGCGGCGGAAAAGGACACGACCCGCTTCGACTCGGGGTCGATGGCATTGATCAGCTGCAGCACGCCGATGACCGCGTTCTCGTGGTTCTTCATCGGAACGGTGAGGAAGGACTGGGAGCGGTAGCCGGTGCGCTCGTCGAACTTGCGGGTTCCCGTGAAATCGAAGCCTTCCGCCACGTAGGCGTCGGCGATGTTGACCGTTTCCTGGTGGATCGCGGCATAGGCGGCCACCATCGAATTGTTCGCCTCGCCATTCTCGGTCTTCAAGGGAAGCGGCGGGAACGGGATGGGGTTGCCCGAAGTCCCGCCCATGGCGATCGCCAGACTGTCGTTGCGCACGATCTCGAATTGCAGGCCGGCTTCGTCCTCGGTCATCCGGTACAGCGTGCCGCCGTCGGCATGGGTGATGGTCTTGGCGGCCAGCAGGATGTTCTCGAGCAGCCTGTCGATGTCCCGCTCGTGCGAGAGCGCCGCGCCGATGGCATTCAGCTGCTCGAAGCGGCGGAAGAGATCTTCGACGGTATCCACGGTTACTTGATGCAGACCGCCCGGATTTGCTTGATGTCCGTGATGCCCTGCAGGACCTTCTGGATGCCGTCCATCTTCAGGGTGAGCATGCCTTCGTTCAGCCCCGTCGCCAGCAGTTCCGCCACCCGGGCGTGCTCCTGGATCTGCTTCTTGATCTTGTCCGAGCCGACCAACAGCTCGTGCAGGCCGACGCGGCCCTTGTAGCCGGTGTTGTTGCACTTGTCGCAGCCCTTGGCCTTGTAGAGCTTGAACTGCCCCTTGTCGTCGGCGTAGGTCTTGGACCATTCCTTGTACACCGCCTCGTAGCCGGCCTTGGCGTCCTTCTTGAAGACGTCGGTGTTGAGCAGCTCTTCGCAGTATTCGGTGAGCAGGCTTTTCATTTCCTCCTGCGACGGCGCGTAGGCCTGCTTGCAATCGCCGCACAGGCGCTTGCCCAGGCGCTGGGCCAGGATGCCGAGCAGGGCGTCGGCGAAGTTGAAGGGGTCCATGCCCATGTCGAGCAGGCGGGTGATCGACTCGGGGGCGCTGTTGGTGTGCAGGGTGGCGAAAACAAGGTGGCCGGTGAGCGAGGCCTCGATGCCGATCGAGACGGTTTCCTTGTCGCGCATCTCGCCGACCATGATGATGTCCGGATCGGCGCGCAGGAAGGCGCGCATGATGGTGGCGAAATCCAGTCCGGCCTTGCGGTTGATCTGGACCTGGCGCAGCCCTTTTTGCGTGATCTCGACCGGATCCTCGGCCGTCCAGATCTTGGTGTCCGGGGTGTTGAGGTGCTTCAGGACGGAGTGCAGCGTGGTCGTCTTGCCGGAACCGGTCGGGCCGCAGACGAAGAACAGGCCATAGGGCTTCTCCACCACGGACTTCAGGCGCTCCAGGTTGCCCGGCAGGATGCCGAGTTTCTCGAGCGGGATCGGCTCGCCGGCGGCAAGGATCCGCATCACCACGTCCTCCACGCCGCCGGCGGAGGGGATCGTCGCCACCCGCAGTTCGATGTCGAGCGGCGCGAACTTCTTGAACTTGATCTTGCCGTCCTGCGGCTTGCGGCGCTCGGAGATGTCGAGGTCGCACATGATCTTGATGCGCGCCACGAGGGCGTTGCGGTAGCTCGAAGGTATCTCGATGTAGTTCGCCAGCGATCCGTCCTTGCGGAAGCGGATGATCGTCTTATCCTTGCCCGGGCGCGGTTCGATGTGGATGTCGGAGGCGTTCTGGTTGTAGGCGTCGATGATGATCTTGTTCACCAGCTTGACCAGTTCGTTGTCCGCAGCGGCGGAAATGTCTTCGCTGGTAAGGTCGCTGCCCCCCTCCTCGCCCTCGTCCATGCCGGAGAGAAGCTCGCCGACGGAACCGTAATCCGCGGCTGCGCCGTAGAACTGGTCGAGCGTCTGCCTGAACTCCTGAATGGTGGTGACGCGGTAGATCAGCTTGCTCTTGGGGAAAACGTTGTTGACGACGCGCGAACTCTTCACCTGCTCCGGATCCATCGTCAGGATGACGACCCCCTCCTTCGTCTCCTCGATCGGCAGCCACTGGTTTTCCTCGACGTACTCGCGCTTGAGGTTCCTCAGCAGGTCCATCGGCTTGATGCGATCCGGCTTGTGGGGCTCGTAAGGCACGCCGAAGAATTTGCCGAGGGCCTGGCCGATGGCTGCCTGCTTGACCTGGAACTCGCTCTGCAGCACCTCCTCGATGTCCTGGCCCTTGCGCCGCGCCGAACGCGTGGCCAGGTCGAATTCGGCCGCGGAAAGTACCGCGTCGGCCACCAGGTGGTCGTACTTCGACTTGACGACATGAGCGGGCTTCTGACGCTGGTTGAAGGCAATCGCCAGGGTCTCGCAAAGGCCTTTGGCGCCCTCCTCGGCCACCGTCGAGAAGGGCGCGCCCGCCTTGTTGTTGATGAGCTGCACGACGCCGAGCAGCTCGCCGCTGTGGGCATCGGTGATCGGCGAGACCAGCATCTGCTTGGTCCGGTAGCCGGTCCGCTTGTCAACTTCCTGCAGGAAGCGCAGGCCGGGTGTGTGCGATCTCAATTCCGCCTCGTCATAGACGTCGCGGATATTGATCTGCTTCCTGGAAAGGGCGACAAAGCCGGCGATGCTCTGGTCGGCGATGGGCAGCCTGAGGTCCTTGAAGGAGTTGAGGCCGGTCTTGACCTTGGAGACGATGGACGTCTTGTCCTCGCTCACCGCATAGATGGTCAGGCGGTCGGCATTGAACAGGGTGCAGATGTCCTGCGACAGCTCGAGCATGATCTCGTCGATGTTGGCTGTCGCATGGATCTTGTTGGTGACGGTCTGCAGGTTCTTGAAGAAGGACAGGCGCGTGGCGACGTCGCCCGTGCCTCCCGCTTCCTGCGTCGCGCCAAGCACTGCACTCATTTCCGGTTACCCCCTTCAGCCGCTTGCGCGGCGCTTTCGCGCAGCCCGCCTTCAAGCAGGAAAGCCCTGAAGCCTCGTTGGGAGAGCAGAAAAGCCGCCGCCGAACTGCGCCGCCCGCTCTGGCAATAAACAATATACTCCTTCTGCCGGTCGAGCGAACCAAAGGCGTTGCGTATCTCGTTGAGCGGAATATTGATCGCGCCGGCCAGCTTGCCGGCGTTGTACTCGGCGGGGAAGCGGACATCCATCCAGACCGCCCCCTGGGCGGCCCTCCGTTCCGCCTCCACGCGCGTGATGCGGTGCATCAGGGGCTCCTTGAGCAACTCGATGAAATCCGCCTTGGCCAGGCGCAAAAGCGTGCCGGCGGTCTTCATGACGACGCTGGCGTTGCGGCGTTCGTTGGCGACGAGCGCTTCCTCGCCGAAAGCATCGCCGTTTTTCAGCTCGGCCAGTTCCACCGTGGCGCCGCCCACCTGCCGCGTCACGGTGCAGCGCCCGCTCTCGATCACATAATAGTAATCGCCTTCCTCGCCCTCCCGGATGACCGTCTGGCCGCGCGAAACCTTGATGCGCCGGAAGCGCTGGAAGAGCGAGTCGATGTTGGCCGGCGGCAGATTCGAGAAGATGCCCTGGGTCAGATTCTCCGCGACAAACATGCCCGACAGGGTGCGCCAGTCCATGCAGTCCGTCGCATCCGCTGCGGCCGGATTGCGTAACACGGCCGCCTTGGGCGCAGCCAGCTGGTCCCACGTCAGCATGATGTCGAGCACCTCCTCGTCGATGCGGATCAGTTCGACGTCCGTGATCGCCTTGGCGCCGGCAAGGGCCGGCCTGTGCCTGTCCAGAGGGAATATCGCGGCCCCGGTGCCGCCGACCAGAATGTCGGAGCTGGAGTCGAGATAATCCAGCTTCAGTTCTCCCTTGATCAGGTACACCGCCTGCCCCTGCAGCCCCTTCAGCCGGAAGGGATCGAGGTTGCGGCTGACCTTCTCGACGTAACACATGCGCGAGATCTCGCGCAGGCTGTCGCCCGAGAGGGCTGCCAGCGGCTCCAGCCTGGCCAGCAGCTCCGTCGCCACGCCCTGGGCGCTCATAGATCGAATACCTGGTTGTTTTGCAGCATGCGCGGCTTGTATTCGCCGATGAATTCCTCGATTTCCTGCATGGTCAGCTCGATCTGCCCGGGCTTGAGATGGGTGATGTAGATGTCCGCCTCGCGCTGCAGCTTCAACAGTTCCTCCTTCAGCATGTCCGGGCAAAGGTGCTTGGAAGCGATCGCCAGCCGGCGCTCGCGGTTGGAAAACGCGGTTTCGATGATGAGATAGCGCAGGTTGCGGATCTTGTTGACGCTCTTCCACAGTTCGTCGCACACGGTGGTGTCGCCGCTGAAGACCAGGCTGCCCTTGCCTGAATCCAGGCGGTAGCCGACCGCCGGGACGGTATGGTTGGCCGGCAGCGGAGTGATTTCCCGCCCTTCGATCCGTATCGGTTTGCCGATCTTGATTTCGGCGTAGCGCATGAAGGGCTTTTCGCGGCTGGGGATCTCGGAGAAATCCGGCCAGATGGCCCAGTTGAAGATGTGCGACTGCAGGATTTCCAGAGTGGCCTGGGTGGCATGCACGACCAGCGGCTTGTTGCGCATGTCACCCACCGTGTCGACCATGAACGGCAGGCAGGCGACGTGATCGAGATGCGAGTGGGTAATGAAGACGTGATCGATCAGCGCCAGCTCCGCCAGCGAGAGATCGCCCAGACCGGTGCCGGCATCGATCAGGATATCGTGGTCGACCAGCAGGGAAGTCGTGCGCAGGTGCCGTCCGCCGATGCCGCCGCTGCAGCCGAGAACTTTGACCTTCATGAGTTGCTACTCATTATTTCGTCTCGAATGTCCACACGCCATTCCATCCTTCCTCCGGCGGCACCTTGCGCAGGCGCGCCACCCGCTCCATGTATTTCCCGTAAAGCGCCCGCTCCGGCGCCATGCGGGACAGGTTGAGCAGCGCCACCTCGGCCTGATCCCATTCCTGCGCGCGGTAGTGCCGCAAGGCCTGGTTCCACAGCTTGTTCTCCTCGTGGCCGGCCTTGCTCACCTCGCCCTCCAGGCCGACCGGCTCGTAGATGGCAACGGGCTCCTCCTTGCCCTTTACCCTGACCCGATCGACTTCCCGGAACACGATGTCCTTGATGGCCTTGCGCGTACCCTCTCCGACCAGAATGCCGACGCCGTACTCTTTGGTAACGCCCTCCAGTCGCGATGCCAGATTCACCGCATCCCCCATCACAGTATAAGCCTTGCGCACCTCCGAGCCCATGTCGCCTACGGTCATTTCCCCCGTGTTCACGCCGACGCCGATCCTGATTTCGGGCCAGCCCTTCGCCGCAAAAGCCTTGTTTACAGCCGGCATGGCCGCCTGCATCTGCAAGGCCGTAACGACGGCCTGCCGGGCATGCTGCGGATCGCTCACCGGCGCTCCCCAGAAAGCCATGATGGCATCCCCGATATACTTGTCCAGGGTACCGCGGTTGCCTCGCACGATCTGCGTCATGGACGACAGGTATTCGTTCATCAGATGGGTCAGTTCATCCGGCGTCAACCCCTCGGAAATGGAGGTAAAGCCGCGCACGTCGGAAAAGAGGACCGTCAGCTCGGCCTTGCGCCCCTCCATGCTGTAGGACTCGGGGTTGCGGCTCATCTCCTCGACCAGCTCGGGCGGGACGTATTGCCCGAACAGCTCCGTAAACTGGCGCTTGGAACGCGACTCGACGAAATAGCCCCAGGACATGTTGAGCGCGAACAGGGCCAGCACCATCAACAGGCTGGCCGCCATGGGCAGCACCAGGTTGCCGTAGTGCCAGAAGAACAGGTTGATCGTGACGACGAACAGCAGCACCGCCAGCGAGACGATGCTGGCGCGCAGAGGCGAAAGCAGCGGCAGCAGCAGCACCATCGCCAGACCGCAGAGCAGCAGGATGACGACTTCGACCCCCAGCACGTAGGGCGGCTTCAGCTTGAGGGCGCCGTCGAGCATCCCAGTAATCAGGTTGGCATGGATTTCCACCCCGGGATAGGTTCCGCCGACGGGGGTGGCGCGCAGGTCCAGCAGGCCCGGCGCGGTCGTTCCGATCAGGGCGATCTTGCCCCTGAGCTCGCCCGGCTTGATCCGGTCGGCCAGGATGGCCCCGATCGAATAGTAGCGGTAGCTGCCCTGGTAGCCGCGATAGGGAATCAGGGCGGCGACATTCTCGTCCACCGGAATGCGCATGGTGCCGAACTGGCTGGGCAGATCGATCGCCTCCATCCCCTGGTAGCTCTTGCCGGAAAACCATTTTTCCTCGGGGAACCAGGGGACGACTTTCGGCTGGCCGATCAGTGCGCGCACCATGGCCAGGGACAGGGCTTCGTAGTACCGTCCCTCGTATTCCGTAATCAGGGGCACGCGGCGCGATATGCCGTCGAAGTCGATCAGCGGATTGAAGTGCCCGCCGCCCAGAGCCGCCATCTGGAATGCCGCCAGGTTGCCGCCGTAGTTCGCCGCCCGCTCGAAGGGAATGCTGCGCCCCGTGAAGCTGCCCTCGGGCAGCACGGGGTCGGGCAGGGCACCCGTGGAGACGCCATCGCTCAGCATGGAAAAGTAATAGCCGAGGATGACCGGCCGCCCCTTGAGGGTTGCTGCAAACAGGCCGTCGCGGTCGAGCTGCGGGCGGAGCTCCTTCAGTGCGGCCTGGTACTGGGCGTTGTCCCGGAACTCGCGCCGGGCCAACGCCTCCAGCACGCCCAGACCGGAACTTTCGTCGGGCTCGGCGAAGACGACGTCCATGCCCAGCAGCCTGATGCCGTGCTCGTCGAACAGCTTCCTGACAAGGGTGGACAGGCGATCCCTCCCCCAGGGCCAGCGGCCGAACTCGCCGAGCGACTTCTCGTCGATATCGAGAATGACGACCCGATCGTCGATGCCTTGCGGCATGGTCAGCCGCACCTTCGTGTCGTAGATGATCGCGTCGAGGCGTTTGATGAAGCCGATCTGGTAGTGCTGCGCCGCATGGCCGAGCAGCAGGAGAAGCACCACAAGCCCGAGCGCGTATCTGACGATGTGCTGCTTCAAGGCCAAGCCCCTTCTGGAGTTGCCGATTGCCAGTTGCCGGTCGCGGGGAAATGGGGTCACCGGCAACAGGGAACCGGCGACCGGCAGCTGTACTGCGGGGGGTCAGTTCCTGAGGAAAAATTCCATCTTCACGCCGGCCAGCTCGACGACATCATGATCCTTCAGCTCGCGCGGATGGGCATCCAGCTTGACGCCGTTGACGATCGGAAAATTGGCTCCTTCGACGTGCGTGATGAAGTAACCGTGCGGCCGGCGGGTGATGACGGCCACCTGCACGCCCGGCTTGCCCAGGGTCGTGAGGTTCTTGGTGAGTTCCAGCTCCTTGCCGGCATTGGCGCCGGTCAGTACCTGGATGGCCCCGCTGGGCATGGCCGGGGCCGCGGGCGCGGCGGGCGGTGCGGCGGCGGCCACGCCGACATGGGTGTCGGCCGCCTTCAGGCCGATCTGCGTGTCGCTCGGAGAAACCGCCCTGGCCGAAGTCTGCTCCGCCGTCTTCTTCATCAGGTCGGAGCGCAGCACCATGGTCTTCTCGAAGTCGGCCGCGGTCGTCTGCGAGGGAGTCTCGTTGATGTATTTGAGCTTGTATTTGCCCAGCTCGATGACATCGCTGTTCTGCAGGAAATGCTTCTTGATCGGCTGGCCGTTCACGTACGTGCCGTTGGTGCTGTTCAGGTCCTCGAGGAACGAATCGTTGAGGATCGTCACGATCACCGAATGCTCGCCGCTGATGGCCAGATTGTCGATCTGGATATCGTTGTGCGGCTTCCGCCCAATGGTCGTCCGCTCCTTGGTGAGCGGGATTTCCTTGAGCACCAGGCCATCCATGCTTAGGATCAACTTAGCAGCCATGTTGCGTCCTTCTCGTCAAATCACTTGAACCATTGCAGCAGACGCGCCCACCAGCCGCGCGCCGCCGGATATTCGCGCGCGATGCGCACCAGAATCACCGATACATTGTCACGCCCGCCGCTGTCGTTGGCGGTCTGGATCAGCTGCGTTGCCGCCAGTTCGAGGTTTGCAGATAGCGCCTGCAGCGTCAGCGCCATCTCCTCGTCTTCGACCATGTCGTTGAGCCCGTCCGAGCACAGCAGGTAGATGTCTCCGGGCATCGTATCGTAATCGCGGATTTCCGGCTCGACGGTCGGATCGACCCCCAGCGCCCGGGTGACCAGGTTCTTGTTCTGCGAATGGCGCGCCTCCTCGACCGTTATCATGCCGCTGTCTATCTGCTCCTGCAACAGGGAGTGGTCCCGGGTGATGGCCTGGAATCCGTCGCCCCGCAGACGGTAGAGCCGGGAATCCCCGATATGGGCGACCGTCATCATGTTGTCGTAGAACAGCGCCATGACGAGGGTCGTGCCCATGCCCGCGTACTGCGGCTGGCTCTGCGCGGCCTGGTAGATCGCCGTATTGGCCCGGGCAATCTCGGCTTCCAGCACGCCGTGGGAACGCAGCTTGCCGGATGCCTCGATCTGGTGCGGGCCGGTTTTCAGAAAGGCCTGTTCCAGTTCGCTGCCGAGCAGCGTGGTCGCCATGCCGCTCGCCACCTCGCCGGCGTTGTAGCCGCCCATGCCGTCGGCAAGGATGGCCAGTCCGCAGGCGGCATTGACATACACCGCATCCTCGTTGTGCGAACGCACCATGCCCGCATCCGAGCGGCTGACCATCTGCAAGGCCTGGCCGAGGTCCGTCGTCATGGTGCCCGCCGGGCCGCCTCATGGAAGGCATGCGCCCCCTCGGGAGACAGCGTAAAAATGTGAACGTAGGGATTCATGGGTTCTCAAAGGCTGAAGTCAACCTGCTGCGCCGGGCTGCCTGCGCCGGCACCCAGTCCGATGCAGGCGCGCAGGTCCGCAGCCAGCTCCGCGCCGGTCTGGTAGCGCTGAGCGCTGTCCTTTGCCAACACCTTGTCGACGATCGCAGCCAGGCACTCCGGCACCTCGGCGTTGTATTCCCGGATGGAAGGATGGGGCTCGTTGGCTATCTTGAACATCAGCTGGGCCATCGACTCCCCCTCGAAGGGAAGCTTGCCGCAGGCCATCTGGAACAAGGTCACGCCGAGGGAAAACAGGTCCGAGCGACCGTCTATCTTCTTGCCGGCCAGCTGCTCCGGCGACATGTAGCTGGGCGTGCCCAGCACCATGCCGGTCTTGGTTTTCGAGGAGTCGGTGATGCGGGCAATGCCGAAATCGGTCACCTTGACGGCATCCGATTCCGGTTCGTACATGATGTTGGCCGGCTTGATGTCGCGGTGCACCACGCTGTTCTGATGCGCATAGGCCAGGGCATCCGCCACCCGGGCGACGACGTCCATCACCTTGGCCAGGGGCATCAGGTTGCCGGGCTTGGTGTAGGGGACGAGGTCCTTGCCCTTGAGGAACTCCATGGCGATGTAGGCGAGGTCGTGCTCCTCGCCGGCATCGAAGATGGTGACGATGTTCGGATGATTCAGGCGCCCGGCCGTCTCCGCCTCGCGGAAGAAGCGATCCTTGACGTCCTGCAATTCATCCTCCTCGAACTCCTGCGAAAGAGCCATGGTCTTGATGGCGACGACGCGGTTGATCTTCGGGTCGCGTCCCAGGTACACCACGCCCATGGCACCCTTGCCGAGCTCCTTTTCCACCTGGTAGCGGCCGAGCATCGGCTTTTCCACCTGTCCGCCCTCGAGAATCATGGTGCCCTGGGCGGATGAACGTCCGCCACCGCCCAGCATGACGGTTTCGGACATCGCCTTGGCCCGGTTCAGGCGGGTTTCCAGATCGCGGAATTTCGGATTGAAGTCGGCCATGTAGCGAAACACGGATTCGGCCTTGTTGAACTGGCGCTTGCGCTCGAAATCCAGCCCCAGGTTGTAGAGGTTTTCCATCAGCGCGCCGTCGAGCGGGCACTTGCGGAACTTGTCGAAGGCCATGTCGAGCTGTCCCTGTCCCTGGAAGGCAAGGCCGAGCATGCGGTTCGACTCGGCCGATTCCGCCTCGGACTTCTCCTTGCCGCGCTCCGTGACCAGGAAGCGCTTGGTGGTGAGCAGGGCATGCCCGACCAGCAACAGGGTCGCCGGCACCATCAGCTGCAGCCACAGCAACTGCGTCGAGATGAGGACGAAATGCGCCGCGATCAGCAGGACCAGCAGCCCGGCGGTAATGCCGGCGCTCATGCCGGCCTTCAGGCGCGGCAGAAGCAGGATCAGGTAGGCGGCAACGGCCAGGAAGACCAGCCGCTCGACGATCCAGCCCCAGGACGGCACGACGAAGAAATGCTCCTGCAGGATGCTGGAAACCGCGTGGGCCTGCATCAGCACCGCGGGCATCGCCGGCGACACCGGCGTGACGAAAATGCTGCCGATGCCGGCGGCCGTCGGCCCGATCAGCACGATCCTGTCCTTGTATTTCTCGAACGGGATCTTGCCGCTCGCCACATCGTAGAACGAATCCACCGGGAAGGCGGGCTTGCCGTCGCGATCCTTGTAGAAGAAGGTGTTCATCTGCATGGCCGGGTCGGTGCCGATCTTCAGGTTGCCCAGCCTCACCGAGTCGCCCAGCTTGACCCTGATGTCGGGTATGCCGAGGTTCAGGCTCTTCGCCGCCACCATCAGGGACAGGGAGGGATAGATCTCGTTGAAATGGGCCAGCGCGAGGGGTTCCGTGCGGATGCCGCCGTCCACGTCGGGATTGACATTCAGATGGCCTATGGCCGCCGCCCCCGCTCCCAGAGCCTCGACCACGGGCGCCTCGACATCCGAGGTGAGCAGCGGCGGATCCTCTCCCTTTTCGATTTGCGTGATGCCGTTTTTCTTGATGAATTCCGGAAGCGGCTTGTCCGGCCGGCCTCGCGGTTCGCCAAGCCGGAACAGCATCGGCAGGATGACGTTGCCGGCCTTCGCCACCGCTGCGCCCATGCGCCGGTCGGCGTTGAGCTTCTGTTCGGCCTCCGCCAGCAAAGGGCCGAATTGGCCGAGCGGAGGCGGCTGGGCGGCCAACGCCTCGGGGGGGACCGTCAGTTGGGCGCCGCCGGCCTGGCCATAAGCCTCGATCAGCTTGTTGATATAGGCCAGCCCAGGGTCAACCTGAGGCTCGGAAAAGAATACGGTGGTGGCGATAACCTTGGCCTTGGCGCCGGCCAGGCTGTCGATCATCTTCGCATGCACTTCGCGCGACCAGGGCCAGCGCCCGAGATTGTCGATGCTCTGCTTGTCGATGGCGATGACGGCAATTCTTTCGCTTGGCGTGCGCGAGACCGCGCCGACGCCGAGATCGTAGGCCTTGCGTTCGAGGCTTTGCAGCAAGTCGCCGCCGCCCGCGAACAGCAGAACCGTGCTCACAACGACACCGATGAACCAGTCGGTTTTCCAGAATTGCTTGGACACGCTGTTCTGCCCTCTCCCGCCAAGTATTGTCATTATCGGAGAAGCCGCCGTACCCGGCAGACTGACTTTTCTGCCTGCTGCTGCATGCGGACGGTTCCGGATTGGCCTGTGCCAGCTGTCCGCCGGGCATGCCATCCCACGCCACACATGCCTTCAACTTGCGTAGAAACAGCAATTTAATCGTAATTCTTACAGGCAAACATGAAGACAGTCAAATATTTTAGTGGCTGGCGCCTCCAGGGTGAGGGCGCCGTCGTTCTCCCACAGGCTGGCGAGCACGTACTTTCCGTCCTTGGTGAAAAAGAGAACCTGGCGCTGGCAGGATTGGCGCACCCAGTAACCGATGTTGCCGAAGTTGTGCTGCCTGTTGATCTGGCCGATCGACACCCCGCCGTAAAATGCCGCTCCCTTCGCCGAGAAGATGCCCAGGTCGTAGGCCTGTGCCGTACACAGGTTGGCGGCGCACCGGTCGAACC
This sequence comes from uncultured Rhodocyclaceae bacterium, assembly GCA_964475635.1. Classification (GTDB taxonomy): domain Bacteria; phylum Pseudomonadota; class Gammaproteobacteria; order Burkholderiales; family Rhodocyclaceae; genus Desulfobacillus. The sequence continues at coordinate 205,408 of CAYYXS010000001.1, forward strand.
AGGATCGGGCATCTGCCGCGGAATAGGCGCCCTGGCACCATGGCATCCAGGCGCCCACGGCGGCGACCGATTCGCGTACTGCGCGGACGAACTCCCCTGCGTCTCCGTCCTCGCCCGGACATGCACGCTGCCCCCATCGGCGCCCCATGTGAATGGATTGCCAATATACCAAACAACTACCCGGGCCGCCCTCCCCGCCGGGGCGGACGGCGGGACAGGCACCTGCGCATTATCCATCATGCATGGGCTATACTCGCCCTTGGCCTCGGCAGAACACCAAAAACCGGATGCTGCTGCCGCAGCGCATAAAACATGAACGCACCCGCAGCGGCATCCCTGGAAACGGCGGCCGATCCCGCCGAACTGGTCCTGCGCTTTCACGGCCGGGCAGGGGAATATTTCCGCATCTGGCTGGTGAATCTCTTCCTCACGCTGGCCACGCTGGGCCTCTTCTCGGCCTGGGCCAAGGTGCGCAAGAAGCGCTACTTCTATTCGCACACGACGCTGGACGGCACGCCCTTCCAGTACCTCGGCCAGCCGATTCCCATCCTCAAGGGGCGCCTCGTCGCCGCCGCGCTGTTCGTCATCTACTACTTCACCAGCCACTTCTTCACCGCCCTGCTGCCCTACGTGCTGGTGGCCGGCGCGTTGCTGGCGCCGTGGGTGGTGGCCGGCTCGGCAGCGTTCGCGGCGCGCTATACCGCCTTCCGCAACATGACGTTCCGTTTCGAGGGCGGCTACGGCGCGGCCTTCCGCGCGCTCACCTTCGATGGCCTGCTGGCGATCGCGGCGGTGGCGCTGGGCTATGCCGCGTACAGCAACAATCTGGCGCTCAGCGGGGCTGTGTTCGGCATCCTCGGCCTGCTCTTTCCATGGTGGATGCGGCGCATCAAGGCCTTCATCGTCGGCAACATGAGCTTCGGCGACCGGCGCGGCGACTTTTCCGCAACCGGCGGACAGTTCTTCAGGATTTATTTCATCGCCGGCCTGTTGCTGGCGGGCATCGGCACGGTGGGGGCGCTGTCCGGCGGCGTGCTCGCTGCCGCCTTCAAGGATCCGGTGCTGACGATGATCGCCATCCTGGCCCCGGTCTACCTCGGCTACGTGCTGGCCTTTGCCTATGCCCAGGCGAAGATCGGCAACCTGGTGTGGAACAGCACGCGGCTCGGCCCGCTGCGCTTCGCGTCCACGCTGAGCGGGCGCGGGCTGGCCAGACTGTACGTGGTGAATGCCCTGGCGATCATTGCCTCGGCCGGCCTGCTCATCCCGTGGGCGGTGATGCGCACGCTGGCCTACCGTGTGAGCTGCCTGAAGGTGCTGCCGGAAGGCAGCCTGACGGAATTCGAGGGCGCTGCCGGCGCCGCGGTGCGCGCCACCGGTGCCGAAGTCGGCGAGTTCTTCGACCTGGACCTCTCGCTATGACGCAGACCCTGCCGGTGACTCACTTCGACGGCCGCCATCCGCTCGGCGCGCCGGCCACGCTGCTGTGGGGCGGGCGCGAGGCGATGCTGATCAATGCCCGCGTGGTGGCGCGCTATGCCCTGAACAGACTGAGCGTCTCGCCGCGCGTGGGTTCGGCCGACCGCTTCATCGCCCTGCCCGACGGCAGCCAGCTGCAGTGCGCCGACGATGTGCTGCTCGACGCCCTGCCGCAGGAAAGCCGCTCTGAGGGCCTCGTGGCCTGGCTGGAACTCAGATGGGGCGCGGCGCTCGCCGCGCTGATCGCGCTGATCGTCGGCATCGGTGCCCTCTACCACTACGGCCTGCCGGTGCTGGCGGATCGCGTCGCCGGGCGGGTGCCGCTCGATTACGAGGCGCGCCTCGGCAGCCATGCCCTGCAGTGGCTCGACAACAACAAGTTCTTCCGGCCAAGCGGGCTGGATGAAAACCGGCGGAACATCCTGAGCGAAGGTTTTGCGCACCTGCGCCGCGGCCTGCCGCAGGAGCAGCACCTGCAACTCGTCTTCCGCGCCGCGCCCGGCCTCGGGCCGAATGCCCTCGCCCTGCCCGGCGGCACAGTGGTGCTCACCGACGAGCTGGTGGCGCTGTCGCAGTCGCCGGCCGAAGTGCTGGCGGTGCTGGCCCACGAGATCGGCCATGTCGAGCGGCGCCACGCCCTGCGCCAGCTGCTGCAGGGCTCGGCCACGGCCGCCATCGCCGCCACCCTGACGGGCGATGCGGCGACCATGAGCACGGCCGTGGCCGGCTTTCCGCTGCTGCTGGCGCAGACCAAGTATTCGCGGGATTTCGAGAGCGAGGCCGACGACTACGGCTTCGCGCTGATGAAGGCCAGGGGCATTTCGCCGAACGCCTTCGCGGAAATCATGGCGCGCTTGGCCGGGAATGCCGGCGAAGCCAAGCCGGAGACGGCCTTCCTCTCCACCCATCCGGTCACGCCGGCGCGCATCGGCCGCGCGCGGGCGGCGGCGCAGTAGCAGACCGCCGCCGCATTCCCGCCACCTTCTGCCCGAATCGGGCAGGGTTTTGCCATTTCGCCCGCTTAGGCTGGAAGCTCCATCCACACGGGGAGCCACCATGCAAAGAGCATTGCTGCTGAAAGCCGGGCTGATCGCCCTTGTCCTTCTGGTCCTCAAGGGGCTGCTGATGACGATCGGCGGCGTGGCCGACGAACGCAATGGGCGCCAGAAGACGGTCGTGCGCGAGATCGCCACCAGCCAGTACGGGCCGCAGGTCGTGGCCGGCGTCGTGCTGTCGATTCCCTATGTCGAGGAGTTCGAGGAGACGCGCATCGCCGACGGCGTCCGGCAGGTCGAGAAGCGCCGCATCGAGCGTACCCTGCGCCTGTATCCCCGGCACAGCGAGATCCGCGGCGAGGCGACGATCGGCACCAAATCGCGCGGCCTGTTCAAGGCGCGGGTGTTCGACCTGAGCGCTACCCTGAAGGGCGAGCTCGAGCTCGACCCGGCCTCGATGGCACGCGCACACCCGCAGTCGCGCATCGGCTGGGGCCAGCCCGTGCTGAGCCTGGTGATGAGCGACCCGCGCGGTCTCATCGGCATGCCGTCGATCCAGTGGAACGACGGCATGCTGACGTTCGAACGCGGCAGTGCCCTTCCGAACGTGCCCAGCGGCATCCATGCCCGGGTGGCGGACCTCGACCCGGCCCGCCCGCAGCGTCATGCCTTCTCGATCAAGCTCGGCCTGCGCGGCAGCGAATCGCTGTCCTTCGTACCGCTGGCCGACAGCAACACCATCGCGCTCGCCTCGTCCTGGCCCCATCCGAGCTTCGGCGGCCAGTTCCTGCCCGATGCCCAGACCCAGCAGGTGTCGGCCAGCGGCTTCTCCGCCGAGTGGCGGATCAGCGCCCTGGCGAGCAAGTCGCAGCAGCAGCTCGCCACGCAGTTCGAGCGCGCCCCAGGCTGCGCAGAGACGGTCTGCGCAGATAGGGTGTCGGTTCGCTTCATCGAGCCGATCGACATCTATGCGCTGTCGGAGCGGGCGATCAAGCACGGCCTGCTCTTCATCGTGCTGACCTTCGGCTGCTGCCTGCTGTTGGAGGTCCTCAAACGCCTGCCGATCCACCCGGCCCAGTATTTCCTGGTCGGCCTGGCCCTAGCCGTCTTCTTCCTGCTGCTGATCGCTCTTTCGGAGCATCTGCCCTTCGCGGCTGCCTATGCGCTGGCCTCGGGCGCCTGCATCGCGCTGCTCGGCATCTATCTGAGTGCCGTCCTGCGCAGCCCCTGGCGCGGCCTGTCCTTCGCCGCGCTGCTCACCCTGCTCTACGGCGCGCTGTACGGCCTGCTCGTGTCTGAGGACAACGCGCTGCTGCTCGGCTCGCTGCTGCTGTTCGGCCTCATCGCCCTGGCCATGCTCGCCACCCGCAAGGTCGACTGGTATGCGCTCGATTCAAGCAAGGCTTAGCCTCGCGCTGGTGCTGGCCCTGCCAGCGCTGCTGGCGCTCTGCGCCTGGCTTGCCGCGGGCGCACTGGTCTCACCGCCGCGGCGCACCCTGCAGCCGCAGCACCGGGAATGGCTCGACGAGCCGGCCGCGCACGGCATCCGCCTGCGGTATTTCGCCTGTCTGGGGGGCAGCGCCGGCTGTCTACTCGTCGAGCCGGATGCGCAGGCCGGCCCCGCCAGCCGCGGCAGCAAGCTGCGCGCCGCTCTGGCGGCCGAGGGCGTCTCACCGCCATCCTACGGCCGCAGCGCGGGCATCTTGGTGCTGCTGCACGGCCGGGCCAGCCGCAAGGAAGACCTGCTGCCCGTCGCCGAACGCTTCGCCGCGGCCGGTTTCCGCTGCCTGATTCCCGACCTGCCTGGGCACGGCGAGCACCGCGCGGCGGCGGCGCGTTTCGGCAGTGGCGGCGGGGAGGCGGCACTTCCTGCGCAGGTGCTGCAGGAAGCCCGGCAGGCGTTCGGCCTGCCAGAGGAACCGGCCGGGCTGTTCGGACTTTCGATGGGCGCGGCCTATGCGGTGCGCGCGGCGGCGGAGAGCCCGCACGCATGGAAGGCGCTGGTGCTGGCCGGCGGCTTCGACGCGCTCGATGCCGTCGTGGCGGATGCGCTGGCGCCCCGGCTGGGGCCGCTCGCTCCTGTCGCGGTGGCGTCGCTGTCGCAGGCGACCTACCGGCGCAGTCGGACGCATCTGGCGGAAATCCGGCCGGCGCAATGGGCGCGCCGGATCGAACTTCCCGTGCTGGTCCTGCATGGCGCCGACGATGCAGTGGTGCCGCCCGCGCGCGGTCGCGCGCTGTTCCGCTCCTTCTCCAGCCGGCACAAGCGCTGGCTGAGCATCGCCGGAGCCGGCCACCACACGCTGTTCGTCACCGCGGCGCCGGTCTATCCGGCCATGGCGCAGTGGTATCTGCGCTGGATGCGGCCCGGCGCGGAACTCAGTGGCTGGTGCCCTCGGAACGGGTAATCTTGTTCCAGACGTTGTACTTGCCGACCGGCTTGCTGGCGGGCAGGCGCTTGACTTCCTGCAGCGTGGCGGCGTCGAAGACGATGAGGGCGCCGTCGTTCTCCCACAGGCTGGCCAGCGCGTATTTGCCGTCCTTGGTGAACTCGATGTGGGCGAGCGTCCTGCCCGGCACGGGCTTCACCTGCGCGGCGACTTCCAGCGTCTGCTTGTCGATCACCGTCAGCGTGTCCTTGTGTTCCCGGCTCATCATGGAATCCACCCAGGCGTAGCGCGAATTCTCGTGGCTGCGCATGAAGAAGCCGGGGCCGGGGGTGGCGATCTGCTTCACCGTCTTCCAGGTCTTCATGTCGATGATGCTGACGAGGCCTTCCTTGAGGTTGGGCGTCGCCATGACGCGGCGGCCCTGCCAGTCCCAGGTGATGCCGGAACCCAGGTGCGGCATGCCGGGCAGGTCGAGCGTGGCGATGCTGCGGCGCACGTCGAGGTTCACCACCTGGCCGCGGCCGCCCTCGCGGGATGCGCCCATCACTTCGTTGTAATCCTGGGTAAAGAAGAAGTCGTCGAGGTAGTCGTCGAGGATGGCGCGCTTCGGGTTGAGGAAGCCGGGCACGAAGGCGCCCTCGCGGTACTGGAAGTCGTGGATGTAGCCGGCGGGGATCTCCGGCGCCTTCGGGTCGTAGCTCAGCTCCCAGGCCTCCTTGACGTCCTTCAGCGCGGCGACGAAGCTCTTGCGCGGCTCGGCGGTGTAGACGGCGGAGACGCGCGAGCTTTGCCTGCCGTCCTTGTCGCGCACGGCATGCACCTTCACCGGATTGAGCTCGGCATCGAGGATGACCAGGCTGTGCGGCAGGTAGTTGGCCACTGCGACGTATTTGCCGTCGCCGGAGACGGCGGCGTTGCGCGTGTTGATGCCGGCGCGCACCTCGGCCACCGTCTTCAGGTTCCACAGGTCGAACTTGGAGATCCAGCCGTCGCGCGAGGCGAAGAAGACGTGGCGCCCGTCCGGCGTGAATTTCGGCCCGCCGTGCAGGGCGAAGCGCGAGGGAAAGCGGTGGATGCGCTCGAGCTTGTCGCCATCGAGCACCGAGACGTGGTGGTCGCCGCCCTCCACCACGATGAACAGGTTCATCGGGTCGGCGGCGAACTGCGGTTTGTCGGGCAGCGTGCCGGGGGCGTGGTGCACGATGCGCGAGGCGCGGATTTCCCGCTCGCCCCATTGCGGCATGGGCACCGGCGTGTAGAGGTAGTCGGCGAGCTGCCTGATCTCTTCCGGCTTGAGCACCTCCTTGAAGGCGGGCATCTGCACCGCCGGACGGCTGTCGCGGATCATCGCGGCGGCGGCGTCCTTCCTCAGGCGCGAAAGATTCTCCGGCAGCAGGGCCGGCCCCATCAGGCCGTAGCGGTCGGCGCCATGGCATTCGGCGCAGTGCCTGCGGTAGAGCTCGGGCGCCGGCTCCGCGGCAAGGGATAGCGCCGGAAAAAGAAAAACCAGACTCAACAGGAGGCCGCTGGTTTTCCCCTCTCCCCGCCGGGGAGAGGGGGAGATACGCGCACGCGGATAGCTTTTCACTTGATCCCAATCTCCTCGTCGGTGAGATAGCAGCCCGGGTCTTCCGCCCAGGCGTCGCCGCTGAGCTGCTGGGCGCGCACGCGAGTGTTGCCGCCGCAGATGTCGAAGTGGGCGCAGGCGCCGCAGCGTCCGCCGACCCGGCGCGGGCTGGCCTTGAGGCCGGCCATGATCGGGTCCGACGTGTCCATCCAGATTTCCGAGAAGGGCCGCTCGCGCACGTTGCCCAGGGTGTGGTGCCACCACATGGTGTCGGGATGCACGTTGCCGAGGTTGTCGATGTTGGCAACATTGACGCCGGAGGAATTGCCGCCCCACTGCGCGAGTTTGGCGCGAACATGCGCCGCCCGATCGGGAAAGCGTTTCTCGACCCAGTGCAGGAAGTACACGCCGTCGGCGTCGTTGTTGCCGGTGGTGAACTCCTTGTCGAGGCCGCGTTGCTGATACGCCCAGCAGGTATCGAAGAGCAGGTCCATGGCCTGCCGCGTCATCTGGTGATGGGCGTCGTCCTTGCGGTTCTTGTTGCCGCGGCCGGCGTAGTTGAGGTGCGAGAAGTAGAAGCGGTCGATGCCCTCGTCCTCGATGAGTTTCAGCAGGCCCGGCAGGTCGTGGGCGTTGTCCTGCGTCATGGTGAAGCGCACGCCGATCTTGAGGCCGCCGTTGTTTCCATAATCGCGGCACAGGCGGATGCCGGCGAGCGACTTCTCGAAGGCGCCCTGCATGCGGCGGAACTTGTCGTGCGTCTCGCGGATGCCGTCGAGGCTGACGCCGACGTAGTCAAAGTCAGTCTCCGCGATACGGCGAATGCTGGACTCGTCGATCAGCGTGCCGTTGGAGGAGAGGCCGACATAGAAGCCCAGGCCCTTGGCGCGGCGCGCGATGTCGAAGAGGTCCGGCCGCAGCAGCGGCTCGCCGCCGGAGAGGATCAGCACCGGCACGCGGAAGCGCTTGAGATCGTCCATCACGGCGTAGATTTCCTGCGTGGACAGCTCGCCGGCGAAATCCTTGTCGGCGGAAATCGAGTAGCAGTGCTTGCAGGTGAGGTTGCAGCGGCGGATCAGGTTCCAGATGACGACCGGGCCGGGGAGATTGCGCTTCGGCCCGAGCGGTGTCGGGTGGGCGATCTCTTCCATGTACTGCGAGATTCTGAACATGATTAGCCACCGATCCGAAGGCCGGTCTTCTTCAGGATCCGGCTGCTGTAGAGCACGTCGCGGGCGCGGCACTCGCCGCCCAACAGCGCGGCGATCTCGCCCACCTTGGCCTCGACCTCTTCGCGGCTCCTGCCATGCACCATGGCGAACAGGTTGTAGGGCCACAGCGGCAGGGCACGCGGGCGATGGTAGCAGTGGGTGACGAAGGGGAGCCGCCCGACGGCCTCGCCCAGCGCGTCGATGCGCTCGTCGGGCACGTCCCACACGCTCATGCCGTTGGCGGTGTAGCCCAGCGCGTAGTGGTTGGGCACAGCGCCGATGCGGCGGATCACGCCGCTCTCCAGCAGCCGCCGCAGACGCGCCATCACCTCCTCCGCCGCCAGGCCGAGCTGCTCGGCAATGGCGTGGTAGGGGCGCGGCACCAGCGGCAGGCCGCCCTGGGTCGCCACGATCAGGCGGCGGTCGACGGCATCGATCGTCAGGGTTTCCATCACGCCGCCAGCTTCATTTCGACGAAATACTCTTTCAGCTTGGGAAAGGCATAGACCTTCAACCCCGTCGCGCGTTCGATCTTTTCGATCGCCGCGGCAATGCCCTCGGGCGTCTCGGTGGCCAGGACGAACCACATGTTGAGCGCATGCTCGCGCCGGTAGTTGTGCGCCACCTCGGGCAGGGCGTTCACCTCGCCCGCCACGCGCTCGTAATCCGCCTCGGGCACGGCCAGCGCGGCCAGCACGAAGGCGCCGCCCATGCGCTCGACCTGGTACATCGGGCCGAAGCGGGTCAGGGCCTTGTCTTCGAGCAGGCGCCCGAGGCGTGCGATCAGCTCGGCCTCGCCAAGGCCAAGCGATTCCGCCGCTTCGCGGTAAGGCTCGTCGCAGATCGGGAAGCTGCCCTGCAGGGCGTTGACGATGCGGCGGTCCAGCTCATCCATGGGCAGCAGCCGGCGCGACGTAGTGGGCGCCGCGCTGCTTGAAGCGGCGGCGGGAAAAGAGAATGGCGTGCGGCACCTGAGCGAGCCCGAAACGCTCGCGCAGCGCCGCCACGGCGCGCTCGACGCCGTCGCGCTCGCGGCCATGGATCATGCAGTAGAGGTTGTAGGGCCACTCCGGCAGGTTGCGGCGGCGCTGATAGCACAGCGTCACCTCCGGCTCGGCGGCAAGCTGGCCGCCGATGCGCTGGACTTCGGCGTCGGGCAGATCCCAGACCACCATGGCATTGGCGGTGTAGCCGAGCTCGTGGTGGCGCACGACGACGCCGAAGCGCTTGATGATGCCTTCGCCGCGCCAGCGCTTGAGCGTGGCGATGACTTCCGCCTCGTCCAGGCCGGCCTGCTCGCCGAGCCGGACGAAGGGATGGGGCACCAGATCGAGGCCATGCTGCAGCGCGCCCATCAGCCGCCTTTCGGTCTCGCACAGCGCCCGCGCCGTTTCACCCTCGATGCGCCGCCCTGCCGCCGGCGACTTGCACACGCCGGCAAGATCGAAGCCGAGGTCGATGAAGAACTCGTGCTGCAGCGGCAGGGAAAGAATCCGGCAGCCGGTGTCGCGCTCGATGCTCTCCAGCGTGCGCGCCAGGTGCAGCTCGTCGCAGGCGGTGACGACGAACCACAGGTTGTAGCGGTGCTCGCGCTCGTAGTTGTGGTTGACTTCCGGCCGCCCGCTGACGTGCGCGGCGATTTCCTCCAGCCGCGCCGGCGGCGCCGCCAGCGCGGCCAGCGTGCTGGCGCCGACGCGGCGCGGCGCGAAGACGGCGCCGACGCGGCTCACCACCCCCTCGCCGCGCAGCCGCTGCAGGGCGGCGAGCACGGTTTCCTCGTCGGTGCACAGGCGCCAGGCGATCTCGGCGAAGGGCTGCGGCTCCAGCGGAAAGTCGCGCTGGAATTCGTTGATCAGGCGGAAATCCAATGAATCCATCAGAAGCCTGTGCGCGCCGCGCGGCTGGTGAAGAAGATGCCCGAGGGGTTCTGCGCCGGCAGCTCGGCCAGCCGGGCGAAGCTCGCGGTGTCGAAGACCACGACGCGGTTGTCGTCGCGCGCCGAGATCCAGACATGCTCGCCGCGCGGCGTGAATTCCATGTGCAGCACGGCCTTGCCGGGCGAGAGCGTGTGCACCACCTTCTGCTCAAGCGTGTCGATGACCTGGACCTGGCTGTAGTCGGGAAAGGCGAAGTTCACCCAGATCTGGCGGCCGTCGGGCCGCGCCATGACGAACACCGGCTGGCCCTTGACCGGGATGCGGCCGACCTCGCGCCAGGTGGTCGTGTCCACCACCAGCACCTCGTGCTTGCCGATGGCGGGCAGATAGGCGCGCCCGCCGGCCACCGCCCAGCCGCGCAGATGCGGCATCTTGAACACCGGCAGCTTTTCGCTGCCCTTGCCGTAGGCGGCGAGGATCTTCTTCGCGCCCTGCTGCGGCTGCCAGAGGTCGACCAGGGCGAGGCCGTCCTCGCCGAACAGTCCGGCGATGTAGTGGCGGCCGTCCGGCGTCACCAGTCCGTCGTAGGGCTGGCGGCCGACGTTGCGGAACTTCGTCACCTTCGGCTCGCGCGGGCTGGACAAATCGGCCAGCCAGATCTCGCCGGCGTCGAACAGGGCATAGGCGAACTTGTTGCCCGGCACGTCGGCGAGGCCGACCACCTTGGAAAACTGTTTGCCGTCGCCGTAGGCGGCGGGGATGTCGGCCAGCAGTTCCAGCGACTCGGCGTCGAACACCTTCACGCCGCCCGGCTGGTAATTCTGCGCGGCAACCAGGCGGCCGTCCTGGGAAATGGCGCCGCCGATGGAATTGCCGGCCTGAATGATGCGCTTGGCGATCTTCCGCTCGAGCAGATCGACCTTGCTCAGGCCGCCGTCGCGGCCGAATACGTAAGCGTAGCGGCCGTCGCGCGAATACACGGCGGAGGCATGCGACAGGTCGCCCAGTCCCTCGACGCGGCCGAGCACGGCGCGGGCGCTGGTATCCACCACCGCCACGCTGCCTGAGGCGCGCTCGATGACGATGCCGAGGTCGCCGGTGCCGCGCAGGTCGGGCGCGGCGCAGGCGCAGAGCAGGAAGGCGGCAACGATGGCGATCAGGTACTTCATCAGCGCGTCTCTTCCGGAAAACCTTCCATAAGCCGGCGCACGATCCAGTCGGCCTCGGCCTCGTTCATAAAGGCGCTCCAGGGCGGCATGGGCGTGCCGTGCCGGCCGAGCAGAACGGTGTAGCGCAGCGATTCAACCGGCTTCTCGCGCAGCGTCTCGGGCAGCAGGGCCGGGCCGAGTCCGCCCTTGAGGGTCAGGCCATGGCAGGAGCCGCAGTCCTGGCGCACCATGCGCACCAGCTCGCGGGCGCGCTCGGGCGATGGATCGGCGGCGGCCGTGGCCAGCGGTGCCAGCAGGCACAGGCCTAGGGCGGAAAGTCGGATCATTGCCGGGTATCGGGTCACGGACAGTGGCAAGCATGCCCGGCAGAGGCGCTTAAAGCGTTGATATTTATCAATGGGCGGGGACGATGTTGGCGCAGATCCGATGCCTGCCTATGGGGCGCACAAAAAACGGGGGCCCGCAGGCCCCCGTCCGAGTCGGCTTGCGCCAGTCAGATCAATACACGTCCTTCTGGGTGTTGTAGACGTTGAACTTGCCGGTCGGCGTGATCAGCGCCTTGTCCTTGATCACGGCCTTCAGCTTGCGCGTCTTGTCGTCGACCACCACGATGGCGGACTGCTGGTTCTTGGCGCTCCACACCGAGAACCATACCTCGTCGCCGGCCTTGTTGTACTCCGGCTGGACGACGCGCTTGGCGCCCTCGCCCAGGCCGGCCCACTCGGCGATCGGCAGCGCCTTGAAGCCCTTGTCGAGGTTGTTGATGTCGAACACGGCGATGGACTGGCTGACTGCGGTATCCGGGTTCAGCGTGGTATCCACCCACAGGTTCTTCGACTTCGGGTGGGTCTTGATGAAGAGCGAACCGCCGCCCTGGCCCTTGATCGTCTGCACCACTTTCCAGGCGTTCGCCTTGTGGCCCTTCGGATCGGTGCCGATCAGGCTGATGCTCTCGTCGCCTAGGTGGCTGGTCGCCCAGACGGGGCCGAACTTCGGATGCTTGAAGTTGGCGCCGCGGCCCGGATGCGGGATCTTGCCGACGTTGACGATGGCCTCGAGCTTGCTCTTGACGGTATCGACGACGACGATCTTGTCCGACTGGTTGGCGGCCATCATGACGTAGCGCTGGGAGGACTCCCAACCGCCGTCATGCAGGAAGCGGGCGGTGGCGATCTCGGTAACCTTCAGGTTGTTGAGGTCCGAGTAGTCGGCCATCAGCACCTTGCCGGTCTCCTTGACGTTCACCACGAACTCCGGCTTGTGGTGGCTGGCCACGATGGCGGCCACGCGCGGCTCGGGGTGGTATTCCTGGTCGCCGACCGTCATGCCGCGGGTGGCGACGATCTTCAGCGGCTCCAGCGTGTCGCCCTTCATGATGACGAACTGGGGCGGCCAGTAGGTGCCGGCGACGGCGTACTTGTCCTCGTAGCCCTTGTACTTGGAGGTCTCGACGGAGCGCGCCTCGAGGCCGACCTTGATGGTGGACACCACGGCGGGCTTCTCCATCCACAGGTCGATCATGTCGATGCGGGCGTCGCGACCGATGACGAACAGGTAGCGGCCGGAAGCCGACATGCGCGAAATATGCACCGCGTAGCCGGTTTCGATGGTGGAGATGATCTTCTTGGAATCGCCGTCGATGAGGGCGATCTTGCCGTCGTCGCGCAGCGTGACCGAGAACAGGTTCTCCAGCTTGAGGTTGTTCATCTTTCTGGTCGGGCGCTTCTCGGGAGCGACGTGCACCTTCCAGGCGGCCTTCATTTCCTTCAGGCCGAACTCGGGCGGCTGCGGCGGCTCATGCTGCAGGAAGCGGGCCATCAGGTCGACGTCCTTCTCGGACAGTTCGCCGGAAGTCTGCCAGTTGGGCATGCCGGCCGGCGTGCCGTAGGCGATGAAGACCTTCAGGTATTCGGTGCCCTTGGGCAGAGTGATGTCTGGCGTGAGCGGCTTGCCGGTCGCGCCCTTGCGCAGCACACCGTGGCAGCCGGCGCAGCGCTCGAAGTAGATCTGCTTGGCGCGGGCGAACTCTTCCGGGCTGACCGGAGGAGCTTTGGGCGACAGGGTCTCCCGGGCCTCTTCCGGCTTGATCGGCACCGGGGCGCCCTTGTAACGGATTTCCTCTTCCGGCGTGCCGGGGTGGACCGGCTTCGACTGTGCGAACGTGAGCACAGGCAACGCGGCCAGCAGGGAAACCCCGGCTGCCAATACGAGTTTGCGTCTGAACATCGACTTCCTCCTAACGTGGATAAGCATGGCTATTCAAAACGCAGCATTAAAATTCCTGGGGGGGTTTCCGGCCTTGACATGGGTCAATATCCGGAGTTTTAACTCTTTGATAATTATCAACATTTATGATTGACATTTCTCAATGTCTTTCTGGGGCAGGCATGTCGTTCAGGTTGCCTGCCCGCAAAACCGCATTGTTTTCATGGTCTTTCGTCTGGGTCTGGATTTCCTGGCCGCGCAACAATTGCTGCTCGCGCCGCTTTCGCCGGTCGATGAGGGGCAGGCAAACCTTGTCGTTGTAATAGATGACCTGGCAGTCCAGGCAGTAATGGCATTCGTTCGCATTGATCTCGCCGGTTGGCCGGATGGCGCGCACGGAACAGTGGTTGGCGCAAACCTGGCAGGGCTTGCCGCATTCCTTGCGCCGCCGCAACCACCACTCGAAGAGGCGGAAACGTCCCGGAATTGCCAGCGCCGCCCCGAGCGGACAAAGATACTTGCAGTAGAACTTGCGGTTGACGGCGGCCACCCCGAGCAGGATAAGGGCATAGGCGACGTAGTTCCATTCGCGCTGGAATCGCATGGAGATCGCAGTCTTGAAGGGTTCCACCTCTGCGTACCAGGCCGCCTCGGTGAGGGACTGCAGGGACAGCCCGAACAGCATGATCAGTATGATGTACTTGAGCGCCACCAGGCGCTCATGCACGGCGTCGCTGAACTCGGCCTGCGGCAGTTTCAGCTTGCGCGATGCGATCAGGATCAGCTCCTGCAGCGCGCCGAAAGGACACAGCCAGCCGCAATACACGCCCCGCCCCCAGAGCAGCAGCGTCATTGCCACGAAACCCCAAAGGATGAACAGCATCGGGTCGATGAGGAAGTTCTCCCACTTGAAGCCATGCATGACGGAAGTGACGAATGTCAGCACGTTGATGACCGAGAGTTGCGCCAGCCCCCACCAGCCGATGAAAAACAGGGTATAGACGTGGAAACCGTTGCGCACATAGGTAAGCGCATTGGGATGCCGTGCCAGCCAGTCCTGGAAGACCAGCAGGAAGGACAGCACCGCCAGCCCGGCAACCAGCACAGCGATCTCGAACTTGCGGTCCTGCCAGACGGCGACCCAGGCCGGCTCCTCCTCGGGCGGCGTCCATGTGCCCGGCTTCTCGGGCAGGGGGGCGATAGTCCGCGGCGGCATGTCGGGAGACAGCGGAACGACGCCATGCACCAGGGCCGGAGCCTGTCCATCACGCCGGGCAGGGGCGGCGGAGCCCGCTCGCGGCGGCTGCGCCGATCTCTCCGGGCGGGCGGACGATCCTGGTTTTGCCTTCGCCACCTGGGGCGGGGTCGCTTGTTCCGGCCTTTCTGTGAAAATTGGGGCGGACGCTTTCTGTTCGGGCGGCGGGGGCTGGATGCGCAGCGCCTCGCCCGGCGGTGCGACAGCCGCCCCGGGCGAGATGCCGGGGTTGCGGATGCCTCGCGATTCGGCCACCGTCCTGGCCGAGCGCATCACCGTGGCGTTCTCGACCATGACGGTGATGGTGGCCCCGCTGATGCCGTCGATATTGACATGCCCGGGACGCGCGGCGCCGATGATGACCTTGTCGAACACCGATTTGCCCTCGTACTGGGCGACGTAGCGGTTCAGGCGTTCCTGGTTGATGCCGACGGCGAGAATCGGTTCGTCATGGCGTACGATGGCCAGACCGGCGATGCGCCCGCCGGTGTCGATGCCGACCAGGGTATCGATCGGCCTGCCGGAGTAGGCCGGAATCCGCAGCACATCGTCCGTCAGGAAGAGATAACCGATGATCTTGCCCGCCTTGTATACGGGGACGGATGGCGGCGTGCCTTCGAAGCCGCCATAGGCATCTGCATCGGGAAAGATGCCGCGCGCCTGAGGGTAAATGAAGGGAAGGTCGGCGGCTCCCGCCAGGCCGGCGAGGCACAACAGCAGGACTGAACAGATTTTGCTGACGGACGACATCATCACAGGTGGTTGCCGAGGGTTTTCCCCGGCCGACGGCGGAGTGTAACGGGATTGCCTGCAAAAAACAAAAGCCCGCGCTGAGCGGCTTTCCGTTGATGCATGAAGGACTTGCTATTCCGTTACTTCGATTTTTCCCTTCATTTCGGGGTGCGGTCCGCAGGTGTAGGGGTAGACGCCAGGCTTGTCGAAAGTGCGCTGCCAGGATTCGCCCGGGAAGAAGCGCTCGGACTCGAAGCCGCCCGGGCCGGTGAACAGCACTGAATGGCTGGCGCGCTTTTCGTTGTTGGTCCATCTCACGGCAGCGCCCGCCTTGATCCTCAGTTCCGCAGGTTCGTACTTGTAATCCCTGATGCCGACTTCCACCGGCTGCGCCCACGCCTGCATGGTCACGCCGGCCGGAAAAGTCAGTGCCCACAACACGGCGAGGTTGCTGATTTTCATGCACATGGGCCTCTCCAAAGAAAACGGGGAGCAATTGCTCCCCGTTTGTCAGCATGTCGCCCGGCGAGTTCCCGGGACGGCCGGCTACTGCTTGGCCGCCGTGATGTCGGCCTTGGCGTCGATGCCCAGCGTGTAGCCGAGAGAGACGTGGTGGAAACGGCCGCTGGTGTGATCGTCGTGGATGGCAAAGCCGAAGTTGTAGGTCTTTCCCGAAGCCATGGCGATGTCGCCCTCGCCGCCGCCGGCAAGCTTGCGGGTAAAGGTGACGACCCACTCGTCTCCCTTCTTCTCGCCCTTGGCCTCGACCAGGCCCTTGCCGCCCTCCATGACGCGCTTGTCGGCGACATGGCCATCGTGCTTGGCGCCCTTGCTGGTCCACTGGATCAGATCATAGAACTTGCCGCCCTTGACGTCGCCGCCAACGACGTACTTGGTCTTTTTGTCGTCCTTGGCGTCGGGCATGGTGCGTGCATCCTGGTGGCAGGTCTCCCAGCAGCCGGAAAGGTTGGCGCGCTCGACCTTGTTGTCGTCGAGCATGAAGGCCAGCTTGACCTGGCTGTCCTTGTCCATCTTTTCGCCGCCGCCCGCGGGCTGCTTCCAGGAGAAGCGCAGATAGAGGTTGGTGCCGTCATGGGCGGCCTGGATCGTGACGGGAATCGAGCCGGCCTTGCCCTTGATGGGCTTCGGCTCGATCTTCTGGCCGGTGGCCATCTTCTTGCCCATGTCGGCCGCTTCCTCGTCGTGGCAGCTGGCGCAGGTTTCGCCCTTCTTCAGGCCGCGCGCGCCGCCGTGCTCGGTGCCTTTGGTGATCCACTCGATGGGGGACGCCCCGGGATAGAGCACGGTGATCTTCTTGCCAGGCGCCTTGCTCCAGTCTGGGGCGGCCATCGCGCCGCCCGCGCCCAGCGCGAGCAGCAGACCGGCGGCGGAAGCGATGATCGTTTTTTTCATGGTCGAACTCCTTGGTTGCAGGTTGAAACGGCTAGTCGAGTTTATACGGGAACCGGGCACTGCGGATGACGCCCGCTTACTCGTCGTCCTCTTCCTTCATGCCCTTGGGCTTCTGGTGGGCGATGCCCTTGT
>CAYYXS010000002.1:0-180335 GCA_964475635.1 uncultured Rhodocyclaceae bacterium
CGTAGTGCTCGTAGGAACAGGCCATCTCGCACTGGAGACAACCGGTGCACTTGTTGGGATCGATGTGCAACGACTTCTGCATGACGCCTCCTCGGTGTTGGTGAAGCATGTTTCTCGATGTGTGCGGCCGGCAATGGCCGCCACCGCGCTGCCGCCTCGCCGGAACGCAAGCGCTGCGCGCACGACCATACTGGCATAGCTACTCCGCAAAAAAAACTGTATCAGAATGAGACAGCTCGGATGCTTTGCCGGGGCCGATCGGAGCAGTGAGATACCGCTTGCCGCAGGCGTAGGTATAAAGTATTTTTAGCACAAAGGAGACCGAGATGCCGGATCAGACGACCAGTGCAGAACGCAGCGTGCTCAGGGCGCATGGCCTGATGCGGCAAACCGGCCACCTCCCGAGTGGACTGGTGCCGCCCCTGATCGAGTCGTCCTGGCGCCGCTGCCTGGAACATGGCCCGCGCCTGGACGACAAACCGGAATTCGACCTGCCGCGCAAGGACGCGCTGGATCTCATGCGGCAGCGCAACAAAGCCTTGGTCGATCATGCGTTGCCTATCATGGAAACGCTCTACGAGCAGATCGCAAACACCCAGAGCATGGTGGTGCTCTCAGACGCCTCCGGCTTCATCCTGCATTCCCTCGGCGACGACGACTTCCTCGCCAAGGCCCAGCGGGTCGCGCTCTCGCCGGGCGTCGAATGGTCGGAATGCTCCAGGGGCACAAACGCCATCGGAACCGCCCTGGCCGAACAGACCCCCGTGGTCGTGCATGGCCCGCAGCACTTCCTGCCCGCCAACCACTTCCTGACCTGCTCCGCCGCACCGTTGCACCACCCCTACGGAAAGATCGTCGGCGTCCTCGACGTCACGGGAGACTACCGCCGCTTCAGCCCTCACACGCTGGCACTGGCCAACATGTCGGCCAGGATGATCGAGAACCATCTTTTCTGCCATACCTTTGCCGATGCGGTCGTGGTGCGCCTGCATGCCCGCCCGGAGTTCCTCGGCACCCTGTGCGAGGGCTTGGCCGCGTTCCGGGAAGACGGGCTCCTGCTCTCTGCAAACCAGAGCGGCTGGTTCCAGTTCGGCCTACCGGCAGCCGCTGCACGCGACCATTTTTTCGATGCCCTGTTCGGCATCTCCCTGGACGCGGCGCTTGGACAGGCCCTGCATTCCGCTCCCGCGCCCTGCCCCCTGTTGCTGCACAACGGCATCCGCGTCTTCGTGCGCATTGAGGCGGCCTCGCGCAAACCGCCGACTTCGGCCGGGATCGTACCGAAGGCGCTCGGCGCAGAACCAACCGGCGCCGCGCCGCGCAGCGAGCGTCACCGGCGCAAACTGGTTGCCGCAGCTCAGGCGGCCATTGCGAATCGCATCCCGCTGCTTGTCGAATACGAGGACGCCGCCGTCGGCGAAACTCTGGCCGCTTGCCTGAAGCCGCATGTCGAAGGAGACGCAGTCTGGATCGAGTACGACTGCGGCGATGCGGATGCCGAACGTTTCGAACGGCTTATGGGCTGCCTCATGCGCCGTTCTGCACCCGACGCCGGACAGTCCTCCGAGATCGTCTTTCTCGGCAATGCGCACAGGCTGGGACCGGTCGAACAGGCCCGCCTCGTCTGCGCGCTGCAATCCGGCCTGTCTCCGTATGGACGAGGCTATCACCGGGCGCTGGTCGCCAGCTGCCGCGGCAAGCTGAAAAAGCAGGTCGCCAGCCAGGCTTTCCGAAGCGACCTCTACTACCGGCTGTCCGGCAAGACCGTCTATCTGCCGGAACGGACGCGCTGCAGCGAAACCGCCGGAGCCGATCTCGACAGCATCACCCGCCAGGCCATCGAAGCCGCATTGGAGGCGGAAGACGGCAACATCTCCGCAGCCGCCCGCCGGCTCGGCATCGGCCGCAGCACCCTTTACAGGCGCCTGCGCGAGACCTGAACCAAGCGCGCCGTCTTCTGCTAGAATGCGCGCCTTCCGGAGAGATGGCCGAGCGGTCGAAGGCGCACGCCTGGAAAGTGTGTATACGGTAAAACGTATCGAGGGTTCGAATCCCTCTCTCTCCGCCAGTGAAAAGGGCCGCTTGCGCGGCCCTTTCTGATTTTGAAACGTCCGGGGCTCAGTGCTCGCCCAGCACCGATACGGTGATGGTGGTCACGACATCGCTGTGCAAGGCGATCTGCAGGTGGGCATCGCCGATCATCTTGAGCGGGCCTTGCGGCATGCGGATATCGGCCTTCTCAACTTCGAAGCCCTGCGCCTTCAGCGCCTCGGCAATATCGAAGTTGGTGACGGAGCCGAACAGACGGCCGTCCACCCCTGCCTTGCGGGTGATCTGCACCATCAGCCCTTCCAGCTTGGCGGCCTTCTCCTGAGCACCGGACAGCTTCTCTGCCTGCTGGTGCTCCAGATCCGCACGGCGCTTCTCGAACTCGGCGAGGTTTTCGGGCGTGACGCGCTTGGCCTTGCCCTGCGGAATGAGGAAATTGCGCGCATAGCCGTCGCGCACCTTGACGACGTCGCCGAGGTTGCCGAGGTTGACCACCTTTTCCATCAGAATCACTTGCATGACGGCATCCTCTCTCAGTGCAGGTCGGTGTAGGGCATCAGCGCCAGGTAGCGCGCACGCTTGATGGCAGTGGACAGCTGACGCTGGTAGCCGGTCTTGGTGCCGGTGATGCGCGCCGGCATGATCTTGCCGTTCTCGGTAATGAAGTCCTTCAGGATCTCGATGTCCTTGTAGTCGATCTCTTCGATCTTCTCGGCAGTGAAGCGGCAGAACTTGCGCCGCTTGAACATGCCGCGCGAGCCTTTGTCGTCTTTGCGCTTCTTGGCGTCCTTGCCGCCCTTCGGTTTAAATGCCATGGTTCGTTCCTTCCAAAAATTCGATTCGTTCTAGGTGAAGTACCGGCTGCTTCGATTTCGCGCTCTTCGCGGCGAGGAAGCCGGTCAGCGTCACTGCGTCGCCTGGTCTGGCGCCCTGCACCAGCCGGGCATCCTTCCCGAGCGCCACGACCGGCAATTCGCATTCGACCTTGCGCTGCAGTCCTGCTTCGATCTGCTCCGAGGCATGCCCGATCCTGAAGTTCAGCACCGGTACTCCGGCCGGGGTGTGCCGCAGCGGCGCCAGTTCGATGATGCTCCCCGTAATCGTCAGCCGGTTTTGCGGCGCCGTCACATCAGGCCGCGGGCTGCTCGGCCGGCTTCGCCGCTTCGGCGCCAGGCGTCAGCGATTTGGCCTTTTCCTCCTTCATCATCGGGGAGGGCGTCGTCACGGCACGGCGCATCTTGACCGTGAGATGGCGCAACACGGCGTCGTTGAACTTGAAGGCGTGCTCCAGCTCGGCGAGGGTCTCGCCGTCGCATTCGATGTTCATGAGCACGTAGTGGGCCTTGTGCACCTTCTCGATCGGGTAGGCCAGCTGGCGGCGGCCCCAGTCCTCGAGGCGGTGGATCTGGCCGGAGCGGCCGGTGACGAGGCCCTTGTAGCGCTCGATCATCGCGGGCACCTGCTCGCTCTGGTCCGGGTGGACGATGAAAACGATTTCGTAATGTCGCATGCAGTCTCCTTCTGGGTTATGCCCCCCGCCATGCGTTGCGGTGGGGCAAGGTTTGAAAAGGGCGTGAGTTTATAGCCACGCCCCTAAAAAATCAAGCGCTTGTGCATACAAGGCTTCTTTGGCGCCGCGCTTCGAACAGGCAGATGCCGCCGGCCACGGAGACATTCAGGCTTTCCACGCTGCCGCGCATGGGAATGCGCGCCAAGGCATCGCATGTCTCGCGCGTCAGCCGGCGCAGGCCGCTGCCCTCGGCACCCAGCACCAGCGCCACCGGCGTCCTTAGATCGGTGCCGTAAACGTCTTTTTCGGCATCCGCGTCAGTCCCGACCGTAAAGACGCCCCGCTCCTGCATCTCGCGCAGCGCCCGGGCCAGGTTCGTGACGGTGACGTAGGGCACGGTGTCGGCTGCACCGCAGGCTACCTTGACGGCCGTGGCGGTGAGTCCCACTGCCCGGTCCTTCGGCGCCACCACGGCATGCGCCCCGGCCGCATCGGCAACGCGCAGGCAGGCGCCGAGGTTGTGGGGATCCTGCACCCCGTCCAGCACCAGCAGCAGCGCCGGCTCGGCCAGGGTGTCGAGCACGTCGTCCAGCGTGACGTGGCGCTGCGCGGCGGAGATGCGCGCCACCACGCCCTGGTGCCGGGCCGCCTTGCCATGCCCGCCGGCCATGCCGTCGAGCCGCGCCGGTTCTGTGGCGATGACCCTCACGCCTTGCGCCTCGGCCAGCTTGACGAGGTCGCGCGTGCGGCCGTCCTGCCGACCGGCTGCCAGATAGATTTCCAGTACGCTGCCGGCGCTCTGACGAAGTCTTGCATTCACGGCATGAAAACCGTAGATGAACCGCGTCTCAGACATGGCGTCGGCCCTTTTCGCCTTCCTCCTCAGCCAGGCGGAAGTCGATCTTGCTGCTTTCCATATCTACCCGCACCAACTGCACGCGCACGCGGTCGGCCAGGCGGAAGCGCGTGCCGCTGCGCTCGCCGACCAGCTGGTGCTTGGCATCGTCATAATGGAAGTAATCGCTGCCAAGCTCCGAAATATGCACCAGCCCCTCGACGAAGATATCGTCCAGCGCAACGAAGATGCCGAAGGAAGTGACGGCCGAGACGCTGCCGGAGAATTCCTCGCCGATGCGCTCGCGCATGTAGTAGCACTTCAGCCAGGACTCGACGTCGCGCGTCGCCTCGTCGGCGCGCCGCTCGGTCTGCGAACAATGGATGCCGATCTCGTTCCACTTTCCCGGGCGGTACTTCTCTCCGCGCAGCACCGCTTTGATGGCACGGTGAATGACGAGGTCCGGATAGCGCCGGATGGGGGAGGTAAAGTGCGCGTACGACTCGTAGGCAAGGCCGAAGTGGCCGACGTTGTCCGGGCTGTAGACCGCCTGCTGCAGGGAGCGCAGCATCACCGTCTGCAGGAGCTGCATGTCCGGCCGGCCTTTCACCTTCTCCAGCAGCCTGGCGTAATCCTTGGCATGCGGCTCGTCGCCGCCGGTCAATTGCAGGCCGAACTCCTTGAGGAACTCGCGCAGTTTCTCCAGTTTCTCCGGCGTCGGCCCTTCGTGGATGCGATACAGCGCGGCATGCTCGTTCTCATGCAGGAAGTCGGAGGCACAGACATTGGCCGCCAGCATGCACTCCTCGATGATGCGATGAGCGTCGTTGCGGCTGACCGGGATGATGCGCGCGATCTTGCCCTGGTCGTCGAAAACCATCTGCGTCTCGATCGTCTCGAAGTCGATGGCGCCGCGCGCCCAGCGCGCCTTCACCAGGACGCGATACAGCGCATCCAGGTTCCTGAGGTGCGGCAGCAGTTGTTCGAGCCGTCCTGCGGCGGCTGACTTTTCCTCGTAGAGCGCCTCGGCCACCTCTTTGTAGGTGAGGCGCGCATGCGAATACATCACGGCAGGGTAGAAACGGTAGCGCTTGATGACGCCGTTGGCAGCAATCGCCATGTCGCACACCATGCACAGGCGCTCCACCTGCGGGTTGAGCGAGCACAGGCCGTTGGATATCTTCTCCGGCAGCATCGGAATCACGCGGCGCGGAAAATACACCGAATTGCCGCGCTCGTAGGCGTCGCGGTCGAGCGCCCGCTCCGCCTGGACATAGTGGCTGACGTCGGCAATGGCAACGATCAGCCGAAAGCCGCCCTTGCCGTCCTTGCCCTGGCGTTCGCAATACACTGCGTCATCGAAATCCCTCGCCGTCTCTCCGTCGATGGTGACCAGCGGCAGGCTGCGGATGTCCTCGCGAAGGCCGCCCTCCCATTTCCAGTCGCTCTTGCGCACTGCGTCCGGCAGCTTCTTCGCCTCGGCCAGGCCTTCCCGGGAAAACTCGAAGGGCAGTTCGTGCTTCCTCAGGGCAATCTCGATTTCCATGCCGGGATCGGCATAGTTGCCGATCACCTCGACCACCTTGCCGATCGGCTGCGAGTGCTTCGAAGGCTGCTCGATGATCTCGACCACCACCACCTGCCCGGCCATCGCCCTGGAATTGGCGCCGGGTGCGAGCAGGATATCCTGGCTGATGCGCCGGTTCTCGGCCACCGCGAACAGCACGCCATGCTCGTTGTGCACGCGGCCGACGACGCGGTGGTTGGCGCGCTCCAGCACCTCGACGATCTTCCCCTCCGGCCGGCCGCGACGGTCCGTGCCGACAATGCGCGCCATGACCCGATCGCCATGCAGCGCCTTGTCCATCTCCTTGGGGCCGAGGAAAAGGTCCGGCCCGTCTTCGTCGCGCACCAGGAAGCCGTAGCCGTCGGGGTGCCCCTCGACGCGGCCGCGGATGAGGTCGGCCTTGTCTGGGATAAGATAGTCGCCCCGGCGGTTCTGCATGATCTGGCCATCGCGGCCCATCGCGCCCAGGCGCCGTGAAAAGGCGTCGTATTCGTGCGCCTTCACATCCAGCAGCGCGGCCAGCTCGTCGAAGGACAGCGGCACGCCGCGCTCGGTCATCCTGGCCAGCACGTACTCCCGGCTGGGCAGAGGGGTCTCGTATTTCCCGGCCTCGCGCTCATAGTGCGGATCGCTCTTGCGAACCTTGCTGGGTTTGTTTGACAAAATCGATCTTTCCTTTAAAATTGCGCCCTCTTTGCCCAGATGGCGGAATTGGTAGACGCACTAGGTTCAGGTCCTAGCGGTGGCAACACTGTGGAGGTTCGAGTCCTCTTCTGGGCACCAGATGCAAAGGAAAAAGCCGGTCAGCGACCGGCTTTTTTTTGCCCGTCATTTGAACGGGTGCCTCAACACAATCGTTTCCTCCCGATCAGGACCGGTTGAAATCATGTCCACCGGCACGCCGCAGAGGGATTCCATCCGCTTCAGGTAAGCCTGCGCTTCCCTCGGCAAGGCCTCGAACCGTTTCACGCCGACGGTACTTGCCGTCCAGCCAGGCAGGGATTCATACACCGGCTCGCAGCGCTCGAGGTCGTCCGCCCCCACCGGCAGGATGTCGCTGAGGCGGCCGTCGATGCGGTAGCCGGTGCATATCTTCATTTCCTCGATGCCGTCGAGCACGTCGAGCTTGGTCACGCACAGGCCGGAGACACCGTTGATCTGGATCGAGCGCTTCAGCGCAGCGGCATCGAACCAGCCGCAGCGGCGCGCCCGGCCAGTGGTGGCGCCAAACTCGTGGCCGCGAGTGGCCATGTGCTTGCCGACCGGATCGAGTTTGTCGACCGCATCGTAGAGCTCGGTCGGGAACGGCCCGCCGCCGACGCGCGTAGTGTAGGCCTTGGTAATGCCCAGCACGTAGTGCAGCATGCCCGGTCCGACGCCGGCGCCTGCCGCCGCCGCCCCCGCTACGCAGTTCGACGAGGTGACGTAGGGAAAGGTGCCGTGGTCGATGTCGAGCAGCGTGCCCTGGGCTCCCTCGAACAGCAGATTGGCGCCACCCTTGTGGGCATCGTAGAGTGCGCGCGGCACATCGGCGATCATGCGCGTCAGGCGCGGCGCGATGGCCATTGCCCCTTCCAGCACGCGCTGGAAGTCTACGACATCGGCGCCAAGGTAATTCTTCAGGACGAAGTTGTGATAGTCGAGGATTTCCGCCAGTTTCTCGGCGAAGCGCTTCGGCCGCAGCAGATCCTGCACGCGCAGGCCGCGCCGAGCCACCTTGTCCTCGTAGGCCGGACCGATGCCGCGCCCGGTGGTGCCGATCTTGTTGGCGCCCTTGGCGGCCTCGCGCGCGACATCGAGCGCCTGGTGGCAGGGCAGGATCAGAGGGCAGGCCTCGGAGATCTTCAGTCGCGCCTCGGCGTCGATGCCCGCCGCTTTGAGCTCGTCCAGTTCGTGGATCAGCGCGTCGGGAGAAAGCACCACGCCGTTGCCGATATAACAGGTGACGCCCTCGCGCAGGATGCCGGAGGGCACCAGATGAAGCACCGTCTTGCGTCCGCCGATGACCAGGGTATGGCCGGCATTGTGGCCGCCCTGGAAGCGCACCACCCCCTGTGCATGGTCGGTCAGCCAGTCGACCACCTTCCCCTTGCCCTCGTCACCCCACTGGGTGCCGATGACGACGACGTTCTTTGCCATTGCTATGCTTCCCCCTGAATTTTCTCTACAGTCCATTCGCCGGCGCGCAACACCAGCTGCCGGTCGCAACCCGCCTCGCCCCAGCTGCCTTCATGGCCGGGCAAAGCTTCGATGACGATTTCCCCTCGCTCGCGCAGGGCCGATACGGCCTGGCGCAGCCTGCCATCCACGATTGCCGGCGCCAGAATAGCCCGCGGCGGGTCGGACAACGGAGCAAGTTGGCATAGCTGGCGCAGATCGAGACTGAAGCCGGTCGCCGGACGGCCGCGGCCGAAGGCCTTGCCCACCTTGTCGTAGCGTCCCCCCAAAGCGATCGCGCCGGGGTGTCCAGCACAATAGGCGGCGAACACCACGCCGCTGTGGTAATGGTAGCCGCGCAGGTCGGCCAGGTCGAAACTCACCGGAAGATCCGGCAGCGCCGAAGCCAGCTTCCTCAGGTCGCTCACCGCCAACTCGATTTCAGCTTCACCGGGCAGCAGCGCGAGAACGCGCTCCAGCGCTTCCGCCCCGCCATAACACTCTGGCAGCGCCAGCAGGGCCGAGCGTACCGGTTCTGGCACGTCCCGCACCAGCTCGCGCAAGTCGGGAAGGTCCTTGGTCTGCAGCACGGCAAACAGTTCCTGCTCCAGTTCGGCCTCCAGACCGCCGCGCGCCGACAGGGCGCGGAACGCCCCGACATGGCCGAGGTCGATGCGCGAGGCCTGCACGCCGGCGATCTCCAGCGCCAGCGCCAGCAGGCGGATCACTTCGGCGTCGGCCTCGATGCCGGCATGGCCGTAGAGTTCGGCGCCGAGCTGCAGCGGCTCGCGCGTGGCCGTCAGGCCCGAGGGCAGGGTATGCAGGACGCTGCCGCAGTAGCACAGGCGCGCCACGCCCTTGCGGTCGAGCAGGTGGGCGTCGATGCGGGCCACCTGCGGCGTGATGTCGGCGCGAATGCCCATGCTGCGGCCGGAGAGCTGGTCCACCAGCTTGAAGGTGCGCAAATCCATGTCGCGGCCGCTGCCGGTGAGCAGCGACTCGAGGTACTCGAGCAGGGGCGGCATCACCTGCTCATAGCCGTGCAGGGCAAACTCGTCGAGCAGCGCCCGGCGCAGACGCTCCACCCGGCGCGCTTCGGTCGGCAGGACATCCTCGATGGATTCGGGCAGTAACCAGCGGCGCATAGAACCTATCTAGTCACTTCAGGATGAACAGGAGAACCAAGCCGACGACGATCGAGGACAAGCCGAGAAAGCGGATCTGCCCGTCGGCGAGTTCAGTGATGCGCCGGAAGGTGTCTTTCCAGGCCTTGGGCGCAATGAAGGGCAGCAGCCCTTCGAGGACGAGCAAGAGCGCAAACGCCGTCAGCAGGGTGGGCCACATCACTTCCCTTTGCCGGTGCTCTTCAGGTACTTGAAGAACTCGGAGTTGGGCTCGATCACCATCACGTCGCTCTTGCTTCGAAAGCTTGCGCGGTAGGCCTCGAGGCTGCGGTAGAAGGCGTAGAACTCCGGGTTCTGGCCGAATGCGGCAGCATAGATGGCGGTCGCCCTGGCGTCGCCCTCGCCCTTCAGGCGCTGGGCATCGCGGTAGGCTTCCGCGATGATGATCTCGCGCTGGCGGTCGGCGTCGGCCTTGATCTTCTCTGCCTCGGCGGCCCCCTTGGATCGAAGCTCGTTGGCGACCCGCTTGCGCTCGGTTTCCATGCGGCGGTAGACCGATTCGGAGACCTCCTGCACCAGGTCGACGCGCTTCAGCCGCACATCCACGATTTGCACGCCGATGGCGCGCGCGTCGGCATCGGCCTTGGTGCGCACTTCCTCCATGATCTTTTCGCGCTCGCCCGAAACGACGTCGTGCACGCTGCGCTTGGAGAATTCATCGCGCAGGCCGCCATTCACCGTCTGCGCCAGGCGGGTCTGGGCGCGCGACTCGTCACCCTGCACGGAGATGTAGTACTGCCTGACGTCGATGATCCGCCACTTGACGAAGGCATCGACCAGCACCGGCTTCTTCTCGGAAGTGATGAAGCGCTCCGGCTCGGGCGCATCGTAGGTCAGGATGCGCTTGTCGAAAGTGCGCACGTTCTGGATCAGCGGCCACTTGAAATTGAGGCCGGGCTCGGTGACGACGTCCTTGATCTCGCCGAGCTGGAAGACGATGGCGAAGCGACGCTGGTCGACCGTGAACATCGACATCGCGAGCACCACCATCACGCCGAGCAGAAAGGCGGCGACAAACGGGAGATTGCGGCGCATCAGCGTTCCCCCCTCTCGCGCGAGCGCAGCGATTCGCGCGATCGCGTGGCTGCGTCCGATCTTTCGAGTTGCGGCGGCACGTCGGCCCCCAGGTTCGGCAACGGCCTCGACATGGGCAGCGCCGTGTCGGACGACGCGGCCGCCGCTGCCGGAGCGCCTGCTGCCTGCATCAGCTTGTCGAGCGGCAGGTAGAGCAGGTTGCCCGCCCCCTTTGCATCGATCATGATCTTGCTGGTGCTGGAGAGCACCTGCTGCACCGTGTCGAGATACATGCGCTGGCGCGTCACCTCCGGTGCCTTGCTGTACTCGACGAGCACCTGCCTGAAGCGACTGGCCTCGCCCTCGGCGTTGGCCACCACCCGGCCCTTGTAGCCGTTGGCTTCCTCCATCAGGCGCGAGGCCGCTCCGCGCGCTCTCGGGATAACGTCGTTGGCATAGGCCTGGCCCTCGTTAACCTGGCGATCGCGGTCCTGGCCGGCCTTCACCGCATCGTCGAAGGCGGCCTGGACCTGCTCCGGCGGCTGGACGTTTTGCAGCGACAGCTTGGAAACGACGATGCCCGTCTGGTAGCGGTCGAGGATGTCCTGCATGATCTTCGAAGCCTGCGCGGCGACCTGCTCGCGCCCCTCGTAGAGGGCAAAATCCATCTTGCTCTTGCCGACCACTTCGCGCATGGCGGTTTCCGCCGCATGCAGCACGGTATCCTCCGGGCTGCGGTTGTTGAAGAGGTACTCCTGCGGGTCCTTCAGGAACCATTGCACGGCGAACTGGATGTTGATGATGTTCTCGTCGTCGGTCAGCATCAGGGCTTCTTTCAGCACCTTGTTCTTGTCCGAGCCGCGATAGCCGACCTCGACGACGCGCACGTCGGTCAGCTTGACGATCTCGTGCGTCTGGATCGGATAGGGCAGGCGCCAGCGCAGGCCCGGCTCTGTGGTCTGCGAGAACCTGCCGAAGCTCAGCACCACGCCGCGCTGGCTGGCATCGACGATGTAGAAGCCGCTGGCCAGCCAAACGATCATCACCAGCACCGCGAGAGCGCCGATGCCGCCGCCGAAGAGCTTGGCGTTCATCGGCGGACGCGGCGGGCCGTCGTCTCCGCCGCCGCCTTTCCTGCCGAACAGACCGGACAGCCGGCGGTTGAAGTCCCGCCACAGATCCTCGAGGTCGGGCGGGCCCTGGTTGGGCCGGTTGCCCCATTGCGGATCATTCAGCGACATCAGTATCCCTGTAATCATCGGGTGCGAAGCGTTGCTAAGAAATGTTAGACGTTGACGGCGTTGGCCACGGCCGATACGGGTTCGACGTGCTGCGCCGTTTCGGCCAGCGCCTGCCTCAGCAGGTCCAGCCCGGCGCCGGTACTCGCACTGACACGGACGCGGATGATTTTACCATAGGCGTCCCGCTCTACCGCCGGTTCGACCCGGGTGGCATCGATCTTGTTCCAGACCAGGATCTGCGGCACCTGCGCGGCGCCGATTTCCTCCAGCACGGCATTCACCGCCTCTATCTGCGCATCGCGATCGCCGCTGGCCGAGTCCACCACATGAAGCAGGAGGTCGGCCGCGGCGGTCTCCTCCAAGGTGGCGCGAAAGGCCGCCACGAGCGAGTGCGGCAGGTCGCGGATGAAACCCACGGTGTCGGAGAGCACGACCTGCCCGGGGCCATCCAGATACAACCGCCGCGAAGTGGTGTCCAGCGTCGCGAACAACTGGTCGGCGGCATAGGCGCCGGCCTTGGTGAGGGCATTGAATAGCGTGGATTTGCCGGCATTCGTGTAGCCGACCAGCGAGACCGCCAGCATCTCCCGCCGCGTCCGCGCCCGGCGCCGCACGGCGCGCTGGCGCTCGATCTGTTTCAGGCGGTCCTTCAGCACCTTGACCCGCTTGGCCAGAAGGCGACGGTCGGTTTCCAACTGAGTCTCGCCCGGCCCGCGCAGGCCGATGCCGCCCTTTTGCCGCTCGAGGTGGGTCCATCCGCGTACCAGGCGGGTGGCCAGGTGCTGCAGTTGCGCCAGTTCGACCTGCAACTTGCCCTCGTGGCTCTTCGCGCGCTGGGCGAAGATGTCGAGAATCAGGCTGGGGCGGTCGACCACGCGGCAATCCAGCTCCTTCTCCAGGTTGCGTTGCTGCGCAGCCGACAGTTCGTGGTTGAAGATGGCGATGTCGGCGCCGGCATCGCGGATGGTCGCTGCCACTTCCGCCACCTTGCCTTTGCCGGCAAAGAATGCGGCATCGGGGCGCTCGCGTCTTCCCTCGACCACGGCAACAGCGGAGGCACCGGCTGATGAGACCAACAGCTTGATCTCTTGCAGACGCTCGGCAACATCCCCCTGGCCGAAATCCAGCTGGACAACAACGGCCTTCTCGCCGCCGCCGGGACGTTCGAACATCAGGATCGGCTGGCGGGCCGCCAACCGGAGAAACCGCTCATCAACCCTCGCCGTGCTCGTGCGGGATATTCACCGGGCGCGCAGGGACGACGGTGGAGATGGCATGCTTGTAGACCATCTGCGTCACGGTGTTCTTGAGCAGGACGACATACTGGTCGAAGGACTCGACCTGCCCCTGCAGCTTGATGCCGTTCACAAGATAGATGGACACCGGAATGTGCTCCCGGCGCAGCGTGTTGAGGAACGGGTCTTGTAACAGTTGCCCTTTATTGCTCATGGTGTGGCCCCACGTAAATTGTTTTTTGATATGGAACTTTAACGGATTTTTCAAACGGCCGCCAGTCGTGCGCCCGGCGCCCCAGATCAGCGCGCTTTATCGGCAAAGGGGTTGCGGGTAGTCCTGAATTCGATCCTTAGCGGCGTCCCCTTGAGCTTGAAGGCCTCCATGAAGGTCCGTTCGAGATAACGCCGGTAGGAATCCGGCACGTGGTCGAGGGCATTGCCGTGAATGACGATGACCGGAGGGTTATTGCCGCCCTGGTGGGCATAACGCAGCTTGGGGCGGAAGATGC
Source organism: uncultured Rhodocyclaceae bacterium (assembly GCA_964475635.1). Classification (GTDB taxonomy): domain Bacteria; phylum Pseudomonadota; class Gammaproteobacteria; order Burkholderiales; family Rhodocyclaceae; genus Desulfobacillus. The sequence continues at coordinate 13,302 of CAYYXS010000002.1, forward strand.
CATGGCGAGGCGGGGCCTGCTTCTCGACGGCAGCAAGAAGGAGCCGGGAGAGCTTCGGCGTCGGCATCTTCACCATCGATGCGGCATAGGCGGCATCGACCGAGGCCATCAGGGGATTGATGCCCTCCCCCTTCAGTGCGCTGATGAAATGGGTCCTGGCAAAACCGAGGAAGCTGAGCTTTCTCGTCATGTCCATCTTGATCCGCTCGCGCCGGTAGTCGTCGGCGCAATCCCATTTGTTCACCGCGATCGCCATGGCGCGGCCTGCCTCGACGCAGAAACCGGCAATATGCGCATCCTGGTCGGAGATGTCCTGGCTGGCGTCGAGCACCAGCACCACGACGTTGGCCTCCTCGATCGACTGCAGGGTCTTGATGACCGAGAACTTTTCGATGGTCTCGAACACCTTGCCCTTGCGGCGCAGGCCGGCCGTGTCGATCAGGGTGTAGTCTCGGCCCTTGCGCTGGAAGGAAACGGCAATGGCGTCCCGTGTCGTCCCGGGCTGATCGAAGGCGATGACGCGCTCCTCGCCGAGCAGGGCGTTGATGAGCGTCGACTTTCCGACGTTGGGCCGGCCCACCACGGCGATGCGCGGAGACTGACTTTCCGCCTCCGTCGCCTCCGCCTCGGGAAAGGACGCCAGCGCCTCCTCCACCAGTTCCCTGACGCCGTCGCCATGGGCGGCCGAGATCACCAGCGGCTCCCCGCAACCCAGTTCGTGAAATTCGGCGCCGGCCATGGCACGCTCCATGCCTTCGGCCTTGTTCACCACAAGCAGCAACGGGCGGCCGCTGCGGCGCAGCCGCCCGGCGATAGTCCTGTCCTGGGCCGTCAGGCCGGCGCGTCCGTCGACGACGAACAACAGGACGTCGGCCTCGGCGATGGCCGCCTCGGCCTGCTGCGCCATCTCGGCGAGAATGCCATCCTTCGCATCAGGCTCGAAGCCGCCGGTATCCACCACCAGATAGGGACGCGTGCCAAGGCGGCCGTGACCGTAATGGCGGTCCCGCGTCAGGCCAGGCATATCCGCCACCAAGGCGTCGCGCGACCGGGTCAGCCGGTTGAACAGCGTGGACTTGCCCACGTTGGGCCGGCCGACGATGACCAGCGTGGGCTTCATGTGCCCCCCCTCACGCGTTCAATTCACCGACAGCGCATACAAGCCGCCGTTGCGAGTCTGCATCAGGAAGCCGCGGTCGAGCCGCTGCGGGTCCGCAGCGATGCCGCTGCCGTCGGTGCTGTGGCGTGCGGCGAAGGCGCCGTTCTCGCGGCGCAGCAGATGCACGACGCCCTGGTAGTCGCCCACGGCGATATGGTTGCCGAGGGCGAGGGGTCGGCTCACCTGGCGCATGAAAAGCTTGTCCTGCTTCCATACCGTCGCGCCGTTGGCGCGGTCCAGCGCATGCACCGTGCCCTTGTCGTCCGTGACATAAACGTTGCGGGCATCGACGTCTATCCCGGCCGCCGAGGACATGTCGCGCGACCATAGGTGGTTACCGGAGGCAAGGTCGAAGCAGGCGATCCGCCCCTGGTAGGCGGCGGCGCAGACTTCCCGTCCGGCGACCACCGGCGCGCTGGTTACGTCCGAAATCCGCTCCAGTTCCGTCGCCCCCTTCGGCATGGCCACCGTGGACTCCCAGATCACGGCGCCGTTGTTGAGGGCGATGGCCGCCAGCTTGCCGCCGGGGAAGCCGGCCAGCGCCACCTTGCCGGCCAGGGTCACGCCGACGTTGCTGCGCAGCGACAGCGTCGGCGTGCTGCGCTGGTACACCCATCTGCGCTTGCCGTCCGCGGCATCGAGACCGAAGATGCGGTTGTCGCCGCTGCGCACCACGACCAGGCCTTCTCCCACCTGCGGGGCGGAGAGAATCTCCGATGTCACGCGCGCTTTCCAGAGAGATTTGCCTGCGCCGTCGAAAGCCAGCACCTCCCCCTTGGCGGTGCCGACGACGACCAGGCGGCCGTCGCTGCCGACGCCGCCGGACAGTGCCTGCCCTGCGTTGACACGCCAGACCTGGATGCCGTTGTCGTAGCGGGCCAGCGTGCCGTCCTGCGCAGCGGCATAGACGCTCGCGGCTGCCACCGCGGGGGTGAATACGTACCCCCCGCCGCTGCCGACGCCGGACTGCCAGAGCGTCCCCGGCGTGGCGCTCGGGGCGATCGCTTCCAGTTCGGCCGGCTTCACCTTCGGCGCGCTGGAGAACCAGTTCACCGGATTCACCTTCTCCATGGTCGCGCAGCCCGCCAGCGCCGCTGGCAGCAACAGGGCAAGAACGGTGGTTCGCATCACTTCTCTCCGAGCGAATCGAGCTTGGTCTGCAGCAGCTCGCGGTACTGGGTTTCCCCCCGGCCCTGGCTTGCCGTCGTCTTTTCGGCGTTCTGCTGTATCTCCAGGGCGGCCTTGTAGGCGGCCCTTGCCTCCGCCTGCTTGCCCTGCGCCGCCAGGAGGTCGCCCTTCAATTCGCCGAACCGCACGGCGAAAGCCGGTGACGGTGCCGGCGCCTCGTCAAGCAGCTTGAGCGCCTCGTCCAGCGACTTCTCGTCGAACAGGATCTGCCCCAGGCGCAGCCGTCCCAGGTCGCGCAGTTCCCTGTCCCTCGCCTTGTCGACCACCCACTGCAGCTGTACGCGCGCGTTCTTGATGTCGCCGGCATCGAATTGCAGGCGGGCGGAAATCAGCGCCGCCATGGCGGCGTAGGCAGTGCCGGAATATTTCTCGGTGAGCTCACCGGCCGCATCGCGCACGCGCCTGGCATCCCTTTCCATGGCGCCCTTCTGCACGGCGGCATAGATGAGGGACGCTTCCTCCGCCTGCTTGCGCTGGTACCAGTTCCAGCCCTGCCAGCCTGCCACGCCGACGGCGAGAGCCAGTAGCACACCCGTCACCAGGTTGCCGTGCATCTTCCACCAGGTCTTCAGCTCCGATATCTGTTCCTGCTCTTCCAGGTCAAACGCCGCCATTTTCCTCATCCCCAAAAAGATATGCCCCGATTTCCTCGGCCAGCCGCTCCAGCGGGACGCGCCGTTGCGCCACGTCCTCGCGCAAGGGTTTCAGGCTGGCGCTGCCTTCGCGTGCCTCGTCGTCGCCGATGATCACGGCCACCTGCGCGCCGGAGGCGTCCGCCCTTTTCATCTGCGACTTGAAGCTGCCGCCCCCGCAGTGCCAGACCACGTCGAAGCCCGCGCCGCGCAGGGCCTCGGCGGCGCGGAAGGCCGGCGCCTGCGCCGCCGCGCCCTGATGCACCACATACACGTCGGGTTCGGCGCGCGCCATCCCTTCCGCCTCTTCGCCATGCTCTTCCCGCAGCAGCGCGACCAGCCGCTCGACGCCCATGGCGAAGCCGCAGGCCGGCGCCGGCCTGCCGCCGAGCTGCTCGATCAGGCCGTCGTAGCGACCTCCGGCGCACACCGTGCCCTGCGCGCCGAGCTTGTCGGTGATCCACTCGAACACCGTCAGGTTGTAGTAGTCGAGCCCGCGCACCAGCCGCGGGTTGATGCGATACGGCAGGCCGGCTTCCTTGAGCAGGGCCTGCACCCCGGCGAAATGCTCCAGCGAGGCTTCGCCGAGAAAGTCCATCAGTTTCGGCGCGCCCTCGATGAGTTCCTGCATGTGCGGGTTCTTGCTGTCGAGAATGCGCAGCGGATTGGAGTGTAGCCTGCGCAGGGCGTCGCCATCCAGCACCTCGCGATGACGCTCGAAATAGGCGATCAGCTCGGCGCGGTGGCGGTTCCGTTCCTCCGTGCTGCCGAGCGAATTGATCTCCAGGCGAATGCCGGAAAGCGCCAGATCGTCCCACAGGCGCGCGCACATGACGATCTGCTCGGCATCGACGTCCGGCCCGGCGTAGCCGAAGGCTTCCACGCCGAACTGGTGGAACTGGCGATAGCGCCCCTTCTGCGGCCGCTCGTGACGGAACATCGGGCCGGCGTACCAGAGGCGCAGCGGACCGCCGTGCAGCAGGCTGTGCTGCAGCACGGCGCGCACGCAAGAGGCGGTGCCCTCCGGGCGCAGCGTGAGGGCCTCGCCGTTGAGCGCATCGACGAAGGAATACATCTCCTTCTCGACGATGTCCGTCACCTCGCCGATGGCGCGGGCGAAGAGCGGCGTCGGCTCGACGATGGGCATGCGCATCGGCCGGTAGCCGTAGGCGCGCAACCAGCCGCGCACGGCATCGTCGAAGCGCTCCCACAGCTCTGCTTCTTCGGGCAGGATGTCGTTCATCCCGCGGATCGCTTGAATCGTTTGGCTCATTGTAGAATCAGTGCGTCTCACGGCGCGGGTACTTGCGCGCCACGTAATCATCGACGAGCGCCTTGAACTCCCGGGCGATGTCGTCCCCTTTCAGCGTGACGGTCTTCTCGCCGTCGACGTACACCGGCGCCACCGGCGTCTCGCCGGTGCCGGGCAGGCTGATGCCGATGTTGGCATGCTTGCTCTCGCCCGGGCCGTTCACCACGCAGCCCATCACCGCAAGCGTCATGTTCTCGACGCCCTCATGCCTCAACCGCCATTCCGGCATGCGCATCCGCACATGGGCCTGGATCTCCTGGGCCAGATCCTGGAACACCGTGCTGGTAGTGCGCCCGCAGCCGGGGCAGGCTGCCACCAGTGGCGTGAAGGCGCGCAGCCCCATGGTCTGCAGGATTTCCTGTGCCACCACCACCTCTTGCGTGCGATCGCCAGCGGGCTCCGGTGTCAGCGAAATGCGAATGGTGTCGCCGATGCCTTCCTGCAGCAGCACCGACAATGCGGCAGTCGAGGCGACGATGCCCTTCGATCCCATGCCCGCCTCGGTCAGCCCGAGGTGCAGGGGGTAGTCGCAGCGCGCGGACAGGTCGCGATAGATGGCGATCAGGTCCTGCACCCCGCTCACCTTGCAGGAGAGCACGATGGCATCGCCGGGCAGGCCGAGTTCCTCCGCCTTTGCCGCGCTCTCCAGCGCCGAGGCGACCATCGCCTCGCGCATGATCTGCGTCGCGTCTCTCGGCTGGGGACGGCGGGCATTCCCGTCCATGATGCGCGCTAGCAGCGCCGGATCCAGGCTGCCCCAATTGACGCCGATGCGCACCGGCTTGCCGTGGCGGCAGGCCAGTTCGATCAGGCGGGCGAACTGGTCGTCGCGCTTCGTGCCGCGGCCGACATTGCCCGGGTTGATGCGCAGCTTGTCGAGCGCCTCGGCGCAGGCCGGGTTGTCGGCCAGCAGCTTGTGGCCGTTGAAGTGGAAGTCGCCGACCAGCGGCACTTCGACATTCATCGCCAGCAGGCGCTCGCGGATCTCCGGCACGGCGCGCGCCGCCTGCTGCGTATTCACCGTGATGCGCACGATCTCCGAGCCGGCGCGGGCCAACTGCGCGGCCTGCGCGGCGGTCGCCACCGCGTCAGCCGTGTCGGTATTGGTCATGGATTGGACGACGACCGGATGGTCGCCGCCGACTGCGACGGCGCCGACCCTGACGGTACGCGTCCGGCGACGGGCCAGCGGCCCGGATTGCTGTTCCCCGGCCATGTCCATCCGGCCTATTCGAGCGTCAGCCGCGCCACTTCGACGCGTGTGTGCGGCCTGAGGTCGACCGGCTGTTCGTTGTGCTGGAGCCTGACATGCGAGGCATTGCCGACCACCAGGTTGAAAGGCGGGCGGCCTTCGACCACCTGCGTCGTGCCTTTCTCGTTCATCTGCGAAAGCAGGGTGCGCCCTGCGGCATCCTTCACCTCGACCCACGAGTTGCCGTCGAAACTGAATATCAGCAGGTGGGCGCCCGCCTTCGGCGCCTGCCTGCCGGCTCCCTCGGCGTCCCTTGGCTCGGCCGGCGCCCCTTCGGCCGGGGGGACGGAAGAAGCGGCAGCCGTTTGCGGCAGAGGCTGCGCGACGGCCGGCTGCGCCGCCTGCTCGACAGCGGCGCGGCCGCCCGGCTGTTTCAGCAGCCCGCCCAAATCGATGACGTCGAAATACAACACCAGGGCCACGCCGAGCAGCACCAGCGCCAAGGCGGTTGCACCCAGCAATCCCTTCCCCTGGCGGCCTGAAGGAGAAGGCATTTTCACGCGGACATCGTCCGGTGCACTCAGCCCGGCTTCCTGCTGCACGGCCTTATCCGGCAGGGCAGCCAGCACCGCCGCCGCATCGATCCTCAGGAATTTGGCGTAATTGCGGATGAACCCGCGGACAAACGTAGCGCCGGACAGACGCGAGAAGTCCTCGTTTTCGATGGCCTCGATCTGCCGCGGCCGCATCTTGAGCGCGGCGGCCACCTCCGCGATCGTCGCGCCGCGTGACTCCCGCGCCATGCGCAGCATGGCGCCCGGACCGGGCACGGGCACGGTCTCGGACTCGACGGCGGGAGTCTCCATCTCGTTCATTCGTATTTCCCCTGCAGCAGCGCCTGATGCTCGGGCGTGCCGGCGTACTTGCGCCGCAGCTGGGAGGAGTAATTGGCCTCGGCCTGTCGATCGCCGAACTTGCGCTCGACGCGAACCCCCAGCCAGAGCGATTCGGCGTTGGGCTCAATCTGGCGGTGGAGATCGCCGAGGAGCTTCTTGGCGCTGGAATAATCCCCACGCCTGAAGGCCAGGCTGGCCAGATGGTAGATCGCCTGGACATTCGAGGCATCGACCATCAGGGCCCGCTGGAAACTGGCCTCGGCAGCCTTTTCATCCTTGATCCGCAAGTAGCACAAGCCAGCATTGGAATGGGGCTTGGTCGGGGTCCGATAGAGCGGATTGCGGGCCGCCACCTCGAAAAATCCGAACGCCTCCCGCTCCCGTCCGTTCTGACAGAGGAACCAGCCGTAGTCGTTGGCGATCTGGGGATCGCCGGGCGCCAGATGGATGGCGCGCTCGAAGGCGGCGCGCGCCTGGGGCATTTCCTTCAGCATCAGATGCACGAGTCCCATCAGGTTGAAGGCCGGGGCATAGGCGGGATCGAAGGCGGCGGCATAACGCGCCTCCTCCAGGGCGACGGCCAGGTTGCCCGACTGCAGGTAGAGGGTGCCCAACTCGGTATGCGTCTTGGCGCTCTTTTCCGCAGAGCCTGCCGGAGCCTGCTCGGAGACCGGAACGGACGCCGAGCCCGGCCCCGGCCCCGGCCCCGGGCCGGCGCAGCCGGCCAAGCAGGCGGCGGAAAGCATAAGAATGGCGCGTTTCATGAGGCGGCCTCCGCAATGATGATGGTGCGATTGCTCCGGCGCTGCGTGCGGTCGCGCACCTGCCCGGCCAACTGGCCGCAGGCGGCGGCGATGTCCTCACCGCGGGTCTTGCGCGTCGTCGTGACGATTTGCGCCTGCATCAGTACCTCGGCAAAGCGGCGCACGCGCGGCGCCGGAGAGCGCTTGAAGCCCGAGGCCGGGAACGGATTGAAGGGAATCAGGTTGAACTTGCACGGCACGTCCCGGACGAGCCGGACCAGCGCCTTCGCCTCCTCGTCGGAGTCGTTCACGCCGTCCAGCATGACGTATTCGAAGGTGATGAAGTCGCGCGGCGACTGGTCCAGGTAGCGCCGACAGGCCGCCATCAGGTCGGCCAGGGGGTACTTGCGGTTAATTGGCACCAGCCTGTCGCGCAGGCCATCGTTCGGCGCATGCAGCGAAACCGCCAGGGCAACGGGGCATTCCTCCCGCAGCCGATCCATGGCGGGCACGATGCCGGAGGTGGACACCGTGACGCGCCGCCTCGACAGGCCATAGGCGTTGTCGTCGAGCATCAGGCGCAGGGCGCCGAGCACGTTCTCGAAGTTGGCCAGGGGCTCGCCCATGCCCATCAGCACGACGTTGCTGACGATGCGCCCGTCCGAAAGGTCAGCCGCTGCGGCACGGCGAACGGCGGCGGGAGCGCGGAAATCGCCCAGCGCCCTGCGCGCCCACCAGAGCTGGCCGATGATCTCGCCCGTCGTCAGGTTGCGGTTGAAGCCCTGCTTGCCGGTCGAGCAGAAGGCGCAATCGAGGGCGCAGCCGGCCTGGCTGGATATGCACAGCGTCCCCCGGCTTTCCTCTGGAATGAAGACGCTCTCCACGGCGTTGCCGCAGCCGACGTCGAGCAGCCATTTTCGCGTGCCGTCTGCGGCGGTGGCGTCGCGCAGCACCTGGGGCACGCGCAGCTCGGCCGCATCGGACAGCCTGGTGCGCAGGCTCCTGGCGACGTCGCTCATGCGCCCGAAATCATCCTCCCCGAACTGATGCAGCCAGCGCAGCACCTGCTTCGCGCGAAAGGGCTTCTCGCCCATCCCGGCGAGCCAGGCGGTCAGGCCGGCAGCATCGAATTCGAGCAGGTTCTGCTTCATTTAACGCGAACAGACATCCATGGCAGGGAAGAAATAGGCGATCTCGACGGCTGCCGTCTCGGCAGCATCGGAGCCGTGCACGGCGTTGGCATCGATGCTTTGGGCGAAATCGGCGCGAATGGTTCCCGCCGCGGCCTTCTTCGGGTCGGTGGCGCCCATCAGGTCCCGGTTCTTTGCGATCGCCCCTTCGCCTTCCAGCACCTGGATCATCACCGGGCCGGAGATCATGAACTCGACCAGGTCCTTGAAGAAGGGGCGCTCGCGGTGCACCGCATAGAAGCCCTCGGCCTCCTGCCGAGACAGATGCTTCATCCTGGCCGCAACGATCTTCAGTCCATTGCTCTCGAAGCGGGAATAAATCTTGCCGATCACGTTTTTCGCCACGGCATCGGGTTTGATGATCGACAGGGTACGTTCAACAGCCATCTAAGCACTCCAAAATCAAAGAGTTGAAAAAATGAGTCGCAAAAGGATTTAACGTATTATTTTATCAACAAAAAACCAGGCTGTCCCGAGCTTCCCCGCGTTTTTCCGCCGGACCTGGAGGCTTCCTTCCGATTTCGTGCCTGCGCGAATCTGCAAGAAAATGTTTCAGCGGTCATCAACACCGGGGCGGCAACCGTTGTAAGGGCAGTTCTCTTCATTTGCCGGGAGTATTTCGCATGCCTGGATACTGGGTCCGCCTGTGGCTCGTCGCGGCATTGTTCACCGCCAACGCATGGTCGGCCACCGAATCCGATCCGCCCGGCCGCGTCGGCCGCATCAGCCTGGCCACCGAAGGCGTCCAGCTGCGCATCGGCGACAGCGTGGCCTACGGGGGAGAGGCCCTCAACTGGCCGCTCACCAGCGGAGCCGTGATCGAGACGTCTGGCACGGCCCGCGCTGAAGCCCGCATCGGCACGACCACGCTGCGCCTCGACGGCGGCGCCTTGCTCGAATTCGTCGAACTGGGCGACCAGCGGATATGGCTGCGCCTGAATCGCGGCAACCTCATCCTGGAAATCCGCTCCTCCGAACATGCCGCGGGCCTTGTCGTGGATGCGCACAAGGCCCGCATCAGGTTCGATGCGCCGGGCAGTTACCGCAGCGATGCCGCAGGCGGCACGACGGCTCTCAGCGTATACGCCGGCGCGGCAAACATCGAGGAACCCGCGCTGGCGGTGCATGCCGGCGAACGGGTCCTGCTGCTCGGCGGCACGGAGGGACATTACGTTCTCGGCCAGGCCACTCACGACGCCTTCCGGCAATGGAGCCTCGCCCGGAGCCGGCCGGATGGCCACACCAGCCGGCTTCTGTCTCCGGAGATGACAGGGTACGAGGAACTCGACCGTCACGGCAGCTGGAGCGAGACCGCCGAATACGGCCCCGCCTGGTTCCCGCAGGACCTGCCCGCCGGCTGGGCCCCCTATCGCTGGGGGCGCTGGATATGGCTGTCCCCCTGGGGCTGGACCTGGATCGATCATGCGCCGTGGGGCTTTGCCCCCTTCCATTACGGACGCTGGGCAATCGTCGGCGGGCGCTGGGCCTGGCTGCCGGGCGCCTACGCTTCCCGCCCGGTGTATGCGCCGGCATTGGTCGTCTGGCTGGGCCAGCCGGGCTGGAGCGCCACTTTCGCCTCCGGCCGTGCACCGGCAGTGGGCTGGTACCCGCTGGGGCCGCGGGAAATCTACTACCCGCATTACCGCAGCAGCAGGCAACATGTGCGCAACCTGAACGTCGCCCATGCGGCCGACATGGCGCGGATCGAGCGCACGAAGCCTTCAGCCGAACATGTCCACCGCCACAGTCGCGAGGCGGTCACCATCGTGCCGGAAAAGCTGCTCAGATCCGGCGCGCCGGTCGACCGCAAGGCCCTGCCCAGCGAACTGCCGTCGCTTGCATACGTGCCGACCCACAACATGCCGCCCCTGCCGGGCAGGCCGCTAGACGATGCACGATCCTCATCCTCACCGGCGCCGTCCGCTGTGCCTTCGCCCCATGCCGGCAGCTGGCCGGCGCAATCCTACCCTGCCGATCCTGCCGCATCCCTCCGGCGGAGCGAAGCCCAGCCGCACGCTCCGGCCGACATGCCTGCCGCAACAATAACGACACGTTCGCCAGCGGGATCCGTCGTACCCGCCAATCCTGCCAATCCTGTTGTCCAGCCCGGGGAACACCGTCCTGCGCAGCCCGCCACCCTTACCGCTCCGGTTGCGCCGCGCCATCAGGCCGCAAGCACGGAAACCGGACGCGGCCAGGATTTCCGCTCGGAGCGCATGCCAAAGGAGAACCCGCCGATGAAGGCGCGGGAACAGATGCTGCGGGAAATGCGCAACAAGCCGAACGGACAGGACCGCTGAAAGTCCGGCCGGCGCCGAAGAGCCGGAGATCTATCGTATCAGCGTGACGGGGATTCCCGCCTTGCGCGACACTTCGCTCGCCACCGAGCCGAGCAGCAGGTGAGTCAGCGCACCGCGGCCGTGCGTACCCATGACGATACAGCCGATGTCCTGTTCGCGGGCGAAACGGATGATCGTGTCTGCGATATGCCCGACCGCGACATGCCAGCGATACTTCACGCCGGCCGCGTCGAGCTTTTCGCGTGCCGAGCTGAGCGCCTGCAGGCCTTCCTCGCGGTGATAGGCTTCGATGTCCCCGGCAGCGACGAACATGCGCGCATGGCCCGAATCGACCGGTATCTGCACGTTGAGCAGATGCAGCTCGACCGGCCCTTCCTGGCGCGCCTGGCGGATCATTTCATCGACCGCGCGGTCCGAATTTACCGAACCGTCGACCGGCAGCAGAACCTTCTTCACGGCTTCCCCGCTCGTCATTGCTTTTCCTCCGCTCCATCCGATGCCACCTCCACGACGGCGCGCGGCGGCGGCCGCCTCGCCAACCAGGTGCCGACGGCCACGACGAACGCGGCGCCCAGCGCCGAGGCCAGGTATTTCAGCCAGCCGGGCTGGCCTTCGAGGTAAGGCTTGACGGTTGCGTCGCCGAGGAACATGTCGCCGGCAATCCAGCCGAGCAGCGCCCCGCCGAGGGTAATCACGACGGGCAGGCGGTCCATCAGCCTGAGCACGAACTTGCTGCCCCAGACGACGATCGGGATGCTGACCAGGATGCCGAAGATCACCAGGGAGAGGTCGCCCTTGGCCGCCGCCGCCACGGCGATGACGTTGTCGAGGCTCATCACCGCGTCGGCAATGATGATGGTGCGGATCGCTCCCAGCAGATGTGTGCTGCCCTCGACCTTGCCGTGCCCGTCCTCGTCCTCGGGTTGCAGCAGCTTGATGCCGATCCAGATGAGCAGAGCGCCGCCGACGATCTTGAGGAAGGGTATGGCCAGCAGTTGCAGGGCAAAGAAAATCAGGATGATGCGCAGTCCGATGGCCCCGACCACGCCCCAGAAGATGCCTTTCTTGCGTTGTTCATCCGGCAGGCGCCGGCAGGCCAGGGCGATCACGATGGCGTTGTCGCCGCCGAGCAGGATATCGATGGCGATGATCTGCAGGACGGCGACCCAGAAGGTCGGATCGAGGATGGTTTCAAGCATGTGCCGAGCTTAACCGAAAAAAAGCCCGGCCGGAGCCGGGCCGGTTTTCAGATGCGTAAGATCATCCGCTGCCGAGCATGCCGAGCTGGCGCGGCAGCCAGAGCGACAGCGGCGGCCAGTAGGTGACGACGACCAGGAACACCAGCATAGTGAGCAGCCAGGGCCAGGTGGCGACGGTCAGCTCGGTGATGCCCATCTTGGTGATGCCGGAGGCGACATAGAGGTTGAGCCCGACCGGCGGATGGCACATGCCGACTTCCATGTTCACCACCATCAGGATGCCGAAGTGCACCGGGTCGATGCCGAGCTTGACGGCGATCGGGAACAGGATCGGCGCCAGAATCAGCACGATGGACGACGGCTCCATGAAGTTGCCGGCCGCCAGCAGCAGGATGTTGGCGATCAGCAGGAAGCCGATCACGCCGACCCCGGTGCCGATCATGGCGTCGGCCATCGCCTGCGGGATGTTCTCGTGCGTCATCAGGAAGGAGAACAGCACGGCGTTGGTGATGATGTAGAGCAGCATCGCGCTCATGTTGGCCGAGGACAGCAGCACCCGCGGCACGTCCTTCATGCCGAGGTCCTTGTAGATGAACACCGCGCAGATGAAGGCCCACACCGCGCTCATTGCCGCCGCCTCGGTCGGCGTGAAGAAGCCGGTGTAGATGCCGCCCATGACGATGAAGATCAGCAACAGCCCCCAGATGGATTCGCGCAGGGCCGTGAGCCGCTCGGCCCAGCTCGCCTTCGGCATGCGCGGGTAGTTGTTGCTGCGGGCGCGGTACCAGGTGGTCAGGCCGAGCATCACCGCCAGCATGATGCCGGGGACGACGCCGGCCATGAACAGGGCGCCGACCGAGGTGTTGGTCGACACCGAGTACATCACCATGACGATCGAGGGCGGGATCAGGATGCCAAGGGCACCGGAGGTGGTGATGACGCCGGCGCCGAAGCGGTTGGGGAAGCCGGCCCTGACCATCGCCGGCATCAGGATCGAGCCGATGGCGACAACGGTCGCCGGGCTGGAGCCGGACACCGCGGCGAACAGGGCGCAGGCCAGCACGCCGCCCAGGCCGAGACCGCCGTACATGTGGCCGACCATCGAGGTGGCGAAGCGAATCATGCGCTTGGCCACCCCGCCGTGGGTGAGGAAGTTGCCGGCCAGGATGAAGAACGGGATGGCCATGATCTCGAACTTCTCGATGCCGGTGAACAGCTTCAGCGCCACCGACTCGATCGGCACCTGGGTCAGGAAGAACAGGAAGCTGAGCACCGTCAGGCCGAGCGAGATCGAGATCGGCATGCCGGTCAGCATCAGCACGACCAGCAGCGAGAAAATGATAAGGGTGTTCATTTGCGTTCCTCCCCGTCCGTCTCGCGCGGATGCAGATCGTCGTCCATGCGGTAGATCTTGTCCTCCTTGCCGGGCGCGGTGAAGGTGGCCTCCTCCTCGATGCCCTCGACATGGCCGTGATCGTGGTGCGGCAGCTCTCCCGTGCGGAGGAAGCTGGCGGTCACCTGGAGAAAGCGGAAGCACATCAGGTAGGAGCCGAACGGCACCGCCGAATAGACGACCCAGGTCGGCCATTCGAGGTCCGGCGTGGTCGGTCCTTCCGGCAGATCGCCGGTATTCAGGCCGAAGAAATGGAAGACCGCGTAATGCGCGCCGTTCTCCCAGACGAAGGTGGCGCCGAGGGTGCCGACGATGCCGGTGAAGGTCGCGCCGGCCAGCAGGCCGAAGACGATGAACTTGCCGCGGCTGGCCTTCTCCAGCCGGTTGATCAGCACATCGACGCCGACGTGAATGCCGGTGCGCACGCCGTAGGCGGCGCCGAACTTGGCCATCCAGACGAACATGATGATGCACAACTCCTGCGCCCAGCCGAAGTTCAGGCCCAGCAGCCAGTCCTGCACGCCGGGAATCGCCCAGCCGGAGGCGTAGCGGTGCATCACTGCGGCGAAGATGATCACCGTCGCCGCGCCCATGAGGAAGGTGATCAGCCATTCTTCCAGATGGTCCAGGACTTTCAACATTTCGGTTCTCCAGAAAACGAGCGGCGCCAGGACGCCGCTCGTCAGCCGATATTACAGCTTGGACGGATCGAAGCCGGTTTCCTTGTAGACCGCCTCGATGGTTTCCTTGCCGATGCGCGACTCCATCTCCTTGTGGGTCTTCGCCATGGCCTTCTTGATGGCCAGGCGCTCGGCCGGGGTCGGCGCATAGACCTGGGTCTTGCCGGAGGCCTTGACCTTCTCCAGCGCGCCGTCGTTCTCCTCCTTGGCGATCTTGTTGGCGTAGTCGGTCGCCTCTTTCATCGCCTGTTCAAGCTGGCCGCGCACGTCGGCGGGCAGCCCGTCCCAGAACTTCTTGTTGGTGATCACGGCATAGCCGAGATAACCATGCTCGGTCAGGGTCACGTGCTTCTGCACCTCGTGCATCTTCTGCGTGTACAGGTTGGAGTGCGGGTTCTCGGTGCCGTCCACCACGCCGGTCTGCAGCGCCTGATACACCTCGGAGAAAGCCATCACCTGCGGCAGGGCGCCGACCGAGCGCATCTGCGCTTCCAGCACCTTGGAGGACTGGATGCGCATCTTCAGGCCCTTGAAGTCCTCCGGCGCCTTGAGCGGCTTGTTGGCCGAGACCGACTTGAAGCCGTTGTCCCAGTAGGCCAGGCCCTTGATGCCTTTCGGTTCGAGCTTGGCCAGCAACTGCTTGCCCACCGGCCCCTGGGTAACCTTGTGCAGTTCGGCATCGTTGTCGAAGATGAAGGGCAGGTCGAACACCTCGAACTCCTTCACCCCGAGCGGGCCGAACTTGGCCAGCGACGGCGCCAGCATCTGCACGGCGCCGAGCTGCAGCGCCTCCATCTCCTCCTTGTCCTTGTACAGGGTGGAGTTGGCGTAGACCTCGACCTTGACCTTGCCCTTGGTGAGTTCCTCGGCGCGCTTGGCGAAGAAGTCGGAGGCCTTGCCCTTGGGCGTTTCCTTGGCCACGACGTGGCTGAACTTGATGACGATCGGCTGCTGGGCGAGCGCCGTGGCCGAGAAAGCCAGAGCGATGGCACCGAACAGCAGGGAATGCAGTTTCATGGTCTCCTCCATATGTTAAACAGCCGGCCCGGCCGGCGGGATCTGGCGACGAGCATTCTGGGCAAAGCCCCCTCCCCGAACAATTGTGGTTATCCGCAACGCTTTGGCCGCCGGCGCCATGATGTAACATGCTCTCAGGCTACGACTTTCCGTACCGAATGGAAACCACCTCCCCGCGCCTGCCCAAGCTTCAGCCATGGTACTGGACTGCGCCGCGCATCGCCATCGGCCTGTTCGTGCTGGCGGTGATTGCCCTGCTCTGGCTGCTGCATCGTCAGGAACTGGAGGAGCAGCGCAGCGGCCTGATCGGCGACACCCTGTGGATGGAGCAGAACCTCCAGTTCAACCTCTCGCGCAGCCAGGAACACCTGCAGCAGCTTGGCCAGGATTACTTTGCCGGGGACAGGCCGGACGGAAATTTCGGCGCGCGCATCCGCAGCTTTCTGCTCAACAACCCCGGCATCGCCCGCGTGCAGATTCTCGACGCGGACGGCCTGCCGCTGCGCCGCGACCCCGGGGAGATCGGCGAAGCCGCCGCCGGCAAGGCGCTGCGTCCGGAACCCGTGCATCATGCCTTCCGCCTGTCGCGCTCGACCGGGCTGCCCACTTTCAGCGCCAGCCAGGAAATCGACGGGGAATGGTTCTTCGCCCTGGTCGTGCCGCAATTCCGCGAGGGGCGGCATACCGGCTCGCTTGTCGCGGTCTACTCCATCCGCAAGCTGCTGGTCGACCAAGTGCCATGGTGGTTCGCCCAGAAGTACCGCCTCAGCGTGGTGGATGCAAACGGCATCGTCCTCGGCTCGAAGTCGAACATCGAGACGGGCGAGGAAACGCTGCGACACCGCATTCCCTTCGATCCGCCCGGCCATGGCCTGGTGCTGGTCGCCACGTCCTACCAGGCCGAGACCAACCTGCCGCGCAACCTGCTCGCCCTGGCCATCGTGACCCTCGGCGCCGGCGTGGTAGCCAGCCTGTGGGCGCAGCGCCGCCACCTGCAGAAGCGCCTCGACGCCGAGCAGGCCCTCTCCAAGGAATATGCCTTCCGCAAGGCCATGGAGGATTCGCTGTTCACCGGCCTGCGCGCCCGTGACCTCGACGGGCGCATCATCTACGTCAATCCGGCCTTCTGCCGCATGACCGGCTTCGATGCCGCCGAACTGGTCAATCGGCTGCCGCCGATGCCCTACTGGGCGCCCGAGGAGCACGAGGCGACCCAGGCCGCCCACCAGAAATCGCTGGCCGGCCAGGCGCCCAACGAGGGCGTCGAGCTGCGCTTCCAGCGCAAGAGCGGCGAGCGTTTCGACGCCCTCATCTACGAGGCGCCGCTGATCGACGCCGAGGGCCGCCACACCGGCTGGATGGGCTCGGTGGTCGACATCACCGAGCGCAAGCGCGCCGAGGATCTGGCGCGCCAGCAGCAGGAGAAGCTGCAGTTCACCGCGCGCCTGGTCACCATGGGCGAGATGGCCTCGACCCTGGCCCACGAGATCAACCAGCCGCTCTCGGCCATCTCCAGCTACACCACCGGCTGCCTCAACCGGCTCGAAGCCGGCGACCTGCCGCGCGACGAGCTGCGCGAGGCGCTGGGCAAGCTCGCCAGCCAGGCGCAGCGCGCCGGCCGCGTCATCCGCCGCATCTATGACTTCGTGCGCCGCAGCGAGCCGCAGCGCGCGCCCTGCGACATCAACGCCATCGTCGAGGACGCCGTCGGCCTGATCGAAGGCGATGCGCGCAAGCGCGGCGCACGCCTCGCCCTCGATCTGGCCGGAACACTGCCCGCGGTGCGCGCCGACCGGGTGATGCTGGAGCAGGTGCTGCTCAACCTGATGCGCAACGGCATCGATGCCATGCAGGCCACCCCGTCGGCCGACCGGCAGCTGGTCGTTCGCACCGCCGTTGCGGACGCCGGCATCGCGGTGAGCGTGGCGGACCGCGGCAGCGGCATCGCCCAGGAAGCCGCCGCGCGGCTCTTCGAGCCCTTCTTCTCGACCAAGCCGGAGGGCATGGGCATGGGGCTCAACATCTGCCGCTCCATCGTCGAATCCCACAAGGGTCGCATGTGGGTCGAGGCCAACCCGGAGGGCGGCAGCATCTTCCGTTTTATTCTGCCAGTCTCGTGACTCCTGCAGCGTATATCGTCGACGACGACGAGGCGATCCGCGACGCCCTCACCTGGCTGTTCCGCTCGCGCCATGTCGCCTCGCGCGCCTGGCCCTCGGCGGAAGCCTTCCTCGCCGACTGGCGCGAGGACCTGCGCGGCTGCCTGGTGCTCGACGTGCGCATGGGCGGCATGAGCGGACTGCAGCTGTTCGACCTGCTCTGCGCGCGCGGCTCGCGCCTGCCGGTGATCTTCCTCAGCGGCCACGGCGATATCCCGCTCGCCGTCGCCGCCGTCAAGAAGGGCGCCTTCGATTTCGTCGAGAAGCCCTTCAATGACAACGAGCTGGTCGACCGCGTCATCCGCGCCATGGAATCCGATGCCGCGCGCAAGCTCCCCGGCCCGGGCGCCGCCGCCATGGCCGCGCGCCTCGCCCAGCTCACGCCGCGCGAGCGCGAGGTCATGGAACGCATCCTGGCGGGAAAATACAACAAGGTGATCGCCGACGAGCTGGACATCGCCATGCGCACCGTGGAAGTCCACCGCGCGCGCATTTTCGAGAAGATGGGCGTCAGATCGGCGGTGGAGCTGGCGCAGCTGCTCTCGGGCAACCGCTGACGCCGTACCACGGGGGCTGACTTTTCATTTCCGCTCCAGAACGGGCAGCAGGCCCGCCTCGCCCGGGCCGCACTGCCAGGCGCAGTCAACGCCGATGCCGTGCACCCAGACCAGCTCCCCGTCGCACCACAGCAGCGGCAGCACCTCGCGTTGCCAGTGCGGCACGCCATGCTCCTGCAGCAGCTTTTTCAGTTCGCGCCGCGGCCGCAGCGGATCGGGCCGGAAACGCTCGCCGCCCCGGCGCGGCCGGATCGCCACCGGCCTGCCCTCGATCCGATCCATGGCGATGCCGCCGCCTGCGATGCGCTCGAAGCGCAGCCGGTCCTCGCCCCAGACCAGGGAGGTTTCGCCGCGCCATTCAATCGTAGTTGGCACATCGGCCTTCTGCACCAGCCACAATTCGCCCCGATGCCGGTGCAGGACGACGGTGCCGAGATCGACGCGCACTTGCCGGTCGGCGGCCGCCTGGCAAGCCTGGCGCAGCGCCTGATTCAGGCGCGCGCTGTCCGGCATGGCAATTCCGGCGCCGCGCAGCACGCAACGCAGCAGATTCCGTGCGCGCGCCTCGCTCAGCCGGGCCAGTTCCGCCACGACGAGTCGCCCTTCGCGCAGAGCCGAGCGGGCATCGATGTCGGCGAGTTGCGACAGCAGCGCCTCGCCCTCGGCGAAGTGGGCCGAGGCCCGCGCCAGCACGGCATCGCAGCCGGGAAAGCGCCCGCGCAGCAGCGGCATGACTGCATGGCGCAGAAAATTCCGGGCATGGCGGGTATCCCTGTTGCTCTCGTCCTCGATCCAGGCGAGGCCGTTCTCCCGCGCATAGCGTTCTATCCCGGTCCGCGGCATCTCCAGCAGCGGGCGCAGGATGCGCAGCTCCGGCCGTCCCGGGAAATCGCGCACGGCGGGCATGGCGGCGGCGCCGGCCAGCCCGGCGCCGCGCAGCAGGTTGAACAGCAGGGTCTCGGCCTGGTCGTCGCGCTGGTGCGCCAGCACGAGCCATTCCGCATCGACATTCCCGAACGCGGCATAGCGGACCCTGCGCGCCGCCGCTTCCAGCCCTGAGCCGGCACCGCCGCCCACTTCGACGCGCGCCACCCGCAGCGGCACGCCGAGCGCCCCGCACAGACGCCCGCAGAAAGCCTGCCAGTCGTCGGCATGCGGACTGAGCCCGTGATGCACATGCAGGGCCGACAGCGAAAAGCCGTGCGACGGGGAGAGGCGGTGCAGGACGTGCAGCAGCGCCACCGAATCGACGCCGCCGGAGAGGGCCACGACCAGACGCTCGCCCGGCCGGACATGCCGCCCCAGGCAGGCGGCCACCCGCTCGGCCAGCTCAGCGGGCGGGCTGTTGTTCCTTGTACTTGCCATACCCGAGCATGCGTTCGAAGCGCTGCTCGATCAGCTCGGCGGTGGACAGTTCGGCAATCTGGCGCAGCGCATCCTGCAGCGCCTTCTTCAGCGCCTGCGCCATGGCACGATGGTCGCGATGGGCGCCGCCCAGGGGCTCGTTGACGATGCGGTCGATCAGGCCGAGGGTCTTCAGGCGCGCCGCGGTGATGCCCATGATCTCGGCCGCCTCGGGGGCCTTCTCGGCGCTCTTCCAGAGAATCGAGGCGCAGCCTTCGGGGGAAATCACGGAATACGTTGCGTACTGCAGCATCATCACCACGTCGCCCACGGCGATGGCCAGCGCGCCGCCCGAGCCGCCCTCGCCGATCACCGTGGCGATCAGCGGCACCTTGAGTTCCGCCATGGCATACAGGTTGCGTCCGATGGCCTCCGATTGGCCGCGTTCCTCGGCATCGATGCCCGGATAGGCGCCTGGCGTGTCGACGAAGCTCATCACCGGGATGCCGAACTTCTCGGCCGTGCGCATCAGGCGCAGCGCCTTGCGATAGCCCTCCGGCCGCGGCATGCCGAAATTGCGGAAGATCTTTTCCTTGGTGTCGCGGCCCTTCTGATGCCCGATCACCATCACCGACTGGCCGTTGAAGCGCGCCAGCCCGCCGACGATGGCATGATCGTCGGCAAAGGCGCGGTCGCCGTGCAGCTCCTGAAAATCGGTGAAGATGAGCTGGATGTAGTCCAGCGTGTAGGGGCGTTGCGGATGACGCGCCACCTGGGCGATCTGCCAGGGCGTCAGCCTGGCGTAGATGTCCTTGGTCAGCGACTGGCTCTTCGTTTCCAGGCGCGAGATTTCCTCGGAAATATCCACCGCCGAGTCGTCCTGCACATAGCGCAGCTCCTCGATCTTCGCCTCCAGCTCGGCGATGGGTTGCTCGAATTCAAGAAAGGTGTTTTTCATCGTCGGGGTTCATGTCGGCCGGGGCATTTTACCGGATTCCCCCGCTACCAGCCCTCCGGCTTCCAGCCGGCCTTCCAGGTTTCAATGGGCAGGATGAAAGGCGGCTCGCCATTGTCGAGAAACCAGGAATCGACCGCCCACAGCCTTGTCTGGCCGACTTCGCTCACCACCGCCGAGGTATGCGGCCAGCCGGCCACGAACCAGCCCCGCGTGGCGCGCTCCGCCACACGATGGCGCCGCATGAGGCCGTACTTCTGGAACAGCGTCAGGTAGAGCGTGGTGTTGATCGACTCGTCGATGCAATCCATCTGCCCCTCGCCGCCATTGAACGTGCCTCCCTTGTCGCGCCAGGTGCCGGTGGCGGCCCCGGCGAACCGCTCCATCGTCGCGATGGCCTGGCGCAGCTGCGCGCGCTCCTGCCCGGCGTCTGCCGCCGCCGGAAGAAACCGGCCGACGACCTCCTGCCACTGCTGCGGCGTCAGGCCGACATGGGCGAGGTAAAGGCAGCCGTTGCCGTGGCACACCGTCATCCGGGCCGGTTCCGGGTCGGTGACAATATCCTCGCGCACGAAGACGTCCGCCCGCGCCGCAAGGCACAGGCCGAGCAGGCCGAGCGCACCCAGGCGGCGCGCATTCATGCGCCGCCCGCCGTCCCGTTCAGCGCCCCGATGCGCCCCTGCTCCATGTGCAGGCGGTGCATGTGCGGCAGCTCGATGATTTCCCGGTCGTGGCAGGCCAGCACCACCGTGCTGTTGGCGTCGCACAGGTCGCGCACCAGGCGCAGGGTCTGCTGCCTGGCCTCGGCGTCCAGGTTGGCCGTCGGCTCGTCGAGCAGGAACAGGCGTGGATGCAGCACGCGGGCCCGGGCCAGCGCCACGCGCTGCTTTTCGCCTCCCGACAATCTCTGCGCCGGCACCTCGCGCAGGGATTCGACGCCCGCCCAGGCAACGGCCTCCCTCACCCGCGCCTCGCGCTCCTCCCCTCGCACCCCGCGCGCCTTCAGGCCGTAGGCGATGTTGTCGGCGATGCTGCCGCGGAACAGATAGGGATGCTGATGAACGTAGATCACCTTCTCGCGCAGCCACGCCGGATAATCGCGCAGATCGACCGCCCGCCCCTCGAAACGGCAGGCCCCGATTCCGGCCGGCTCGAGTCCCGCCATCACCCGCAGCAGCGTCGTCTTGCCCGAACCGTTCTCGCCGGTCAGGACGTAGCTTTCCCCGGCCAGCAATGCCAGCCGGTCGATATCGAGGATGCGGCGCGCACCATACGACTTGCGGATGCTCTCGGCCACGAACACCGGTTCGCTCACTTCATGCCTCCCTCGCCCTGCGCGAAGGCGAGCGCGAAGTTCACGCCGAGCGCCACCAGCAGCAACACGAAGCCGAGCGCGATGCCCTGGGCGAACTCGCCCTTGCTCGTTTCCAGGGCGATTGCCGTCGGAATGTTGCGCGTCACGCCGGCGATGTTGCCGCCGACCATCAGGGAGCAGCCGATTTCGGAGACGATGCGGCCGAAGGCGTTGAACACCGCAGCCATCACGCCGAAACGCACTTCGAGCAGGGTCGTCCAGGCCGCGTTCATGCGCGAGGCGCCGAGGCTGACGGCGGTCTCCCGCACGCGCGGATCCGCTCCCTGCACGGCCGACAGCGTGAATGCCACCAGCACGGGCAGCGCGATCAGCACCTGGCCGACGATCATCGCCTCCTGGGTGAACAGCAGCCTGAGCGAGCCGAAGATGCCCTGGCGCGAGAGCAGCAGATACAGGATGAGGCCGACGACGACGGTCGGTGAGGCCAGCAGTCCCTGGGTAACGACGATGATCGCCCGGCGCCCGGGAAACGCAGCCGTCGCCAGCAGGTAGCCGAGTCCGATCGCGGGGGGCGCGGCGATCAGCATCGCCAGCAGGGAGACGCGCAGGGAAATGAATATGATCTGCCAGAGCTCGGCGTCTCCGCTCAGCAGCAGCACAAACGCCGCCCGCGTCGTTTCCTGCCAGTCCATGTCAGCGCTCCGGGCCGGTTTCCCCGGCCGAGTCGCGGAACTGCAGGGCATGCAGCCGCGCGTAGTGGCCGTTGGCGGCAAGCAGTGCGGCGTGCGTGCCGCGCTCGACGATGCGGCCCTGCTCCATCACCAGGATGGCATCGGCGCGTTCGATGGTGGTCAGGCGGTGGGCGATGACCAGCGTGGTGCGTCCGCGCATGGCCGAGTCGAGCGCGGCCTGGATGTGGCGCTCCGATTCGGTGTCCAGCGCCGAGGTGGCTTCATCCAGGATGAGGATCGGCGCGTCCTTCAGCAGCGCCCGGGCGATGGCCAGGCGCTGGCGCTGGCCGCCGGAGAGCAGCACGCCGTTCTCGCCGACCAGGGTGTCGAAGCCCTGCGGCAGCAGGTCGATGAACTCGCGGGCGAAAGCCGCCTCGGCGGCACGCTCGACGTCCGCGCGCGGCGCGCCGGCGAGGTCGCCGTAGGCAATGTTGTTGGCGACCGTGTCGTTGAAGAGGGTCACCTGCTGGGTGACGACGGCAACATGGCGGCGCAGATTGTGCAGGGTGTACTCCTCGACATCGGTGCCGTCAATGAGGATCTGCCCCGCCGCGTGATGGTAGAAGCGCGGAATCAGGTTCGCCAGGGTGGACTTGCCGCTGCCGGAGCGGCCGACCAGCGCCACCATCTGCCCCGGCTCGACGCCGAAGCTCACGCCGTCGAGCACGCGCCGCTCGCCGCCGGGATAGGCGAAGGAGAGGTCGCGCACTTCGATGCGGCCGCCGACCCGCTCGCGCTCCACCGTGCCGGTGTCGGCCTCGGGCGGCTCGTCGAGCTGCTCGAAGATGCTCTCGGCCGCCGCCACGCCCTTCTGGACGGTCGAGCTGACCTCGGAGAGCTGGCGGATCGGCTTGGGCAGCAGGCCCGCCGCGGTGATGTAGGCCACCAGGTCGCCGGGCGAAGCCTCGCCGCGCAGCCACAGCACGAGGAAGAACAGCACGCCCATGGCGGAGTAGATGAGCAGTTGCAGCACCGGCGTATAGACCGAGGAGGTGCGCACCATGTGCAGCTGCCGCCTCATGTTGTTGCCGCTGGCATCGTGGAAGCGGCGCCGCTCGTAGTCTTCGCCCCCGAAGCTGCGCACGACGCGATGGCCCTGGATCGCCTCCGAGGCGACGTGCGTGACGTCGCCCATCGCCACCTGGATCTTCTTCGCCTGCTTGCGGAACTTGCGGCTGGCGCGCGTGACGAGCAGGCCGATGACCGGCAGGATGGCGGCCATCACCAGCGTCAGGCGCCAGTTCATCCAGAACAGGTAGCCGAACAGGAAGACGACGGTCAGGCCCTCGCGGATCACCACCTTGATGGCGTCGGTGGCCGCCCCCGTCACCATGGTGACGTTGAAGGTTATGCGCGAGATGAGGTGCCCGGAATTGTGCATGTCGTAGTAGCGGTCGGGCAGGCGGAGCAGGCTGTCGAAGAGCGCCACGCGCAGGTCGTGCACCACGCCCATCGAGACGCGGGCGAGAAAGAAGTTGCCGAGGAAGGAGCCGACGCCCTGCCAGGCGGCGATCAGCACGATCGCCAGCGGTACCGCGTGCATCAGCTGCAGGCCGCCGAGCCGCGCCGCGTCCGGGTCGACCAGGCCATCGACGAAATACTTCAGCACGGTGGCCAGCATCGGCTGCGAGGAGGCGAAGACGACGTAGCCGAGTATGCTCACGGCAAACCAGCCGGCATAGGGCCGGACGTAGGCGAGCAGGCGGAAATACAGGCTCAGGCTGGAAGTCACGTGCGATTCAGGGTTCGCAAGGGGCGCCGTACGTGGCGCCGGACCGCGGCAATGCGCGGCAATGTTGCGCCGATTCTAGCATGGGCGATAGCCGCGATCCGGCTGGTAGAATGCTTGCCCGCCCAGCTTTCGGCCGCCCCCTTGCAGATCCTGGAACACGACGCGTACCTCGCCCTCACCGCCGGCGCAGCCGTTCTGGAGCGCGACCGCCACGGCGACAAGGTACTGGCACTGGCCGACGGCAGCTATCTCAAGCTGTTCCGCCGCAAGCGCCTGATCTCGTCCGCCGCCTGGTACCCCTACGCGCAGCGCTTCGCCGACAATGCACGGGAACTCGCCGGGCGGCGCATCCCCTGCCCGGAGGTGCTCGGCCTCTACCGCATCCCGGCCATCCTGCGGGATGCCGTGCGCTACCGCCCGCTGGCGGGAATCACCCTGCGCCAGCTGATCCGCGACGGCGGCGAAGCGGCCGGCCTGCGCGGGCGGCTCGGCGGCTTCGTCGCGCGACTGCATGCGGAAGGCATCTACTTCCGCTCGCTGCACCTGGGCAACATCGTGCTGACGCCGTCCGGCGGCTTCGGCCTGATCGACATTGCCGACCTGCGCGCGGACGAGCGGCCGATCCCGGCGCACCGGCGCCGGCGCAACCTGCAGCACCTGCTGCGCGACGCGGCGGACCGCGCCTGGCTGCAGGCCGGAGGCGGCGCGGGCTTCGAGGCGGCCTACCGCCAGGCTCTGCGGGCGCCGCCGCGATGAAGCCGCAGGCCGCCGACTTCCGCGCCGACATCAATGGCCTGCGCGCCGTGGCGGTGATCGCCGTGGTGCTGTACCACTTCGGCGTCGCCGGATTCGCCGGCGGCTTCGTCGGCGTCGATGTCTTCTTCGTCATCTCCGGCTACCTGATGACGCGCATCATCCTCGACCCGCTCGCCGAGGGCCGCTTCTCCGTCCTGCGCTTCTACCTGGCGCGCGCGCGCCGCATCTTCCCCGCGCTCGCTGCGCTCGGCGCGCTGATGCTGGCCTACGGCTGGATCGCGCTGTCGCCGCTGGACTACCGGTCGCTCACCAAACACGTCGGCGCCAGCCTGCTGTTCCTGTCCAACCATGTCTATTGGAAGGAGTCGGGCTACTTCGACGCGGATGCGCACGAGAAATGGCTGCTGCACACCTGGTCGCTGTCGGTGGAATGGCAGTTCTATCTGCTCTACCCGCTGCTGATCCTCGCCGCGCGGCGCCTGGCCGGGAAGCGATCCGGCATGGCCGCCGCGCTGTGGTTCCTGTTCCTCGCCTCGCTCGCCTGGTCGGCCTGGCTGGCCTACGCCAGCCCCGCCAAGGCCTTCTTCCTGCTGCCGACGCGGGCTTGGGAAATGCTCGCCGGCGGCCTGCTCCATCTGCACCGGGATGCCTGCAACCGAATCACGCAGGGTCGCCGCTGGCCCGAGGCGGCAGGCCTTGCCGCGATCGTCGCCGCCGCCGTGCTGTACGGCCCGGGAATGCCCTGGCCGGGCCTGCCTGCGCTGCTGCCGGTGGCCGGCGCGATGCTGGTCATCGCCGACAGCGCAGGCCGGACCCGCCTGCTCGGCGGCGCCGCGCTGCAGGGCGTCGGACGCTGGTCGTACTCGGTGTATCTCTGGCACTGGCCGGTGGCGGTGTGGCTCCATCAAAGTCAGTCTCCGCGGGACGGCGTCCGGGTCGCCGCCGGCATCGCGCTGTCCCTCCTGCTCGGATGGCTCTCCTTCCGTTGCGTCGAGAATCCGGCGCGCCGACTCGTCAGCCGCCTGAAGCTGCTGCCGGCGCTCGCCGCCTGTGCGGCAATGGCGCTGGCGCCCTTCGCGACGGCGGCCGCCTTCCATTATCAGAACGATCGGCTGACGCCGCTGCGCTTCCGGCACCACCCGGCCCTCGAGGACGCCATGGCCGTCGAGACCCGCGCCGCGCGCTACCGCGGCGCGCTCGACCGGCATTACCGCGAGGGCCGCTGCCTGCTGCCGCCCGCGTTCGCAGCCGATGACTTTTCCGCCGAATGCGCCGGCAGAAACGCGCGCTTCGCGATCTGGGGCGACTCCCACGCCGCGCATCTGTGGCCCGGGACGAATGCCCTGGCGCAGTCAGGCGCCGCCGCGCAATGGACGGCGAACGGCTGCCCGCCGCTCCTGAGCGTGGACCTCCCGAAGCGCGCGAATTGCCGGCAGATCAACGAGTGGATCCTGCGCGCCCTGCAGGCCTCGCGCCCCGACGTCGTGATCCTCGCCGGCGCCTGGCTGCAGCACGACGAGGAGACCATACGCCGCGGACTGGAGGCAACGCTCTCGCGGCTGCGCGCCGATCCGTCCTGGCAGGCAAGGATCGTCGTGGTCGGCAGCGTGCCGGCCTGGCGCCAGTCCCTGCCGGGCCTGCTGGCGAACGATCTGCTGAGCGGCGACGGCCGGGCGCGCTCCACGAGCCATCTCGACCCCGCCGCCTTCCGCCGGGACGGCTTCGTCCGGCGCGTGGTCGGCACGCGGGCGGACTTCTTCTCGCCCATCGCCGCCGCCTGCGACGAAGCCGGCTGCCTCCGCTTTCTGTCCGGCGAGAAGGGCAAGGTCCCCTTCGCCTTCGATTACGGACACCTGATGGAGGAAAGCTCGGTGTTCGTCATGGCGGCCCTGCTGCGGCAGATCGGCGACGGCGCGCCGTCCCCGGGAGAGGCCAGATGAGGCGGCTGCTCTTCGTGTCGAAGGGCGAGGACGCCGCGTCGACGCGCTACCGCGCCCTGCAGTTCTTCCCGCTCTGGCAGGCCGCCGGCTACGCGCCGGCGCACGTCACGGCCTCCGGCGGCCTCGGCCCCACCCTCGACATGCTGCGTCAGGCGCGGCGCGCCGACGTCGTCGTCGTGCTGCGCAAGACCTTCCCGGCGCCGCTGCTGTGGCTGCTGCGCCGGGCCGCGCGCCGCCTCGTCTTCGACTTCGACGACGCCGTCTTCAGCAACAGCGACGGCACGCCCTCGCGCACCCGCAGGTCGCGCTTCGCAGCGATGCTGCGGGCCTGCGACCGTGTGCTGGCCGGCAATGCCTTTCTCGCCCGCCAGGCGGCGGCCCTCAACCCGGCGGTGACGACGATTCCCACCTGCGTGGACGCGGCGCGCTACGCCCTCGCGGCGGAGAAGCCGGCCGGCACGCTGGATCTGGTCTGGATCGGCAGCCATTCGACGCGCAAGTACCTGGCCGAGGCGATGCCCTGGCTGGCGCAGGCGGCCACGGCCTTGCCGCAACTGCGCCTGAAGATCGTCGCCGACTTCGACCTGCCGGGCAGCGGCGTCGCGACCCTGCCCGTGGCCTGGCGCGCCGAGAGCGAGGTGCGCGAACTGGCCTCCGCCCACATCGGCATCGCGCCGATGCGCGACGACGACTGGAGCCGCGGCAAGTGCGCCCTCAAGGTGCTGCAATACATGGCGTCGGGCCTGCCGGTGGTGTCGTCCAGGGCCGGCGCCAACGCCGAGGTGATCGAAGACGGCGTGCACGGCTTTCTCGCCGCGACGCCGGCCGAATGGGCGGAACGCATCGCGCTGCTGGCCGGAGACGCCGAACTGCGCCGGCGCATGGGCGAGGCCGGCCGCCGTCGCGTGGCAGACGGCTATTCGGTCGAAGCGGTGTTCGGCCGGCTGCGGCCGGTCATCGACGGGCTGGCCTGATCCTCTGGCACGGCGATCGCCACCGCGTCGCCCGCCTCGTTGGCGAAGCGCCGCAGCAGCTTCAGCCGGTTCTCCGCCAGCCACTTCTCCGCATCGGCATCCTTCTGACGCATTTCGACGGCAACCATGTCCAGGCGCCCTTCCGCCAGCGCCTGGGCCAGGGCCGGACGCTCCATGCTGGCCGCCTGCGACTGCCGCCAGCCGGCGTAGTAGGCGAGGCGCGCATTGTCGACGCCAACGCGGGCCGCATCGCCGGCATGCGCGCCGAGCCAGCGGCCGGCCTCGACGACATGCGTCTTGCGCGGGGAAAAGGAGACGACGTTCGCCGCCATCGTCGCCAGGGTCAGCGCCAGGATCGGCGCTCCCCAGCGCGGATGGCGCTGCATCAGCCGCGCCAGGCCGGCCGCGACGAGCGGCACCGCCAGCAGGTTGAGCAGGCTGACGTAACGGCCGACGAGGAAGAACTGGTGCGTGACAAAGGCCGCCAGCACCAGGAAATAGCCGAGGAACGCCCACGGCAGCGGCTGCCAGCGCGCCAGCGCGGCGCGGCCCGGCAGGGCGCAGGCGAGCGGCACGAGGAGCACGCCGCTCATCTTGAGGAACTTCACGGGGATCACGGAAAGCAGGCCGAACAGCAGGATGTAGCCGGCCTCCTCGCGCGAGTACTTGTACTTGAACACCGTCTCCGACATCCTGGCCGCCGCCTCGTTGAGGGTCTGCAGCTTGCGCAGCGGGCTGGCCGCCTCGAGGTAGTACAGCACGCGCTGCGGGACCGGCAGCAGCCCGGCGCCGAAGGCGAGGGCGGCGGCCAGCCCGCCCGCCAGCGGCAGCGCGCCGATCGCCAGCATCCGCCGCAGCTTCTGCCCGGCGGGCGCAGCAAACGCCTGCCACAGCATCAGCGCCGGATAAAAGACCACCGCCTCCAGGCGGAACAGGGTCGCGGCGGCCAGCGCCAGCTGGCAGGCGACGGCGTCGCGACTGCGCCGCGTTTCATCCCAGCGCATCGCCAGCCAGAATGCCAGCAGGCAGAAGAACCAGAAGCCGTATTCGCGCAGTATCTCGCTGCGGTACTGATTGTAGGCCGGCATGGCGAGCGCCACCAGGCAGGCCGCCCAGGCCGCCTCCGGCAGGCGGCGGCGGGTCATGGCGACGAGCAGCGCGCAGGCGCCCGCCAGCAGCAGGGCGTCGAGGACATGGGCGGCGGTTTCGGCGGACAGCCCCGTCAGCGAAACCGCGCCGGCGATCAGGATCGGGAGGAACTGCCAGTCGATGCCCTGGCGCGGCGCAAACAGCCCCTGCTCGACGATGGCCCGCGCGGCGTCGACGTAGATGATGCCGTCCCTGTTGATGAGGGAGCCCTGCACGGCGACGAGAGACAGCAGCAGGCTGGCGAGGAAGGCCGCGCGCACCGCGCCGAGCGCCTTTGCCAGCCCCTTCAGCCGCTCAATCGTTGCGCCCATGCGCTTCTCCCTTCTGCCTCGTCGCGGCTGCGTTGGCGAACACCCTCACCGCCGCCTTGGCGTCGTCCTTGGCAGAGGGCCAGCGGAACACTTCGCGCATCGCCGGCCCGCCGGTGCCGAACAGGCGCGGATGGTGCTGCGGGGATTCCACCGCCAGCCAGGCCGGTGCGTCGCCGCCCATCAGGCGCACTGCCTCGCCCTCGCCGATCCAGGTGCGGAAGGTGCCCAGGCCCAGCTGCAGGGTCACCGGCGTGTCGAGGTGGTGCAGCCGCTGCGCGTCCAGTCCGCTCGCCGCCAGGGCGTGCGCAGCCTCCTTCGCGGCGGCAGTGTAGCGCACTTCCTCGCTCTCCTTTTCCGCCTTCGGGTGGTAGGACCACCAGGCGCCCGCAAGGAAGAAAAAAGTCAGTCCCGCCAACACGGCGCTCGTCCGTGCCCTGCCGATGCCGTCTGCCAGCCGCGCCATCTCGCGGCCGGCGACGAGCGCCGCCGCCGGCCACAGCGGCAGCAGCAGGTCGCCGCGGTGGTGCGATGCGAGCGAGAAAAGAACGATGCCGCCGACGATCCAGCAGAAGAGAAAACGCTCGAAGCGCCGTCCGGCGGCCTCCGCCGCTGGCCGGCGCGCGATGCGCCACAGGCCATAGATCGCGAACAGGCTGAAGGGCAGGAAGCGCAGGATGAAGTAGAGCGTCGGCTTGGGCAGGTTGCGCCCGGGGAAGCCGTCCTTGCCGACGCCCGTGGCCTGCCCCACCAGTTCCTCGAAGAACAGCTTGTCGACGAGCGGCTGTCCGGCCGAAAGGATGGCCGGCACCAGCCAGCCAAGGGTGAGCAGCAGGAACAGGCCGATGCCCGCCCAGTGCGGGCCGGCCGGGAGCGGCGTGGCCGGATCGCGGCGGCGCTCCCAGAACCAGGCCAGCATGCCCATGGCGGAGAGCGCCAGGCCGAGAGGCCCCTTGATCAGCGTGGCCAGCGCGGCCCAGAACCAGAACGGCGTCCAGCCGCCGCCGCGCTCCCAGGCGCGCTGCGCGGCAAGGGCACCCAGGGCCGTCGCCAGGGCGAACAGCGCGTCGGTGCGCACCAGGGCGATATGCTTGGACATCATCGGCGCCAGCACCACGGCCAGCGCGGCCAGCCCGCCCGCCCATGGGCCGTAGCGCCGGCGCCCGACCTGAAGCACCAGGAGCGCCATGGCCAGCACGGCCAGCATGGAGGGCAGCGTCACCGTGAGGCGGTTGATGCCGCCCACCGCGGCGGCGGCGGCGCAGGCCCAGGTATGCAGCGGCGGCTTCGACATGATGCGGCCGCGGATGTCCTGCTGCACCAGCCAGTGCCCCTGCCAGACCACGTCCATGACGTAGCCGATGTTGCGGTCCTGCGCGTCGGCTTCGAAGTTGGACGGCCCGGTCAGCCGGATGGCGTAGAAGGCCAGCACCAGCACGGCCAGCAGGGCGCTCCAGGCAAGCTGGCCTTTCCAGGCCGCCGGCTCCATCAGCGCTCCCTGTCCTTGCGCCAGCGCCACAGCATGAAGGCGCCCAGGGTCAGGACGACGCCGGCGGCGAGGAGCTTGCCGAACCCCTCCAGTGCGCGCTCGTCGACCACGCCGCTGCCGATCAGCACGGCGATGATCCCCTGCGGCAGGTAGCCGATGAAAGTGCCGAGGAGAAAGACGCGCGGGCTGACCTGGCTCAGGGCCAGGCCGCCGTTGATCATGACGCTGGTGAGCGGCAGCTGGCGGATCATCACCACCGTCTTCACGGAGGAACGCACGCTGAAGGCCCTGCCGACGAAGCGGTGGCTGCCGAAGCGCTGCAGCAGCCAGCCGCGCCCGCCGTGGCGCACCGCGCAGAACGTGATCCAGGACCCGATCACCGCGCCGGCCTGCGCCAGCAGCAGCCCCTGCCAGAAGCCGAAGGCGAGGCCGCCAAGCACGTAGAAGACCAGTCGCGGCGCACCCAGCGCCACCAGCGCCACCACGATCAGGGCGTAGGCCGCCTCGGCCCACCAGTCGTCGCCGGCGAGGAAGTCGCGCAGCTTGTGGATGTCGCGGGCAAGTTCTCCCAGCGGCGTGAAATAGAACAGGCCGAACGCCCCGGCCGCCGCGGCAAGCAGCACGAGCAGGCGGCGCAGTTCCCTGGAAAAGCCCGGGGCAACCGATTCCAGCTCGATGTCGTCTTCGGCGCCTTCCGGGAGGACGTTCCCGGGCCGGTTCATCTGCCCGGCCCTTGCTCCGCCTCGCCCTCGACCCGCTCGCCCGGCACCGCCCGCGCAGCGAACCAGCGCACGCCGAAGCAGTCGCGGATGCCGCGCCAGAGACGGTTGTGCACGCCGTACTTCGAGACGCCGCGCAGGCGCGGCCGGTGGTTTACCGGAAGTTCGGCGACGGCATAGCCCTTGGCTCTCAAGAGGGTCGGCATGAAGCGGTGCAGGCCGTTGAAGACCGGCAGTTCGCGCACGCAGGCGGCGCGCACCACGCGCACGCCGCAGCCGCTGTCGGAGACGCGGTCTCCGGTGATCCAGTTGCGAAAGCCGTTGCCGATGCGCGAGGAGAATTTGCGGATGTAGTTGTCCCGGCGCTTGGCGCGCACGCCGGTGACGCAGTCGACGCCCTGCCTTCGCACCTCATCCAGCATGTGCGGCAGGTCGGCCGGATCGTTCTGGCCGTCGCCGTCGAGCGTGCCGATCCAAGCCCCGCGCGCAGCGCGGAATCCGCTCGCCACGGCGGCGCTCTGGCCGAAGTTGCGCCGGTGCCTGAGGCTCCTCACCGCGCCGCCCGGAAAAGTCAGCCGCTGCAATACGGCGGCGGTATCGTCGGTGCTGGCATCGTCGACGAAAATCACTTCGTAGGACTCCGTCCTGCCCTGGAAGGCGGCCTGGATCTCTCTCGCCATGGGCTCGATATTCTCCGCCTCGTTGTAGACGGGAATGACGATCGAGAAAAGCGGGGCGTTATCCATGGTTTCAAAAAAAACGTCAATGATACAGGAACTTCACTCCCCCGCCCGCTGCAGCAGGCGGCCAAAGCGCCGATAGTCCTCCGCCTGCGGCGTGCGCAGGCGGCTCTTCAGCAGGGCGGCCAGCACAAGGGGCAGCAGCCAGGGCCGCTTCCGGCGCACGCGCCGCCAGAAGCGCCCGAGGTAGCGGCGGAAATGGCGGCGAATGTCATCCTCGGCAACCAGGCCGTCGTGCCCGGCAAGGAACTTGGCGAAAGTGTGGAACTGCGCGGCGAGCATTCTGACACGTCGCCGCAGCGTGTTGCCGGGGTGCTTGCGGTAGCTCGCCAGCACTGCCGGCACGCGCGCAATGGCGTGGCGCGCCGAGAGCCGCAGCCAGCAGTCGATGTCCTCCAGCGCCAGGTTCCTGTCGAAGCCGCCGACCGCCAGAAAGGCCTCCCGGCGCAGGGCGACGGTGGGATTGATGATGAAATTGTCGGAGAGGAACAGCGCATGCCAGGCCGCGCGGTCGGGCCCGGGCGCGGGGCGCGGCTTCTGCCTGCGCCGGACGAAGGGTTGGCCATACTCGTCGATGGTGTCGGCGTCGGCATGCACCAGCGCCAGATCGGGACAGTTCCATTCCGCGATGGCCTGCTGGATGCGTTTCACCTTGTCCGGATGCAGCACGTCGTCGGAGCCGAGCAGGTGCACCCACTCGCCCTGGCAGGCGGCGATCACCGCATTCGAGGCGGCGCTGACGCCCTGGTTCTCCTGGCGTTCCAGCACGATGCGGCGAAAGCGCGCGCGGCGCGGCTCGAGAAAGCGGCGAGCCACCTCCAGCGTGTCGTCCTGCGAGCCGTCGTCGATCAGCACCAGTTCCAGTTCGGCATAGCTCTGCGCGCAGACCGAGGCGAGGCAGGCCTCGATGTAGGCGGCGTGGTTGTAGGCCGGAATGGCGACGCTGACGAGCGGCTGTGTCACTGCTTCTCGGCCAGCAGCATGGTCTGCACGGCGACGAAGGGTTCAAGCAGGCGCGTCGGCATGTACCAGCGGCGGTAGCGTCCCTTCATGTGGCTGCCGAGTGCGCGGATGCTCCAGCCGCAGCCGCGCACGGTTTCCTCGAGGCTGCCGCGCGTGAAGAAGTGCAGGTGGGTGCGGTCCATGATGCCGGCGTCTTCGTAGCGGAACTCGCCCTTGAACAGCAGTGGCAGCGACACCTTGTAGTGGCGCACGTTGGGCACGCTGAGCAGCAGCCGGCAGCCCGGCGCGCTGCGCGCCTGCAGCAGGCGCAGGGTGCCCCAGGGATCGGCCAGGTGCTCCAGCACATCGGCAAGCATGAGCAGATCGTAATGTGCCCAGGGCACCTCCCCCGCCGCCGCTTCGAGGGAACCCGCCCAGACCTGCCGCAGGCGGGCCTCGGCCAGCCGCGCCGCGTCGAAGTTGGGCTCGATGCCGTCGCAGGCGGCGACGATCCCCTGCTGCCGCAGCCCGGCGCCGAACATGCCGGCCGCGCAGCCGATGTCGAGCGCGGCGGAGAAGGGGCCGTGGGGCCGCAGGAAGTCCAGCAGTTCCGGCCGCTCGGCGGCGTAGTACCCGGCTATTCCCCTGTCGTCCATAACCGGCGGCGGTCACTTGCTGACCAGCACGTCCTCCATGATGAGGTAGCGCAGGTCGGAGCCGAAAAACATGTCGAGGGCGTCGGTCGGCGAGCAGATCATCGGCTCGCCGCGGCGGTTGAGCGAAGTATTGAGCACGACGCCGTTGCCGGTGAGCTTCTCCATCTCCCGCATCAGCTCGTAGTAGCGCGGGTTGAACTCGCGGCGCAGCACCTGGGCGCGCGCGGTGCCGTCCTCGTGCACGACTTCCGGCACCCGCGATTTCCATTCTTCGACCACCGGAAAGGTAAAGGTCATGAAGGGCGCCGGGTGGGTCGAGCCGAGCATCTGCGGGCCGACCGTGTCGAGCATCGAGGGACAGAACGGCCGCCAGCGCTCGCGGAACTTGATCTGCTCGTTGATGCGGTCGGCCACGCCCGCCACGCTCGGGCAGCCGAGGATGGAGCGCCCGCCCAGGGCGCGCGGACCGAACTCCATGCGCCCCTGGAACCAGGCCACCGGCTGGCCGTCGGCGAGCAGGCGCGCGATGCGCTGCGGCACCGCGTCGATCTTCTGCCAGGCCGGCGTCGCGGGATGCCGCTCGCAAGCGGCGATGACCTCCTCGTTCGTATAGGCCGGGCCGAGATAGACGTGCTCCATCTTCTCCACCGGCACGCCGCGCTGCACCGAGACGTAGGACGCCGCGCCCACCGCCGTGCCGGAATCGCCCGAGGCCGGCTGGACGAAGAGCTCCTTCACGTCGGGCCGCGCGATGATGCGCTGGTTGAGCTTGACGTTGAGCGCGCCGCCGCCGGCGAAGGCCAGCCGCCCGGTCTCGCGCAGGACGTCGCCCAGGTAGCAATCGAGCATCTGCAGGGCGAGGTCCTCGAACAGCTTCTGCATGCTCGCCGCGTAGTGGATGTAGGGGTCGTCGGCGACGTCGCCCTGGCGGCGCGGGCCGAGCCAGTCGATCAGCTTCGGCGAGAAGTAGTAACCCTTGCCGTTCTCCTTGTAGCGGCGCAGGCCGATCACGTTGGCGTAGCCGGTGTCGATCGCCAGTTCGCCGTTCTCGAACTTCGCCAGACGCGAGAAGTCGTACTTGCTCGCGTCGCCGTAGGGCGCCATGCCCATCACCTTGTACTCGCCGTCGAGCATCTCGAAGCCGAGGTATTCGGTGATGGCGCCGTAGAGGCCGCCGAGGGAATCGGGGTCGTAGAACTCCTTGATCTTGTGGATGCGGCCGTTCTCGCCGTAACCGAAGAAGGTCGTCGCATACTCGCCCTTGCCGTCGATGCCGAGAATGGCGGTCTTCTCGTTAAAGCCCGAGCAGTGGTAGGCGCTGGAGGCGTGGGTCAGGTGGTGCTCGACCGGCACGAGATCGACCTTGTCCGGATCGAAGCCGAGCTGCGCCAGGCACGCGAGGATGCGGCGGCGATAGCGGCGGTAGCGGCGGTTGCCGTTGAACAGCGCGTCGAGCGCGCGGTCCGGCGCGTACCAGTAGCGCTTCGCATAGTGCCAGCGCGCCGGTTCCATCAGGCTGATCGGCGCGAAGGGAATCGCCACCGCGTCGACGTCGGCCGGCCGGATGCCGGCGAAGTTGAGGCAGAACTTCGCCGCTTCATACGGCATGCGGCCCTTGGCATGCTTGTCGCGGATGAAACGTTCCTCTTCCGCGGCGGCGACCAGTTTGCCATCGATGTAGAGGGCGGCGGATGGGTCGTGGCCGAGCGAGCCGGAGAGGCCGAGGATGGTCAATGACACGGCGTCAGCCCTCCCAGGCCGACAGGAACGCCTGCCAGTGCGGCTGTTTCAGTCCTTCCAGCACCGCGCGCACCACCAGCACCTCGGCGTCGAAGGCCTTCGCCGTCAGCACCCCGCGCAGGCGCTGGAAGCGCAGGTAGACGAGGAAGGTGTTGACCACGTCCGTCTCGCAATAGTCGCGGATCTCGTCGATGCGCCCCTCCTGCCAGGCGCCCCACACCGCCCCGCCGTCCATGCCGAGCTTGCCGGGCAGGCCCATCAGCTTGGCCAGCTCGTCGAGCGGCGCGTTGGCGCGCGGCTGGTACAGCGCCAGGAGGTCCATCAGGTCGAGGTGGCGCGCATGGTAGCGGCTGATGTAGTTGTTCCACTTGAAGTCCCTGTCGTCCTCGCCCATGTCCCAGTAGCGCGGCGCGGCGACGCCGTGGATCAGGCCGCGGTAGTGCAGCACGGGCAGGTCGAAGCCGCCGCCATTCCAGGAGACGAGCTGCGGCGTGAACTTCTCGATGCCGTCGTAGAAGCGCTGGACGATCTCGGCTTCAGTGAGCTTCGGCTCGGCCAGCGACCAGACGGTGAAGCGATCGTTCTCGCGCAGCGCGCAGGAGATGACGATCACGCGCTGCAGGTGCAGCGGCAGGAAGTCGTTGCCCGTGGCCGCGCGCCGCTTCTGGAAGGCGAACTCGGCGACTTCGGCTTCGGTGAGCGCGTCGGGCAGTTCGTACAGCCTGCGGATGCCCGCCGTGTCGGGGATCGTCTCGATGTCGAAGGCGAGGACGGGAGTCATTTCGCCTCCTCGCGGGCAGGCGCGGGCTCCGCCGCCTTGCCGGAGGCCTCGGGGAAGTGCACGTGCAGATTGACGCAGCCGGCGAGGATCAGAGCAACGGTCAGCAAGAGGGCAGTTTTCATTCGATGACGACGCCGGGCCGGCCCGCGATCAGCTCGCGGATTCTCACCACCAGCGCCTCCCAGTCGATATGCCGATTGTAGCCGATGATGCTCACCGAGGGGATGCCGCTGCCGCGCATCAGCACCACGCCCCGCCCCTCGCGCTCGACGCCGTCGAGCAGGCAGACGCCGTTCGCCAGCCGGCAGCCGAAGCCGATGCGGGCATAGCCGAAGCTGAAGCCGGAGCGTTCAGGAACGCGGGCCAGCGCCTTCGGTTCCCCGGTCTCCCCCAGCGCCGTGATGTCCTTCAGCGCGCCCAGGCTCAGGCTGCGCGGATAGTCGCCCTCGCTGCTCGCAATGCGCGCCTCGAAGCGCAGCGGCTTCCAGCCCTGCATCTCCAGGTCGTGCAGGTCGGCGTCGAAGCGCCCCTCGATGGCGCCGAAGG
Organism: uncultured Rhodocyclaceae bacterium; assembly: GCA_964475635.1. Taxonomy (GTDB): domain Bacteria; phylum Pseudomonadota; class Gammaproteobacteria; order Burkholderiales; family Rhodocyclaceae; genus Desulfobacillus. Next base: position 49,736 of record CAYYXS010000002.1, read on the forward strand.
CGAAGGTGCGCGTCAGCATGCCCAGATCCAGGTTGCGCGCCGTGACGTCGGCGAGGAAGCGACGCCCCTTGCCGAACGGGTCGATCAGGCGCAGCCGGTGCACGGTGATGCCGCCGTCGAAGACCTCGATGCCGAGCGCGCCGTCGAGATGCAGGATGCCGTCTTCGTAGGCGATGCGCGGAATGCGCGCCGTCAGGCTGCCCGCCATCGCCGGCAGCCTGAGCGCCCGCGACAGCTTCGGCATGGAGACGCCCTCGATGCCGCCCTCGAATTCGCCTTGCCAGCCGGACTGACTCTTGGCCAGGTGCAGTTCATCGACGAGGAAGCGCCCGTCGAGCATCGGCGCGGCGAGCCCTTCCACCTTGGCCACGTTGCCGGCAATCTTCAGCGGCAGGCTGAAGCCGCCCAGCGGCAGGTCGCCCAGCCGCCCGGCGGCGATGCCGATCTCGGCCTCGGTGGGCGCGTCTGCCTGCCAGGGGATGCGCGCATTGACGCCCGTGAGCGCGAGATGGCCGGTGCCATCGGCTACGGCAGCCTCCTCCAGGCCGGCATAGAAACGGCGCAGCGCTCCGCCCGACCACTCGGCCGAGAAGCGCGCCTGCCCCGTCAGCTGCCATCCGGGGAAGCCGAGCGAGGACAGCCAGGGCTGGATCCAGTCGCGCATCGCCGTGGCGAGGTCGAGAGGCTCGGTGATGAAGCCCCAGTCGCTCGCCTCGCCATGCGTGCGATCCCAGCGCAAGCCGGCGGTCACCGCGCCCAGCCCCGCCACGTCGAGGCGTGCCTGGTCGACCTCCAGCGCTGCCTCGGTGAGATCGCCCTCCGCCTCCAGGCGCACGCCGGCGACGCGCCGCCACGGCGCATGCCACAGCTCGCCCTGCGGCCAGTCGAGGCGGGCGCGCCAGTGCCAGCCGGCGGCGCCGCGCTCGGCGTCGGCGTTCAGGCTGAAGGCGATGTCCTTGCCGCTGACATCGCCTGCGCGGCTGGCGAATTCGAGTTCGCGCGCGGCGACGCTCAGCGTCGCGCGGCCGCCCTCGACGCGCAGGGCGAGGTCGATGCGGCCCTGCGGCTGCCAGCCGCGCAGGCGCTTCACCAGCGGCGAGAAGGCGTTCGCCGCGACGTCGCGCAGCGAGAAGTCGAGGAAGCCGTCGGTGCGCCAGGCGAAGGAGAACGGCAGCGCCGGCCGTTCGCGGCCGCGCGCGTCGTCGCGGCGCAGGCTGCCCTCGGGGCAGTCGAGGCGGCGGCCGTCGAAGTAGAAGCCCGAGCAGTGCAGGCGCAGCTCGCGGTACTCCGCCCCGGCGACGAGCAGGCGGCCAAGGCGGATGTCGGCCTCGCCGCGGCGCGCCGCGTCGAAGGCGACGCTGACGCCCTCGGCTTCGAAGGCAGGGTGGCGGATGGAACCCAGAGAGAGGCTGATCTGCGCCGCGCCGGAAGGCAGCGCGGCGAGAAAGGTCAGTCCCAGGAATACGGCGGCGCGGAGGAACATCCGCTGCACGGCCTCAGGCGGGGAAGACGCCCGTGGAAAGATAGCGGTCGCCGCGGTCGCAGACGATGGTGACGATCACCGCGCCGCTGACCCGCTCGGCCACGCGCAGCGCCACCGCCATGGCGCCGCCCGAGGAGATGCCGGCGAAGAGGCCCTCTTCGCGCGCCAGGCGCCGCGTCATCTCCTCGGCGTCGGCCTGGCTGACATATTCGAGGCGATCGACGCGGGCCTTGTCGTAGATCTTCGGCAGGTATTCCTCCGGCCACTTGCGGATGCCGGGGATCTGCGAGCCCTCCTCGGGCTGGCAGCCGACGATCTCGATCTGCGGGTTTTTCTCCTTGAAGAAGCGCGAGCAGCCCATGATGGTGCCGGTGGTGCCCATGCTGGAGACGAAGTGGGTGATCTTTCCCTCGGTATCGCGCCAGATCTCCGGCCCGGTGCCCTCGTAGTGCGAGAGCGGGTTGTCCGGGTTGGCGAACTGGTCGAGCATGATGCCGCGCCCTTCCGCCACCATCTTGTCGGCGACGTCGCGCGCCATCTCCATGCCGCCCTTCTGCGGGACCAGCACGATGTCGGCGCCGAAGGCGCGCATGGTCTGGCGCCGCTCGACCGAGAGGTGCTCGGGCATGATCAGCACCATGCGGTAGCCGCGCATGGTCGCCGCCATGGCGAGCGCGATGCCGGTGTTGCCGCTGGTGGCCTCGATCAGGGTGTCGCCCGGCCTGATCTCGCCGCGCGCCTCGGCGCGCAGGATCATCGACAGCGCCGGCCGGTCCTTCACCGAGCCGGCCGGGTTGTTGCCCTCCAGCTTGGCCAGGATCACGTTGCCGCGCCGCTCGTTGCCGTCGCCGGGCAGACGCTTCAGGCGCACCAGGGGGGTGTTGCCGACGAAGTCCTCGAGAACCTGTTTCATGCTTTCAGCCTCTCCCGCACATAGGCGGCAACACCCTCCTCGACGCTCAACAAGGGCTGGTCGTAGCCGGCCTGGCGCAGCAGTGCGATGTCGGCCTCCGTGTAGCTCTGGTACTTGCCCTTCAGCGCCTCGGGGAAGGCAATGTATTCGATCGTGCCGCTGCCGCGCAATTCCTCCAGGGACTGCGGTGCCTCGCCCTGCGCAGCGCGGCAGGTATTCACCGTCGCCACGGCAACCTCGTTGAAGGATTGCGCCCTGCCCGTGCCGACGTTGAAGATGCCGGAGGCGCCGCCATCGAGGAAATGCAGGTTCACCTTCACCACGTCGTCGATGAAGACGAAGTCGCGCCGCTGCCCGCCGTCGGCGTAGCCGTCGCATCCCTCGAACAGCCTGACCTTGCCTTCCGCGCGGTACTGGTTGAAGAAGTGGAAGGCGACCGAAGCCATGCGTCCCTTGTGGCTCTCGCCCGGCCCGTAGACGTTGAAATAGCGGAAGCCGGCAACCTGGGCCTGGAAGTCAGCCGCCGCGATACGGCGGCGGACGACCTGGTCGAAGAGGAACTTCGAGTAGCCGTAGACGTTCAGCGGCGACTCGAATTCGCGCGACTCGCGGAAGACGCGCCCCGCCCCATAGACCGAGCCGGAGGAGGCGTACAGGAAAGGCACTTCCTGGTCCATGCAGAAGTCGAGCAGTTCGAGGGAATAGCGGTAGTTGTTGTCCATCATGTAGCGGCCGTCGTGCTCCATGGTGTCGGAGCAGGCTCCCTGGTGCAGCACCGCCTCGACGGCGCCGTCGAGCTCTCCCGCCGCCAGCGCCTCGATGAAGGCGTTCTTGTCCAGGTAGTCGGCAATCTCGCAATCGACCAGGTTGCGGAACTTGTCGCCGCGGCTCAGGTTGTCGACGGCGATGATCTCGGAGACGCCGCGCGCATTGAGCGCCTTGACCAGGTTGGAGCCGATAAAGCCGGCGGCGCCGGTTACGATGATGTACATGAGTTTCCGATTTCGGGTTTCGGGTTCAAATCGCGCTGCGCAATTCGTCGAGGCTTACCGTCGCCGTGCCCAGCTTGCCGACGACGATGCCGGCGGCCCGGTTGGCGACGCGCATCGCGGCCGGCAGGCCTGCCCCGCCCGCCAGCATCACTGCCATCGAGGCGATGACGGTGTCGCCGGCGCCGCTCACATCATAAACCTCCCGCGCCTGGGCGGGCTCGTGCAGCACTTCCCTGTCCCGGAACAGCGTCATTCCCTCCTCGCTGCGCGTCACCAGCAGGGCTTCCAGGCCCAGCTCGCGCAGCAGCCTGCCGGCACGGGCGCCGAGGTCGTCCTCGTCCGTCCAGCGGCCGATGACCTGGCGCAGTTCGGCACGATTCGGCGTCAGCAGCGTGGCCCCCGCATAGCGTGCAAAGTCCTCGCCCTTCGGGTCCACCAGCACCGGCTTCCCGGCGGCGCGCGCCAGGCGGATCATCTCGCCGATATGGGCCAGGCCGCCCTTGCCGTAATCGGAGAGGACGACGAGGTCGCAGCGCGCGAGCTGGCGCTCGAATTCGGCCAGCTTCGCTCTCAGCACCTCGTGCGCCGGACTGCTCTCGAAGTCGATGCGCAGGAGCTGCTGCTGGCGGCCGATGACGCGCAGCTTGATGGTGGTCGACAGCTGCGCGTCCTCGTGCAGGCTGGTCTCGATGCCCTCGGCAGCCAGCAGCCGCGCCAGCGACTGGCCGGCCTCGTCGGCGCCGACGACCGAGAGCAGCGTGGCGCGGGCGCCCAGCGCAGCCACGTTGCGCGCCACGTTCGCCGCCCCGCCCGGCCGCTCCTCGGTGCGCGCGATCTTGACCACCGGCACCGGCGCCTCGGGCGAGATGCGGCTGACTTCGCCGAACCAGTAGCGGTCGAGCATGACGTCGCCGACTACGAGGATGCGGACGGCGGAGGTTTCGGGCAGGTGGAGCATGTCCATCACATTCTCCCGATGGCATGGTAGCGAAAGCCGGCGGCGCGCAGGGCAGCCGGATCGTACAGGTTGCGCCCGTCGAAGACGAGCGGCGACCCGAGGCGGCGCTTCATCGCCTCGAAATCGGGACTGCGGAATTCCTTCCACTCGGTGACGATCACCAGCGCGTCGGCGCCGTCGAGCGCCGCCATGGGCGACTCGGCATAGGCGATGCGCGGCTCGGCGCCGAAGATGCGGCGCGCCTCCTGCATCGCCACCGGGTCGTAGGCGCGGATTTCGGCCCCATGCTCCAGCAGATCGGCGACGACCCTGCGGCTGGGCGCCTCGCGCATGTCGTCGGTGTTCGGCTTGAAGGCGAGTCCCCAGAGAGCTATGCGCCGGCCGGCGAGGGTGCCGCCGAATTCGGCGAGTATCTTGCGGCCGAGCACCCCTTTCTGGAATTCGTTGGCCTCCTCCACCGCACGCAGCACGCGCAGCTCGCTGCCCGCGTCGCGGGCCGTGTGGTTGAGCGCCTGCACGTCCTTCGGAAAACAGGAGCCGCCGTAGCCGCAGCCGGGATAGAGGAACTGGTAGCCGATGCGCGGGTCCGCGCCGATGCCCTGGCGCACCTGCTCTATGTCGGCGCCGAGCTTTTCGGCCAGGTTGGCCAGCTCGTTCATGAAGGAGATGCGGGTGGCCAGCATGGCGTTGGCGGCGTACTTGGTCAGCTCGGCCGAGCGCAGATCCGTCACGATGATGCGTTCGTGGTTTCTCTGGAAAGGCGCATACAGGCCGCGCATCAGGGCGATCGCGTGCGCGTCCTCGGCACCGACGATGACCCGGTCCGGACGCATGAAGTCCTCCACCGCCGCCCCTTCCTTGAGGAACTCTGGATTAGAGACGACGCTGAATCCGGCTTCCAGGCCGCGCGCCGCCAGTTCCCCGGCCACGGCTTCGCGTACCTTGTCGGCCGTGCCGACCGGCACGGTGGACTTGTCCACGATCACCTTGTACCCGGTCATATGCCGGCCGATTGAACGCGCCGCCGCGACGACGTGCTGCAGGTCCGCCGAGCCATCCTCGTCCGGCGGCGTGCCCACCGCAATGAACTGCAGCAGGCCGTGCGCAACCGCCTCTGCAACCTCGGTGGTGAAACGCAGGCGGCCGGCGGCCCGGTTGCGCGACACCATCTCTGCCAGGCCAGGCTCGTGGATCGGCATGCCGCCCGCATTGAGGATGCGGATCTTCTCCGCATCGAGGTCCAGGCACAGCACGTCGTTGCCCACCTCCGCGAGGCAGGTGCCGCTGACCAGGCCGACGTAGCCGGTGCCGATGACGGTGATTTTCATTCTCGTATTCCGTAAGCGGTGAGCAGTGAGCGGAAAAACCCGTGCAAGTTTACCGCTTACCGCTCACTGCAGACCACTCACCGTTCTTCATGGGGTCAAGTCGAATTCTTCCGTCCGCTTCGGCGGATAGCTCTCCCAGGCCCCGCAGCCGGGGCAGCGCCAGTAGAATTGCCGCGCCTTGAAGCCGCAGTTGTCGCAACGATAGCGCGCCACCTTGCGCGTATGGCTGTGGATCAGGTTCTTCACCAGCTCGAGGTCGGCGCGCCGCTCCGGGGGCGCGATCATCATCTGCGCCTCCAGCAGCTTGTTCAGTCCGAGCAGGGTCGGATTGCGCCGCAGTTCGTCCCTCACCAGCTGGTAGGCCGCCTCGGGGCTCTCCTCCTCCAGCGCCCACTGGAAGGCGGCATCGAGCAGGTCGAGCGAGGGATGCTGGGCCAGATAGCCGCGCAGCAACTGCAGCCCCTCCCTGCCGCGGCCGAGCTTGCGGCAGGCCTCCATCAGCCTGGCGGCGACCAAGGCGAGATAAACGGGATTCTGCTGCTCGATGCGTTTCCAGGCCTCGATGGCACCCTCATGGTCTCCCGATGCTGCGGCGAGATCGCCGAGCAGGATGGTGGCGCGCACGCATTTGCGGTGCGTTGCCAACGCCTCCTCCAGCAAGGCCTGCGCCTCCCCGGGCCGGGAATTGTTGATCTCCGCCGCCGCCAGCTCGCAATAGAAATTGGCGATCTCCTTCTGCCAGAGGTGGCCGGAATGATCGGGCAGCTGGCGCGCGATGTCGATGGCCTTGCGCCACTCCTTCTCCTGCTGGTAGATCTCGAGCAGGAAATTCAGCGCGGCTTCGCCCTGGGCGCTGCCGAGCAGGCCGGTGAAAATGTCCTCGGCGCGGTCGAGCAGGCCGGCCTTGAGATAGTCGTGTCCCAGTTCAGCCAGGGCCTGCGATCGCTGCTCCTCGCGCAAGCCCTCGCGCTCGACCAGGTTCTGGTGCATGCGGATGGCGCGGTCCGTCTCGCCCCGCCGTCGGAACAGGTTGCCCAGGGCGAAATGCAGCTCGACTGTCTCGGAGTCCACCTTGGCCGCTTCGAGAAAGGCGTCGATGGCCTTGTCCGGCTGCTCGTTGAGCAGGAAGTTAAGGCCCTTGAAGTAGGACTTGGGCAGGGTGCGCGACTCGCGCACGACATGACGGATGTCCACGCGCGCGGCCATCCAGCCCAGGGCGAAAAACAGCGGGATCGCCAGCAGCCACCACAGTTCGAATTCCATCATCCCCGGCGCGTTCTCTGGTCTCTCGTAACCGGTCCGCCGGCCCTACTCCGGCCGGGCGCCTGCCTCCGTTTTCTGCTTCAGGCGCAGCACCTCACGCCGCTGGCGCAGGAATATGCCCAGCGCGGCCGACAGGCCGGCCAGCGCGCCGGCTGCAAAGAAAATCAGCATGACGGCCACCAGCGGCAGCGACCAGGCGGCATCGAAGAAGAAACGCAGCGTCACGTTGCCGCTGTTCTTGACGGCGAAGCCGAGCAGCGCGACGAACAGGACGGCCCGCAACAGCCAGAGGAGGTATTTCATGTCGCTCCACCCGGCGCCTCCAGCCGGAAGCGCCCAAACGAAGTTCAGGAATGGCCGGCGCCCGCGTCGGCGGTCGTCATGCCAGAGCCAAAAAAAGGGCGGCATCGCCTGACGCCGCCCGATTGCCTCAGAAACCGCTCGGTCGAAGCCGGTCAATCGAGCTGGTCCACGCGCTCGCGCAGCTCCTTGCCCGCCTTGAAATGCGGCACATGTTTTTCCGGCACCTGCACCTTGTCGCCGGACTTCGGGTTGCGCCCGATGCGCGGCGGCCTGTAGTTCAGCGCAAAGCTGCCGAAGCCGCGAATCTCGATGCGATCGCCGCGGGTGAGCGCGGCGGTCATGGCATCGAGAATCATCTTCACTGCGTAATCGGCATCCTTGGCGACCAATTGCGGGAAGCGTCCCGCCAATTTCGCGATGAGTTCCGACTTCGTCATGTTCACCTGATGAGGTTATTGCTGGGTATTGCCGAGCTTGGCTTTCAGCAGGGCGCCGAGGTTGGTCGTGCCGCTGGACGCGGACGATTCGCTCTGCAGCTTCTGCATGGCCTCGTTCTGCTCGGCCTGGTCCTTGGCCTTGATCGACAAGTTGATCGAGCGCGACTTGCGGTCCACGTTGATGATCATGGCGTCGAGGATATCACCCTCCTTGACCAGCGTGCGCAGATCCTCGACGCGTTCGCGGGCGGCCTCGGAGGCGCGCAGATAGCCCTCGACCTCGTCGGACAGCTGCACCACCGCGCCGCGCGCGTCGACGCTCTTCACCGTGCCCTTGACCACGCTGTTCTTGTCGTGGGTGGCGATGAAGTTGGTGAACGGGTCGCCCTCCAGCTGCTTGATGCCGAGCGAGATGCGCTCGCGCTCGACGTCGATGGCCAGCACCACCGCCTCGACCTCGTCGCCCTTCTTGAAGTTGCGCACGGCTTCCTCGCCGGTCGCCGACCAGGACAGGTCGGACAGGTGCACCAGGCCGTCGATGTTGCCGGGCAGGCCGATGAAGATGCCGAAGTCGGTGATCGACTTGATCTGGCCGCGCACCTTGTCGCCCTTCTTGTGGTTCATCGAGAACTCGTCCCACGGGTTGGGCAGGCACTGTTTCATGCCCAGCGAAATGCGGCGGCGGTCCTCGTCGATCTCGAGGATCATCACCTCGACCTCGTCGCCGAGCTGAACGACCTTGGACGGATGCACGTTCTTGTTGGTCCAGTCCATCTCGGAGACGTGCACCAGGCCCTCGATGCCCTGCTCGACCTCGACGAAGGCGCCGTAGTCGGTCAGGTTGGTGACCTTGCCGAACAGGCGGGTGCCCTGCGGGTAGCGGCGCGAGATGCCGACCCACGGGTCTTCGCCGAGCTGCTTGAGGCCCAGGGAGACGCGGTTCTTCTCCTGGTCGAACTTGAGCACCTTGGCCTGCACCTCGTCGCCCACGTTGAGGACTTCCGAGGGGTGGCGCACACGGCGCCAGGCCAGGTCGGTGATGTGCAGCAGGCCGTCGATGCCGCCGAGGTCGACGAACGCGCCGTAGTCGGTGATGTTCTTGACGATGCCCTTGACGACGGTGCCTTCCTTCAGGTTGGCCAGCAGCTGCTCGCGCTCCTCGCCGGCGGAAGCTTCCAGCACGGCACGGCGCGAGACGACGACGTTGTTGCGCTTGCGGTCGAGCTTGATGACCTTGAATTCGAATTCCTTGTTCTCGTAGGGCGTGGTGTCCTTGACCGGACGCACGTCGACCAGCGAGCCGGGCAGGAAGGCGCGGATGCCGTTGGTCATGACGGTGAGGCCGCCCTTCACCTTGCCGTTGATGACGCCCTTGACCAGGGCGCCCTCGTTGAGGGCCTTTTCCAGATCGTTCCAGGCGGCGATGCGCTTGGCCTTCTCGCGCGACAGGCGCGTCTCGCCGTAGCCGTCCTCGAGCATCTCGATGGCGACGCTGACGTAGTCGCCCGGCTTGGCCTCGACCTCGCCGCGGTCGTTGCGGAACTCGTCGATGGCGATGAAGCTCTCGGACTTGAGGCCGGCATTGACGACGACGAAGTTCTGGTCGATGCGGACGACTTCCGCGGTGATCACTTCACCCGCGCGCATCTCCTGGCGGGACAGACTTTCTTCGAAAAGGGAGGCGAAACTTTCCTGGCCTGCGGCCGGGGTGGCGGTTGCTATGGACATAAATTGTGGAAAAACCCAATGCCATCCGGGATTGGACGGCGCGTTAGTTGAACAAAGCCGCGACGACTGCTGGACAGCCGTAGCGCATCGCGGCACCTTCGTCTGCGGCGCTCCCCGTCAGGAGCGCGCCGCAGCATGCGGCAAGCGTTGCCGGACCCGTTCTAACACCCAGGCAACAGCCTCGTCGACCGTCATGGCCGTGGTGTCGAGCAGCTCGGCATCCGCGCATTTCTGCAGAGGGGCGACTGTCCGCGCGCTGTCGCGCGCATCGCGTTCGCGAAGATCCTGCAAAAGAGTGTCAATGCTAGCAGACATTCCTTTGTCGATCAACTGTTTATAGCGCCGTTCGGCCCGCGCCTCGGCCGTCGCCGTGAGATACACCTTGAGCGGCGCATCGGGAAATACCACCGAGCCCATGTCACGCCCCTCGGCGACCAGGCCGGGAGCCTGGCGGTAGGCACGCTGACGGTCGAGCAGGGCCATCCGCACGGCCGGGAAAGCAGCCACCTTCGAGGCGCCTGCAGAACATTCCTCGCTGCGAATGGCGAGGCCGACGTCGGCACCGTCGAGCAGGATGCGGCCGCCCTCGAAGCTCGCCGGCAGCGCCCCGGCGATCCGCGCCAGGGACTCGCCATCGTCGAGCGCCACGTCCGCGCGCAGCGCGGCCAGCGCCACCAGCCGGTAGAGGGCGCCGCTGTCGAGATAATGCATCCCCAGCTTTTGCGCGACCAGTGCGGCCACCGTGCCCTTGCCCGAGGCGGAAGGCCCGTCGATGGCGATCACCGGCGCCAGCAGGCCCGCGAAGCGCTCGAAATAGTCGGGAAAGGTCTTGCTCACGCATTTCGGGTCGTTGATTCGCACCGATACATCTCCCAGGCAGACAAGCGAGAAGCACATCGCCATGCGGTGATCGTCGTAGGTGTCGACGGCCACGCCTGGCGCAATAGTCAGTCCCCGTGACACGGCGAGGAAATCCTCTCCCGCCTCCACCGACGCGCCCAGCTTGCGCAGCTCGGCGGCCATGGCGGCAATGCGGTCGGTCTCCTTGACGCGCCAGCTGGCAATGTTGCCGAGCCGCGTCGTACCCTCGGCGAACAGCGCCGCCACCGCCAGCGTCATGGCCGCGTCCGGGATGTGGTTGCAGTCGAGGTCGATGGCCTGCAGGCGTCCTTGCTCCGGCGCCCGTGCCTCGATCCAGTTCGGCCCCATGTCGATGCGCGCGCCCATTGCCTGCAGGGCATCGGCGAAGCGCACGTCGCCCTGGATGCTGTCCCGCCCAACCCCTTCCACGCGCACCGGCCCGCCGGCAATGGCGCCAGCGGCGAGAAAATACGAAGCCGCGGAAGCGTCGCCCTCGACGAATACCGTGCCGGGACTGCGGTAGCGCGCTCCGGCCGGAATGCGGAATTCGCGCCAGCCGTCCCGCTCGACAGCGACACCGAAGCGCGCCATCAGCTTGAGCGTGATGTCTATGTAGGGCTTGGAAATAAGCTCGCCCACCACTTCCACCGTCGCTCCCTCGCCGGTCAGCGGCAAGGCCATCAGCAGGGCGGTGAGGAACTGGCTGGAGGCCTCGCCGCGCACCGCCACCCGGCTGCCGGCACGGATCGTCGCCGGGCGGATATCCAGGGGCGGGAAACCCTCCTTGCCCAGGTAGCGGATGCCGGCGCCGAGCTGGCGCAGGGCGTCGACCAGGTCGCCGATCGGCCGCTCGTGCATGCGCGCCACGCCGCGCACGACGTAATGCCCGCCGCTGAGCGCCAGGGCCGCGGTGAGCGAGCGCACGGCCGTGCCGGCATTGCCCAGGAACAGTTCCGCCGCCTTGTTCGGGAACGGCCCGCCCGCGCCGCGCACGCGGCACTCGCCGCCGCCCGCGCGCTCCCATGCCACGCCGAGCGCGCGCAGGGCGTTCAGCATCACATCGGTGTCGTCGGAGGCAAGCAAATCGCAGATCCCGGTGTCGCCTTCGGCCAGGGCGGCCAGCAGCAGGAAGCGGTTCGAGATGCTCTTCGAGCCGGGCAGGCGCACAGTTCCTGCGGCGTGAAATGCAGGAGGCAGGTCGAGAAATTCCATCAGCTCAATTTGCCCTCGGCCCAGGCGCGGCGCACGGTGCGCGCCTCGGCGAAGACGGCTTCCAGCGCGGCGGCGTCGCCCTCGACGAGCGCCCGGCGCAGCTCGTCGAGCTGGCGCTGGTACTGCTCCAGCTCGCCCAGCAGCGCATCCTTGTTGGCGATGCAGATGTCGCGCCACATCTCGGGGTGGGAGGCGGCGATGCGCGTGAAATCGCGGAAGCCGCTGGCGGCAAAGCGGAAGAATTCCTCGCGGTTCTCGCGCTGGGCGAGATCATGCACCAGGGCGAAGGACAAGAGGTGCGGCAGATGGCTCACCGCGGCGAACACCTGGTCGTGACGCGCCGGCGCCATCTCGTGCACCGTGGCGCCGCAGGCTATCCAGGCCGCACGCACGCGCCCGACCGCCTCTGGCGCATTCTCCGGCAGCGGCGTCAGCACCACCTTGCGCTCGACGTAGAGATCGACCCGGGCCGCCGCCGCGCCGCTGTACTCCGCGCCGGCGATGGGGTGCGCCGGCACGAAGCGGGATAGATGTTGCGGCAGAAACTGGCGCGCGGCATCCACCACGTCGCTCTTGGTACTGCCGCCGTCGGTGATGACCGTCTGCGCACCGAGGTAAGGCGCCATCGCCTGCATCAGCGCCGGCATCTGGCCGACCGGGGTGGCCAGCAGGACGAGGTCGGCATTCTCCAGCGTGGCGGCATCGCAGGCGCCAATGCGGTCGATGAGGCCCAGGCGCAGCGCCTCGTCGAGCGTGGCCCGGCTGCGGCCGACGCCGACCACCTCGACCGCCGCGTTGGCCTTTCTCAAGGCCAACGCAAAAGAGCCGCCGATCAGGCCGACGCCGACGACGACGATCTTGTCGAGGCAGAAACCCACAGGTTATCCGGCGCCTTCCAGCGCCTTTTCCAGGGCATCGAGGAAGCGCCCGTTCTCGCTCTCCAGACCGATTGTGACACGCAGGTGCTCGGGCAACGCATAGCCGCCGATCGGCCGCACAATGATGCCCTGCCTGAGGAGGGCCTGGTTTACCCTGGCCGCATCGCCTGCCCTGAAGGTGACGAAGTTGCCATGCGAGGGAATGTGCTCCAGGCCTAGGCGCTTCAGGCCGGAGACGATCTGCTCCATGCCGCGTCGGTTGTTGTCGTAGCTCTCGGCGATGAAGGCGTGGTCGTCGAGCGCAGCGATGGCGCCGGCGAGCGCCAGGTTGTTCACATTGAAGGGCAGGCGCACGCGATGCAGCAGATCGGCGATCTCGGCCGTGGTGACGCCATAGCCGACGCGCAGGCCGGCCAGGCCGTGGATCTTGGAGAAGGTGCGCGTGACGATGAGGTTGGGGTATTCCTTCACCCAGGCCAGGGTGTCCTCACGGTCGGCCGGGGGAAGGTATTCGTAGTAAGCCTCGTCAAGCACCACGACGACGTCCTTCGGCACCGCCTGCAGGAAGGCCTTCACCTGGGCGCCGGGCAGGAAGTTGCCGGTCGGGTTGTTCGGGTTGGCGATCCAGACGATGCGCGTGTCGGGACGGATGGCGGCGCGCATGGCGTCGAGGTCGTGGCCGTAATGTTTCGCCGGCACTACGATGCACTGGCCGCCGGCCGACATGGTCGCCAGCGGATAGACGGCGAAGGCATGCTGCGAGAATACTGCGGAGCGGCCGGGCGCCAGGAAGACGCGGGCGACGAGATCGAGCACGTCGTTGGAGCCGTTGCCGAGAACGATACTCTCCATGCCGGCGCCAATCCGTTCGGCCAGGGCTGCGGTCAGGTCGTACTGGTCCGGATAGCGCTCGACGCCGTCCAGGGCCGCCTGCAGCGCAGCGCGCGCCCGCGGGCTCATGCCGAGCGGATTCTCGTTGGAGGCCAGCTTGACGATCTTGTCGACGGGTAGGCCCATCTCGCGTGCCAGCTGGGTGATCGGCTTGCCCGGCTGGTAAGGCGAGATGGCGCGGATGTAGGGCGGTGCGAGTTCGGCGATGCTCATGTTTCGGTTCCCCCTCGGTTGCGTTCCTCTCCCGTTGTTCCAGCGGCCCCCTCAGGCCGCGGCGCTCGGATACGAACCGAGCACCTTGACGAAGGCGGCGCGGTCGCGCAGTTCGGCAAAGGCCTTCGTCACCCGCTCCTCGCTCTGGTGGCCATCGACATCGACATAGAAGACATATTCCCACAGGCCGGTGCGCGAAGGTCTCGACTCGAACTTGCTCATCGACACGCCATGCCGCGCCAGCGGCTCCAGCAGGGCGTAGACGGCGCCGGCCCGGTTCTGCGCCGAGCAGACGATGGAGGTCTTGTCGCGGCCGGAAGGGCCGGCGTCGTGCATGCCGATGACGAGAAAGCGCGTGGTATTGTTCGGATCGTCCTCGATGTCCTGGGCCAGCCGGTTCAGGCCGTAGCGGGCCGCCGCCGCCTCGCCGGCGATGGCGCAGGACTCGGCGTCCTCTGCTGCCATGCGCGCCGCCTCGGCGTTGCTCGCCACCGGCACGCGCGGAAGCGCGGGCAGATTGCGGTTGAGCCACTCGTGGCACTGCGCCAGCGACTGGCTGTGCGAATAGAGCCGCTTGACGTCGGCCAGCCGTCCCGCCTTGGAGAGCAGATGCTGATGAATGCGCAGCATCACCTCGCCGCAGATCCCGATCGGCATCTGCAGCAGCAGGTCCAGCGTGCGGCCGACGGCGCCTTCGGTCGAATTCTCCACCGGCACCACGCCATAGTCGGCGTTGCCCGATTCGACGGCGCGGAACACCTCGTCGATGGTCGCCAGCGCCGTAAAATCCGGCGCCGTGCCGAAATGCTTCTTCGCCGCGCTCTCGGTGAAGGTGCCTTCCGGGCCGAAATAGGCGATGCGCAGCGGCTGCTCCAGCGCCAGGCAGGCCGACATGATCTCGCGGAAGATGTGCCAGACCGTGCCGTCGCTGAGCGGCCCCTTGTTGAGCCCGGTGATGCGGCGCAGGACCTGCGCCTCGCGCTCGGGCCGGTACACCACCGCCCCGCCCTTGACGCGGCCGATTTCATGGGCGATCTCGGCACGGCGCGACAGGCGGGCCAGCACCTCCTCGTCGAGGCGGTCTATCTCCGCGCGCAGGCGCTGCAGTTCATCGCTCATTTCTTAAGCAGGCAAATAACGCACCGCCAGCACGCCCTCGATGCCGGCGATCGAATCGATCGCCGCCTGCGGCACCGCGCTGTCCACATCCACCAGGGTGTAGGCCATGTCGCCGCGCGACTTGTTCACCATGTTGTGGATGTTCAGGTTGGCCTTGGCCATCGCCGTGGAGATCTGGCCGACCATGTTCGGCACGTTGGCGTTGGCGATGGCGATGCGGAAGGCCGACTCGCGCGGCATGGCGATGTTGGGGAAGTTCACCGCGTTCTGCACGTTGCCGTGCTCGAGGTAGTCGCGCACCTGGTCGGCGACCATCGCCGCGCAGTTGTCCTCGGCCTCGCGCGTCGAGGCGCCCAGGTGCGGCAGGGCCACGACATGCGGATGGCTGTTGACATGCGGGCTGGGGAAATCGCAGACGTAGCAGCCGAGCCGCCTCGCTTCCAGCGCGGCCAGGACGGCGGCTTCGTCGACCACGCCCTCGCGCGAGAAGTTGAGCAGCACGGCGCCGTGCTTCACGTGCTCCAGGGACTGGGCGTTCACCATCTTCTTCGTGGCTTCCACCAGCGGCACGTGCAGGCTGATGAAATTCGCGTTCCTCAGCACTTCGGCCACGCTGTTCGCCTTTTTTACCTGGGAGGGCAGGCTCCAGGCGGCATCCACGGTGATCTCCGGGTCGTAGCCCATCACGTTCATGCCAAGCTTGATGGCGGCGTCCGCCACCAGGCAGCCGATCTTGCCCAGGCCGATGACGCCCAGGGTATGCCCGGCCAGCTCGTAGCCGGCGAAGTTCTTCTTGCCGTCCTCGACCTTCTTCTCCATTTCCGGATCCTGCGGGTCGAGGGCGGAGACGAAGCGCATGGCGCCGGAAATGTTGCGCGCCGCCAGCAGCATGCCGGCGATGACCAGTTCCTTCACCGCGTTGGCGTTGGCACCCGGCGCGTTGAACACCGGCACGCCGCGCGCGCTCATGGCCTTCACCGGGATGTTGTTGGTGCCGGCGCCGGCGCGGCCGATGGCGCGCACCGAGGCCGGTATGTCCATCTTGTGCATGTCGGCCGAGCGCACCAGGATGGCGTCCGGCGCGGCGAGGTCCTTGCCGACGGTGTACTGCTCCGCCGGCAGGCGCTTCAGACCCGCCTGGGAAATCTGGTTGAGCACCAGGATCTTGTAGCTGTCAGCCATGCTTCGCCTCGAATTCCTTCATGTAGTCGACCAGGGCGCGCACGCCCTCGACCGGCATCGCATTGTAGATCGAGGCGCGCATGCCGCCGACCGAGCGGTGGCCTTTCAGCTGCACCATGCCGCGCGCCTTGGCGCCCTTGAGGAATTCCTCGTCGAGCTCGGCATTCTTCAGGGTGAACGGCACGTTCATCAGCGAACGGTCGCCCCTGGCCACCGGGCTGACGAAGACCTTGCTCTGGTCGAGAAAGGTATAGAGCAGTCCGGCCTTCTCGCGGTTGTGCTTTTCCATGGCGGCCAGGCCGCCCTGCCGCTTGAGCCACTGGAACACCAGGCCGGCGATATAGATGCCGTAGGTGGGCGGCGTGTTGTACATCGACTCGTTCTCGGCATGCGTCTTGTAGTCGAGCATGACCGGAGTCTTCGGCAGCACCTGGCCGATAAGGTCCTCGCGAACGATGACGATGGTGAGTCCCGCCGGGCCGATGTTCTTCTGCGCGCCGGCGTAGATCAGGCCGTACTTGGACACGTCAACCGGCCTCGACAGGATGTTGGAGGACATGTCGCACACCAGCGGCACGTCCCCGGTCTGCGGCGTCCAGTGGAACTCCACGCCACCGATGGTTTCGTTGGCGGTGTAGTGCACGTAAGCGGCATCCTTGCTGAGCTTCCAGCTCTCCTGGGGCGGCGCGTAGGTGAAGTTCCTGTCCTCGCTCGATGCGACAACGTTCACCTGGCAGTACTGTTTGGCCTCCTTGATGGCCTTCTTCGCCCATTCGCCGGTGTGCACGTAATCGGCGGCCGCCTTGCCGCGCAGCAGGTTGATGGGAATCATGGCGAACTGCAGCGTAGCGCCGCCCTGCAGGAACAGCACCTTGTAGCCGGCGGGAATCGCCAGCAGCTCGCGCAGGTCGGCCTCGGCTTGGGCCGCGATGCTCATGAACTCCTTGCCGCGATGGCTCATCTCCATGACGGACTGGCCGCTGCCGTGCCAGTCGAGCATCTCCTCCGCCGCCTGCCTGAGGACGGATTCCGGCAAGGCTGCCGGGCCAGCGCTGAAATTAAACACGCGTGACATGCTGATTCTCCATGCTAAAGAATGAACTCGATTCGTATACTGTATACAGAAGATGGGCCGTTGTCACCGATCTCGCCGGTGACCGTCGAAAGAAGGCTATAGCTGCCCGCTGTATCGTCAGGTTCAAGAATCGGCACCCGTCCGGCTCCGTCAGGTTTCCTCTTCGTCGCTATCGATCACTTTCTCGATGCCGGCCAGCTTCGTGCCGTCATCCAGGTTGATCAGCGTCACGCCCTGGGTCGAGCGGCCCATCTCGCGGATATCCTGCACCAGCGTGCGGATCAGCACGCCGCCCGTCGAAATCAGCATCAGTTCGTCGCTGTCGGCGACCAGCACGGCACCGATCAGCCGACCGTTGCGGTCCGATGCCTGGATGGCGATCATGCCCTTGGTGCCGCGGCCGTGACGGGTGTATTCGGCAATCGCCGTGCGCTTGCCAAAGCCGTTTTCGGTGGCCGTCAGCACACTTTGCTCCTCGCCCTTTGCGACGAGCATCGAGATCACGCTTTGGGCAGGTTCGAGCAGCATGCCGCGCACGCCGCGCGCCTCGCGACCCATGGGCCGCACGTCCTCCTCGGCGAAGCGCACCGCCTTGCCGGCGTCGGAGAAGAGCATCACGTCGTAGCCGCCGTCGGTAATGGCAACGCCGATGAGGTAATCGCCCTCGTCGAGGTCCACCGCGATGATGCCGGCCTTGCGCGGGTTGGCAAAGGCCGACAGCGGCGTCTTCTTCACCGTCCCGCCGGTCGTGGACATGAAGACGAAATGCCCTTCGTCGAACTCCCTCACCGGCAGCACGGCGGTGATCTTCTCCCCCTCGGCAAGCGGGAAGAGATTGACGATGGGCTTGCCACGGCTGGTCGAGGAGCCTTCCGGCACCTCGTAGACCTTCAGCCAGTAGACGCGGCCCCGGTTAGAGAAGCAGAGTATAAAGTCATGGGTGTTGGCGACGAACAGGCGGTCGACGAAATCGTCCTCCTTCATCGCCGTAGCCTGGCGGCCGCGGCCGCCGCGCCGCTGGGCGCGATAATCGGCCAGCACCTGGCGCTTGAAGTAGCCGCCGTGCGAGAGGGTGACGACGACGTCGGTCGGCGTGATCAGGTCCTCCAGGCAGAGGTCCTCGGCGTTGTGCACAATCTCCGAGCGGCGCGCATCGCCGAACTGTTCCCGGACGGCCCTCAGCTCGTCGCCGATGATGCGGGTGATGCGTTCGGGGCGGGCGAGGATGTCGAGCAGGTCGGCGATCTGCTCCATCACCTCACGGTATTCGCCCAGGATCTTGTCCTGTTCGAGGCCGGTCAGTCGCTGCAGGCGCAGCTCGAGGATGGCCTGGGCCTGGGCGTCCGATAGCCGGTAGCCCTGCTCGAACGGGCCGAACTCCGGCGCCAGCCCGTCCGGCCGCGAGGCCTGGACGTCGGTGCGCGCCAGCATTTCCGCGACCAGGGTCGAACGCCAGGTGCGCGCCATCAGCCCGCGCTTGGCTTCCGGCGGGGTCGGCGCCGCCTTGATGAGGGCGATGATCTCGTCGACGTTGGACAAGGCCACCGCCAGGCCCTCGAGGATATGCCCCCTCTCGCGCGCCTTGCGCAGCTCGAACACAGTGCGCCGCGTCACCACTTCGCGGCGGTGGGCGAGAAAGGCATCGAGCATCTCTTTCAGATTGAGCAGACGCGGCCGTCCGTCGACCAGGGCCACCATGTTCACGCCGAAGGTGTCCTGCAGCTGCGTCATCTTGTAGAGGTTGTTGAGCACGACCTCCGGCACTTCGCCGCGCTTCAGCTCGACGACGACGCGCATGCCGGACTTGTCGGACTCGTCCTGGATGTGGGAAATTCCCTCCAGCTTCTTCTCGTTGACCAGCTCGGCGATGCGCTCCAGAAGAGACTTCTTGTTGACCTGGTAGGGCAGTTCGTCGACGATGATGGCCTGTCGGCTGCCCTTCTCCAGGTCCTCGAAGTGGGTGCGCGCCCGCATGACGATGCGGCCGCGGCCGGTGAGATAGCCCTCGCGCACGCCGGCCGTGCCGTAAATGATGCCGGCGGTGGGAAAATCCGGCGCCGGGATGATGCCGATCAGCTCCTCGATGCCCAGCTCCGGGTTGTCGAGCAGCGCCAGGCAGCCGTCCACCACCTCGTTCAGGTTGTGCGGCGGGATGTTGGTCGCCATGCCGACGGCGATGCCCGAGCTGCCGTTGATGAGGAGGTTGGGAATCTTCGCCGGCAGGATCAGCGGCTCGCGCTCCGAGCCGTCGTAGTTCGGCCCGAAGTCGACCGTCTCCTTGTCGATGTCGGCGAGCAATTCGTGGCCGATGCGCGCCATGCGGATTTCCGTGTAGCGCATGGCGGCGGCGTTGTCGCCGTCGACCGATCCGAAATTGCCCTGGCCGTCCACCAGCATGTAGCGCAGGCTGAAATGCTGCGCCATGCGCACGATGGTGTCGTAGACCGCGGTGTCGCCGTGGGGATGGTATTTGCCGATGACGTCGCCGACGATGCGGGCGGACTTCTTGTAGGCCTTGTTCCAGTCGTTGGACAGCTCGTGCATGGCGAACAGCACGCGCCGGTGCACGGGCTTCAGGCCGTCGCGCACGTCCGGCAACGCCCGCCCCTTGATCACACTCATGGCGTAATCGAGGTAGGAATGCCGCATCTCTTCTTCGAGACTGACCGGAAGTGTTTCCTTGGCGAACTGGATGGTCATGGATAGTTTGAGAAGAAGGCTCGATGCCGCTGAAAAAACGGTAATTTTAACATGCCGCCCCTGCCCGGAGCAGACTACTGCAGAGTGCCGGCCGGTTATTTTCCGGGGGGGAATTGTCGTCAGGACAACAAGTTGTAGGTCATTGGTTTTTGTGCTTAAATCCATCAATAAATCTACAAGACCGGGCCGGCTTTCATTCCTGCCGGATCATCAAAACAATCAATGCCAGTGGAGGATGAATCTTGAAGAACACAACTCTCGCCCAAACCCTTACCGCCGCCCTGCTCGGCCTGACCGTCGCCAGCGCCGGCGCCCAGGCCCCGAACAATGACGGCCACCTCTACGATACGCGCGGCGCCGTTGCCAAGAGCGGCTTCGGCCTGTGCTGGAAAACCACCCGCTGGACCCCGGCAATGGCCGTCGCGGAATGCGACCCCGATCTGGTGAAGAAGCCCGAAGCGCCCAAGCCCGCCGCCCCGGCGCCGGCCGCTGCACCGCCCAAGCCGGCTGCGCCAAAGACCTGCAATTTCTCGTACACACTGCAAAGCGATGCCACCTTCGCCTTCGGAAAGTCCTCGCTTAGCGCCGCTGGCAAGGAGCAGCTCGACAAGAATGTGCTGCCCAAGCTTGCAAACTGCGCCAGTGTCAAACTGCTGCTGATCACCGGGCATACCGATCGGCTCGGCAGCCACGAGACGAACCAGAAGCTCTCCGAGAAGCGCGCGGACGAAGTCAAGGCCTATCTCGTCGGCAAGGGCGCCAAGGCCGACTCGCTGGAGACCATGGGCGCCGGCAAGACGCAGGCCGTGCCCGGCGTGAAGTGCGACGACAAGCAGCCACGCAAGAAGCTCATCGAGTGCCTTGCGCCGAACCGCAGGGTCGTCGTGGAAGCGCAAGGTCCTGCGAAATAAACCGATCCGAACAACGGCCCCGCCCGGCAAGGCGGGGTTTTTTTTCGCATGTCCGAAACGATCGACCTGCTGATCGAGCCGCGCTGGCTCATACCGGTTGAACCGCAGGGCGTGGTGCTCGATCGCCACGCCGTGGCCGTCACGGACGGCAACATCGTCGACGTGCTGCCTGCGCGCGAGGCCAGCACCCGGTTCCGCCCGGACCGATCGATCGCTCTTCCCCAGCAGGTGCTGATCCCGGGACTGATCAACCTGCACACCCATGCGGCGATGTCGCTCCTGCGCGGCATCGCCGACGATCTGCCGCTGATGGACTGGCTGAAGACGCGAATCTGGCCGGCCGAGGCGAAGCATGTTTCTGCCTCCTTCGTGCGCGACGGCACCCTGCTCGCCTGCGCCGAAATGCTTCGCGGCGGCATCACCTGCTTCAGCGACATGTATTTCTTCCCCGAAGCGGCGGCGGAGGCCGCACGGAGCGTGGGCATGCGCACCTCGCTTGGCATCGTCGTCATCGAGTTTCCCACTGCTTATGCCAACGACGCGGATGACTATATCAACAAGGGCCTCGCCGTGCGGGATCGCCTGCGCAACGATCCCCTTGTCAGCTTCTGCATGGCGCCGCACGCCCCCTACACGGTCAGCGACACAAGCTTCGAGCGAATCGTCACGCTGGCGGACCAGCTCGACTTGCCGATCCATATCCATGTGCATGAAACCCGCTCCGAGATCGAGGAAAGCGTCCGCCGGCACGGCCTGCGGCCGTTAGAGCGACTGCACCGGCTCGGCGTGCTGGGACCGGGATTGATCGCGGTGCATGCCGTCCACGCGGACGATGCGGAAATCCGTCTGCTGGCGAAATACGGCTGCAGCGTGGCGCATTGCCCCACCTCCAACATGAAACTGGCCAGCGGCATTGCGCCGATTAGCGAAATGCTCGGCGCAGGCATCCGGATCGGCCTGGGCACGGATGGCGCGGCCAGCAACAATCGGCTCGACCTGTTTCAGGAGATGCGACATGCGGCGCTGCTGGCAAAGGCGGCCAGCGGCGATGCCGCGGCATGCGGCGCCCATGCCGTCCTGAAGATGGCCACCCTGAACGGTGCCGCCGCGCTCGGCCTGGAAGGAAGGACAGGCTCGATCCGGGCAGGCAAGGCGGCCGATTTGTGCGCCGTGCGCCTCGATGCGCTCGAGATGCACCCGTGCTATGACCCGGCCTCCCATCTCGTATACGCTGCCGGCAGGGAGCATGTCAGCCACGTCTGGGTGAATGGCGTTCTGCAGGTCGAAAACGGCCGGTTGCTTGCGGTTGAGGAGGGCCGATTGCTTGACACCGTCAATTTGTGGCAGAATAAATTAATCGCATGAGCCGGCAAGGGGGCGATGCCCAGCATGAACTTGTCCCGTCGGCACAAGCGTGTTTTGAATAAACAAGCAGCATTTTTGCCGCGCCAATCACTCCATTTCGCACCGGAACGAGGGGGAACATGAACAAACAACTTTCGAAAATCACGCTGCTGGCGACCCTTGGCTTGAGCGCCTCCGTCGCGCTTGCCCAAGTGCCGAATAACGACGGCTATCTGTTCGACACGCGCGGCGCCGTCGCCAAGAACGGCTTCGGCCAGTGCTGGAAAACCACCCGCTGGACGCCTGCCATGGCCGTCGCCGAGTGCGATCCGGAACTGGTGAAGAAGCCCGAACCTCCGAAGCAGGAGGTAGTGAAGCCTAAAGTGACTACGCCAACTCCAAAGAGGGATAAAGTCACTTTGGCCGCCGACGCCCTGTTCGACTTCGACAAGGCCGTGCTGCGCAACGAAGGCAAGGCCAAGCTGGACGACGTCACCGGCAAGCTGAAGGGAATGAAGCTGGAAGTCATCATCGCCGTCGGCCACACCGACCGCATCGGCTCGGACAAGTACAACCAGAAGCTGTCCGAGAAGCGCGCCGAAGCCGTCAAGGCCTACCTGGTCGGCAAGGGCGTCGAGCCGAACCGCATCTACACCGAGGGCAAGGGCGAGAAGCAGCCCGTCACCGGCGACAAATGCGGCAAGAGCGACAAGAAGTCGAAGAAACTCATCGAGTGCCTGCAACCCGATCGCCGCGTGGAAATCGAGGTCATCGGTACCAAGTAATCCGGCAATCCTCCCAAAAAGCCCTGCGCATGCAGGGCTTTTTTGTTTCCGCCCGGCGCGTCGTGGCTTGACCCGGGACCTGACCGAATCGGCGATAATTGCGCCATGGAAACCGCACAAAGCAACGCCGACCAGGCCGAACTCGACAAATTCAGCGAACTTGCCCACCGCTGGTGGGACCCGGAATCCGAATTCAAGCCGCTGCATGACATCAACCCCTTGCGCCTGGACTGGATCGACCGGGCCGAAGGGCTCGCAGGCAAGAAGGTGCTGGATGTCGGCTGCGGCGGCGGCATCCTGGCGGAATCGATGGCAGCGCGAGGGGCGCACGTCACCGGCATCGATCTCTCCGACAAGGCGCTCGCCGTCGCCAGGCTGCATCTGCTGGAAACCGCCCAGAAGGTCGATTACCGCAAGATCTCGGCAGAGGAACTCGCAGCCGAGAAGCCGGACTGGTACGACCTGGTCACTTGCCTGGAACTGCTTGAGCATGTCCCGGATCCGGCCAGCACGGTTCGCGCCTGCGCCCGGCTCGTTCGTCCGGGCGGCGCGGTATATTTCTCGACCATCAATCGCAACCCCAAATCCTATCTCTTTGCCGTGCTCGGTGCGGAATACATCCTCAAGCTGCTGCCGCGCGGGACGCACGACTATGCCAGGTTTATCCGGCCGGCCGAACTCGCCCGCTACGGACGCGAAGCCGGTCTTGCGGTCAGGGAAATCGTCGGCATGACCTACAACCCGCTCAGCAAGACCTACGCTCTTGGCCCGGACACCGACGTCAACTACCTGGTACGCACCCGGCGGGATGATTGACGCCGTCCTTTTCGATCTTGACGGCACGCTGGCCGACACGGCCGCCGACCTCGGAGCGGTACTGAATCGCCTGCTCGCCGAAAATGGTCAGGCGCCGCTTCCTGCCGCAACAATCCGCCCTCAGGTTTCCAAAGGTGTGCGTGGCCTGCTCGGCATCGGCTTCGCCATCGCACCGGGTGATGCAGGCTACGTCGATCTCCAGCACCGCTTCCTCGCCTACTATGGTGAATCGCCGTGCGTCTACACCCGCCTCTTCGAAGGCATAGGGGAAATGCTGGACAGCCTCGAGTCGCAGGGGATCAGGTGGGGCGTGGTCACCAACAAGACCAGCCGCTATACCCTGCCCGTGGTGGAGGCGCTGGGTCTGGTGCGCCGCGCCGCCTGCATCGTCAGCGGCGACTCGTCGCCAAGACCGAAACCCGCGCCAGACCCCCTTCTGCTGGCCAGCGCCCTGGCCGGCGCCGATGCGGGGCGATGCCTGTACGTCGGCGACGACCTGCGCGACATCCAGGCCGCCCGCGCCGCCGGCATGGGCGCCATCGCCGCCGCCTGGGGCTACCTGGGCGACGAGCGGCCTCTTGAAGAGTGGGGCGCCGACACCATTCTCGGGGTACCGGCCGATCTGCATGGGCTGCTCGCAGCCTGCCGGGCGTGACGCCCCCTTTAGTGTGCGTTGTCCCGAAAAGTGCATGCTAGAATGGGAACAGCAACGCATCACAAGAGAATCCGGGGGCGACCTGGCTTCGACGTGGGTCGCGAAGCAGTGTAGTGCATGCCGAGGACCAGTGACCTCGCAAATCCATCTGGAAATCTACAAACGCCAACGACGAGCGTTTCGCTCTAGCCGCTTAATACCGGCTAGCTCTGCACCGGTTTGCTGACGGGCCGGGCCGCGCAAGCGGCAGCAGAGTCATTCACACCAGCTAAGGATCGGCCCCGCCGCATGGCCAATCACGAAAATTCAGCGGATCGCCTGTCATCAGCCCGCCGGTTGGCGGATGCCGGGTTAAATCAAACAGCCAGGCTAAGCATGTAGTACTGCCTGTAGAGGGCTTGCGGACGCGGGTTCGATTCCCGCCGCCTCCACCATTTCGCAAGACGCCGCCCCGCGAGGGTGGCGTTTTGACGTACGCGCGGGTAATCTTGCCGTTGCAGCCAACTCTGCAAGGAGAACACGCAATGCGTCCTGCTTTCCTGCTGGCAATCGTCGCTTCGGCTTCCCTGTCGTTCCTGCCGCTGAATAGCCAGGCCAAGCGCCTGGGCAGCAAGACCTCAACGAGCACCCAGGGCGCAACCAAGAAATCAGCCAAGGATGCGGAAGAGGAGGCCAAGAGAACATCCTCTTCCATTCCGAATGTCCGTATCACCAGCCGCAGCGGCACGACACCGTCGGCTTCCGGTGCCGGCGCGGGCTCCGTTGCGGCTGGTGCCGCGGCGGGTGCGGCCGCTGGCGCCGTTGCCGGTCGCGCCGTTGCCGCTCCGGACGACCAAGCCAAGGCTCAGGCCAGGTCGGAGAAACAGGCCGAGGAGGAGCGCCTGGCCAGGATTGCCCTGCTCGAGCGCAAGGCCGAGCACGAACGCAGGCAGGCGGAGAACGAACGCCTTGCCAGGGATGCGGAGGCCGAGAAAGCCCGTATGGCGGCCGCGGAGAGGAGCGAAGCCCAGCGCGTCGCACGACTGGAACGGGAAAAGGAAGCTGAGCGCCAAAGGCTGGAACGTGAGCGCCAGTGCGTCATCAAGCCGGTGATGACTGATGGGGAGATCGCCCAATGCAGGGAGGTCTGGCGCTGAGGGACCGATACACCCGAAGAAAAGGCCGCCTGCGGGCGGCCTTTTGCTTGGGCGGCGGCGGGATCAGCCCTTGACTCGGTTGCGGTACTCGCCGGTGCGGGTGTCGATCTCGATCTTGTCGCCTGTCTCGCAGAAGAGCGGCACGGCGACCTCGAAGCCGGTGGCGATCCTGGCTGGTTTGAGCACCTTGCCGGAGGTGTCGCCGCGCACGGCCGGTTCGGTGTAGGTGATCTCGCGCACCACGCTGGTGGGCAGTTCGACCGAGATGGCCTTGCCGTTGTAGAACACCACTTCGCAGGGCATGCCGTCCTCGATATAGTTAAGACCGTCGCCCAGGTTTTCCTTCTCCACCTCGTACTGGTTGTATTCGGCATCCATGAAGACGTACATGGGGTCGGCGAAGTAGGAATAGGTGACTTCCTTGCGCTCGAGGGTAACCACTTCGAACTTGTCGTCGGCCTTGAAGACGTTTTCGCTCGGGGCCTCGGTGAGCAGGTTCTTGAATTTCATCTTGACCACGGCGGCGTTGCGGCCGGACTTGTTGTATTCGGCCTTTTGCACGACCATCGGATCCTTGCCGATCATGATGACGTTGCCTACGCGGAGTTCCTGTGCGAGTTTCATGCTTGATCCTGCCAGATAGGGGTTGGTTGCCGCTTCTTTCTTTGTCGGGGCGGAAAAACGTGGGATTATAACTTATCGCTGCAAAACTTCACCAGATTTCCCGCCAGATCGCCATTATTGCGCAGAGTTTCTGCCCAGATTTCGGCGTGTCGGCTGATTTCCTGCCGCTTGCTCCAGAAGGCTGGCCAGGCTTCTGCCACTCTCCCGTTTTGGCTCCATGCGCCCCATAAATCCCGCACCGCCTGGGCCGCATCGGCCTGCAAGCGCTCGCAATAAAGCTTCAGAAAGGCTTCCAGCTTGAGCAGATGCGTACCCCCGGATTGCACGTAGGGCTGCCAGACCAATGGGCGCAGTGCCCATTGGGCCCTCAAGAAGGAATCCTCTCCGCGCACGAAATTGCAGTCGCAAGCCCAAAGCAGCCTGTCGTAACAATCCTGCTCCAGGAAAGGCAGGACGCGCAATTCCAGGCTGCCCCGGCACAACATGCCTCCGGCCTCCGGTGCCGCCTGGCCGAAATACGCCGCAATCGCCGCCGCAGCAATGCCTTCCGGCACAAGACAGGTGACCGGAGTCTCCTTTTCGCGCCAGCATTCGAACAGATCACCGACAGGACTATCCGCGTAACAAAACAGTGAAACGCGAGTTTCGCTTTCATTCGGCTCGGGCAGGCCGAGTCGCTGCCAAAAGAGTGCCTGCGCGCTCAAGTCGGATTGGAACGCCAGGCGCAGTCCTGGCAGTTCCCGTTCCATCGGCACGCCGCCCGTGTTTTCCATGAAACCGGGGAAGAAGAAATGTTTGGTCAACCCGAAACGCGGGCTGGGCGAGGAAAGGCCGTGACATTCGCCCACCCATTCCTCGGCGCTGAGGTATTCGAGGTTGATCCAGCGCGGCTCGACCTCGCGGGCTGCCATCGCCCGGACATAGGACTCAGGCAGTTCGCAGGCAAACGCCTCCACCGCCACATCCGCCGGCACCACCTCGGGGAAGCCCGCATCATGCCATCGCCTCACTTCCACCCCGCGACAGGACTGGCCGTCCAGGGCTGGGTTCACTTCAGGACAAATTCGCCGGAAGGCCGCCAGATCGTCCACCCACAGACGCACATGCAGACGATATTCGGCCGCCAGCTGACGTGCCAGACGCCAACTGACGCCGATATCGCCATAGTTGTCCAAAACCCGGCAAAAAATGTCCCAGGACCTTGCCGTTTCTATATATGTCATTGTTTATAAAAGAATCAAACTCCTTGTTCGGGAGCAGGCGGCTTACAGGGTCTCAAGCCGCCTCTTGCCGTGCCGTTATTATAACTACCGGTAATTACTGAACTATTTGTCATCAATGCTGCAGAGCCCGCTCCCTAGCCTCGACTCCTGGGTAAACTACCTCAGTCAGGCCGAGATTCCCGTGCTGAAACGAACAGCCAGGGAGTTGGCGCGTTTGCGTGAGAACGAGGAGAACGTCACCGGACGGCAGCTCGCCGGCGTCATCCTGCAAGACCCGCTGATGGCCTTGCGCGTGCTGGCCTATATCGAGGCCAATCGGCGCAAGAGCCAGACCGCCGACATCACCACCATCGATCGCGCGGTGATGATGATCGGCGTCACTCCTTTCTTCGCCAGGTTCGAGAATCTGCCCACGGTCGAAGAGGGCCTGAAGGAACTGCCACAGGCACTCATCGGACTGCTGCGCGTGATCGCCAGGTCGCGCCAGGCCTCGCTCTTTGCGCGCGACTGGGCGGTGTTGCGCCATGATCTCGATGTCGATGAAGTCACCATTGGCGCCCTGCTTCACGACAGCGCAGAAGTGCTGCTCTGGTGCTTCGCGCCGTCGCTGATGCTGAACATCCGGTCCAGGCAGGCGGACAATCCTGGACTGCGCAGCAGCGCCGCCCAGCAGGCCGTCCTCGGCATCCAACTGACCGATCTGCAGCTCGCGCTGGCAAAGGCCTGGCGATTGCCCGAACTGCTGCAGAACCTGATGGACGACAACCATGCCGAACATCCGCGCGTGCGCAACGTCATCAATGCGGTCAACCTGGCCAGGCATGCGGCGAACGGCTGGAACGATCCTGCCATTCCGGACGACCTGTCCGAAGTCTGCAAACTGCTGAACCTGTCCGAGGAATCCCTCATGGAAAGGCTGCGCCGCCTGGCCGATATCCCGTACGCCGAGCCGCCGCCGGCAGCGGAAAGCTGATCGCATCGACGGCCTCCGGTCGTTTAGAATATTGCGAGGTTTTCAAATCCAGGGAGGAGTCATGGGAATCGTTTCGCTGGTAGTGCTGGGCATCATTCTCGTCGCCTTGGTGTACGGAGTGATGATCTACAACGGCCTGGTGCTGGTGAAGCACGCGGTGGCCAAGGCCTGGGCCAACATCGACGTGCTGCTCAAGCAGCGCCACGACGAGCTGCCCAAGCTGGTCGAGACCTGCAAGCAGTACAAGCAGTTCGAGCAGGAGACCCTGCAGCGCGTGGTCGAGGCGCGCTCCCGCGTGCAGACGGCGCGCGAGAGCCAGAACATCCCGGCGCTGGGCCAGGCCGAAGGCGCGCTGCGCATGGGGCTGGGACAGATCTTCGCCGTCGCCGAGGCCTATCCCGAGCTGAAGGCCAACGAGAGCTTCATGCAGCTGCAGGGCCGCATCACCGCCCTGGAGAACGGCATCGCCGACCGCCGCGAGCTGTACAACGAGGCGGTCAACATCAACAACGTGCGCATCGAGCAGTTCCCCGACTCGATCATCGCCGGCCTGTTCCGCTTCGGGGATAAGCCCCTGCTCGAATTCGCCAGCGCAGAAAAGGCCGACGTCGACATGAAGGCGATGTTCGGCTGAGCGCTGCGCGCAATGCTCGTCTCCCTGCGCCGGGGGTACAGCGATCTCGTCACCTCCGGCGGCCAGCTTATCCTGCTGCTGATCGGTTTCAAGACCGAATCTGCGCTCGGCATGTTCGTCTGCGTGGCGCTGATGGTGCCGCTGAGCCTGTTCGCCTGGACCTCGGCCTACCGCCGCGCCCGTGCCGTCGCCGACACGCCGACGTCCAAGGTCGCCTCGGCGGCACAGGGTTATGTCGAGCTGATCGGCTCAGGCAAACCGCTCGCCGGCGCGCCGCTGATGAGTCCGCACTCCCACCTGCCCTGCCTCTGGTTCCGCTACACCGTGGAGCGCAAGGACAACGAGAACAAATGGGTGCAGGAAGACAAGGGCGAGAGCGACGCCTCCTTCATTCTCGACGACGGCTCCTCTGAATGCCTGGTGGATCCCGAAGGCGCCGAGATGCTGGTGACGAAGAAGGATTCCTGGATTCAGGGCGACCGCCGTTATACCGAATGGCTGCTCATCGAGCGGCAGACGATCTATGCCCTCGGCCAGTTCGCCACCCGCGGCAGCGTGGACCTCGACCTGAACGCCGCCGAGGACGTGAAGGCGCTGCTGGCCGAGTGGAAGACCCGGCCCGCCGAACTCCTGCAGCGCTTCGATCTGGACAAGAACGGCCAGCTCGACCTGAAGGAATGGGAGCTGGCCCGCGCCCAGGCCAGGCGCGAGGTGCAGGCCAATCACCGCGAGCTGCGCACCACGAGCGAGCTGCATGTCATGCACCGGCCCGACGACGGACGCCTCTACCTCATTTCCGACCTCGAGCCCGAAGGACTGTCCCGCAAGTACCGCTACTGGTCCTGGTTCCACATCGCGATTTTCTTCGGCGCCCTGATCGCCCTGCCGATCCTCTGGCGCTTGGACAGTTTCTGATCGCCGTACCGTGGCGACTGACTTTCAGCTGCCGCCGGCACGGCTTTCGAGTTCCTCCCAACGCAGCATGGCTTGGACAAGTTCGTCGTCGAGCGCCGCCAGCCGCTCGTTCAGCCGGCGCACTTCCTCCGGCTCGCCGCGGTAGAGCGCCGGGTCGGCCAGGCGCGCGTTGAGCGCGGCCTGCTCGGCTTCCAGCGCGGCAATGCGGTCGGGTAGGGATTCCAGCTCGCGCGCCTCCTTGAAGGACAGCTTCGCTTTCGGCCTCGTCTCGCGCTTCTTTTCCGCCGCTGCCGACTTTTCGGGGGCGGGCGCAGCCGCAGACGGTCTGTCGCGGGTCTCGCGCAGCCAGTCCTCATAGCCGCCGACCGTCTCGCGCCAGCGGCCATCGCCCTCCGCCGCAATCACTTGGGTGACGATGTTGTCGAGGAAGCTGCGGTCGTGGCTGACCAGGAACACCGTGCCGTCGTAGTCGGCGAGCAGCGCCTCCAGCAGCTCCAGCGTCTCGATGTCGAGATCGTTGGTCGGCTCGTCGAGGACGATGACGTTGGCCGGCTGGCTGAACAGGCGCGCCAGCAGCAGCCGCGCGCGTTCGCCGCCGGAGAGCGACTTGATCGGCGATCTCGCCCGCGCCGAGGGAAAGAGAAAGTCCTCCAGATAGCTGATGACGTGCTTCTTCTCGCCGCCCAGCTGGACGTAGTCCGAGCCCGGACTGATGACCTCGGCCAGCGTCGCCTCCTCGTCGAGCGCGGCGCGGAACTGGTCGAAGTAGGCCACCGCCAGCTTGGTGCCGAGGCGCACCGACCCCGCATCCGGCGCCAGCGCGCCGAGAATCAGGCGGATCAGCGTGGTCTTGCCGGCGCCGTTCGGGCCGATGATGCCGATGCGGTCGCCGCGCAGGATGCGGCAGGAGAAGTCGCGCACGATGTCGCGTTCGCCGTAGCGCTTGGCGACATGTTCCAGCTCCGCCACCAGCTTGCCCGAAGCTTCGCCGCGCGTGAGCTGAAAGCCGACGCCGCCCATGCGCTCGCGTCGCGCCGCCCGTTCGCGCCGCAGCTGTTCCAGCCGCCGCACGCGGCCTTCATTCCGGGTGCGGCGCGCCTCGATGCCCTTGCGGATCCACACCTCCTCTTGCGCCAGCAGCTTGTCGAACTTCGCGTTCTGCTGCGCCTCGGCCGCCAGCATCTCGGCCTTGCGGCTCTGGTAGTCGGCAAAGCGGCCCGGGAAGCTCGCCAGCCGGCCGCGATCCAGCTCGACGATGCGCGTTGCCACCGCATCGAGGAAGCGCCGGTCGTGCGTGATCACCACCACCGCGCCGCCGAAGCCGGCAATGAGGCCCTCCAGCCAGAGGATGCCGTCGAGGTCGAGGTGGTTGGTCGGCTCGTCGAGCAGCAGCAGCTCCGGGTCGCCGGCCAGCGCGCGGGCCAGCGCGACGCGCTTGATGCCGCCGCCGGAGAGTTCGCCCAGGCGCGCCTCGCCAGGCAGTCTCAATTGCGTCAGCGCCTGCTCGACGCGCGTGTTGAGCCGCCAGCCGTCGCCTGCCTCCAGCTGCACCTGCAGCTCGTGCAGGCGCGCCAGTGCCGCCTCACCCGCATCGTGCGCCAGGCGCTGCGCGGCGTCGTGGTATTCGACCAGCAGGCGGCTCGCCTCGCCGACGCCGGCAGCCACCGCATCGAAGACCGTCTGCTGCGGCGGGAAGTCCGGTTCCTGCGGCACGAAGGCGAGGCGCAGGCCGTCGCGCCGCCACAACGTGCCGTCGTCGAGTGCGGCTTCGCCCGCCAGCGCGCGCAGCAGGCTCGACTTGCCGCTGCCGTTGCGGCCGATCAGGGCGATGCGCTCGGCCTCGTCGACCTGGAAGTCGGCATGGTCGAGCAGCGCCACGTGGCCGAAGGCCAGGCAGCCCTTGTCCAGGGTGATAAGAGGCATAGATTGACTGACGGGCGCGGCGCCGGCGCCGGGGTGAAATGCGATGGCGGGATTATAGCGGAGCGGCTAAAATACGCGCCCGCTCTCCTCGTAGTTCAATGGATAGAACGGCCGCCTCCTAAGCGGCAAATACAGGTTCGATTCCTGTCGAGGGGACCACGTCCCGCCACGAAAGTCAGTCCCCGCAATACGGTGAATTACGGCTGCTTCTGCCGCGGCACCATCTTCTGCTCGACGGCGAAGATGGCTGCCTCGACGCGCGAGGTGAGGTTGAGCTTGGACAGGATGTGGCGAACGTGCAGCTTGACCGTGTCGTGCGAGATGTCGAGGGCGCGGGCGATGGCCTTGTTCGACTGTCCCTGCGCCAGGTGGTCGAGGATCTCGCGCTCGCGCGCGGTGAGCTGGGCGAGCAGGTTCTCGCGCGCCGCATTCCTGCTGCCACCCTGCAAGAGGTTCACCAGCTTGAGGGTCATCGCCGGCGCCACCACCGTCTCGCCGCGCACGGCGCGCTGGATGGCGTCGACGACGTCGTCGGGCTCCATGTCCTTGAGCAGGTAGCCGCGGGCGCCGGCGCGCATGGCGTTGGCGAGGTCGTCCTCGGCGTCGCTGACGGTGAGGATCAGGGTCGGCCGGCTCCAGCCCCGGCCCTGCAGTTCGCGCAGCAGCGCCAGCCCGCCGTGGGGCGGCATGTTGAGGTCGAGCACCAGCACGTCGGGCTGCGCCTCATCGAGCAGGCGCGCCGCCTCGGCCGGCTGGCCGCTGGCGGCGACGACGCGAATGGTGTCGCGGCCGTCGAGGAGCTCCGCCAGCCCCTTGCGGAACAGGGTGTGGTCGTCAACCAGCATCACCTTGATCTCCTGCTCCAAGCCTATTCCTCCCGCCGGAGCGGCACCAGCAGGCGCAGGCGCGCGCCGCCCTGCGGCCGGTTGGCGATCTCGATGTTGCCGCCGAGGCGCTGGGCGCGCTCGCTCATGATGCTAATGCCGAAATGGTGGCGCAAGTCGGGCGTGGCCCCCATGACGAAGACGCCGCGGCCGTCGTCCTCGACGGTGAAGGCGTACTGGCCGTCGATCACCTCCAGGGTGAGCCAGGCCTGCTTCGCGCCGGAATGGCGCGCGACGTTGGAGAGCGCCTCCTGCAGGATGTGAAAGACCTGCACCTCCTGGTCTGCGTTCAGCCTGAGGTCGGGGATGCGGTTCTCGAATTCGAGCTCGACGCCGGTGCGGTCGAAGAAGCCGGCGGCCAGCTCGGCGAGCGCATGCTCGATGCCGAGCGGGTCCATACGGTTGCGGAACTGGGTAAGCAGCTCGCGCAGGCTGGCATAGGCCTCGTCGAGCGCCTGCTGGATGTCGGCGGAGTATTTCAGGGCTTTGGCGCTCTCGTATTCCAGCAGCGCCTCGCGCAGCAGGGCGATGCGCAGCTTCATGTAGGCCATGGTCTGGGCGAGCGAGTCGTGCACCTCGTTGGCCATCATCTGCCGCTCGTTCATCAGCGTCATGCGCAGGTTCTCCTGCATCAGGCGCGCGTTCTCGACGGCCATCGCGAGGTGCTCGCTGATCGAGCAGAATAGCAGCGACACTTCCTCGGGAATCTGCCGCTCCTCGGTCATGTAGAGGTTGTAGACGCCGAGCAGCCGCCCGTTGTGCTCCAGCGGCACGGCGACCATCGAGCGGCAGCCGCCGAAGAAGGTCTGGCCGGTGCGCGCCACGCAGGGCTTGAAGTCGCGCGTCTGCTGGATCTCGTCGCTGCTGAGGGCAACGCCGCAGGCGCCGCAATCGATGCCGACCAGGCGCTCGTTCTCCACCACCTCGGCCGGCAGGCCGAGCGAGGCGGCCAGGCGCAGGTGCCGGCCGTCGCCGGAGAGCACGCGCACGGCGCCTGCGGCGGCGCCGGACAGGCGCACCATCATGCCTAGGAAGCGATTGAGCAGGGCTTCGAGATCGTATTCGGAAGCCAGCGTGGCGGTGACTTCGGAGAGCACGCGCAGGGCCTGGATGCGGTTGGTCTCATTGCCACCGTCTTCCTTGCGCGCTGCGCCTTCGGCCTGCTGCAGCGAGGGACTGCATTGCTTCATGCCAGGTTTCCTCTCCTCCGATCCGCCGGAGTGGATTCTACACTATATAAGAATACGCTGAAATACGGATCATTTTGCCGCTTCGGGCAGCGGCCAGCGGCCATCGAGGATGCGCTCGGCCCAAAGCAGGGCGGCAACGCTCTTGCCGTCGGTGAGCCGCCCCGCGCGCACCGCCTCGATTGCCTCGCCGAGCGTGAGTTCGTGCACCTCGAGGAACTCACCGTCGTCGAGGGCATGGCCGACTTGGGTGAGGCCGCGCGCAAAGAAGATCTCGATGCGCTCGTTCGAATAGCCGATGCAGGGGTGGATCACGCCGAGGTGGTGCCAGTCCTGCGCGACATAGCCGGTCTCCTCCTGCAGCTCGCGCCGCGCGGTGAGCAGGATCTCCTCGCCGGGGTGGATCTTGCCGGCCGGCAATTCGAGAAAGACGCGGTCGAGGGGATAGCGGAACTGGCGCTCGAAGAGCAGCCTGCCGCTGGGCAACTCGGCGATCATGACCACCGCGCCGGGGTGTGTGACGAACTCGCGGGTGGCCTGTTTGCCGTCGGGCAACCGAACGGTGTCCCGCCTGACATGCAGCAGCCTGCCCGAAAAGGCATCCTCACGGGCGACGGCGGTTTCCCGCAAGTGCCGGTCTTTGGCTTCCCGGGTCATGGATGGAACTTGTTTCCGACTGAATTAGTCAATTATTTGCGTTCTCCCAACAACGGAGGCAGAAATGAACGAGTTCATTCCCGGTTTCAAGAACGATGGCGTGATAACGGTGAACCGCGTGCTGCTGAAGCCCGAGTATAGCGTCGACGACCTGGAGGAACGGGTCGCCCTGCTCTGCGAGAACGTGAAGACCTATCACTCGGAAACCGGCTTCGTCGGCGGTTTCGTGTGCCTCAACTCCGGCCTGATTTCCAACGAGGGCAGCACCGTCGGCCAGGCGGTGGATAGCCCGCTCAAGGAACGCGAGGCGCTGATCGTCACCTTCTGGCGCTCGTTCTCCGAGCACGAGGCCTCGCATCGCAGCGAAACCTTCCAGCCGCTGTTCAGGCAGTTGCTCGATCTTTGCGAGAACGGCAACGAGGAAATCGCCTACCGCATGCTCTGGTCTGGCCAGGCCTACACGCCGGAAGAGGCCCGGGCGGCACGCGAAACCAAGGCGCAGTACGCCCGCGCGGCGTAGCCGCCTTCAGTCCTCGCCGCGCAGGCGTTTCCACAAGGTCGTGCGCGACATGCCGAGGCGGCGCGCCGCCTCGGCCCTGTTGCCCCCGGCCTCCGCGACCACGCGCCGTATGCGCGCCCCCTCCTCCTCGCCGCTCGCCGGCCGGGCGTAATTGCGCCTGAACTTCTCCGCCTGGGCCGACGCGCCCGGCTCTGCCGTCGCGGCCAGCTCCGGCAGCAGATGTTCCGGCAGGAGGGTATCGCCCTCGGCCTGCACGACGGCGTATTCGAGGGCATTGAACAGCTGCCTGACGTTGCCGGGCCAGGCATGGCGCTCGATGAGCGCCATGGCAGCGGGGGCGAGGTGCAGGCCGGGTCGCCGGTAGCGTTCCGCCAGATTGCCCAGCAGCTTGCCGGCCAGCAGGGGAATGTCTTCGCGGTGCTCGCGCAGGGCCGGTACGCGCAGCGGCAGGACGCGCAGGCGGTAGAAGAGGTCCTCCCGAAATTCCCCGCACGCGACCATCGCCGCCAGGTCGCGATGGGTCGCGGCAACCACGCGCACATCCGTCTTGCGCGGATGGTTCTCGCCGACGCGCACGATCTCGCGCTCCTGCAGCACGCGCAGCAGCTTGGTCTGCGTCGCCGCCGGGATCTCGCCGATCTCGTCGAGCAGCAGGGTGCCGCCGCTGGCCGCCTCGAAGCGGCCGACGCGCGCCGCCGTAGCGCCCGAGAAGGCGCCCCGGGCATGGCCGAACAGCTCCGATTCGAGCAGGTTTTCCGGCAGCGAGGCGCAATGCACGGCGAGGTAGGGGCCCTTGGCCCGGGCGGAGTTGTCGTGCAGGGCGCGCGCCACCAGTTCCTTGCCGACGCCGCTCTCGCCGCTGACGAGGACGTTGGCGTCGCTCGCCGCGGCGCGCAGCACTTTCTGGAAAAGCGCCTGCATCGGTGCGCTGCGCCCGATCAGGCCGCCGAGCTGCCAGCGCTCGCGCACCTCGTCCTCCAGTTCGACCTCGCGCGAGCGGTCGCGCAGGATGATGGCGCAGTGGATGCCGGCCTCATTGGCCGGCAGCAGCATGGCCCACATGCGCAGGGGAATGTCGCGGCCGTCCAGGCCTGCCAGGACGATGTCCTGCTCCTTCCTGCTCTCGCCTTCGCGCGGCGTCAGCGAACAGTGCCCACGGACCTCGCAATCGCGCGCGCAAGCCGTGCCGGCGAACAGGGTCGGGCAGAGCTGATCCACCATCGCCGCCCCGTCGCGGCCGAGCATGCGGCTCGCCGCCTGGTTCATTTGCACGATGCGGCGGCCGGCATCGAGAAACAACACCCCCTCCTCCAGGCTGTCGAGGAACACGCTCAGTGTCGCCAGGTTCGGCATGTCGTCCATCCTCCCGTTCAGTCTGAACGTTCATTTTGACGTTCATTTTGTCACGCAACATATTTCCTCATTTAGTAAAAACAAGAAAAATGATGCATATCAAGCCGCTATGAATTCTGGCATGGGCCTCGCTAAGAAGGGGTCGGGGGCGCTGCATCCGTCCCTTTAGCCAACGGAAACCGAGGAGACTGAATATGAACATCAAACACTTGCTGCTGAAATCGTTCGCCTGCGCCCTGGTCGCAGGCGCCCTGTCCTCGGCGCAGGCCGAACCGGCCCTGAGCGCCGATCCAGTTGCCGACGGCTTCCGGCACCTGCTCGATCACCGGCCGGCCGACATCGTCCCGGCGGTTCCGTCAGGCATCGGCGCCGACCCGTTGCGTATCGCCATCAGCACGGTGCTGTGGGAGACCGAGGCGCCCTCCTTCCACCAGCCGGCGCGCTATGCGCGTCTCGCCGCGCAAACCAGGCCCGCGGATTGATCCGCGGACAAGAAAGGGAGGAACCATGTCTCAGCAAATCGCCTGGCAATTGTCGCTGGTCCTGATGACGCTCGTCGGGTTCGGCTTTGCCTTCGTCGCCCTCAATTCCGCCACGCGCGAGGCGGATTACACGCCGCTGCAACTGCGCGCCTACCGCCTGCGCGCGCGGCTGTTCTGGCTGCTGGTGCTACTACTCGGGCCGGCGATGATCTACACCCTGCTCGACCTGCCCTACACAGCTGCGCACGGCCATTCCGCCGGCAAGGCGGGGGCGGCGGTGCAGAGCGTCCGGGCGACCGGCTATCAGTGGCGCTGGGAGCTCAGCAGCGACCGGCTCGTCGCCGGCCGCCCGGTGGAATTCCTCGTCACCAGCGCGGATGTCAATCACGGCTTCGGCATCTACGACAACGACATGCACCTGATCGCCCAGACCCAGGCCATGCCGGGCTACACCAACACGCTGCGCCACACCTTCGAGCGGGAGGGCACCTACAAGGTCTTCTGCATGGAGTACTGCGGCGTGGCCCACCACAACATGATCACCGAATTCACCGTCGTCGCCGAGTAAAGGAGAAAACCAACATGGCAAGTCATCTCTACACGCCCGCCCCGGACCGGGGAGCCGAGACGGTCGTGCGGGCCTATCTGGCGGTCGCCGCCGCCGTTCTGCTGCTGATGATGGTGTTCGGCCTGATCATGCGCCTCGAACAGGCGCAGTGGATCTCGATCGGGGCGAACCTGTTCTACGAGCTGATGACCCTGCACGGCGCCGGCATGGTCGGCATCGCCGGCATCGCCGGCGCGGCCATCATGTGGCACTTTCTGCGCCAGTACGTCGATCTGTCGCGGATAATCTTCGTCGCCAACCTGCTGCTGTTCCTCGCCGGCGTGGTGATGATCCTGTGCAGTGTCCTGCACAAGAATTTCCACGGCGGCTGGACCTTCCTCTACCCCCTGCCGTCGCAATCGATGGGGCTGTGGAGCCAGGAGGCGGCAGCGCTGTTCATGGGCGGCCTGACCGTCATCGGCGTCGGCTTCCTGCTGATGCACCTGGACATCGCCCGCGCCCTCGTCTCCGGCTACGGCAGCTTCGCCCGCGCGCTGGGCTGGCCGCAGCTGTTCGGCCAGGACGACGGCCAGGCGCCGCCGCCGACAGTGGTGGCCAGCGCCATGGTGACCATCGTCAACATCATCGGCCTGGTGGTCGGCGCCAGCATCCTCGCCATGATGCTGGTGAATCTCTACTTCCCCGCCTTCGCCATCGACCCGCTGCTGGCCAAGGGGATGATCTACTTCTTCGGCCACATCTTCATCAACGCCACCATTTACATGGCGGTGATCGCGGTCTACGAGATCCTGCCGCGCTACACGCAGCGGCCGTGGAAGTCGAACCGGGTCTTCCTCGCCTCGTGGACGGCCTCCACCCTGATGGTGATGTTCATCTTCCCGCACCACCTGCTGATGGACTTCGCCTTCCCCAAGTGGATGCTCATCATGGGGCACGTGATCGGCTACCTGAACACCTTCCCGATCCTCGTCGTCACCGGCTACGGGGCGCTGATGATCGTGTATCGCTCGGGCATCCGCTGGGACATGGCCTCGCGCCTGCTGTTCCTCTCGCTCTTCGGCTGGGCGGCGGGCGCCATGCCGGCCTTCATCGACGGCACGATCACGGTCAATTACGTGATGCACAACACCCTCTGGGTGCCGGGCCACTTCCACACCTACCTGCTGCTCGGCATGGTGGCCATGGTGTTCGGCTTCATGTACTACCTCGGCAAGCCGGAGCGCGACGCCGAAGAGGGCCTCGTCGATCGCGCCGCCTTCTGGCTGTTCACCGTGGCGACGCTCGGCTTCACGCTGAGCTTCCTCTACTCCGGCCGGCAGAGCGTGGCGCGGCGCTATGCGGCGCACCTGCCCGAGTGGCTGCCCTACGACCGCATCGCCTCGGTCTTCGCCGTCCTGGTGATCGCCGCCGTGCTGGTGTTCGTGACGCGCTTCCTCGCCCGTCTGCGGCTCGCCGGCCGCGACTACCCGCGCGCAACCCTGGCGGCCGGCGCCGGCGCATGAAGCCGCGCAGCATCGCCGCCACGCTGCTGGCCGCCGCCCTGGGCAGCGGCCTGTTCTGGTGGGGCACCGACGGTTTCGGGGCTTTCACGGCGGAAGGGGCGCGGCGCGCGGCCCTCCTGCGCGCGTCGCGCGCGCTGCCGGCGGCCGTCCTGGAAGACCAGGACGGCCGCCCGTTCGGGCTGGAGGACTACCGCGGGCGCCTGCTGGCGGTGGAATTCATCTACACGCGCTGCACGACGCTGTGCCGCAGCCTGGGCATGGCCTTCAGGCAGATCCGCGACAGCGTTCCCGAGGAAATGCTGGGGCGCGATTTCGCGCTGCTCAGCATCAGCTTCGACCCGCAGCACGACGATGTTGCCAGCCTCAGGGCCTACGGCCGCAGCTACGGCGCCGACGGCAACCATTGGCGCATCGCGCGGGTGCGCGACGAGGCGCAACTGCCCGCGCTGCTGGCGGCCTTTGGCGTCGTCGTCATCCCCGACCGGCTGGGCGGCTACGAGCACAATGCGGCCATTCACCTGGTCGACCGTCAGGGCCGGCTCGCCCTCATCGCCGACCTCGATGAGCCGCAGCCCTTCGCCAGGAAGATCGCAACATGGTTATGAACGGACTGCGGCCGCCGCACGCCGGCGCCGCACTCCTCGCCCTGTACGCCCTGCTCGCCACGCCCGCCGCGCGGGCCTGGCTGGAAGCGACCATGAGCGCCCACATGCTGGTGCAGATGCCGCTGCTTGCCGCCATCGGCGCCGTCGCCGCCAGGCTGCTGCCGGCGCGCCTGCAGGCGCGGCTGCTCGACGGCGCCGGCGGCGCAATACCCTGCGTGACGGCCGCTCTTTTCGTGTCGAGCTACTGGATGCTGCCGCGCGCCCTCGACGCGGCCATCGTCCAGCCGCTCGCGGAAGGCGCCAAGTTCGCCAGCCTCCCGGCCCTCGTCGGCATGCCCCTGTCGCTCGCCTGGCGGCGGCTGTCGCTCATCGGCCGCGGCTTCGTGTGGACCAACTTCTTCAGCATGCTCGCCGTGCTCGGCTGGCTGTACATCGCCGCACCGCTGCGCGTGTGCAACAACTACCTGGTGGACGAGCAGTCGCGCGCCGGCTGGCTGATGGTCGAGCTGGCTCTCGCGCTGTTCGCCGGGTGGCTCGCCGCCCTGTTCGTCGGCAGCCGGCCGGCGCCGGATGCCGGCCCGTCCGCCGCGCGCCTGAACACCCAGTCTCATTCGGCCTGAAGGAAAAAACATGGATCATGTCGCACCGGCCAAGCTGATGGACGAAGTCGAAGCGGCCGCCAGGAAGAAAGCCGGCCTGGCCACCCGGGCTATGCTGCTGAAGGGCTTCCTCTCCGGCGCCCTGCTCGCCTATGCCACCGCCTTCGCCTTCAAGGCGTCCGACGGCCTGCCGGGCGGCGCCGCCGCCCTGGTCGCCGGCGCGGTCTTTCCCGTCGGCTTCGCCATGATCGTGCTGCTCGGTCTGGAACTGGCCACCGGCAACTTCGCCGTGCTGCCGGTCGGCATGGTGCGCGGCAAGCTCGGCTGGGGCCCGATGCTGCGCAACTGGGGCTGGGTCTATCTGGGCAATTTCCTCGGCTGCATCTTCGTCGGCTTCCTGCTCGCCCTGGCCCTGACGGAGGCCTTCCTCCAGGACGCCGGCCCGCTCGGCGCGAAGCTCATCGCCGTGGCGCAGTCGAAAACCCTCGCCTACGAACATGCCGGCGCCGCCGGCTGGCTGACCGCCTTCGTCAAGGGCATCCTGTGCAACTGGATGGTCGCCCTCGGCACCGTGCTGGGCATGAGTTCCACCTCCAGCAGCGGCAAGATCGCCTCGATCTGGCTGCCGGTGTCGACCTTCTTCGCCCTCGCCCTGGAACACTCCGTCGTGAACATGTTCGTCATGCCCACCGCCATGCTCCTCGGCGCGGACATCACGCCCATGCAATGGCTGTTCTGGAACCAGATTCCCGTCACCCTTGGCAACATCGTCGGCGGCGCGCTGCTCACCGGCCTGCTGCTGCACTACTGCCACAGCGCCGCCGGCGCGGCCAGGCCGCAGGTGCAGTCGCTGCCGCTCGAAGCGGACCGCATCGCTTGAAGCGGAAATCCGGTCGCGTCAGCCCGCATCGGCCGCCGGAAAAAACTGCGGCGCCTCCGCCCGATCGAATTTGCCGTAATCGCGAATGACGCGGACGCGCCGCAGACGAAGCCGCCCATCGATCGGGCCGGCCGGCTGCCAGCGCGCAGCGCTGGCCGCATCCTGCCATGCGCAGAGCAGCAGCAGCTTGCCCGGCCGGGTGATGCTCTCGAATACTTCCTGGTCGACGGCTCCGCGCATTACTGTCGCCGGCAGGCTGAGCGCGGTGGCAAGTTCGTGCCCGGCCGGCGCGGCGCCGGCGTCCGGCAGGAATTCGACGATCGTGACGACCTTGGCACTGCCGGCCGCCGTCTCGTCGAAGCGCAGTTGCGGCAAGGCCTGGCCGGCGGGCAGCGCGGAATCGTCGGTGATCTCACCGACACGCAAATGATAGCCGTCAAAAACCTCGAAGCGGCCCTTCAGCTGAACCGCGTGATGCAGGGCGTGGGTGCGCCAGCGAATGAGGGCCTTCTCGTCGCGCCAGACGGAGAGGGAAAGCACGCGGCCGGCGTCGCGCTGGCTTGCGAAGCGCTCGTTCTCGATGAAGCCGTCGATCCTTTCCAGCTCGCCCCGCAGGGATTTGGCGAGCGCCAGATAGCGCTCGAACTGCCCGTTCTTCGGCCTGACCACGAAAATCGCCGCAAACATGCCGTCCTCCTCACGTCATCTGTCTTCAATCGACGCCACAATAGCGCTTGGCAACGTCCGGATGGTTCGTCTAGCATCGAACCATGAATGACGGCCCCCACATCGCCGGCATCGCCGGCCTGATCGGCGAGCGCGCCCGCGCCGAAATGCTCACGGCACTGCTCGCCGACCGAGCGCTCACGGCAAGGGAACTGGCGAACATTGCCGGCGTGAGCAAGCAGACTGCCAGCGCCCATCTCGGCAAGCTTCTGCAAGCCGGCCTGGTTGCGGTCAGGACCGAAGGACGGCATCGCTACTTCCGGCTTGCCGACGGCGACGTCGCCCGGCTGCTCGAGACATTGATGGGCGTGGCATTCCGCACCGGGGCGCTGCGCCTGCGCTCGAGTCCGCGCGAGCCCGCCCTGCGCAAGGCACGCAGCTGCTACGACCATCTCGCCGGCGAACTGGCGGTGACGCTCTACGAGAGCCTGCTGCAGCAGGGGGCGCTGCAGTGGCGCGACGGCCGACTCGAACTCACCGCCGCCGGCCTCAGGCGCTTCGCGGAGCTGGGGATCGCCGCGGCCGATCTGAACGCCGGG
The DNA here is from genome assembly GCA_964475635.1 of uncultured Rhodocyclaceae bacterium. Taxonomy (GTDB): domain Bacteria; phylum Pseudomonadota; class Gammaproteobacteria; order Burkholderiales; family Rhodocyclaceae; genus Desulfobacillus. The sequence goes on from CAYYXS010000002.1 coordinate 91,713, forward strand.
CGCCGGCCCGTCTGCCGCGCCTGCCTCGACTGGAGCGAGCGCCGCCATCACCTGGCGGGAACGGCGGGCACGGCCCTGCTGCGGCGGGTGCTCGAACTCGGCTGGGCGAGCCGCGCACACGACTCGCGCGTCATCTGCTTCACGGCAGCCGGCGAGCGCGCCCTGCGCGCGCATTTCCCGGTCGGACAAGCGCATGCCGGCCGGTGCGCACTTGATATGCCTCATGGGCGCCGCTGACCGGCGGGCTAAGATCGACGGCATGAAAGCCCGAAGCGCACCCGATCGCCTGGAAAATGTATCGTCGCCTTCAATCTCCGCCGGCCAGGCCGGGCCGTCCGCGCCGGGCGCCCGCGTCTCCGATCGTGCCCTGCTGCAATCGGTTTCCGGCATCCTGTCGCAATTCATCGCCGAGACGGATCCCTACAGCCTGTTCGGCGGCCTGCTCGATGCGCTGCTGGCGCTCACCGGCAGCGAGTACGGCTTCATCGGCGAGATCTTCCATGCGGAAGACGGCAGCCCGTACATCAAGAGCTATGCGACGACGAACATCGCCTGGAGCCCGGAAACCCGGCGCCTTTACGACGAGACTCGCGAAAAAGGCATGGTCTTCTCGCGACCGGATTCGCTCTATGGGGCGGTGATGCGCAGCGGGCAGCTGGTCATCTCCAACCATCCCGCCGGCGATCCGCGCAGCGGCGGACTGCCGCAGGGGCATCCGCCGCTCGATTCGTTCATGGGCATGCCGTTTTACGGCGGCGGCGAATTGCTCGGCGTGGCCGGCATCGCCAACCGTCCCGGCGGCTACCACCAGGCCCTCGCCGAATCGCTGCGCCCCTTCCTGACGGTTTGCGGCACGCTGATACAGGCGTATCGCAACAACCTCCGGCATTCGCGGCTGGAGCAGGAGCTGCACCGCCAGCGCGAGCGGCGCCCCGGCGCGCAACGCGGCGTGGCGCTCGGCGCCGGTTACGAATTCCACGATTCCCCGCTCGCCCTGATGCTCAACGGCATCCCGGTGCTGCTCACGCGCAAGGAGCTGGCGCTGCTGAATCACCTGGTGCGCCAGCGCAACCGGGTGGCCGGCACGCCGGAGATCGAGCGCGTCGTCTGGCACGGCCGGCTGGTCGGCGAATCTTCCCTGCGCTCGCTGATGCGCCGCCTGCGCGACAAGGCGCCCGAACTTGCCATCCGCACCGTGGCTGGCGTCGGCTACCTGCTCACTGCGCCGGAGTGAGCCGTCACGAAAATATCACGCGCAAACCACGCCCCGGTCACAACAGGATCGGCCCGGCACCCTACCCTGTCGGCTCCTCAACACGACAAGGAGTAGGAACATGCCTGACAGCCTGTATGCCCGCCTCGGCGGTTACGACGCCATCTCGGCCGTCGCCAACAATCTGCTCTCCCGCCTGATCGCCGACCCGCAGCTCGGCCGCTTCTGGCAGAACCGCGGTACGGACGGCGTCGCCCGAGAGAAGCAGCTGCTCATCGACTTTCTCTGCGCCAACGCCGGCGGGCCGACGCTCTACACCGGCCGCGACAACAAGACCTCGCACCGCGGCATGGGCATCACGGAAAGCGACTGGGCGCGCTTCACGCAGCACCTGCACGATACGCTGGCGCATTTCAAGGTCCCCGCCGCGGAGAAGGCGGATGTGTGCGCCTTCGTCGAAAGTACCAGGACGGACATCGTGGACTAGGCGCAGGAATGGCTCCCCGGCACTGCGGGAGGCGTTCCCGCCGTGCCGGGGAGACTGACCTTTTGGTGGGGATCAGCCGCCGACGAGGAAGGCGTAGGTGGCGTAGATGGAGTACTCGAGCACACCCTCGGGCAGCAGGCCGATGACGGCCACGGCAAGGCCGTTTACCGAGAGCAGGAAACGCATGTCGCGCGGCGCCTCGATCGGCGAATTGTCGGTCGGCGCATCGAAGTACATGACCTTCACCACGCGCAGGTAGTAGAACGCGCCGACCAGCGAGAACATCACGGCGAACACCGCCAGCCAGATCTGCTTGGCGGCGACCACCGCCTGCAGCACCGCCAGCTTGGCGAAGAAGCCGACGAAGAACGGGATGCCGGCCATCGACAGCATCAGGATCAGCATGATGGCCGCGAACCAGGGGCTGCGCTTGTTGAGGCCCTTGAAATCCTCGATGTTCTCGGCCTCGAAGCCGGCGCGCGAGAGCAGCAGGATCATGCCGAAGGCGCCCAGGCTCATCAGCACGTAGGCGATGACGTAGAACGTCGCCGAGCTGTAGGCGTTCAGCGCGAAGCGCGGGTCGCCGCCGACGATGCCGGCCAGCACGCCAAGCAACATGAAGCCCATGTGCGAGATGGCCGAATAGGCCAGCATGCGCTTGAGATTCGACTGAGCGATGGCGGCAAGATTGCCCAGGGCGATGGACAGCGCCGAGAGGATCATCAGCATCACCTGCCAGTGCTCGGCCAGTTCGGCCAGGCCGGTGACCAGCAGGCGCAGGACGATGGCCAGCGCCGCCAGCTTCGGCGCCGAGCCGAGCAGCAGCGTCACTGCCGTCGGCGCGCCGTGATAGACGTCGGGCACCCACATGTGGAACGGCACCACGCCCAGCTTGAAGGCGAGGCCGGCGACGACGAAGACGAGGCCGAACACCAGCACCGTCCGGTTGCCGCCGCCCAGGGCGATGCGCTGGCCGATTTCGGCGATTTCCAAACTGCCCACCGCGCCATACACCATCGACATGCCGTAGAGCAGCAGGCCGGAGGCCATGGCGCCGAGCACGAAGTACTTCATCGCCGCCTCGGTGGCGCGCGCCGAGTCGCGGTCGATCGCCACCAGGGCGTACATCGACAGGGCCAGCAGCTCGATGCCCAGATACAGGCTGACGAAATGGCTGGCCGAGATCATCACCATCATGCCCAGCGTGGCGAACAGCACCAGCACGTAGAACTCGCCCTTGTCGAGATTGCGCGCCGCCAGGTAGCCGCGGCTGTAGACCAGCACCATGGCCACCGCCGGGTAGAGGGCCAGCTTGAGGAAGTCGGTGAAGAGGTCGTCGACGAACATGTTGCTGAAGGTCGTCACCGCCTGCCCGTCGAGGGTGAAAAAGGTGATGCCGAAGCAGCCGGCCAGGGTCAGCTGGGCAAGCATGTAGACCAGCCAGCGCTGCCCGCGGGCGAGCAGGTCGACCAGCAGCAGTACGCAGGCCATGATGAGCAGGAAGATCTCCGCCGAGGCGGGGTAGAGATCGGGCATCACGAAGTTGATCATGGTCAATCCCGTGCCAGCCGCGCCAGCGGCTCACGAAGCTCCCCTCTCCCTGCGCGGGAGAGGGGCTGGGGGTGAGGGAAACAGAGGCTGTACACCGTCATCGCCATAGTCAAAACTTTGGCACGGCGACGTGCTTCAGCAGGTTGTCCACCGAGGCGTGCATCACTTCCGTGAAGGGGAAGGGATAGAGGCCCATGGCCATCACGCTCAAGGCAAGCAGGCCGAGGACGACGAACTCGCGCACACCGATGTCAGTGAGTTCCGCAACATGGTGGTTGGCCACGGCGCCGAAGACCACCCGCTTGTACATCCACAGGGTGTAGGCGGCGCCGAGGATCAGGGTGGTCGCGGCGGCGGCGCCAATCCAGAAGTTGTATTTCACCGCACCAAGGATGACCATGAACTCGCCGACGAAGCCGCTGGTGGCGGGCAGGCCCGAATTGGCCATGGCGAAGAGCATGAACAGGGCGGCAAACTTCGGCATGGTATTCACCACGCCGCCGTAGTCGGCGATCTGCCGGCTGTGCACGCGGTCGTACATGACGCCGACGCAGAGGAACATGGCGCCGGAGACGAAGCCGTGCGAGATCATCTGCACCAGGGCGCCTTCGACGCCGAGCGAATTGAAGATGAAGAAACCGAGGGTGACGAAGCCCATGTGCGAGATCGACGAGTAGGCGATCAGTTTCTTCATGTCGGTCTGCACCAGGGCGACGAAGCCGATGTACATCACGGCAATCAGCGACAGGGCGATCATCAGCCAGGCCAGCTCGCGCGAGGCGTCCGGCGCGATGGGCAGCGAGAAGCGCAGGAAGCCGTAGGCGCCCAGCTTCAGCATGATCGCCGCCAGCACCACCGAGCCGCCGGTGGGCGCCTCGACGTGAGCGTCCGGCAGCCAGGTATGCACCGGCCACATCGGCACCTTGACGGCGAAGGCCAGGAGGAAGGCAAAGAACAGCAGCTTCTGCGCCTCCAGCGGAATCGGCAGGGCATGCCAGTCGAGCAGATTGAAGCTGAAGCTGGACTGGAAGAACAGCCAGATCAGGGCGATCAGCATCAGCAGCGAGCCGAGCAGCGTGTAGAGGAAGAACTTGAACGCCGCGTAGACCCGGTTCGGCCCGCCCCAGACGCCGATGATGATGTACATCGGGATCAGCGAGGCTTCGAAGAAAACGTAGAACAGCACGGCGTCGAGCGCGGCGAAGATACCGTTCATCAGGCCGGACATGATGAGGAAGGCCGCCATGTACTGGGCCACCTTCTCTTCGATCACCTTCCAGCCGGCCAGCACCACCAGCGGGGTGATGAAGCTGTTGAGCAGGATGAACAGCACGGAGATGCCGTCCACGCCGAGCCGGTAATGCGCGTTGAAGCGCGGAATCCATTCGCGCAGCTCGCCGAACTGCATGGCGCTGGTGCCGGCATCGAAGCCGGTGTAGAGCGGCAGGGTGACGAGGAAACCGGCCAACGCAGCGACAAGGGCCAGCAGCCGCGCCAGGCCGGCATTGCGGTCGGAACCGGTGGCAAGCACCAGCAGGCCGCCGACGATGGGCAGCCAGATGGCGAGACTGAGCAGAGGCAGGCCGGTCATTTATTGTTTTCCTAAGCGCGGTTCAGCCACAGGGTCAGCAGCACGAAGACGCCGATGATCATGGAGAAGGCGTACTGGTAGATGTAGCCGGACTGGAACAGACGCACGATGGAGGCCACCCAGCCGACCACACGGGCCGAGCCGTTTACCGCCACGCCGTCGATCAACCCCTGGTCGCCGCCTTTCCACAGGCCGCGGCCGACGAGGCGCGCGCCGCCGGCGAAGAACCAGTCGTTGAAGCGGTCGAAGTAGTACTTCTGCTCCAGGAGCGTGTAGATGGCCTCCGCCCGGTCCTTGACCGCCGCCGGAATATCCGGACGCTTCAGGTAGAAGAACCAGGACAGCACGACGCCGGCCAGGGCAAACCAGAAGGGCAGCGTGGTGAAGGCGTGCAGGGCCATGGCCAGGGCGCCGTGGAACTCGTTCTTCAGTTCCGCCATGGCGTGGTGCGTCTCGTGGTTGACGAAGATCGAGCCGCCAAAATAGTCGCCGAACAACATCGGCCCGATGGCATAGCCCGCCAGCACCGAGGGGATGGCCAGCAGCACCAGCGGCAGCCACACCACCCAGGGCGTCTCGTGCGGCTTCTGGCCGGGAGCGAGGCCGTGGTGGTGGTTGGTCTCGTGCTCTTCCTCGTCCGGCTCGATCTCGTGGCCGTGGCGCTCGTGCGGCTTGCCGAAACGCTCCTCGCCGTGGAAGACGAGGAAGTACATGCGGAAGGAGTAAAAGGCGGTGACGAAGACACCCGCCACGACGCAGAAATAGGCGAAGCCGGCGCCGGGGATGTGCGAGGCGGCCACCGCCTCGATGATCGAGTCCTTCGAATAGAAGCCGGCGAAGAGCGGCGTGCCGATCAGCGCCAGCGAGCCGACGAGGGAGGTGATCCAGGTGACCGGCATGTACTTCCTCAGGCCGCCCATGTTGCGGATGTCCTGGTCGTGATGCATGGCGATGATGACCGAGCCGGCGCCGAGGAACAGCAGCGCCTTGAAGAAGGCGTGAGTCATCAGATGGAAGATCGCCACCGAATAGGCCGAGGCGCCCAGGGCCACGGTCATGTAGCCGAGCTGGGACAGGGTCGAATAGGCCACCACGCGCTTGATGTCGTTCTGCACCACGCCGAGGAAGCCCATGAACAGCGCCGTGACGGCGCCGATGACGATGACGAAGGACAGCGCCGCCTCCGAAAACTCGAACAGCGGCGACATGCGCGAGACCATGAAGATGCCCGCCGTGACCATGGTGGCGGCGTGGATCAGGGCCGAGATCGGCGTCGGGCCTTCCATCGAGTCGGGCAGCCAGACGTGCAGCGGCACCTGGGCCGACTTGCCCATGGCGCCGACGAACAGGCCGATGCAGATGGCGGTAATCAGCGGCCAGCCCGTCACTGCCTCGGTCATGCCGGCAAGCTTCTGGTTCTGGGCGAAGACCTGCACGTAATCCAGGCTGCCGCAGTAGGCGGCGATCAAGCCGATGCCAAGCAGGAAACCGAAGTCGCCGACGCGATTCACCAGGAAGGCCTTCAGGTTGGCGTAGATCGCCGTCGGCCGCGTGTACCAGAAGCCGATCAGCAGATAGGAGACGAGGCCCACCGCCTCCCAGCCGAAGAACAGCTGGAGGAAGTTGTTGCTCATCACCAGCATCAGCATGGAGAAGGTGAACAGCGAGATGTAGCTGAAGAAGCGGTTGTAGCCCGGGTCGTCGTGCATGTAGCCGATGGTGTAGATGTGCACCATGAGCGAGACGAAGGTCACCACCAGCATCATGGTGACGGTAAGCGGATCGACGAGGAAGCCCACCTCCATCTTCAGGCCACCGCTGGCGAGCCAAGTGTAGACCGCGGCATTGTAGCTGTGGCCGGCCGTCACATCCTGGAAGATGAGGACGGAAAGGAGGAAGGCCAGCGCCACGCCGAGGATGGTCACCGTGTGTGCCAGCCAGCGCGGGATGACGCGGCAGAACAGGCCGGCGACGATGGCGCCGGCGAGCGGCGCCAGCGGCACGTAGAGGGCGAGGGGGTGCATTGCGCTCATGGTTATCCCTGCAGGCTGTCCAGATCGTCCACGTGGATCGTGCGCAGGTTGCGGAACAGCACGACCAGGATGGCGAGGCCGATGGCGGCCTCCGCCGCGGCGACCGTCAGGATGAAGAAGACGAACACCTGGCCGCCCATGTCGCCGAGGAAATGCGAGAAGGCGACGAAGTTCATGTTGACCGCCAGCAGCATCAGCTCGATGGCCATCAGCAGGACGATGAGGTTCTTGCGGTTGAGGAAGACGCCGACCACGCCGACCGAGAAGATGACGGCGCCGAGGATCAGGAAATGGTTCAGGCTGGGCATGGGGTCAGTCCTTCTCCACCGGCATCGAGACGATGCGCACGCGGTCCTTGCGCTTGACGGCGATCTGCCTGGCCGGGTCGAGCTGCTTGGTGTCACGGCGCTGGCGCAGGTTGAGCACGATGGCGGCGATCAGCGCCACCAGCAGGATCACCGAGGCCAGCTCGAACGGATAGACGTAGTCGGTGTAGATCGCCACGCCCAGCGCCTTGGTGTTGGAGACGCCTGCCGCCGACGGTGCGGGAGCCGGCAGGACCTCGAGCCCGAAGCTGCGCGCCGAGAGCACCGCCACCATCTCGGCCACCATCAGCAGGGCGATCGGGCCGCCCAGCCAGAGGTTGCCCCAGAAGCCCTGGCGCAGGCGCTCCAGATTGATGTCGAGCATCATGACGACGAAGAGGAACAGCACCATCACGGCGCCGACGTAGACCACGATCAGGGCGATGGCGAGGAACTCCGCCTGCAGCAGCAGCCACAGGCCGCTGGCGTTGAAGAAGGTCAGCACCAGGAACAGCACGGCATGCACCGGGTTGCGCGCAGTGACGACGCGCAGCGCCGCGATCACCAGGATCGCCGAGAGGATGTAGAAGAGTGCGGTCTTGAAATCCATGGGCGTCACCGGTACTTGGCGTCCTGCTCGCGGTCGGCGGCGATCTGCGCCTCGTACTTGTCGCCCACCGCCAGCAGCATCTGCTTGGTGTAGTAGAGGTCGCCGCGCTTCTCGCCGTGGTATTCCAGCACGCGCGTCTCGACGATGGCGTCGACCGGGCAGGCCTCCTCGCAGAAGCCGCAGAAAATGCACTTGGTCAGGTCGATGTCGTAGCGCGTGGTGCGGCGCGAGCCATCCTCGCGCTCGGCCGACTCGATGGTGATGGCCAGCGCCGGGCAGACCGCCTCGCACAGCTTGCAGGCGATGCAGCGCTCTTCCCCGTTCGGGTAGCGGCGCAGGGCGTGCAGGCCGCGGAAGCGGTTGCTCTGCGGCGTCTTCTCCTCCGGATACTGCACGGTGATCTTCGGCGCGAACATGTAGCGCCCGGTCAACTGCATGCCCTTGAAGAGCTCCTTGAGCAGCAGGCTGTTGAGGAAGTCCTTGGCACCCATTGTCAGGCCTCCTGCCGGGCCGTCCCAGGGGAGGCCGGCGCCCCCGCGGGGGGCTGCGTAGCGTAGCGAGCGTGGGGGCTGTTCATCTTATCCCTCACTTGAAGATATTCCACGGCGTCACCATCCAGGTGCCGATCACGCCGATCCACAGCAGGGTCAGCGGGACGAAGACCTTCCAGCCCAGGCGCATGATCTGGTCGTAGCGATAGCGCGGGAAGGTGGCGCGGATCCACAGGTAGATGAGCAGGAAGAAAGAGATCTTGATCGCCAGCCAGTGGAAGCCGTCTGGCAGGAAGCCGACCGGCGACAGCCAGCCGCCGAGGAACAGCACCGAGGTGAGCGTCGCCACCAGGATCATGTTGGCGTATTCGGCGAGGAAGAACATGGCGAAGGCCATGCCGGAGAATTCGACCATGTGGCCGGCGACGATTTCGGATTCGCCCTCGACCACGTCGAAGGGCGCGCGATTGGTCTCGGCCACGCCGGAAATGAAATAGACGACGAACATCGGCAGCAGCGGGATCCAGTTCCAGGAGAGGAAGCCGGCGCCGTGCTCGGCGAACCAGCCGCGGCCCTGGGCGCGGACGATGTCGGAGAGGTTGAGGCTGTTGGAGATCATCAGCACCGTCACCAGGGCCATGCCCATGGCGATCTCGTAGGAGACCATCTGCGCCGAGGCGCGCATGGCGCCGAGGAAGGGGTATTTCGAGTTGGAGGCCCAGCCGGCGATGATGACGCCGTAGATGCCCATCGAGGTCATGGCCAGGACGTAGAACAGGCCGGCATCGATGTCGGCCAGGGCGCCGCCGTCGAAGAAGGGCACCACCGCCCAGGCGGCCAGCGCCGGTGCGATGGCCATCACCGGCCCAACGAAAAACAGCGCCTTGTTGGCACCGGTGGGAACCAGCACTTCCTTGAAGAACAGCTTCATGCCGTCGGCGATCGGCTGCAGCAATCCCCACGGCCCGACGCGGTTGGGGCCGATGCGCACCTGCATCCAGCCGATGATCTTGCGTTCCCAGAAGGTCAGGTAGGCCACGGACAACAGCAGCGGCACCAGGATGGCGACGATTTTCATGATCACCCAGGCCAGCGGCCAGACCGGCTTGACGACGGCCCACAGGGCATCCCACAGGCCGAACAGGTTCCAGAACCACTGGAAGAACTGGAGAACGACGTTTTCCATTACGCGCGCTCCACGGTAATCTCGCCCTGCAGCGGGCCCAGTCCGGAAGTCAGTTCGTGGCCGGCGGCGACGCGCACGCAGCCGTCGGGCACGCCGGCGTCCAGCTGCGCGGCAAATATCGCCGTACCGCCGAGACTGACTTTCACCCGCATACCGGCAGCCAGGCCCAGCCTGGACAGCGTGGCGGCGTTCATGCGCGCGGCGGGCGGCGCCGCGTCACGCGTCTTCTGCAGCGATGGGGCGCGGCGCGCCAGCGGGTCGGCGAAATGGATCGGCACGTCGGCTATGCGTTGCAGCGCCGGCGTTCCGGCAGTCAGGCTGATGGCGATACCGGCGGCCTTGTTGTTGAGGCGCTCGGCCACGGAAACCGGCTTGCCGCCCAGCACCTCGGCACGCACGGCTTCCGAGCTGTCATGTTCGAAGCCGGCAAGCCCGAGCAGGTTGCCCAGCACCCGAAGCACCTTCCAGGCCGGGCGCGTCTCGCCCTGCGGCTTGACCACGGCGTGGAAGCCCTGCACGCGTCCCTCGGTGTTGATGTAGGTGCCGGAGGTCTCGGTGAACGGCGCGATCGGCAGAATCACATGAGCGTAGTCGAGGGCGCGCGTCTTGAACGGCGTCATCGCCACCACGAGGTCGGCGCCCTTCAGCGCAGCCATGGCCAGGGCCGGATTGGCGCAGTCGAGTTCGGGCTCGGCGTGCAGGACGAAGTAGGCCTTGCGCGGTTCGGCCAGCATGCGCGCCGCATCGAGGCCCGAGGCGCCGGGCACCGCCTTGGCGACGTAGCCGCCGACCGAGTTGGCCGCCTCGCCCAGATAACCGAAGCACGCGCCGGTCAGCTCGGCCAGCTTCTGCGCCAGGGCATGCAGGGGCGACGCCTGGGCATGCTGCTGGGCGAAATTGCCGAGGAAGATGGCACCCTTCTCGCCAGAAACCAGGCTCTCGGCGATGGCCTTCGCCGCCGCTGAAGGCTGCACCCCGGCCAGCGCCGCATCGACGGCGGCGCCCTTCGCCTCGGCCGCCGCCTTGACGATGCCGGCCAGTTCAGCGGCCAGCGCGGACGGTGCGACGATGGATTTTGCGTGCAAGTTGATCAGTTGGTCGTCGTCGGCGACATGCAGCAGGCTGACGCGGGTAAATTTCTTCGCCGCCTGGCGCAGTCGCTGGGCCAGCAGCGGATGGTCCTTGCGCAGGAAGCTGCCGACGACCAGGACGCGATCCAGCGCCGGTAAGCCGGCAATGGGCAGGCCGAGCCACGGCGTCACGCCTTTCCCGTCGAGGGAAAAATCAGTCTGCCGGAGACGGCAATCGATGTTTTCCGAGCCGGCTCCGCGCACGAATTTCTGCAGCAGATGAAGCTCTTCCAGGGTGGCATGCGGCGAGGCCAGCGCGCCAAAGGCGGCGGCGCCATGCTCGCGCACGACGCGCTTGAGGTCCGTGCCGATGAATTCCAGTGCCGTCTGCCAGTCGACCTCGCGCCATTCGCCGCACTGCTTGAGCATCGGCCTGGTCAGGCGGGCATCGGAATTCAGCGCCTCGTAGGAGAAGCGGTCCTTGTCGGAAATCCAGCACTCGTTGACGCCCTCGTTCTCCAGCGGCAGGACGCGCAGCACCTTGTCGTGCTTGACCTGAACGATCAGGTTGGCGCCGAGGCCGTCGTGCGGGCTGACCGACTTGCGGCGCGACAGCTCCCAGGTGCGGGCGGCGAAGCGGAAGGGCTTCGAGGTCAGCGCGCCGACCGGGCAGAGGTCGATGACGTTGCCGGAGAGCTCGGAGTCGACCGTCTTCTCGATGAAGGGCATGATCTCGGCGTGCTCGCCGCGGAAGGCCTGGCCGAGCTCCATCCAGCCGGCGATCTCCTGCGTGAAGCGCACGCAGCGCGTGCAGTGGATGCAGCGCGTCATGTCGGTCGAGATGAGCGGGCCGAGGTTCTTGTTCACCACCACGCGCTTTTCTTCCTGGTAGCGCGAGGCGCTCTGGCCGTAGCCGACGGAGAGATCCTGCAGCTGGCACTCGCCGCCCTGGTCGCAGATCGGGCAATCGAGCGGGTGGTTGATGAGGAGGAACTCCATCACGCCCTTCTGCGCCTTGACGGCGGCCTCGGAGTGCGTAAACACCTTCATGCCGTTGGTCACCGGCGTGGCGCAGGCCGGCAGGGGCTTGGGCGCCTTCTCCACCTGCACCAGGCACATGCGGCAGTTGGCGGCGATGGAGAGCTTCTTGTGATAGCAGAAGTGCGGCACGAAGATGCCGAGCTGATGGGCGGCATCCATCACGGTGCTGCCGTCGGCCACCTCGGTCTTTTTGCCGTCGATCTCGATTTCGAGCATGGGTCAGACCACCTTGAAGAAGCCGCTGCCGGCGCGCTGCACGTCTTCGGGCACCAAGCATGTCTTGTTCCGGATGTGGTGCTCGAACTCCGTGCCGAAGTGCTTGACGAAGCTCTTCACCGGCATGGAGGCCGCATCGCCGAGGGCGCAGATGGTGCGGCCCATGATGTTGTCGGTGACGCTGTTGAGCAGATCCAGGTCCTCGGGACGGCCCTCGCCGTGCTCGATGCGGTGCACGACGCGGTAGAGCCAGCCGGTGCCCTCGCGGCAGGGCGTGCACTGGCCGCAGGATTCCTCGAAGTAGAAGTAGGACAGGCGCTCGAGCGCCTTTACCATGCAGGTGGTCTCGTCCATGACGATGACCGCGCCGGAGCCGAGCATCGAGCCGGCCTTGGCGATCGAGTCGTAGTCGAGCGTGCAATCCATGATGACGTCGGCCGGCAGCACCGGCGCGGAGGAGCCTCCGGGAATCACCGCCTTCAGCTTGCGCCCGCCGCGCATGCCGCCCGCCATCTCGAGCAGGTCCTTGAACGGCGTGCCCATCGGCACCTCGAAATTGCCGGGCCGGTTGACGTGGCCGGAGACGGAGAACAGCTTGGTGCCGCCGTTGTTCGGCTTGCCCAGATCGAGGAACTTCTCGCCGCCCTCGTTGATGATGTACGGCACCGAGGCGAAGGTCTCGGTGTTGTTGATGGTGGTCGGCTTGCCGTAGAGGCCGAAGCTGGCGGGGAACGGCGGCTTGAAGCGCGGCTGACCCTTCTTGCCCTCGATGGATTCGAGCAGCGCGGTCTCCTCGCCGCAGATGTAGGCGCCGTAACCGTGGTGAGCCTGCAGTTCGAAGCTGAAGTCGGAACCGAGGATGTTGTTCCCCAGCAGCTTCGCCGCGCGCGCCTCCTCCAGCGCTTCCTCGAAGCGCTTGTAGATGTCCCAGATCTCGCCGTGGATGTAGTTGTAGCCGCGCGCGCAGCCCATGGCGTAGCCGGCGATGATCATGCCCTCGATCACCATGTGCGGGTTCCAGCGCAGGATGTCGCGGTCCTTGAAGGTGCCCGGCTCGCCCTCGTCGGAGTTGCAGACAACGTATTTGGCGCCGGGGAACTGGCGCGGCATGAAGCTCCACTTGAGGCCGGTCGGGAAACCGGCGCCGCCGCGGCCGCGCAGCGAGGACTTCTTCAGCTCGGCGACGATGTTTTCAGGCGGGATCTGCTCGTTGATGATTTTCTTCAGGGCCGTGTAGCCGCCGCGGCTGACGTACTCGGCGAGGCGCCAGCTGCGCTCGCCCTCTTCCGCGTTCAGGATGAAGCCGAGGGCGCCCATCACTTGCATTCCCCGAGCAGCGCATCGATCCGCTCCGGCTGCATGAAGCTGCACATGCGCACATTGTTCACCAGCAGCACCGGCGCATCGCCGCAGGCGCCCATGCACTCGCCTTCCTTCAGGGTGAACCGGCCGTCGGCCGTGGTCTCGTTGAAACCGACGCCGAGTTTCTGCTTGAGGTAGTCGGCGGCATGCACGCCGCCGGAGAGCGCGCACGGCAGGTTGGTACATACGGTAATCTTGTACTTGCCGACCGGAGCGAGATCGTACATGTTGTAGAAGCTCGCCACTTCGTACACCGCCATCGGCGCCATGCCGAGGTGACGCGCCACCGCCTCCATGGTTTCAGTAGACAGCCAGCCCTGTTCCATCTGGGCAATGGCCAAGGCCGCCATCACGGCGGACTGCTTCTGCTCCGCCGGGTATTTGGCGATCTCGCGGTCGATTTTCTGAAGTGCGTCCTGGCTCAGCATAGTGTTATCGGTCCGTATCGCCCAGCACCAGGTCGATGGTGCCGATGATGGCCGTGGCGTCGGCGATCATGTGGCCCTTCGCCATCTCGTCGGTGGCGGCGAGGTGCGGGAAGCCGGGCGAGCGCAGCTTGATGCGATAGGGCTTGTTGCCGCCGTCGGAGATGGCGTAGACGCCGAACTCGCCCTTCGGGTGCTCGATGGCGGCATAGGTCTCGCCCGGCGGCACGTGCATGCCCTCGGTGAACAGCTTGAAGTGATGGATCAGCTCTTCCATGCTGGCCTTCATCTTCTCGCGCGGCGGCGGCGCCACCTTGTGGTTGTCGGTGATGACCGGGCCAGGGTTCTTGCGCAGCCAGTCGATGCACTGCCTGACGATGCGGTTGGCCTGGCGCATCTCCTCGATGCGCACGAGATAACGGTCGTAGCAGTCGCCATTGACGCCGACCGGCACGTCGAACTCCATGCGGTCGTAGACCTCGTAGGGCTGCTTCTTGCGCAAGTCCCACTCGACGCCGGAACCGCGCAGCATCGGGCCGGTGAAGCCGAGGGCCAGCGCCCGCTCGGGCGAGACCACACCGATGCCGACGGTGCGCTGCTTCCAGATGCGGTTGTCGGTGAGCAGGGTCTCATATTCATCGACATAGGTCGGAAAGCGATTGGTGAAGTCCTCGATGAAATCGAGCAGCGAGCCCTGGCGGCTCTCGTTGAGGCGCTTCACGGTGTCGGCGTTCTTGAACTTCGACACCTCGTACTGCGGCATGCGCTCCGGCAGGTCGCGGTATACGCCGCCCGGACGATAGTAGGCGGCATGCAGACGGGCGCCGGAGACGGCCTCGTACACGTCCATCAGGTCTTCCCGCTCGCGGAAGGTGTATAGCACCATGGTCATGGCGCCGATGTCGAGGGCGTGGGTGCCGATGTTGAGCAGGTGGTTGAGGATGCGCGTCACCTCGTCCATCATGACGCGGATGTACTGGGCGCGCAGCGGTACCTCGACACCGAGCAGCTTCTCCACCGCCAGGCAGTAGGCGTGCTCGTTGCACATCATGGAAACGTAGTCGAGGCGATCGAGGTAGGGCAGCGTCTGCAGCCAGGTGCGGGTCTCTGCCAGCTTCTCGGTGGCGCGGTGCAGCAGGCCGATGTGCGGATCGGCGCGCACGATCACCTCGCCGTCGAGCTCCAGCACCAGGCGCAGCACGCCGTGCGCCGCCGGATGCTGCGGTCCAAAATTGATCGTGTAATTGCGAATCTCAGCCATGGCCCGCATCCCCGTAGTTTTCCTCGCGGATGATGCGCGGCGTGTTCTCGCGCGGCTCGATGGTGACGGGCTGGTATATCACCCGCTTCTGTTCCGGGTCGTAACGCATCTCGACATGGCCGGAGATGGGGAAATCCTTGCGGAAGGGATGGCCGACGAAGCCGTAGTCGCTGAGGATGCGGCGCAAGTCGGGGTGACCCTCGAAGAGGATGCCGTAAAGATCGAAGGCCTCGCGCTCGTACCAGTTGGCACTGTTCCACAGGCCAACCACTGAGGGCAGCACCGGAAAACCGTCATCGGGGGCAAAAACGCGCAGGCGCAAGCGCCAGTTCTTCGACACCGAGAGCAGATGGCAGACTACGGCGAAGCGCAGGCCGCTCCAGGCGCCGTCGCCCCAGGCCGAGTAGTCCACGCCGGTCAGGTCAATCAACTGCTCGAAGCGCAGGTCGGGGTGGTCGCGCAGGAGCTTCGCCGTATCGAGGTAGTGCTCGGCTGCCACCTCGAGGGTGACTTCGCCGACGGCCGTCCGAATGTTCCGGATGCGCTCGCCGAGGGCGTTCTGCAGGTTCTGGCAAAGCGTGTCGAGCCTGGCACTCATGTTTTCAATCGGTCCCGGTTCAGCGCGCGATGGTGCTGGTGCGCTTGATCTTGTTCTGCAGCTGGATCAGCCCGTAGAGCAGCGCTTCCGCCGTCGGCGGGCAGCCAGGCACATAGATGTCCACCGGCACGATCCGGTCGCAGCCGCGCACGACGGAGTAGGAATAGTGGTAATAGCCGCCGCCATTGGCGCAAGAGCCCATCGATACCACCCAGCGCGGCTCGGCCATCTGGTCGTACACCTTGCGCAGCGCCGGCGCCATCTTGTTGGTCAGCGTGCCGGCGACGATCATCACGTCGGACTGGCGCGGGCTGGGGCGGAAGACGATGCCGAAGCGGTCGAGGTCGTAGCGCGAGCAACCGGCATGGATCATCTCGACAGCGCAGCAGGCCAGGCCGAAGGTCATCGGCCACATCGAGCCGGTGCGTGTCCAGTTGATGACAGTGTCGAGGGTGGTGGTGACGAAGCCCTTTTCGAAGACGCCTTCGATGCTCATGGTCCGCTTATTCCCAGTCGAGGGCGCCCTTGGCCCAGGCGTAGACATAGCCGATGGCCAGGATGCCGATGAAGACCATCATCTCGAAGAAGCCGAACAACCGCATCACATCGGAGCCGACGATGTCCTTGAAGATCACCGCCCAGGGGAAGAGGAAGGCAATTTCCAGATCGAACAGGATGAAGATGATGGCGATCAGGTAGAAGCGCACGTCGAACTTCATGCGCGCGTCTTCGAAAGCCTCGAAACCGCATTCGAAAGGGGAGAGCTTTTCACTGTCCGGCCGGTTGGGAGCAATCAGCCAGCCAAGGAAGATGGGGACACACCCGAAGGCCAGGCCGACGAGTATGAAGACGAGGACAGGAAAATAGTTTTCCAACATAGTCTTTGCGGATGGTCTTGCCCGACCTATCCACCGAGCCCTTCTTGTTCCTGCAGCTTGTCGGAGCCGGTTCGTAACGGGTCCGTAGGATTTAATTCCGGCATAACGCCAGCACACGCGGGCATTAGCCTTCTCTGAAACTTCGTTTTCTGGTGCCGACGGTGAGACTCGAACTCACACGGCTTTCGCCACTACCCCCTCAAGATAGCGTGTCTACCAATTTCACCACGTCGGCATGTATTCCGTGCTCCGTCCGCAAGTCCTGACAGAGCAGCATATTTCCTTATGACGACGCAAGAAGAAATTATATCTTCTTTTTTGCGCCGCAGCATCTCTTACTTCGGTATTTCCTTGGCCTTTGAGTCGGTACCCGTTTCAGTTGGTGCCGGTGCCTGTTCAGCAGGCTTCGTCGGCTGGGTCTGCATCTGCTCCATGACACTGGCCGGCGCCTGGGTGCGCGATGTCGCCATGTAACTCAGCGCCAGGCTGGTAATGAAGAAAACCGTAGCCAGGACCGCCGTGGTTCGGCTGAGGAAATTGGCCGAGCCGGAAGCGCCGAACAGGCTGCCCGAGGCGCCGCCGCCAAAAGCCGCTCCCATGTCGGCGCCTTTGCCGTGCTGCAGCAGGACAAGGCCAATCACAGCTGCGCCCACAAGAATGTGCAGCGTTAATACGAGGGAAAAAAGAAAGCCTTCCATCTCAGCTCCTATAAGGTGTTAGGCCGCCTCGCAGATCGCCAGGAAATCCTGCGCCACCAGCGAGGCGCCGCCGATCAGGCCGCCGTCGATATCCGCCATGCCGAACAGTTCGGCGGCGTTCTGCGGCTTGACGCTGCCCCCGTATAGGATTTGCATGCGCTGTGCCAGCGCCGCATCGCTCGACGCAAGCCGGCCGCGGATGGATGCATGCACGTCCTGCGCCTGCTGCGGCGTCGCCGTTCGTCCTGTGCCGATGGCCCAGACCGGTTCGTAGGCAATGACTGCTTGGTTGAACCCGCTCACGCCCGCGACCTGCATCACCGCATCGAACTGCGCCGCGATGACCTGCTCCGTGACGCCCCGCTCCCTCTCTTCCAGCGTTTCGCCGAGGCAAAGAATCGGCGTCAGGCCGCCATTCACTGCCGCCAGAAACTTAGTCGCCACGGTTTCATTGCTTTCGCCGTACAGGCTGCGCCGCTCGGAATGACCGACGATGACATAGCGACAGCCGAAATCGACCAGCATGGCTGCACTGACCTCGCCCGTATAGGCACCCTGGGCGTGTTCGGACAAGCTTTGCGCACCCCAGGCGATTGCCGTGCCTTTAAGAAGTTCCTGCGCTTGAAAGAGGTAGGGAAACGGAACGCAGACGGCGCAATCGGCATTGCCCCCCCTGCCGATGGCCTGCACCAAGCTGTGCAGCAGATCGCGATTGCGGGCAAGGCCGCCATGCATCTTCCAGTTGCCCGCCACCAGTTTGCGCCGCATGAACCAGCCCGTTCCAAGTTCGCCAAAAGCCGGTGATTCTAGCTTCTCGACACTCCTCGGTCAAATTCAAATAAGGCACCCAAGCAATGCCTCGGCAGCCGGCAGACAGCCAGGGACATAGATGCCCGCCGGAATGATGCGATCGCAGCCACGCACGACGGAATAACGAGACAAGCGGCAATCACGGCGCCGGCGGTCAAGGATGCCGATTCCTTCAGCCGCGGGGCGGCACGCGCAGCCAGAATGTGACCGGGCCATCGTTAACCAGGCAGACCTGCATGTCGGCGCCGAAGCGACCGGACGCGATGTCGTGATGCAGTTCACTCGCGCGTGCAACCATGAAATCGAACAGCTGCTGCCCTTGCGCCGGCGGCGCGGCCGGCGTGAAGCTGGGACGGTTGCCGCTGTCGGTGTCGGCGGCGAGCGTGAACTGCGGCACCAGCAGGAGGCCGCCGCCGACGTCGCGCAGGCTCAGGTTCATCTTGCCCAGCGCATCGGAAAAAACGCGGTAGCCGAGGAAGCGCTCGAGAAGGCGTCCGGCAGATGCCTCGTCGTCGCCACGCTCGGCGCAGACCAGCGCCAGCAGCCCGCGGCCGATGGCGCCGATCGTCACGCCGCCAACCTCGACACGCGCCGAGGAGACGCGCTGCAGCAGACCGATCACGCCGCAGCGCGCTGCACGGCGTCGGCGATGCCGCGCGCCAGGGCGGCGACCTGCCGCGCCTCGCGGCCCTCGACCATGACGCGCAGCAGCGGCTCGGTGCCGGAGGCGCGCAGCAGCACGCGGCCGGCATCGCCAAGCTCCTTTTCTGCAGCGAGCCGCGCCGACTCGATCTCGGGGCGCTGCTGCCAGTCGAAGTCGCTGGGCAGCTTGACGTTCACCAGCGTCTGCGGGTAAAGCGTCAGGCCGGCACAGGCGTGTTCGAGGCTGGCTTGCTGCAGACGCAGGGCTGCCAGCACCTGCAGGGCGGAGACGATGCCGTCGCCCGTGGTGTGGCGGTCCAGGCAGATGATGTGGCCGGAATTCTCGCCGCCCAGCTTCCAGCCGCGCTCGATCAGGGTCTCCAGCACATAGCGGTCGCCGACCCTGGCGCGCACAATGGACACGCCAAGCTTGGCCAGGGCGTGCTCCATGCCCAGGTTGGTCATCAGCGTGCCCACCACACCGGCCAGGCCGCCGTTGGCGAGGCGGCTGCACGCGATGACGTAGAGCAGCTGGTCGCCGTCGTAGAGCCTGCCCTTGGCGTCGACCATCATTACGCGGTCGCCGTCGCCGTCGAGAGCAATGCCGAGGTCGGCGCCCAGCGCCACCACCGCCTGCTGCAGGGCCTGCGGCGAAGTTGCCCCCACCTTGTCGTTGATGTTGAGCCCGTTCGGATCGGCACCGATGGCGCGCACTTCGGCGCCTAGCTCGTGGAATACCTTGGGTGCGATGTGGTAGGCCGCCCCATGGGCGCAATCGACCACGATCTTCATGCCGCGCAGGTCGAGTTCGTTCGGGAAGGTGCTCTTGCAGAATTCGATGTAGCGTCCGGCCGCGTCGTCGACCCGGCGCGCCTTGCCGAGCCGGGCCGGCGCAGCGCAGCCCATCGGCTGCTCCAGCCGCGACTCGATTTCGGCCTCGACCGCGTCGGGCAGCTTGGTGCCGCCGGCGGAGAAGAACTTGATGCCGTTGTCGGGATAGGGGTTGTGCGAGGCCGAGATGACCACCCCGGCCTGCAGGCGCAGGGCGCGGGTGAGATAGGCGATGGCCGGCGTCGGCAGGGGGCCCGTCAGCATCACATCCACGCCGGCCGCGGCGAAGCCGGCCTCCAGCGCCGCTTCCAGCATGTAGCCCGAAATGCGCGTGTCCTTGCCGATCAGTACGGCGGGATGCTCCCCGGCCGGCAAATGCTCGCGCGCCACCAGGGCGGTGCCGGCGGCGTAGCCGAGGCGCATGACGAAGTCGGGCGTGATGGGCGCCTCGCCCACCGTGCCGCGCACTCCGTCGGTGCCGAAGTATTTTCGGGTCATGTTTTAATCCTGTTTTCCACGGCCTGCCAGACCGCCAGGGCGTCCCGCGTCGCCGCCACGTCGTGCACGCGCAGGATTTTAGCCCCATTCCGCGCCGCCAGCAGCGCCGCAGCCACGCTCGCCGAGTCGCGCAGACTGACTTTTCGTCCCGTGATCTCGCCGAGCATCGACTTGCGCGACAGGCCGGCCAGCACACCGACACCCAGCTCGGCAAAGCTGTCCAAGTGCCGCAACAGGTCCAGGTTGTGCTCGAGCCGCTTGCCGAAGCCGAAGCCGGGATCGACGACGATGCGCTCGACGGGGATGCCAGCCGCCTGCGCCGCCGCCACGCGCCGGGCGAGAAACTCATGCACCATGGCCACCACGTCGCCATAGCGCGGGTCGCTCTGCATGGTGCGCGGTTCGCCCTGCATGTGCATCAGGCACACGGCGGCACCCGATTCGGCAGCCGCTTCCAGCGCCCCGGGCATCTGCAAGGCGGCGATGTCGTTGATGAAGGCAGCGCCGGAAGCCACGGCCCGTCGCATCACTTCGGGCTTCACCGTATCGATGGAAATCGGCACATCCAGTTCCACCAGCGCCTCGACCACCGGCAGGACGCGGAGCAACTCCTCGCCGAGCGGGACGGATTGCGCCCCCGGCCGCGAGGACTCGCCGCCGATGTCGAGGAGGTCTGCGCCCTCCTCGACCAGTTGCCGCGCATGCGCGACGGCGTCGGCCGGGTCGAAGTAACGGCCGCCGTCCGAGAAGGAATCCGGCGTGACATTAATGATGCCCATCAGCAGCGGGCGATCGAGGGGCAGGCGGTATTTGCCGCAGATCAGTTCGGGCTTCATAAAAAAACAGGCCGGATCGGCTGTCCGATCCGGCCTCTTGTGTCAGGCCGGCTTACGCCGGCGCGGCCGCGTTGGGCGCCGCGCCCGGAGAATTGTCGGCCGGCGTGCCGGCCGGCGGCTTGGCGCGCTTCGGCTCGCGCGGCGGCTTGCCGGCCATGATGTCGTCGATCTGGTCGGCATCGAGGGTTTCCCATTCGAGCAGGGCCTGGGTCAAGGCCTCGACCTTGTCGCGGTTCTCCTCGATCAGGCGCCGCGCCAGGCCGTACTGCTGGTCGATGATGCGGCGGATCTCGGCGTCGACCTTCTGCATGGTCGTTTCGGAGACGTTCTTGTGGGTGGTGATCGAGCGGCCGAGGAACACCTCGCCCTCGTTCTCGCCGTAGACCATGGTGCCGAGCTCGTCGGACATGCCCCACTGCGTCACCATGCGGCGGGCAATGTCGGTGGCGCGCTCGAAATCGTTCGAGGCGCCGGTGGTCATCTGGTTCATGAAAATCTCCTCGGCGATGCGTCCGCCGAAGAGCACGGCAATGGTGTTGAGCAGGCGATCGCGGTCCTGGCTGTAGCGGTCCTGCTCGGGCAACTGCATGGTCACGCCCAGCGCCCGGCCTCGCGGGATGATGGTGACCTTGTGCACCGGATCGGTCTTCGGCAGGAGCTTCGCCACCAGCACGTGGCCCGACTCGTGGTAGGCGGTGTTGCGGCGTTCCTCCTCGGGCATGACCATCGAGCGGCGCTCGGCGCCCATCATGATCTTGTCCTTGGCCTTCTCGAAATCGTCCATCTCCACCAGGCGCTTGTTGCCGCGCGCGGCAAACAGCGCCGCCTCGTTCACCAGGTTGGCCAGGTCGGCGCCTGAGAAGCCCGGCGTGCCGCGGGCGATGATGTCGGCCTTGACGTCCGGCGCCATCGGCACCTTGCGCATATGCACCATGAGAATCTGCTCGCGGCCGCGGATGTCCGGCAGCGGCACCACCACCTGGCGGTCGAAGCGGCCCGGACGCAGCAAGGCCGGGTCGAGCACGTCGGGACGGTTGGTGGCGGCGATGACGATCACGCCGGCAGTGCCTTCGAAGCCGTCCATCTCGACCAGCAGCTGGTTGAGGGTCTGCTCGCGCTCGTCGTTGCCGCCGCCCAGCCCGGCGCCACGCTGCCGGCCGACCGCGTCGATCTCGTCGATGAAGATGATGCAGGGTGCATGCTTCTTGGCCTGCTCGAACATGTCACGCACGCGCGCCGCGCCGACGCCGACGAACATCTCGACGAAGTCGGAGCCGGAAATCGAGAAGAACGGCACCTTCGCCTCGCCGGCAATCGCCTTCGCCAGCAGAGTCTTGCCCGTGCCGGGATTGCCGACCATCAGCACCCCGCGCGGGATGCGCCCGCCCAGCTTCTGGAACTTGGAGGGGTCGCGCAGGAAGTCGACCAGCTCGGCGACGTCCTCCTTGGCTTCGTCGCAGCCGGCGACATCGGCGAATGTCACGGTGTTGGTCGACTCGTCCATCATGCGCGCACGCGACTTGCCGAAGGAGAAGGCACCGCCCTTGCCGCCGCCCTGCATCTGGCGCATGAAGAAGATCCAGACGCCGATCAGGAGCAGCATCGGGAACCAGGAGACGAAGATGTTCATGAGGAAGGACTGTTCCTCCTCGGGTTTCGCCACCACCTTGACGTTGTTCTTGAGCAGATCGCTCACCATCCACAGGTCGGGCGGCGCATAGGAAGTGATCTTCTTGCCCTCGGTAGTGGTCGCCTCGAGCGTGCGGCCCTGGATCACCACCTTGGCGATGCGCCCGGCCTTCACTTCATCGAGGAACTGCGAGTATTCGAGCGTGTTCTGCGCCACCTGGCGCGTGCTGAACTGGTTGAAGACAGTCATCAGCACGATGCCGATGACCAGCCAGATGGCGAGATTCTTGAAAAGATTGTTCAAGCGATTCCTCTATGGCCCGTCAGGGGCCGCTATATCTGTTGCGACTCATGCATTCTAAGACCGTTCCCTCCCCCGTGCAAACCGGGAAGACGCGGGGATTAACCCTCTTCGGCCTGTGGGTGACAACCCAGGCCGAGCAGGTAAACCTCGCTGCTGCGGTCGCGCGAGGATTTCGGCTTGCGCACGACCACCTTCTCGAACGCCGCTGCCATCGACTTGCGGAAGGCATCGAAACCCTGTCCCTGGAAGGTCTTGACCAGAAAATTCCCGCCGGGTTTCAAATGACTGTGGGCGAATTCCAGCGCCAGTTCCGCCAGATGCATCGCCCGCGCCTGATCGGAGACGGCGATGCCCGAGATATTGGGGGCCATATCGGAAATCACAAGATCCACCGTCCGCCCGGCCAGACGCAAAGTCAGCTCCGCCAGCACGGCATCCTCTTGGAAGTCGCCCTTGATGAACTTCACTCCGGCCACCGGTGCCATGTCCAGCAGGTCCAGCGCCAGCACCCGGCCGCTGCTGCCGGTCCGCTCGGCCGCCACCTGCGACCAGCCGCCCGGGGCGGCGCCCAAGTCGACTACCGTCATGCCGGGACGCAGCAACCTGTCCTTGTCGTCGATTTCCATCAGCTTGAAGGCGGCGCGCGAGCGCCAGCCCTCCGCCTTGGCCCGCTGGACATAGTGGTCGGTGACATGTTCGTGCATCCAGGCCTTGCTGGTCTTGTGCTTCTTCACCGCGTAAAATCCCGACATGTCCGAATTGACTTCATCCCAGCGTCGCGCCCTGCGCGCCCGCGCCCACACCCTCAACCCGGTCGCCAGCATCAGCCAGAACGGCCTCAGCGACGCAGTGCTTGCCGAAATCGACCGCGGCCTGAAAGCCCATGAACTGATCAAGGTGCGCGTCTACGGCACCGAGCGCGAGGCGCGCGAAGCCCTCTTCGCAAAGCTCTGCGACAGCCTGGAAGCCGCCCCGGTGCAGCATATCGGCAACATTCTGGTGGTGTATCGCGCCAACCCGGAAGCGCCCGCAGCCGCAAGGCCAGCCGTCAAGCCCGCAGCCCGGGCCGGAAAAAAACCTTCCGCACGGCCGGCCGCCCCACTCCGACGACTGCGCAAGTAGATTACCTACGCCTTTCGCTGCAGCAGGACGGCCACCGCACCAAGCAGGCTCTGCAGCACATACAAGCCGCTGGCCACGCCATGCCAGGTGGCGAACCGGCTTTTCACCGCGCTATCCATGACGCCGCGCGGCCAAGCCTCCGCTTTCAGTTGGGCGAGGATCGGCTGGATGCCGAAATGTCCCGCCAGGGTCAAAGCCAGCATTAACAGGATGACCCAGAGAAATCCTGACTTGAATGCCGCCCGGCGCCGGCAGGCCAGCAGGTAGCCGACCAGATAGGCCGCGCTGGCGATGCCGATCCAGGCGATGAGGCCAAACAGGTTGCCCGCCAGTTCGCCGGCGAGCACGCGATCCTTGAGCGCGGCGAACAGGGACGGCGCAACAACGAAGCCGATGGTCCAGAGGCCACCCACCCACAGGGTCAGGAGAAGCACGTAAAGGCTGTCCGCCAGTCGGCTCACGGCAGTTCAGAGGTAACGGACGTCGAGGACTTCGTACTCGCGCGTGCCACCAGGCGCCTTCACCTCGGCAATGTCGCCGGCGTACTTGCCGATCAGGGCCCGTGCGATGGGCGAGGAGATGGATATCTTGCTGTTCTTCAGATCGGCTTCGTCCTCACCGACGATCTGGTAGGTGACCTTGGCCCCGCTCTCCTGGTCCTCCAGGTCGACCGTGGCGCCGAAGACGCAACGACCGTCGGCATCGAGCAGCTTCGGGTCGATGATCTGGGCGTTACCGAGTTTCCCCTCGATCTCCTGGATGCGCCCCTCGATGAAGCTCTGGCGCTCGCGTGCGGCGGCATATTCGGCATTCTCGGAGAGATCGCCGTGGGCGCGCGCCTCAGCGATGGCCGCGACGACATTTGGCCGTTCGACGGTCTTCAGCTTGTGCAGTTCCTGGCGCAGTTTCTCCGCGCCCGACTTGGTGAGGGGTACCTTGCTCATTTGACTACCTTTCCACCAGCCCCCTTCCCGCGGAAGGGGGTGACGGCTGTTCGCGGGCTGCACCCGCTCCATGTTGTTGACTGCACCATCCTCGGGCGGCCCGGCGGATGGCGCTCTCTCTATGTTAACTCAGCGTGCAGCGCCTGCAGGGAATAGGTTTCCAGCCCGGCCAGGTGGCGCAGGCCGGCGCAGGCCGCCCGCGCGCCCTCGATGGTGGTGTAGACCGTGACGCGCTGCGCCAGGGCGCTAGTACGGATCGAGCGCGAGTCCGCGATGGCCTGGCGCTTCTCCTCGACCGTGTTGATGATCAGCGCCACCTCGTTGTTCTTGATCATGTCCACGATGTGCGGCCGGCCTTCGGCGACCTTGTTCACCACCGTGACCTTGAGCCCGGCGGCGGCGATCGTCGCGCCGGTGCCGCGCGTGGCGAGCAGGCTGAAGCCAAGGTCGGCCAGTTCCTTCGCCACCTCGACCGACTTGGCGCGGTCCTGCTCCTTGACGCTGATGAAGACCTTGCCGGACTTCGGCAGTTTCGTGCCGCCGGAGAGCTGCGACTTGACGAAGGCTTCGGCGAAACTGCGGCCGACGCCCATCACTTCGCCGGTGGACTTCATCTCCGGGCCGAGGATGGTGTCGACGCCGGGGAACTTGACGAAGGGGAACACCGCTTCCTTGACCGAGTAGTAGGGCGGCACGATCTCGCGCGTGACGCCCTGCTCGGCCAGCGAGCGGCCGGCCATGCAGCGCGCCGCCACCTTGGCCAACTGCAGGCCGGTGGCCTTGGAGACGAACGGCACGGTGCGCGAGGCGCGCGGATTCACTTCCAGCACATACACCGTGCCGTCCTGGATGGCGAACTGGACGTTCATGAGGCCCACGACATTGAGGGCCTTGGCCATCTGCTCGGTCTGGCGCCGCAGCTCGTCCTGGACTTCCTTGGACAGCGTGTAGGGCGGCAGCGAGCAGGCGGAGTCGCCCGAATGCACGCCGGCCTGCTCGATGTGCTGCATGATGCCGCCGATGATCACCTGCCGGCCGTCGGACAGCGCGTCGACGTCCACCTCGGTGGCGTCGTTGAGGAAGCGGTCGAGCAGCACCGGCGAGTCGTTGGAGACCTTGATGGCGTCGCGCATGTAGCGCTCGAGGTCCTTCTGCTCGTGCACGATCTCCATGGCGCGGCCGCCCAGCACGTAGCTCGGCCGCACCACCAGTGGATAGCCGATCTCGGCGGCCAGGCGGATGGCGTCCGTCTCGGTGCGCGCCGTGCGGTTGGGCGGCTGCTTGAGGCCCAGTTCGTGCAGCATTTTCTGGAAGCGCTCGCGGTCCTCGGCGGCGTCGATCATGTCCGGGCTGGTGCCGATGATGGGGACGCCGTTGGCCTCCAGGTCGAGCGCACGCTTCAACGGCGTCTGGCCGCCGAACTGCACGATGACGCCGGTCGGCTGCTCGACGTTGACGATCTCGAGGATGTCCTCCAGTGAGAGCGGTTCGAAGTAGAGGCGGTCGGAGGTGTCGTAATCGGTCGATACCGTCTCCGGGTTGCAGTTGACCATGATGGTCTCGTAGCCGTCCTCGCGCATGGCCAGCGCCGCGTGCACGCAGCAGTAATCGAACTCGATGCCCTGGCCGATGCGGTTGGGGCCGCCGCCGAGCACCATGATCTTCTTGCGGGAGGTCGGGTTCGCCTCGCATTCCTCCTCGTAGGTGGAATACATGTAGGCGGTGTGGGTGGCGAATTCGGCGGCGCAGGTGTCGACGCGCTTGAACACCGGTCGCACGCCGAGCGCCTGCCGGTGCATGCGCACGGCGGTCTCGCTGGTGTCGAGCAGCTTCGCCAGGCGCCGGTCGGAGAAACCCTTGCGCTTCAGACGCCGCATCTCGTCGGCATCGAAGTCGTGCAACTTCTGTCCGGCGAGCCGCCCTTCCTCGCGCACGATGTCTTCGATCTGGACGAGGAACCAAGGGTCGATCTTCGTCAGCTGGAAGGCTTTCTCCAGGCTCATGCCGTCGCGGAAGGCCTGGCCGAGATACCACATGCGCTCGGCGCCGGGATTGGCGAGCTCCTGCTCGATGACATCCTCGTCGGCCTCGATCTCGTCCAGGCCATAGACGCTGGTTTCCAGCCCGCGCAGGGCCTTCTGCAGCGACTCCTGGAAGGTGCGGCCGATGGCCATCACCTCGCCCACCGACTTCATCTGGGTGGTCAGACGGTCGTTGGCCTGCGGGAACTTCTCGAAGGCGAAACGCGGCACCTTGGTGACGACATAGTCGATCGACGGCTCGAAGGAGGCCGGCGTCGCGCCGCCGGTGATTTCGTTGCGCAGCTCGTCCAGCGTGTAGCCCACGGCCAGCTTGGCCGCCACCTTGGCGATGGGAAAGCCGGTGGCTTTCGAGGCCAGCGCCGAGGAGCGCGAGACGCGCGGATTCATCTCGATGACGATCATGCGGCCGTCGGCCGGATTGATGGCGAACTGCACGTTGGAGCCGCCGGTATCGACGCCGATCTCGCGCAGCACCGCGATCGAGGCGTTGCGCATGATCTGGTATTCCTTGTCCGTCAGCGTCTGCGACGGCGCCACGGTGATCGAGTCGCCGGTATGCACGCCCATCGGGTCGAGGTTCTCGATGGAGCAGACGATGATGCAGTTGTCCTTGCGGTCGCGGACAACCTCCATCTCGAATTCCTTCCAGCCGATCAGCGACTCCTCGATGAGCAGTTCCTTGGTCGGGCTGGCCTCCAGGCCGCGCTCGCAAATGGTGACGAACTCTTCCTTGTTGTAGGCGATGCCGCCGCCGCTGCCGCCCATGGTGAAGGACGGGCGGATGATGGACGGGAAGCCGAGGGCGGCCTGCACCTGCAGCGCCTCCTCCATGCTGTGGGCGATGGCGGAACGCGCCGAACCGAGGCCGATCCGGGTCATCGCCGCCTTGAACTTCTCGCGGTCCTCGGCCTTGTCGATGGCCTCGCGCGAGGCGCCGATCATCTCGACGCCGTATTTCTCCAGCACGCCGTGCCGGGCCAGGTCGAGTGCGCAGTTGAGCGCCGTCTGGCCGCCCATGGTCGGCAGCAGTGCATCGGGACGCTCCTTGGCGATGATCTTCTCGATGACCGTCCAGTGGATCGGCTCGATGTAGGTGACGTCGGCCATCTCCGGGTCGGTCATGATCGTCGCCGGGTTGGAGTTGACCAGGACGACCTTGTAGCCCTCCTCGCGCAGGGCCTTGCAGGCCTGGGCGCCGGAATAGTCGAACTCGCAGGCCTGACCGATGATGATCGGGCCGGCGCCGATGATGAGGATCGAGTGGATATCTGCGCGCTTAGGCATGTTGCGCCTTCTTTTCCTGCATCATCCTGATGAAGCGGTCGAACAGATAAGCCAGGTCGTGCGGCCCCGGGCTCGCCTCGGGGTGGCCCTGGAAGCAGAAGGCCGGCACGTCGGTGCGCACCATGCCCTGCAGGCTGCCGTCGAAGAGCGAGACGTGGGTCACGCGCAGGTTGGCCGGCAGCGATTGCGCATCGACGGCGAAGCCGTGGTTCTGGCTGGTGATCAGCACCTGGCCGCTGTCGAGGTCCTTCACCGGATGGTTGGCGCCGTGGTGGCCGAACTTCATTTTTGCCGTCTTCGCGCCGGAGGCCAGTCCCATCAGTTGGTGGCCGAGGCAGATGCCGAAGGTCGGGATGCCGCGCGCCAGGATCTCGCGGATGGCGGCGATGGCGTAGTCGCAGGGCTCGGGATCGCCCGGGCCGTTGGAGAGGAAGACGCCGTCTGGATTCAGGGCCAGCGCCTCGGCGGCCGGCGCCTGGGCCGGCAGCACGGTGACGCGGCAACCGCGCGAAGCCAGCATGCGCAGGATGTTGCGCTTGATGCCGTAGTCGTAGGCGACGACATGGAAGCGCGAAGTCTCCGGCGCGACATGGCCCTTGCCGAGCGCCCACTCGCCTTCGCTCCAGGCGTAGGACTTGTCGGTGCTGACAACCTTGGCCAAGTCCATGCCGGCCAAGCCGGGGAATTGCCGTGCCGCGGCGACTGACTTTTCCTCGTCGACCTCCCCTGCGGCCAGACAGCCGTTTTGGGCGCCCTTCTCGCGCAGAATGCGGGTGAGCTTCCTCGTATCGATTCCGGCGATGGCGACCACGTTTTCGGCCTTCAGATAGTCATCCAGGCTCCGTTCTGCCCTGAAATTCGACAACCGGAGCGGCAGATCCCGGATCACCAGGCCGGCCGCATGCACCTTGACCGCCTCGCAGTCCTCGCGATTGACACCCGTGTTGCCGATGTGGGGATAGGTCAGGGTGACGATCTGCCGGCAGTAGGAGGGATCCGTGAGGATTTCCTGATAGCCGGTCATCGCGGTGTTGAACACCACCTCGCCAACACTGGAACCCGTGGCGCCAATGCCGATTCCGCGAAATACCGTGCCATCCGCTAAGGCGAGGATGGCTTTCGGAAAATCAGACACTTAAGCGCTCCTGTCGGCACTGCGCAGGCACGCCCGGACGATGACCGGAACATGCTGCGGATAGTTGTAGATATGCGAAGCGGGACGGGCTGTTGGCCCATCCCGCTCGGGAAAAACTTTCGAATTTTACCTCAAGGACTCCCCGCCCTGCAAATTTCAGCGCAACCCGAGGACATCCTGCATATCATAAAGCCCGTTCTTGCGACCATTGAGGAAACGCGCCGCGCGCAGGCTGCCCAATGCATAGGGCATGCGCGAGGCCGCCTTGTGGGTAATCTCGACGCGCTCGCCGGTGCCGGCAAACAGGACGGTGTGGTCGCCGACGATGTCGCCGCCGCGCACCGTGGCGAAGCCGATGGTCGAGGGGTCGCGCTCGCCGGTGACGCCCTCGCGGCCGTAGATGGCGCACTGCTTCAGGTCGCGGCCGAGCGCCGCAGCCACCACCTCGCCCATGCGCAGGGCGGTGCCGGAAGGCGCATCGACCTTGTGGCGGTGATGCGCCTCGACCACCTCGATGTCGTAGCCCTGCGCCAGCACGCGGGCGGCGGTGTCGAGCAGCTTGAAGACGAGATTCACCCCCACTGCCATGTTCGGCGCGAAGACGATGGGGATGTCGCGCGCGGCATCCTCGATAGCCTTTTTCTGCTCGGCCTCCATGCCGGTGGTGCCGATGACCATGGCCACCCCCTGTCTGCGACAGGAGGCCAGATGCACCAGCGTCCCGGCCGGCCGGGTAAAATCGATCAGGCAATCGACGCCGGTCAGCGCGGCGTCGAAGTCGGCGCTAATGGCGACGCCGCAGGGTGCGCCGACCAGTTCGCCTGCATCCTTGCCAACGCAGGCGCTCCCGGCCACGTCCAGGGCGGCGGCCAATTGCATGTCCTCGGCCTTGAGGACGGTCTCAATGAGCATGCGCCCCATGCGGCCGGAACTGCCGGCGATCGCGATTCTCATTGTCTGCTCCGCTTGTTGAGGTCCCGGCTGCGGGAAGGTTATTTCTTGTCCGCTTCCGGCGAAGCCGTCTCGGCCTTCTTGGCGTCTTCGGCTTGCTTGGCATCCGCCGTCTTCTTCAAAGCGGGATCCGGCTCGATCTCGATGATGCGGCTGCGCGCCGCGCCGGCGGTTTCCGCGTTGGCCTGAGCTTCCCCGGCTTCGGCGCCGGTCACGTCGCCGGCGACCCGCACCAGCTTGTTGTCCTCGAAGAAAACAGCCAGGCGCCGTTGCTGCAGTTCTCCGCGGCCCGGCTTGAAGCGGTAGATGTAGTCCCAGCGGTCGGCATGGAAAATGTCGGTCACGAGCGGCGTCCCGAGGATGAAGCGCACCTGGTCGCGGGTCATGCCCGGCCTGAGTTGCGCCACCATGTCCTGCGAGATGTAGTTGCCCTGGCGGATGTCGATCCTGTAGGGTGTGATGGCAGAGGTGACGTCCGGCATCTGCACGTTGGAACAGGCGGACAGCGGCAAGAGGACGGGAATCAGGCGCAGGTATCTCATGCGGGACCGTGTATGCGGGAATTCTCAAGCGACGCACAAGACTATATCATACCGATCATACCCTCCACCCCGCCGTTAACATGAGCAATTCGCAAGATCTGAAAAACATCGGTCTGAAGGCGACTTTCCCGCGCCTGAAGATCCTCGACCTGTTCCAGAAAGTCCAGGCCGACACCGGCAGCCGCCACATGACGGCCGAGGACGTCTACAAGGCGCTCCTCGTCGAAGGCATGGACATCGGGCTCGCCACGGTCTACCGCGTGCTGACGCAGTTCGAGCAGGCCGGTCTGCTCGAACGACACTACTTCGAGTCCGGCAAGGCGGTGTTCGAGCTCAACGAGGGCAAGCACCACGACCACCTCGTCTGCCTGCAGTGCGGCAAGGTGGAAGAGTTCTACGATTCGGAGATCGAGAAACGACAGAACAAGATCGCCCGGGAACGCGGCTTCCAGGTACACGAGCACGCCCTCTATCTCTACGCCGACTGCATCAAGTCCAACTGCCCAAACAAGAAGCATGACTGAGCGGCGGCTTGCCGTCGGCCGCTTGCCGGCAATGCGGAGCAGTCGCTAATCTTGGAAGCCTTCCTCACCTCGACCCTTCTCGTCGCCCTGGCGGAAATCGGCGACAAAACCCAGCTTCTTTCCTTCGTGCTCGCCGCCCGACTGCGCAAACCGGCCGCCATCGTCGCCGGCATCTTCGTCGCGACGATCGCCAACCACGCCTTGGCCGGATCGGCCGGCGTCTGGCTAGCGAAGCAGATTTCGCCGCAGGTGCTGCCCTGGGCGACCGGCCTGCTGTTCGTCGGTTTCGGCCTGTGGGCACTGCACCCAGACGCGCTCGACGACGATCCCAAGCTGCACCGCGCCGGCGCCTTCGTCACCGCCGTCATCGCCTTCTTCCTCGCCGAGATGGGCGACAAGACGCAGCTGGCCACGGTGGCGCTGGGCGCGCGCTTCGAAGCGCTGGCGGCTGTGGTGCTCGGCACCACGCTGGGCATGCTGGCGGCCAACATTCCGGCCGTCCTGGTCGGCGAAGCGCTGGCGCAAAAACTGCCGATGAAGGCGATCAGGTTCGCTGCCGCCGGCGTTTTCATCGCCACGGGCATCGCCACGATCACAGGCATTTCCGCTTCGGTTCAGTAACCGAGCATCTCCGATGCATGCCGGCGGGTGGTCTGCGTGATTTTCACGCCGCCCAGCATGCGGGCGATCTCCTCGATGCGGCCGTTGCGATCCAGCGGCGTAACGCGGCTCGCCACGCCGTCGCTGGCCCCTTCCTTGGCGATGGTCCAGTGCCAATCGGCCTGCGCCGCCACCTGCGGCAGATGGGTGATGCACAGCACCTGACGATCTGCACCAAGCTGCTTCAACAGGCGCCCGACGATCTCCGCCACGCCGCCGCCGATGCCGACATCCACCTCGTCGAACACCAGCGTAGGCACGTTGCCGGCGGCAGAGGCGATAACCTGTATGGCGAGCCCGATGCGTGACAGCTCCCCGCCGGAGGCCACTTTCGAGAGGGGGCCGGAGGGTTGGCCAGGATGCGCGCTGACACGGAACTCGACATTCTCCAGGCCGAAGGATGCGCCCTGGGGCAGCTTCTCCATCGCCACCTCGAAGCTGCCGCCCGGCATGGCAAGCTTGTGCATGGCCGCAGTGACCTCCTTGCCGAGTGCGTCGGCGGCTCCGCGCCTGCCCATGCTCAATACTTCGGCGCGACCGGTGTAGTCGCGCAGCGTCTGCGCCTCGCGCCCGGCCAGCGCGGCGGGGTCCTGCAGGGTTTCCAGTTCGATCAGCCGCGCGCCCCAGCCAGCCAGCAAATGAGGCAGACCGTCGGGCTGCACGCGGTATTTCCGCGATACATCCTGCACCGCCTGGATGCGCCGCTCGACTTCAGCCAGACGCACCGGATCGATTTCGACCTTGTCGCGGTAATGGCGCAGGGCGTGCGCCGCCTCCTGCAGCTGGATCTGGGCGCTCTCCATGATCTCAAGCGTGTCCTTCAAGGCGGGATCGTAGGTCATCAGCTGGCGCAGGCGGGCGCCGATGCGCTCGACCTGCCACATGGCCGCCATTTCTCCTTCCGAGAGTTCTTCGATGGCTTGGGTCACGCCTTCCTGCAGCGAGGCAGCATGGGCCAGGCGCCGGTGCTCCTGGCTGATCTCCGCCCATTCCGCCGCATCGAAGCCAAGCGCCGCGACTTCCTTCACCTGCCAGGCCAGCATGTCGCGCTCGCGGCCGATCGCCTCGGCGTTCTTCTCAGCCGCGAGGCGCGCCTCGCGCGCCTCGCGCCAGGCGGCATGCAGGTCCGCCACCTCCGCCGCCAGCGGCCGCTGTCCGGCCAAGCCGTCGAGCAGCTGTCGCTGGGCATCAGCGCGCAGCAGGCTATGATGGGCGTGCTGTCCGTGTATGTCGGCGAGAAAATCCGCCGCCTCGCGCAACTGGCTCAACGTTGCCGGCACGCCGTTGATATATGCGCGTGAGCGTCCTGCGGAATCGATCACGCGGCGCAGCAGACAGGCGTCGGCATCGAAGTCCCCCGCCGCCAGCCAAGCGGAGAGCAGGCTGCCTTCAGCCACGGCGAACTCGGCGGAAATCTCGGCCTTGTCGCGACCGGCACGCACGGAAGCAGCATCGGCCCGCTCGCCCAGCACGAGGGACAGGGCGTCGACCAGGATCGACTTGCCTGCGCCCGTCTCGCCGGTCAGTGCGCCGAAGCCGGAGGAGAACTCCAGCTCGAGTTCGTCGACGATGACATAGTTGCGGATGTACAGGCGCCTGAGCATCAGTAGCTGCGCGGGGTCTCGCTCCAGTGCAGCTTCTCGCGCAGCATGGCGAAATAGCTGTAGCCGAGCGGATGCAGGAAACGGATGAAGCGTGAGGAGCGCGCCACGCTGACGCGGTCACCCGAATCCAGGTCGAACTTTTCCTGGCCGTCGGCATGCACACGGGCGCGGTGGGGGGCATGCAGGACGATCTCGATGCGGCTCGCGTCGCTTACCGTGATGGGCCGGTTCGACAAGGCATGAGGGCAGAGCGGCACCAGCGCTATGCCGGGCACGGCCGGATGCAGGATCGGCCCGTTGGCTGAAAGGGCATAGGCAGTAGAGCCTGTCGGGGTGGCGACGATCAGCCCGTCCGAGCGCTGGTTATAGATGAACTCGCCGTCTATGGAGACGGCGAACTCGATCATGCGTCCAAGGTCGCCTTTGTTCACCACCACGTCGTTGAGCGCCCGGGTCTGAAACACCATCGCGCCTTCGCGCCATACCGCTGCATCGAGCAGGTAGCGCTGCTCGCTCTTGTACTGACCGTCGAGCAGGTCGGCGACAACGTCCAGCATGGAGTCGCGCGCCAGATCAGTCATGAACCCCAGGCGGCCCTGGTTGACACCGACCAGCGGCACGTCGGCGTCGGCCAGGCGCCGCGTGGCTGTCAGCATGGAACCGTCGCCGCCCAAAACGACGGCCAGGTCGGCTTGCGCACCAATTGCGTCATAGGAGGCAACGGAATAGCCATTTTCGCCGACCAGGGCAGCCGTGCCTTCCTCGACGAGCACGCCGATGCCGCGGCTCCTGAGGAAATCCGCCAGAATCATCAGCGATTCGGCGATCTCCGGGCTTTTGTACTTGCCAATCAGGGCGATGGTGCGGAAGGCGGTATCCATGGCGCAAATTTAACCACAAATCCACCCCTTGCGATTGCAGCGCGGAGCCGCCAAATTAAATACAATGAATCCGATGCTCGACCAACGTTCCCAAATCCTGCTCAAGACCCTGATCGAGCGCTACGTCGCCGAGGGTCAGCCGGTGGGCTCGCGTGCCCTCTCGAAGCACTCCGGCCTCGAACTCTCTCCGGCCACGGTGCGCAATGTCATGTCCGACCTTGAGGAGATGGGTTTCATCGCCAGCCCGCATACCTCCGCGGGTCGGGTGCCGACGCCGCGAGGCTACCGTTTCTTCGTGGACAGCCTGCTCACGGTACGTCCCCTGCCGGAGGAGCAGATCCATGAACTGGAGGGCCACCTGCAGCCGGACCAGCCGCAGCGCCTGATCAGTGCCGCGTCGCAGCTGCTCTCGGAGCTGACGCGCTTCGCCGGCGTCGTGGTGGCGCCGCGCCGCATGATGCCGAAGATCCGCCAGATCGAATTCCTAAGTCTGTCGGAAAAGCGCATCCTGCTCATCATCGTCACCGCCGAAGGCGACGTGCAAAACCGCATTCTCTTCACCCAGCGCGCCTATGCGCCCTCCGAGCTGGTCAGCGCGGCGAACTACCTGAACCAGAACTTCGCAGGACTGGACTTCCGCGAGATCCGCAGCCGGGTGCACGAGGAACTGCGCCAGTTGCGCGCGGACATGACGGAATTGATGTCCGCTGCCCTGGAGGCCGGCAACGAGGCTGCCGCCGAGACTTCGACCCAATACGTCATTTCGGGCGAAAAGAACCTGCTCGAAATCGAGGACATCTCCTCGAACATGAACCGCCTGCGCGAACTCTTTGCGCTCTTCGAGCAGCGTACCGGCCTCGTTCAATTGCTCGACATGAGCAACCGCGCCGAAGGCGTACAGGTATTCATCGGCGGCGAATCCGGACTGGCTCCGCTCGATGAGTGCAGCGTCATTACCGCGCCATACGAAGCAAATGGCCGCATCGTCGGCTCGGTCGGCGTCATCGGACCGACGCGCATGGCCTACGACCGCATCATCCCCATCGTCGATATCACCGCCAAGCTGCTCTCCAGCGCGCTTTCCGCGCCATGACGGCAAAGGCGGGCGTCCTGCTTATCAACCTCGGCACGCCCGAAGCAGCGACTGCTGCCGCACTGCGCACATACCTGAAGCAGTTCCTGTGGGATCCGCGCGTGGTGGATCTGCCGCGCCCGCTCTGGTGGCTGGTACTGAACGGCATCGTACTCAACATACGCCCGAGGAAATCCGCGGAGAAATACGCCAGGATCTGGATGTCGGAGGGCTCGCCCCTCAAGGTGCATACTGAACGGCAGGCGAAGCTGTTGCGCGGCTACCTGGGCCAGGCAGGTCACGCTGACATCGTCATCGAGTGGGCAATGCGCTACGGCAAGCCCGCCGTGGCCGACGCGCTTGACAGACTGAAGATCGCCGGCTGCGAGAGCGTCCTCGTTGTGCCCCTCTACCCGCAGTATTCGTCGAGCACCACAGCGAGTGCCATGGACGCCGTCGATGCATGGACTCGCCTGCAAAGCCGGCCCCTTGACATCAGCTCGGTGAAGAGTTTCCACGACGATCCGGGCTATATTTCCGCCTTGGCTTCCCGCATCCGCACCCATTGGACACATTCCGGCCGGCCCGAGATGCTCGTGATGAGCTTTCACGGTCTGCCGAAATCCTCCCTGGAGCGAGGCGATCCATATTTCAGCCAATGCCTGGAAAGCGGGCACCTGCTGGCCGCCGCGCTCGACCTGGCTGAAACCGACTTCGCCATCACCTTTCAATCCCGCCTCGGCCCGGCCGAATGGCTGCAACCCTACACCCAGGCAACCCTGGAGGCACTGGCAAGAAATGGCATCGGTCGCGTGGATGTAGTCTGCCCTGGGTTCGTGGCGGACTGCCTTGAAACACTGGAAGAAATTGCCATCGAATGCAAGGCGGCATTCCTGGCAGCAGGCGGCAGGCAGTACGGGTACATCCCCTGCCTGAACGAATGCCACGATTGGATTCTGGCGCTCGCCGACCTGGTGAGACGGCCTCTGGCTGCCTGATCAGATTCGCGACATGCGCTTCTTCCGCCGGGTGGCGCCCGGGTCAAAATCGCCGTCCATCTTCCGGATGGCGTTCCGGCGCGCCTTGACAGCCATCCGGAAGGCTTCCTCTTCTCCGTATTTCCTGACTGAGAACTTGACGCGCTTGGCGCGGCCATCCGGCAATACCCAGGAAGCCACCCAAAACCAGCGTTTATCCGACTCGTCTTTCGCGCTTGTTTCCGAAGCACAGTAGCGACATACGCCGACCACCCCCGACTTGTTGTTTTTCTTGAGGATCTCCGCATGCTCCCGTTTGGAAAGAGGCGGGTGTTGCTGCATGATTTCATCGCGAAATGATTTCGCCGCCTCCAGCGATTTCGCCTTTCCGCCTAGTACGCCATCGCTGAATTGCCGTCGGAAAATGGTGCCCCGTCGCTGGAGGGTCACCAGCCAGCCGTGGGTGCGGCTGGCATCGTTGTCGACTCGAGTCACGCCGTATATCGGAGTTTTGTTCTTCACGTCTATCTCCATCGGGATAAAGGCAACAACAGGTATTCGGCAGGCAGCAGGAAATCTTTAGAAAGGCCGGAGCGGGGCATCGTCCAGCGATGCATTCGACATGCACTCCGGATACCGGTTGAAATGCCGGGAAGCCCCCCCAAGTTGATGAGAACTACTCTTGGGAGCCCCGAATGGACAATTCCAGCATCGTCATCTGCCCGCACTGCAACACGGCAAACCGCGTGCCTGCGAAACGCCTGGACGACCGGCCGGAGTGCGGGAGATGCAAACAATACCTGTTCACTGGCCGCCCAACCGATTTGGACGCGGCCTCCTTCGAGAGCCAGATCAATCGAAGCGACATCCCGGTGGTAGTGGATTTCTGGGCACCCTGGTGCGGGCCCTGCCGAATGATGGCCCCCGCCTTCGCGCAGGCGGCCGGCGAACTCGAACCGCATTTCCGCCTCGCCAAGCTGAATACTGAAGAGACCAAGGAAATCGCTGCCCGTTATGGCATCCGCAGCATCCCAACCCTGGTCGTCTTCCGCAATGGCCGGGAAATCGCCCGTCAGTCAGGCGCTATGGATACTGGCAATCTGGTTCGCTGGATAACCGCCCAGACCTGAACTGCGACCATCCGTCGGGACTGGAAAATAACGCTCAAGTTTTTTCCGAAAACGTCGTTAAAACTCCAGAGACGCCCTGGCGCCCGAACCGCGCCGCGAACAATTACTTTCCGCGAAAGCTTCGTTCCCGGGCCAGCTTCTTTCGCCGCGCCAGGCGCGTCTCACCACTGCCGCGACTGCCCTGGATCACCACCTCGCCGTCCCGCGGCGGCTGACTATCACCTTGTCCGCCTATGCAACTCTTTTGGCGCGGTTCCATCCGGGTCCAGTTCAAACTCTATTTCCAGCTTGTCGCTTGCTGCAGGCATTGTCGCCGGTTCGCCATGGATGGCAAGGAGGATATCCGCCTGTGCAAGGCGCCGGATCGCTGTCGCCACCAGTTTCTTCTGAAAACGCTCGAAGCATTCTT
This sequence comes from uncultured Rhodocyclaceae bacterium, assembly GCA_964475635.1. GTDB lineage: Bacteria > Pseudomonadota > Gammaproteobacteria > Burkholderiales > Rhodocyclaceae > Desulfobacillus. The sequence goes on from CAYYXS010000002.1 coordinate 129,556, forward strand.
CAGTAGCCAGGGCGAGGGCAGCATCGTTGACGTCGAGATAAACGGTCGGCGTCAAAGTAACGACGGAAGCACAGCGCTGCGGCGCATCATGGCTGAGGTAGGCCATCTCCCCCACTACTTCCCCCGCTCCCAGCCGGGAAATGACGCGCCCTCCCAAAGAGACTTCGACTTCGCCCTCGACGAGAATGCCGAAGCAGGATTCGGCATCGCCCTCCCTCATGAGCAGGGTCTCTGCCGGTATTTCGCGCCAGGTACTGATGCGCAGCACCTCCCATAGCTCAACCTCGTCGAAGCCGCGGAAGAACTCCAGCAGCTTGAGCCTATCCAGCCGCGTGGTGTCGAGAGCCACCCAATTCTCGTCGACAACCTGGAAGCGCACGGCGGAAAGATCCTGCGCCATTTCCGCGCCGTTCCGATAGCGCGAATAGAGATCCTTCTCCAGAGCCCGCCGGATGATGTGGTCCATCGATGGTGGCACGTTCGGGTTAATCTGGCTTGGCACTGGCGGGTCTGCATTGATGATCTTGTAGACCAGCTGGGCCGTATTGCTGGCCCGGAAGGGCAGGCGCCCGGTGAGCAGATGGAACAGGACCACGCCCAACGAATACAAGTCGGTCTTCTGATTGAGCGGATAGTCCTTGATCTGCTCCGGCGACATATAAGCCGGCGAACCGACTCCCATGATGAAGGTCGAATCGGTCTCGCTCTTCTTGGCGATGTTCAGGGCCAGGCCGAAGTCCATGATCTTGACGTTATCCTCATCATCGATAAGGATGTTGGCCGGCTTGATGTCGCGATGGATGACACCTTGCTTGAAGGCATAGTCGAGCGCCAGGCAGCACTTGAAGACAATGCCGACGACGCGGTGCAAGGGCAGCAGGCTGCTAAAGGCGCAGAAGTTCGACAACTCCCGCCCCTTTACGTACTCCATCACGATATAGGCTTGGCCCTCCTCGAGGACGGTATCGTGGATCTTGATGATGTTGGGATGATTGAGCTTCTTCGCCATCGCTCCCTCGATGGCGAACAACTTTTTCAGCCGTCGCGTCCACTGCGCCTCGTCCGCCCCCCCGAAGCGGACCAGCTTGATCGCCACCGGCTCGTCCCGTCCCTCTTCTTCCGCCAGATAGACGGTCGCCGTTGCCCCCCGCCCAAGTTCCCGGAGCACTCGGTACTTGCCAATGGTCTCGACCTTGTCGTTTTTACCCATTGTTCCAATGCTAGGCCGGCCGGGGGATAGCGGCAAGGGTTCAAGCCGCCGCGAGCGATCCTGAATTACAATCCGTCCCCTTGAAAAAGGCAAACGCGCCTCCACATTGCAAAGATCGTTCCAGGGAGAAGGACATGCAAGATACCCTCAATGCCCCACCCGACTCGGAAGAGCCGTTGCCGGGCACGGCCAGCCAGGAGAACGGGGCGGAAACCTTGCCCAGCATCGAGGAATTGCTCCGCCAGGCCGAACTGAAGGCCGAGGAGCATCACGACGCCTGGCTGCGCGCCAAGGCCGAGACCGAAAACCTGCGCCGTCGCGCCCAGGAGGATATCGCCAAGGCGCACAAGTACGCCGCAGAGAAGTTCGCCGTCGAGATGCTGCCGGTCAGGGACAGCCTGGAGGCGGCGCTGGCCACCAACCACGCCGCGGTCGAGAACCTGCGAAGCGGCGTCGAGCTGACCTTGAAGCAGCTGGCCGCCGCATTCGAGAAATCCGGCTTGACCGAAATCAACCCCGCCGGCGAGAAATTCGATCCGCACCGCCATCAGGCCATCAGCACCCTGGAAGCCGAGGGCGAAGCGAACCGGGTGCTTCAGGTTCTGCAGAAGGGCTATGCGCTCCACGAGCGGGTGATCCGGCCGGCGCTGGTCATCGTCTCGAAGACCGGAAGCGCTTGAAAAGCTGGCCCAAAACCCCATATCGATCACAGGCTTAATCACGAATTCAAGGAACCATCATGGGAAAGATCATCGGTATCGACCTCGGCACCACCAATTCCTGCGTCGCGGTCATGGAGGGCGGCAAGCCCAAGGTCATCGAGAACTCTGAAGGCGCTCGCACGACACCGTCCGTCGTCGCTTACGCGGACGACGGCGAGGTCCTTTGCGGCGCTTCGGCGAAGCGCCAGGCGGTAACCAACGCCAAGAACACCCTCTACGCAGTGAAGCGCCTGATCGGCCGCCGTTTCGAGGAAAAGGAAGTGCAGAAGGACATCGACCTGATGCCCTTCAGGATCGTCAAGGCCGACAACAACGACGCCTGGGTGGAAGTGCGCGGCAAGAAGATGGCGCCGCCGCAGGTCTCCGCCGAAGTGCTGCGCAAGATGAAGAAGACGGCGGAGGACTACCTCGGCGAGGAAGTCTCCGAGGCCGTCATCACCGTGCCGGCCTACTTCAACGACAGCCAGCGCCAGGCCACCAAGGACGCCGGCAAGATCGCCGGCCTCGAGGTCAAGCGCATCATCAACGAACCGACCGCGGCGGCCATCTCCTTCGGCCTCGACAAGAAGGAAGGCGACCGCAAGATCGCGGTCTATGACCTCGGCGGCGGCACCTTCGACATTTCCATCATCGAGATCGCGGAGATCGAGGGCGAACACCAGTTCGAGGTGCTCTCGACCAACGGCGACACCTTTCTCGGCGGCGAGGACTTCGACCAGCGCCTGATCGACTACATCGTCACCGAATTCAGGAAGGAGCAGGGCGTCGACCTGAAGAACGACGTGCTGGCCCTGCAGCGCCTGAAGGAGGCCGCAGAAAAGGCCAAGATCGAACTCTCCGGCTCGCAGCAGACCGAAATCAACCTGCCCTATATCACGGCCGACGCCTCGGGCCCGAAACACCTGACGATGAAGATCACCCGCGCCAAGTTCGAGTCGCTGGTGGAGGACCTCATCGCCCGCACCGTCGAGCCCTGCCGCATCGCCATCAAGGACGCCGGCGTCAAGGTCTCCGACATCGAGGACGTCATCCTCGTTGGCGGCATGACGCGCATGCCCAAGGTGCAGGACACGGTAAAGGCCTTCTTCGGCAAGGAGCCAAGAAAGGACGTGAACCCGGACGAAGCTGTCGCCGTCGGTGCCGCCATCCAGGCCGGCGTGCTCAAGGGCGAAGTGAAGGACGTGCTGCTGCTCGACGTGACGCCCCTGTCGCTCGGCATCGAAACCCTGGGCGGCGTCATGACCAAGCTGATCGGCAAGAACACCACCATCCCGACCAAGCAGAGCCAGGTGTTCTCCACCGCCGACGACAACCAGTCGGCGGTAACCATCCACGTCCTGCAGGGCGAACGCGAGATGGCCGGGGGCAACAAGAGCCTGGGCCAGTTCAACCTCACCGACATTCCGCCGGCGCCGCGCGGCATGCCGCAGATCGAGGTCACTTTCGACATCGACGCCAACGGCATCCTCCATGTCTCGGCCAAGGACAAGGCCACCGGCAAGGAGAACAAGATCAAGATCCAGGCGAGCTCCGGCTTGAGCGAGGATGAGATCAACCGAATGGTGAAGGACGCCGAGGCGCACGCCGAGGAAGACCGCAAGCTGCACGAGTTGGTCAACGCCCGCAACGCGTGCGACGCCATGATTCACTCCGTGAAGAAGGCGCTGGCCGAATACGGCGACAAGATCGGCACCGACGAGAAGGCGAAGATCGAATCGGCCATCAAGGACGCCGAGGAGGCCATCAAGGGCAGCGACAAGGAGGCCATCGAGGCCAAGACCGCCGCCCTGGCCCAGGCCAGCCAGAAGCTCGGCGAGAAGATCTATGCCGAGCAGCAGGCGGCAGCGGGTGCGGCGGGCGGCGCGCCGGGCGCGGACGCCGACGGCAAGAAGGACGAAGGCGACGTGGTGGACGCCGAGTTTACGGAAGTGAAAGACAAGAAGTAAGCAGTGAGCGGTGAGCGGTTAATAACGTTCACCGCCACACTCTTTCCGCTCACCGCTCACCACTCACTGTTCACCGATTCATGGCCAAAAAAGACTACTACGAAATCCTGGGCGTCAATCGCGATGCCTCCGACGACGAGATCAAGAAGGCCTACCGCAAACTGGCCATGAAGCACCATCCGGACCGCAATCCGGACAACCCCAAGGCCGAGGAGCATTTCAAGGAGGCCAAGGAGGCCTACGAGATCCTCTCCGACGCGCAGAAGCGCGCCGCCTATGACCAGTACGGCCATGCCGGCGTGGACCCTCAGGCCGGTATGGGCGGCTTCGGCCCCGGCGGCGCCGGCATGGGCGGCTTCGCCGACGCCTTCTCCGATATCTTCGGCGACATCTTCGGCGGCGGCCGTGGCGGCAGTGGACGCGGCGGGGTGTATCGCGGCGCCGACCTCCGCTACAACCTTGAGGTCTCGCTTGAGGATGCCGCCCGCGGCACGGAAACCCGTATCCGCATCCCGACCATGGAGCAATGCGAAGCCTGCGGAGGAAGCGGCGCCAAGAAGGGGACCAGCCCGACCACCTGCCCGACTTGCCATGGCCACGGCCAAGTGCGCATGCAGCAGGGCTTCTTCTCCATCCAGCAGACCTGCCCGAAATGCCACGGTAGCGGCCGCTTCGTCGCCGACCCCTGCCATGCCTGCCACGGCGCCGGCCGCGTCAAGCAGCACAAAACGCTTTCAGTGAAAATCCCTGCCGGGGTGGATGAAGGCGACCGCATCCGACTCTCCGGCGAGGGCGAACATGGTGCCGGCGGCGGCCCGCCGGGCGATCTCTACGTGCAGATACACATCAAGCCGCATTCGGTCTTCCAGCGCGACCATGACGATCTGCATTGCGAGATGCCGATCAGTTTCTCCACGGCGGCGCTGGGTGGCGAAATCGAGATACCCACCCTCGACGGAATGGCCAAGATCAAGATCCCGGCCGAGACCCAAAGCGGCAAGGTATTCCGCCTGCGCGGCAAAGGCATCAAGGGCGTGCGCAGCCACGGCCACGGCGACCTGTTGTGCCATGTCGTCGTGGAAACCCCCGTCAGCCTGACGGAACGCCAGAAGGAACTCCTGCGCGAACTCGAATCCATCAATCTTAAGGACGGTTCGCGCCACAATCCACGCGCCAAGTCCTGGATGGATAAAGTCAAGGACTTTTTCGGAGGCTGACTTCCCGGGCTTTCTAAAGGCTGCTGATTGGCCGGCATTGTCGTCGCGGCGACTCTGTCGCCGGACTGACTGAGTTTCCCGCCCTCTTTGGATAGCTTGGCGGGACTTCGTCAGGAGGGCTAATCATGCGGTCTTTCTCAATCTGCTCTATATTATTCAGCGTGGCCGCCTTGTTCTCGGCAGCCTCCAATGCGGGTCAGGATGTCAGCGGCCAGGACATCGTGCTGGGCCAATCCATTGCCCTCTCTGGCGCACTCGCAGATCTGGGGAAGGAGTATTCATCCGGAGCCGCCCTGTATTTCGATCACGCCAACGCGCAAGGCGGGATTCATGGTCGGAAAATCAGGCTGATATCCCTCGACGACGGCTACGACACGGCAAAAGCGGTTGAGAATACGCGGCGCCTAGTCGAGCAGGACAAAGTGTTTGCCATTTTCGGCCAGTTCGGCACCGGCATCACCCACGCGTCTCTCTCCCTGACGACGGAAAAGGGCGTCCCGTTGTTCGCCCCGTATACAGGCGCGGATGCGCTGCGGGACGTCAGGAGCCGCTACCTCTTCCATATCCGCGCTTCTTATGGCAATGAAACGGAAAAGATGGTCGAACAACTGGTATCGACTGGCGTACGGGATATAGCCGTCATCCACCAGAACGATCCCTTCGGCAAGGCCGGCTTGCAGGTTGCCGAACTCGCCCTGCAAAAGCGCGGCCTCAAGCCGGCCGCGGTAGGAGCGATCGAGATTTCCCCGGCCGTCGATGTCAGAAAAGCCGTGGATACGGTGGCCAAGGCCAACCCAACCGCCATCATCATGATCGCCGCCGGCAAGGGTGCCGTCGGTTTCATCAGGGAATTCCATAAAACCGGCCTGACCCCGCAATACTACGGCCTGTCCGTAGTCAGCAGCCAGCAGTTGGTCAAGGAACTGGGCTCATCGGCCCACGGCATCGCCATCACCCAGGTCATGCCCTCGCCCTGGCGCACCAGCAGTCCGGCCGCTCGTGAATACCAGGCACTCTCCGCCCGGCAGAAACTCGATCTGACCTACACCTCCTTCGAAGGATTCATGGCTGCCAAGATATTCGTCGACGGCCTGAAACGAGCCGGCAAGGACCTCACGCGCGAGAAACTGGTTGCCGGCCTGGAAACCCTGCGCAACCACGATGCCGGCGGACTTGTTGTCGACTTCGGGCCAGACAGGCGCAACGGCTCCACGTATGTCGACCTTTCCATCATCAGCCGGGACGGGCGGTTCCTTCGCTGATCTTCCCCACCCTGCCGAAGCGGCCGGGCCACCCTTCAGAATAAATACAGCTTGTCGATTTATTGCGTAATATTTTGTATCATTTCAAGATAAGCACGCACGGACGTCAAGCCGATGATTGGAGACGGCAAGCCGGTATGTTTCATGGAGTGCCGATACCGGATCTTTTACCGACTCGTTCTGGAGGTATCGCTTAATCCTCCGAAAGGTGCACACGGCCAGCCAACCGGCGCTTACAAACCTGAGGAGGAGGAAGTCATGAAATCAGTCTTTGTTCGGCCGCTCGCCGGGCTGGTTCCGCTCATGCTTGCATTCTGTGCCTGCGGAGCGGATCCCGGCATCACGTCCAGCAGCATCCTCGTCGGACAGACCGGGGTCTTCAGCGGGCCGGTGGCGGAACCGGCGCTGCAATACCGCGCCGGGGCACTACTCTACTTCGATTCGGTGAATGCCAAGGGGGGTATTGCCGGGCGCAAGATCAGGCTGGTGTCCTATGACGACAAGTTCGATCCGAAACTGGCCGCGGAAAACACCCGCAAGCTGCTCGACGAGGACAGGGTGTTCGCCTTGTTCGGATACATCGGCACGGGCGCCATTGTCGCCTCTATGCCCCAGATCATCGAACACCGCATCCCCGTCGTCGGCGCCTTGTCCGGGTCCGACGGATTGCGCGACCCGAAGATGAACCTGATCTTCCACACCCGCGCCGGCTACCTGGCAGAAACCGACAAGATGGTGGAACAGCTGAAGTCGACGGGAGTCAACGCCATCGCCATCGTCTACCAGGATGATCCTTTCGGCAAGGCGGGGCTGAAATCGGCGCAAGGCGCCTTCGAGCGGCAGGGAGTCAAGCCTGTCGTCGAAGCGCCCATCGACATGTCCAAACTGGATGCCCTCGGCCCGACTGCGGCCCAGGTGGCCAGGGTACTACCCGGCGCAATCATCATGATCACCGCAGGTAAGGCCTCGACAGCCTTCATACGCGAATATCTGAAGACGGGCGCACGGCCGCAATTTTTCGGGGTCTCCGTGCTGAGCGCCAAGGCGCTGCTCGCCGACCTCGGCAAAGATGCCCACGGCATAGTCATCGCCCAAGTGGTGCCCTCGCCCTACCGCACAAGCTACGGCATTTCGAAGGAATTCCTTGCCGCGGCTCAGAAGGCGAACAGCAAGGACATCACCTACAACAGCCTGGAAGGCTACCTGACGGCCAAGGTTTTCGCCGAAGCGCTGCGTCGCGCCGGCAAGGAGGTGACTCGCGAGAAGCTGGTTGCATCCCTGGAAACCCTGAACAACTACGACCTGGGCGGTTTCGTCATCGACTATTCGGGCGGCAAGCGCGCCGGATCCAGCTTCGTCGACCTGTCAATCATTAGCAAGACGGGGCAGTTCCTGCACTGAGAGCCGGACGTTCAGGCGCGACGCCACTCGGTGGCCCCGCCCGGCCGGTCTTCCAGCACGATGCCCAGCCCCAGCAACTCGGCGCGGATGCGGTCGGCTTCAGCGAAGTTCCTGGCTTTCTTGGCGGCGGCACGGGCTGCGATGCTCGCCTCGATGACTGCAGCATCGGCTTGCTCCTGCGCCGCGGGAGCGCCCTGAAGATAGGCCACCGGGTCGCGCTCGAGCAGACCCAGCATTGCGGCCAGAGCCTTGAGCTGACCGGCCGCGCGCGATGAACGAGTGCGGTTTACCTCGTTGGCCAGTTCGAAAAGGGCTGCAATTGCCTCCGGTGTGTTGAAATCATCGTCCATCGCCGCATGGAATTTCGCCGCATGCGGCTCATCCCAGTCGATGACGGATGGCGCCGGCACCACACCCTTCAGCGCCGTATACAGACGCGTCAGCGCGACGCGGGCATCGTCCAGGTGTGCATCCGAGTAGTTGAGCGGGCTGCGGTAATGGGCGCGCAGGATGAAGAAGCGCACCACTTCGGCGTCGTACTGCCGGAGTACCTCCCGGATGGTGAAGAAGTTGCCGAGCGACTTCGACATCTTCTCGTCGTCCACGCGCACGAAGCCGTTGTGCATCCAGTAGTTCACGAAGCGGCAACCGTGCGCAGCCTCGCTTTGCGCGATTTCGTTCTCGTGATGCGGAAACTGCAGGTCTTGGCCGCCGCCGTGGATGTCGAAATGTGGTCCGAGCAGTTCCGAACTCATGGCCGAGCACTCGATGTGCCAACCCGGCCGGCCGCTGCCCCAGGGGGAATCCCATTTCGCCTCGCCCGGCTCTTCATCCCTGGCGTGCTTCCACAGCACAAAGTCGAGCGGATCATGCTTGCCTTCCATTACCTCGACGCGTTCGCCGGCGCGCAGATCTGCCAGCGATTTTCCGGAAAGCCGGCCATACCCCTCGAACTTCCTAACGCTGTAGCAGACGTCGCGGTTGGCGGCGACATAGGCGTAGCCATTTTTCTCGAGTGCGCCGATCAAGCGCTGCATCGCAGCCACATACGCCGTCGCGCGCGGCTCGTGGTCTGGCCGGAGTACGCCGAGCGCTGCCGCATCTTCGTGCATGAAGCTGATGTAGCGATCGGTCAGCGCCTGGATGGATTCGCCGTTCTCCTGCGCCCGCCGGATGATCTTGTCGTCGATGTCGGTGATGTTTCGCACATAGACAACCCGATAGCCGCTGGCGCGCAGCCAGCGCGCCACCATGTCGAAGACCACCAGCACGCGGGCATGGCCAAGGTGGCAGTAGTCATACACGGTCATGCCGCAGACATACATGCGCACCAGGCCCTGCTCGATCGGGGAAAAAGGCTGCTTGTCGCGCAGCATGGTATTGTGGATTTTGAGCATGGGGATAAGAAAAAACGGCGGATCGTGGCAGGCAGGAAAGGCAATTATTGTTGATCTGCCGTCGTTCTTGCTAGAATGCCATACTATTCAAATGCCTATGGCTGAAAAGTATAACATAATGACCTTACGCCGATTTGCCTTCGTCCCTCGCGTCTTGGCCGTCCTGCTGGGGGCGGGGCTGCTCGCCCTGAATCCCACGGCCGCTCGGGCCGATGCCCTGCAGGAAGCCAGCCGTCTCATGAAGCAGGGCCAATTCGGGCCTGCGCTGGAAAAAACCGATCAGGCGCTTGCCGCCAAACCGAAGGACGCGCAGGCGCGGTTCATGAAGGGGCTCATCCTCACCGAAATGGGCAAGCAGGCCGAGGCCATCGCGGTGTTCACCAAATTGACCGAGGACTTCCCGGAACTGCCCGAGCCCTACAACAATCTGGCAGTCCTGTATGCCCAGCAGCGGCAGTTCGAAAAGGCAAAGACTGCCCTTGAGATGGCGATCCGGACGCATCCCTCCTATGCCACTGCCCACGAAAATCTGGGTGACATCTATGCCCGCATGGCCAGCCAGGCCTATGACAAGGCCCTGCAGATCGACTCCTCGAACGCCAGCGCGCAGACCAAGCTGGCCATGATCCGTGATCTGATGAGCGTTGCCGCCCGCCCGGTCGTGCTGGCCTCGCGCAGTTCGTCGGGCAAGCTGCCGGCCACGCCACCAGGAGCTCCTCCAGCGGCAACGCTGATAGCCAAGGCCGAGCCCGTGCCGGCCGCCAAACCGGAGCCGGGCCAACCTGTACAACCCGCGGAGCCAAAAGCTGCGCCGGTCGCAGACGCCAGAGCGGTTGTAAACGACAGGCAGGGCGTGGAAAAGACCGTGCGCGACTGGGCTGCCGCCTGGTCCCAAAAGGACGTCAAGGCTTATCTATCCGCCTATGCCAGGGATTTCCAGACGCCGGGAGGGGAGGCGCGCATCGCTTGGGAGGAGGAACGGAGCCGCCGCATCAACAAGCCGGATCCGATCCAGGTCGGCATCGAGAATATTCAGGTCGCCGTTGAGGGTGATCGCGCCACTGCCAAGTTTCGCCAGCACTATAAATCCGGCAAGCTGAAAACCTCCGCCACGAAGTCGATGGTGCTGGTCAAACGCGACGGAAGATGGCTGATCCAGCAGGAGAGAGTCGCCAACTGATGAACTGTTGCGCAAGCTTTCGAATTCTGACCGCGGCATTCCTCTGTGCCGTCGGCGGCGCGGTCCTCGCATCTCCCGTCCCCCCCCCGTATTCCGATTCCGATCCGGAACCGTTGCTGGCGGATATCTTTTCCAGCATCGAACTGAACCGGCTCGATGCCGCGCTGGCTCAGTCGGAGAGATTGCTTAGGGCTTACCCCAACTTCCGGGTCGGACACCTTATCAAGGGCGATCTGCTGCTAGCCCGCTCCAGGCCGATCCAGACATTGGGCAACGCGACCAATGCGCCGCCGGACAAACTGAGTGATCTGCGTGAGGAGGCCATCGCCAGGCTCAAGGCATATCGCGACAAGCCGCCTGACGATTATGTGCCGCGTTACCTGATGCAGCTGCATCCGGAGCAGAAGTATGCAGTCGTCGTCGATACGCAGAAGGCAAGACTCTACCTCTATCAGAACGTTGGCGGCAGGCCTCGCTTCGTCGCCGATTATTACATCTCACACGGCAAGGCCGGCACCGATAAGGTACGCGAGGGCGACAAGAAGACGCCCATCGGGGTCTACCATGTCACCGCCAGCCTGCCGCGGCAGAAACTCAGCGATTTCTACGGCAGCGGTGCCTTCCCCATCAGCTACCCGAATGAGTGGGACAAACGTCACGGCCGCAACGGCCACGGCATCTGGCTGCACGGCACGCCCTCCGACACCTTCTCTCGCCCACCGAAGGCCTCGGACGGCTGCGTTGTGCTTGCCAACCGTGATCTCGACGCCTTGGCCAAGAACCTTCAGATCGGCACCACGCCGGTAATCATTTCCAACAGCATCGAGTGGCTCTCGCTCGACGACTGGCAGGCGGAGCGCAGCGCCCTGTCCAAAAGCATCGAGGAGTGGCGCAAGGATTGGGAGGCGCTCGACACCGGAAAGTATCTGCGCCACTACTCCAGGCGCTTCCAGTCCGGGAAACAGAATCTCGATCAATGGTCGGCGCAGAAAAGACAGGTGAATGCCGGCAAGCAATGGATCAGGGTCGAGGCAGGCAACATCAGCATGTTCCGCAACCCGGGCAAGGAGGAAATGGTCGTGGTCACCTTTGATCAGGATTATCGAAGCAGCAACCTCAGCAACGTCATGAAGAAGCGCCAGTACTGGATCAAGGAAGACGGCGCCTGGAAGATTGTCTACGAAGGCGGCGCGTAGGCCCGCCGGTCCCACAAGGAAACCCCGCTATGAAGAAATTGTTCGCACTGGCCACCGGCCTGACTTGGTGCCTGTCGGCTCTTGCCGCCGATCCGGCCGTAGAGATGAAAACCAGCCAAGGCGTCATCGTCATCGAGCTGAACGCCGAGAGGGCGCCGAAAACCGTTGAAAACTTCCTGCAATACGTGAAGAGCGGCTTCTATAACGGCACTATTTTCCACCGCGTCATCGACGGCTTCATGATCCAGGGCGGCGGCTATGAGCCCGGCATGAAGGAGAAACCGACGCGCGCGCCGATAGAGAACGAGGCCAAGAACGGCCTGAATAATGTAATCGGCTCAATTGCCATGGCACGAACGCCCAACCCGCACTCCGCCGCCGCGCAGTTTTTCATCAACGTAGCCAACAATGGATTCCTTGATTACCCTGGCCAGGATGGCTGGGGTTACGCCGTGTTCGGCAAGGTGACGCAAGGTATGGAGGTAGTGCAAAAAATCGCCAAAGCGAAAAAGGGTCGCCAGGACATCCCCGCGGACCCTATAGTCATCGAATCCGTCCGGCTGCTGCCCGACGCCAAACCCGCCAAGTAACCAGGAGACACCATGGTCAAGCTGCACACCAATTTCGGCATCATCGTCCTCGAACTGGACGCTGCCAGGGCCCCCGAAACAGTAAAGAACTTCCTCACCTATGTCGAGGCCGGCCACTACGACAACACGATCTTCCACCGCGTCATCGACGGCTTCATGATCCAGGGCGGCGGCTTCGAGCCGGGCATGAACCAGAAGCCGACCAGCGCACCGATCCAGAACGAGGCGGCCAACGGCCTCAAGAACGAGTGCTACTCCATCGCCATGGCGCGCACCGGCGACCCGCACTCGGCCACTGCTCAGTTCTTCATCAACGTCAAGGACAACGCCTTCCTGGACCACAGCGCGCCGAGCGGCCAGGGCTGGGGCTACTGCGTCTTCGGCAAGGTAGTCGAGGGCATGGATGTCGTCGACAAGATCAAGGGCGTCAGGACCGGAACCAGGGGCTTCCACCAGGACGTGCCAGTCGAGGACGTCATCATCGAGAAGACCGAAGTCGCCTGAGCCGGCGGGGGCGGCGATGGCCAGCCTGTTCATCTCCGACCTGCATCTCTGTCCGAGCCGGCCACGGAGCCACCGGCTCTTCCTCGATTTCCTCGCCGGCCCGGCGCGCACCGCCGCGGCGCTCTACATTCTCGGCGACCTGTTCGAATATTGGGCCGGCGACGACGACCTCGACGACCCCTTCAACGCCGGCGTCTGCGACGGCCTGCACGCCCTGTCCGCTTCCGGCGTGCCGATCTTCTTCATGGCCGGCAACCGCGACTTTCTCGCCGGCGAAGGTTTCGCCCAGGCCTGCGGATTGACCCTGCTGCCCGATCCGGCTTTGATCGAGGCGGCAGGCACGACCATCCTGCTCATGCACGGCGACACGTTGTGCACCGACGACGACGCCTACCAGGCCTTCCGGGCCGAAGTCCGCGCACCCGAGTGGCGGCAAGCCTTCCTAGCCCTGCCGCTGGCCCGGCGCAAGGCGAGAATCGAGGATCTGCGCATCGAGAGCGAGGAGCAGAAGCGCAGCAAGCCGATGGACATCATGGACGCGAATCCGGCCGCCGTACTGCAGGCACTGACTTTTCATGGCTGCAGCCGGCTGATTCACGGCCACACCCATCGCCCGGCACTCCACCGCATCGAGATCGATGGCCGCGCCTGTGAGCGCTGGGTGTTGCCGGACTGGTACGAAACCGGCGGCTACCTTACCTGCGACGAGAGAGGCTGCCGGCTGGTCATGTTCGACTAGACCAGCGCCAGCCCCCGCGCCAGGTCGGCCTGGAGATCCGCCACCGATTCCAGGCCGACGGCCACGCGCAGCAGGTTCTCGCGGATGCCCGCGGCTGCGCGCGCCTCTGCGCTGATGCGGCCATGGGTGGTGCTCGCCGGATGAGTGATGGTGCTCTTGGTGTCGCCGAGATTCGCCGTGATTGAGATCAGGCGCGTCGCATCGACCACCTGCCAAGCTTCCTTGCGACCGCCGTTTACCTCGAAGGAAACGATGGCGCCGCCCGCCTTCTGCTGGCGCATCGCCAGCGCATGTTGCGGATGCGAAGGCAGGCCGGGATAATGCACCCGCGCCACCGACGGGTGCCCCTCCAGCCAGCGCGCCAGATCGAGCGCTGCCTTCGATTGCGCCTCCATGCGGATGCGCAGGGTCTCCAGGCCCTTCAGGATGATCCAGGCATTGAAGGGGGAAATCGAGGGACCTGCCGTGCGCAGAAACTTGAATACCTCCTCCGTGAGGGCCCTGCGAGCGACCACGGCGCCGCCGAGCACCCGCCCCTGACCGTCTAGATACTTGGTGGCGGAATGGATCACCAAGTCGGCGCCCAGCGCCAGAGGGCGCTGCAGGGCAGGCGAACAGAAGCAGTTGTCCACCGCGAACAGAGCGCCGCCGGCATGGGCGACCTCCGCCAGCGCTGCGATGTCGAACACCTCGGTGAGCGGATTCGACGGCGTCTCGATGAAGACCAGCTTCGTCTGCGGCCTGAGCGCCGACCTGAAGGCCGTCGGATCGTTCGATGCGACGAAGGTGGTATCGACGCCGAACTTCGACAGGATGCCGCCGAATAGCTGCTGGGTGGCGCCGAAGATGCCCTGCGAGGCGACGATGTGCTCGCCCGCCTTCATGAGCGCCATCACGGTCGACAGGATGGCGGCCATGCCGCTCGCCGTAGCAATGCAGGCCTCGCCGCCTTCCAGCGCCGCCAGGCGCTCCTGCAACATGCTGACGGTGGGGTTGGAGAAGCGGCCATAGACGAAACCTGCCTCCTCGCCCGAGAAGCGCGCGGCCGCCTGGGCGGCGTTGTCGAAGATGAAGCTAGAGGTCAGGTACAGCGCCTCGGCGTGCTCATTGAACTGGCTGCGCTGTATTCCGGCCCGCACCGCCTGCGTGTCCTGATCGAATTCCCTGTCCATTCCCCTGACTCCAAAAACAAAAACCCGGCGCAGCTGAGCGACCGGGTTTTCCCTCGCTTTAGCCGCATTTATTACGCGCCCGCAAGCTGAAATCAAATCGGCGCAGTCCGAACGCTACACGCTCATCGCGCCCCTGTCAATCCGCCACAACGAGGTTGAGATCGAGCTGGGCGGCGTCGGGATCCTCCCCGGCAAGTTTGCTGTCGTTGCGCTGGTTCTCGACGCTGCTCAAATATTCGGCGCTGACGTCACCGGTGACGTAGCAGCCGTCGAAGCAGGAGGTCTCAAAGACGGTGATCGAGGGGTTGAGGGAATGCACCGCCGCCTTCAGCGCATCGAGATCCTGATAGATCAGGCCGTCGGCCCCGATCTCGCGGCGGATCTCCTCGTCGCTGCGGTTGCTCGCAATGAGTTCCTGGCGCGTCGGCATGTCGATGCCATAGACATTGGGGAAGCGCACTGGCGGTGCGGCAGAGGCGAAGTAGACCTTGCGCGCGCCGGCGTCGCGCGCCATCTGCACGATCTCCTTGCTGGTGGTGCCGCGCACGATGGAGTCATCCACCAGCAGCACGCTCTTGCCTCGGAATTCCTGGGCGATCGTATTCAGCTTCTGCCGCACCGATTTCCTGCGCTGGGCCTGACCGGGCATGATGAAGGTACGACCGATGTAACGGTTCTTGACGAAGCCCTCACGGTAGGGAAGATCGAGGCGGTTGGCCAGTTCCATCGCAGAGGGGCGGCTGGAGTCTGGAATCGGGATCACGGAATCGATGTCGATATGGGGCAGCGTGTGGCGGATCTTCTCGGCGAGATGCTCGCCCATCTTGACCCGACTCTCGTAGACAGAGATGCCGTCGATCAGCGAATCCGGCCGAGCCAGATAGACGTATTCGAAAATGCAGGGCGCACGCAGCGTGCGCTCGGCGCACTGCTTGCTGTGGAAATGGCCTTCGATGTCGATCAACACCGCCTCGCCCGGCGCCACGTCGCGGAGTATCTGGAAGCCCAGGGTGTCGAGCGCCACGCTCTCGGAAGCCACCAAGTATTCATTTCCCTGGGGTGTCGCGTTGCGCCCGACGATGAGCGGCCGGATGCCATAGGGGTCGCGGAAGGCAAGCAGTCCGTAGCCGGCAATCATGGCCACCACGGCATAGGCGCCGCGCACGCGGCGGTGCACGCCGGCCACCGCCTTGAAAATGGTCTCTGCATCGAGCTGGTATCTGGTCGCCGCCGCCTGCAACTCGTGCGCGAGTACGTTCAACAGCACCTCGGAATCGGAGTTGGTGTTGATGTGGCGCAGGTCCTGCAGGAACATCTCGCGCTTGAGCTCATCGGCATTGGTCAGGTTGCCGTTGTGGGCGAGCATCAGGCCGAAAGGGGAGTTTACATAGAAGGGCTGCGACTCGGCGGAGTTGTAGGCCGAACCGGCCGTCGGATAGCGGCAGTGGGCGATGCCCCAGTTGCCCTGCAGGTTGCGCATGTTGCGCGTGCGGAAGACGTCGCGCACAAGTCCCGGGCCCTTGTGCATGTGGAAGACGCCTCCCTCGGCCGTGGCGATGCCGGCGGCGTCCTGCCCGCGGTGCTGTAGCACCTGCAGGCCGTCATACAGAATCTGGTTGACCGGTGTCGTCGCGACGACACCCAAAATCCCACACATAGTTTCACCTATAGCGAATGCGCTTCGCCATCGCCGGCGGCAGCCATGGCCTCGCCGCCAGGACTGCCGTCTCCAGCGGCGGGCCCAGCCAGGACTGGCGCCACCACACCTGCTGGGGCAATGGCGTCACTCCGCCCACCAGCACGCATAAAAACACGACCAGCGCACCACGGGCAATGCCGAACACGGCGCCGAGAAACCGGTCCAGCGGCCCAAGTCCCACTGCCCGCAGCAGCTTCGACAAAACCAGCCGGAACAGGGCTGCCGCCACCAGCACCGACACCACGATAACGGCAAATGCCGCAGCAATCTGCAGTGCCGGTTCCCTAAGCCATCCGGCAAACAACTGTCCCGCCTCCGGCGCCAGCGCACGCGCTGCCAGAAAAGCCGCCAACCAGGCCAGCAGGGCAAGCACCTCGCTCGCCAGCCCTCGCCACGCGCCGAGCAGGATCGAGGCTGCAACAACCGCCAGCACCGCGTAATCGAAGACCGTCACTGCTGCTGCCTATTTCTGCGCTATGAGGCCTTCCACACCAATGCGCTTGATCCGGTCGCGCGCCGCCTCGGCAGCCTCTTTGCTAGTGAAAGGCCCCGCACGCACACGCGTCCTGCTGCTGCCATCCGGAGAAGGTAATGCCTCCGTATAGAAATTGTAGCCCTGCTGCTTCAGCTTTGCCGTCAGATTGCGGACATTCGCCGGGTCGCGGTAGGCGCCCAGCTGTACGATCCATGCCTCGCCGCCTGCCGCGGTTGGCCTGTCCGGCACGGCAATCGACTTTTTCGCCAGCAGCTTTTCATCGACGGGGGCGGTTGCACGCGGCTCTGGCGGCTTTTTCGCCGCAGCGACGGAACTGGCAACGCGCCGACGACAATCGGCCTCGCCGTTGCCCAGACAATCTGACTCGTTGGATGCCGAAGGCGGCACTTTTTGCGGGGCCGCTTTCGGCTCGGTTCTGGCATCAGGCTTAGCTTCCGCCTTGGTCGGGTCGGCAACCGTCTTCGGGAGCTCGGCTGCAGGTCTGGCCGCTTCCAAGGCCGGCGGCAATGGTGTCGGCACAGAGCCAGGCTTGACGGGCAGGATGCGCGAGGTGAATGTGCCAGACTCCTGGGCCGGGATGCGGATCTGGATGTCCTGCACCGGCTGCTTGGGCGTCTGGTCCATGACCATCGGCAGGACGACCGCCGCCAGAACCGCCAAGGCCGCGGCACCGACCAGGCGGCGGCGGGCGCGCTTCTTCAGCTCAAGTTGTGCGTCGTTTTCGCTCATCGTCTATCGCGTGCAGTACACCGGCCACGGTGAGGAAGGAACCGAAGGCGACGATTCTATCATCTTCGCCTGCCTGCCCCTTCGCCGCGCGGTAAGCTTCTGCGGGAGAATCAAAGCACCCGTCGACCCGAATGCCCATTTTCTCGAGAATTGATACCAGGCTGGCGGCACTGGCACCGCGCGGACCGGCCAGAGAGGTGACCAGCCAGCGGTCGACGCGCCCCCTCAGGCGCGCGACGACGCCGGGGATGTCCTTGTCGGCCAACATGCCCAACACCGCCCAGGTCTCTGAATAGAAGGCCATGCTGCCCAGATTCACGGCCAGCACCTCGGCCGCCTGAGGGTTATGAGCGACATCCAGCACCACCGTCGGGCGGCCCGGCAAAACCTGGAAGCGTCCCGGCAGTTCGACTTCGCTCAAGCCGTGCCGGATATCCTGCATCGACACCGGCAGCCGCTCGGCCAGCGCTTCCAGCGCAACGATGGCGGTGCTGGCATTCGCCAGCTGGATGGCGCCGCGCAGTGCCGGATGGGCCAGCCCTGCGCGCCGCCCGCGGCGACTCCAGAAAGCCCATTGCCCCTGCTCGACCTGATAGCCGAAATCCCGGCCCTGCACCTGCAGGTCGGCGCCGATGTTCTGCGCGTGCCCGACCAGGCTGTGCGGCGGCCGGACGTCTCCAACGATGGCCGGTCTGCCGGCGCGGAAAATGCCGGCCTTCTCGAAGCCGATCGCCTCGCGCGTGTCGCCGAGATAATCCATGTGGTCGAAATCGACCGAGGTGACGACGGCGCAGTCGGTATCGAAGGCATTCACCGCGTCCAGCCGCCCGCCCAGGCCAACCTCGAGAATGACCGCCTCGGCACCGGCCGCGACAAAAGCCTGCCAGGCCGCCAGGGTGCCGAACTCGAAATAAGTCAGGGACGTGTCGCCGCGTGCCGCTTCAACTTGGGCAAAGGCGGCGCACAGTTCCTCATCCGAGGCATTTCTGCCGTCGATTCGCACCCGCTCGTTGTAGTCGATGAGATGCGGCGAGGTATATAGGCCGACCCGGTAGCCGGCGCACAGCAGGATGCGCTCCAGCATGGCGCAGGTCGAACCCTTGCCATTGGTGCCGCCCACAGTGATGACCGGCACGGTCTGTCCCGCACCTAGGGCTCGCTTCACGGACAGCGCACGCTGCAGTCCTAGTGCGACAGGCTGCGCATGCAGGCGCTCGATATGCGCCAGCCAGTCCAGCAGGGTAGGAGAACGAGAGGGCGTAACCAGGATCAGACCGCGGGAATCTTCTGCAGAAGGGTCAGCAGCGAAGCCAGCCTGTCACGCATCTCGCGCCGGTCGACGATCATGTCGAGCGCCCCCTTCTCCAGGAGGAACTCGGCGCGCTGGAAGCCTTCCGGCAGCTTCTCGCGCACCGTCTGTTCGATGACGCGCGGGCCGGCGAAGCCGATCAGGGCGCCAGGTTCGGCCATAACCACATCGGCAACGAAGGCAAAGCTCGCCGAAACGCCGCCCATGGTCGGATCGGTCAGAATGGTGATGAAGGGCAGCCGGTTGGCCGACAGCTGGGTAACGGCCGCCGTGGTCTTGGCCATCTGCATCAGGGAGTATAGGCCCTCCTGCATGCGCGCACCACCAGTGGCGGTGATGCAGACGAGGGGCATCTGCTGCTCGACAGCCAGACGCACGCCGCGCACGAAACGCTCGCCCACCACCGAGCCCATCGAGCCGCCCATGAAATCGAATTCGAAGGCCGCGATCACCACCGGCAGGGTTTTCACCGCCCCCTGCATGACGACCAGGGCGTCGCCCTCCTCCGTATCGTCCGCCGCGGCGTTGAGGCGCTCCGCATAGCGCTTGCTGTCCTTGAACTTGAGAGGGTCGACCGGCAGCACTTCGGCGCCGATTTCGAAGCGGCCTTCTGGATCGAGCAGCAGGTCGAGGCGGGCGCGAGCGCGCAGGCGGTGATGGTGGCCGCACTTTGGGCAGACGTTGAGGTTTTTCTCCAAGTCAGAACTGTACAGCGTGGCTTCGCAGCTCGGGCACTTGCACCAGAGGCCCTCGGGAATCGATTTCTTCGCGCCCTCGGCGCGCTTGATCTTCGGGGGCAGCAGCTTCTGCAACCAGCTCATGACGCCTCCACAGTATTATCTTGGCCGCGTTAGCGGCCCACAACGGCCCCCTCTCCCGCCAGCGGGAGAGGGGCCGGGGGTGAGGGCAAAGCGAGGTCATCCAATGCGTTTCGGATGCCGCGCAGGAAAGCCGTGACATTGACGGCGGCTTGCTCGCGCGGGCTCTTTTCGATCTCCTCGATGATGCGGCTGCCGATCACCACCGCGTCGGCCACGGCAGCGATGCGCCGCGCGCTTTCCGCATCGCGAATGCCGAAGCCGACACCGACCGGCATGCCGACCTTCTGGCGAATGACCGGAATGCGCCGTGCCACTTCGTCCAGGTCGAGGTGTCCAGCGCCAGTGACGCCCTTCAGCGAGACATAATAGATGTAACCGCTGCCGACTTCAGCCACCTGGCCAAAGCGCTCCTCGGTAGAAGTCGGCGCCAGCAGGAAGATCGGATCGATGCCCACCGCCTTGAGCCTCAAAGCGAAGTCGGCGCACTCCTCGGGCGGATAGTCCACCACCAGCACGCCGTCAACGCCGGCCTGTTTCGCATCGGCGGCGAAGGCGCCTGCGCCCATCGCCTCGATCGGGTTGGCATAGCCCATCAGCACTACCGGCGTGTCGGCGTCGCCGGCGCGGAACTCGCGCACGATGGTAAGCACCTGGCGCAGCGACATGCCGTGCTTCAGCGCCCGCTCGGAAGCGCGCTGGATGGTCGGCCCGTCGGCCATCGGGTCGGAGAACGGCACGCCCAGCTCGATGATATCGGCGCCGCCTGCCACCAGCGCGCGCATCAGCGGCAGCGTCAGGGCGGGCTCGGGATCGCCGGCGGTGATAAAGGGGATCAGGGCCTTGCGTCCCTCGCCGGCAAGCTTTTCGAAAGTGTTCCGGATGCGCGACATCAGAATTGGATTCCCGATTTTTCTGCCACGGTATGCATGTCCTTGTCGCCGCGGCCGGAGAGGTTCACCAGCAGGAGCTTGTCCTTCGGCAGCGTCGGCGCCAGCCTGGCGGCATGTGCCAGCGCATGCGAGGACTCCAGCGCCGGGATGATCCCTTCCTGGCGGCAAAGGGCGTGGAAGGCGGCCAGCGCCTCCTCGTCAGTGACGGCGACGTACTCGGCGCGGCGGCTGTCCTTCAGCCAGGCGTGCTCCGGGCCGACGCCGGGATAATCGAGGCCGGCGGAAATCGAATGCGTCTCGATGATCTGGCCGTTCTCGTCCTGCAGCAGATAGGTGCGGTTGCCGTGCAGCACGCCGGGCCGGCCGGCGATGAGTGAGGCGGCGTGGTGCCCCGTGGCAAGGCCGTAGCCGGCCGCCTCGACGCCGACCAGCTTCACCGCCTCGTCCGGAATGTAGTCGTAGAAGATGCCCATGGCGTTGGAGCCGCCGCCGACGCAGGCAATGACATAGTCGGGCTGGCGCCCGGCCAGCTCGGGCATCTGCACGCGGCATTCCCTGCCGATGACTGCCTGGAAGTCGCGCACCATCATCGGATAAGGGTGCGGGCCGGCGACGGTGCCGATGATGTAGAAGGTGTTGCCGACATTGGTCACCCAGTCGCGCATGGCCTCGTTCAGCGCATCCTTCAGCGTTTTCGAGCCCGACTCCACCGGCACCACGCTGGCGCCGAGCAGCTTCATGCGATAGACGTTGGCGGCCTGGCGCCTGACGTCTTCCGAGCCCATGTAGACCACGCATTCCATGCCGTAGCGCGCGGCAACCGTGGCGGTGGCCACCCCGTGCTGGCCGGCGCCGGTTTCGGCGATGACGCGCGGTTTGCCCATGCGGCGCGCCAGCATGGCCTGGCCGATGCAGTTGTTCACCTTGTGCGCGCCGGTGTGGTTGAGATCCTCGCGCTTGAGATAGATCTGCGCCCCGCCGAGCAGTGCGGACCAGCGTTTCGCGTGATAGATCGGGCTGGGACGGCCGACGTAATGCTTCAGCTCGTACTCGAACTCGGCCTTGAAGGCCGGGTCGGCCTTGGCCGCCGCATAGGCACGCTTCAGCTCGTCGAGCGCCTCGATCAGCGTCTCGGCGACGAAGCTGCCGCCATAGGGGCCAAAATGGCCGCGTGCATCAGGAAATTCGTACATCCCCATCTCTGGCTCCGGCTATGAACGCGGCGATCTTCGCCGCGTCCTTGATTCCCTTCGCGGCTTCAACGCCGCTGCTGACATCCACCGCCCACGGCCGCACAATTCGCACCGCCTCAGCCACGTTGCCGGGCTCCAGCCCGCCGGAGAGGATCAGCGGCAGGGGCAGCCGGGGCGGAATCAGCGACCAGTCGAAAGTCTTGCCGCCGCCGCCGTGGCCTTCGACGAAGGCGTCGAGCAGCAGGCCCTGCGCTGTAGGGTAGGACTGTGCATATTTTAGCAAATCGAGCCCCGGCCTCACCCGCGCCGCCTTGATGTAGGGGGCATGGAAGGAACGGCAGAAGGACTCCTCCTCCTCCCCATGGAACTGCAAAAGCTGGATCGGCACCGCCTCCATCACCCGCCGCACGGCGAGCTTGGTTTCGTTCACGAACAGGCCGATCAGGGTGACGAAGGGCGGCACGACGCGGGCGATCTCCCAAGCCTGCTCGACGCTGACGCAGCGCGGGCTGGGTGCATAGAAGACCAGACCGAGCGCATCGGCGCCGAGTTGGACGGCAGCGCGGGCATCCTCGGGTCGGGTGATGCCGCAGATCTTGATGCGAGTGCGGAACACTGTCAGAGGGAGAGCGGATCGAAAGGCGCGATGATACGGCCATTCAGGGGCAACTGCCAGCACGCCTCATATTCGACGCCGGACAGATACAGGCCCGACGGCGGGAAGGTCGGCGCCGCCAGGCTGCGGTCGCGCTTTGCAATCAGTTCGCCGATCCACTCCGCCGGCTGGGCGCCCTTGCCGACATATATCAGGGCCCCGACCATGTTGCGCACCATGTGATGCAGAAAGGCGTTGGCGCGAAAATCGAAGACGATGCAGTCACCCACGCGATGGACCTGCGCCTCGTACAGCGTCTTCACGGGAGATTTTGCCTGGCATCCGGCGGCGCGGAAGGCGGAAAAGTCCTGTTCGCCGACGAGCAGGGCGGCGCCTGCCTGCATGGCCGTAGCCTGGAGCGGGAAGTGGAACCAGCCAACGCGACCGTGCAGCAGCGCGGGCCGCACGGCGTGGTTGTAGAGCACGTATCGGTAACTGCGCGAGTGCGCGCAAAAACGCGCATGGAATTCATCCGGCACCTCGTGCGACCAGCGCACGGCAACGCAGTCTGGCAAGTGGGCATTCACGCCGCGCACCCAGGCATTGCCCGGCCGTGCCGCCGGCGCATCGAAATGCACTACCTGCGCCAGCGCATGCACGCCTGCATCCGTACGTCCGGCGCAGGCAACGCGTACGGACGAGCCGGCGATCTCGCCGAGTGCACGCTCCAGCGCATCCTGCACCGTGTTGCCGGCCGGCTGGGTCTGCCAGCCGGCAAAGCGTGATCCATCGTATTCCAGGCCGAGCGCAACTCTCAAGCGGCAATTCCGAAGAGGAACAAGAGGAGAAAAGTCAGCCCCGCCAGTACGGCGACATCGAGCACGGACAGCTTGTGCCGCCGCAGACTCATCGGGCCCAACTCAGGATCCGCTGCCCCGGCATCAAGCCATTCGCGCCAGTGCCGGCCGGGCGGCGCCTGCTCTACGTAGCGCAGCACCAGCATCAGCCTTAGCGCCAGGCGTCCCCGATCCTGCCCGAGCCATTCCAGCGGCCGCATCAGGCCATGCAGTCCTGCAAGGAGGATTTCCACGCTGGTGCGTTCAAGCAGCAGTGCCAGCGCAGACAGTATCACTATCAGGCGCAGGACATGCTCGAAGCCAAGCCGAAGCCCTTCTTCGGTGGGACTGAACGCACCCAATTCCGGCGCCAGGTAGAGACCTGGCGTGGCCAGCGCAAACAACGCCAGGAGCGAGACAATCAACCAGCGGGTTCGCCTGAACAGCAGGCCGAGCCGCCGCGGCGCGCGCCTTCCGGCAATAACCGAGACAAACAGGCAGGTTGCAAAAAGGAATGGAAACGGGAGCAACTGGGATAGCACCACCGCACCCCCCCAGACGAGCAGGCGGACGGTCGGATGCAGCATCTGGGAAAAAAGTGCGGAGAGCGAACTGCTCTCCGTCACGAGATCAACCCAGCTTGGCAAGCATGCTTTGCGCCTTGGCCTGCTGTTCGGGGTTGCCTTCGTTCGCCACCTCGTTCAGCAGTTCGCGGGCGCCTTCCTTGTCGCCCATCTCCTCGTAGGCCTTGGCCAACTCGATCTTGGTGGCGACCTCGTCGCCGGCCGCAGACTCCGCAGCGACGACCGGCTCGCCAAGATCCAGGCTGATGCCTCCCAAATCAATCTCGGGCGAGGTTCGCTGCGAAGACGCATCCGAAACAGGCGACTCGTCGATACTGAAATCGAAGTCCAATCCCTTACCGCTGGCGAATGTCTTCTCGAGGTCGATGACCTGGGTGTGGGACGGAGCGGCGGGCGCTTCCGGTTCCCCGAGATCGAGATTGAAATCCAGCTCATCCTTCTCAGCCAGAGCAGGCGCTGCATCCAACTGGATATCGAGTTCCAGATCGGCGGCCGGTACCTGAACCGGTTCCGTCACATCGAGAACCACGGTCGCTTCCGGGTTGTAGGTCTTGCCCTCGGCAGGCTTGAAATCCAGCCCAAGGTCAAAATCAAGCGCCGGGGCTTCCACGGAAGCCGCGGCAGGCGCGGGTTCAGGCGGGGGAGCAGTGGGTGCCGAAGGCGCGCCCAGGTCAAGATCGAAATCAAGGGAGGTCGCCTCAGCCGGAGCAGCCTGCGTCTCGGCTGGCACCGGCCCGGGACGCTCAAGAATTCCCGTCGCAGCCCCTTTTTCAACCGCGTCTGAAATCTGGCTCATTTCGCCGGGCATGGTCCAGGTGTCGCGAAGCTGCTTGGCCCCGGCCGGAATGACAACCGTCGCATCGGTGTGTATCGACTGCTTGTCGCCCCCTTCCCCTCCGTAGAGCGGATTGGCCGGATCGAGCTTCATACCCATGGCGGCGGCTTTTTCCCAGTCTCCGCCTACCCCTCCGGTCTGTGCGAAGAGATCGCTCGCCAGGGTTTCGAATTGCTTGCTGTTCTTGCGTCCAGCATAGATTTCCAGAAGCTTGACATGGATGGCAGTTCGCGTCGGATCCGTCTTCAGCGCGTCGAGCAGGATCTCCTCGGCCTGTGCATCGCGGCCGTAAGCCATGTAGACATCGGCCTCGGCGACAGGGTCCACACCTTCGTCGGCATCGATGGCGCTGACGGACGCTTGGCTGAAATCCGTCGCCATCGAACTGGCCGTCGTATCGACGCTTTGGCCTCCCGTGGCGCCAAAAACCGAATTGGCCGTCAGGTTCGCCGTTGTCGTTGGCGCCTCGCCGCTTTCCTGCATCTTCTTTTTTTGACGCTGACGGTAGGCGATCAGGCCCAGCAGCCCGAGTACCAGCACGCCCCCCCCCAGGATGGCCGGGTTGTCCATGAGTTCGTCGATGAAATCCGGCTCGGGAGGAGGAGGCACAGGCGTCTTCATCGGCGCCGCCTTCGTCGTATCCTCCGGCCTGGGCAGGTCGGTCGGCTTCGCCGCCTCTGCCGGTTTCGGCTCTTCGGCAGGCTTCACGGCATCGGCGGGTTTGACCTGGGGCGACTCTGCGGGTTTCTCCGCAACGGCCGGTTCGGGCGCCTTCGCCGGCGGCGCCTGGTCTGGCGCCTCGGGCAGCTTCTTGGCTTCGGCCGTCGGAGGAGCCGCGGCAACCTGGGGGGCCTTCTCCAAGGCCTGTTTCTGCAACTCAGCCAGATTCCTGCTCCTCAGTTCGACGATTTTCTGCAGCTCGCCGAGATTTTTTTCAAGCTCTGCCTGACGCGACTGGGCTTCCTTGAGCGCCCTGTCCTTTGCAACCAGATCCTCCTCCAGAGCGGCAATCCTGCCCTGTGCAGTCTGTCCGCCCTTCGACGAATCCGCTTTCGACACCCGTAGCTGATCCGGTGCCGCGACTGGGCTGGGAGCCTTTTCCTCGACCTTCGCGCCGATCTTGCCGGTGGCAACCTGTTTCGCCGCTTCCTCCTTCGGTGCTTCTGCCCCGGCAGCCGCCGCAGCCAGCTTTTGGCGATAGGCATTGAAATCCGCCGTATGAACCGAAACGGTTTTCCGGGCATCCCTGGCATCAACCGCGCCCACGGTGTCGCGATCGGGAATGTTGAGTATCTTGCCGGCCTTCATGCGGTGCAGGTTGTCGCCTATGAAGGCGTCCTTGTTGCTGCGGAAAATCGCCACCAGCATCTGATCCAGACTGACACCCTCGTATTGGGCTTCGGCAGCAATCTTGCGAAGGTAGTCACCCTTCTTGACCTCTAGCATCTGCGCTTGGCCGGCCGGCTTCGCCAGCAACCTATCATCGACCGGGGCAGTGGCGCGCACCTCCGGCTGCTTGGGCGAGATCACGGGAGAGGGTTTTGCGACCGGCGCAGCCTCGCGCCTTTCCGCGGGAACGATGGCCTGCTTCTGCGCCATCACTTCAGGTGCGGGATCGAGCAGGAAAGTGTATTCGCGCACCAGGCGGCCCGCCGACCAGTTCAACTCGATCAACAGATCGAGGAATGGCTCGTTGATCGGCCGATCCGTTGTCATGCGGATAATCGGCTGCCCGCCAGATCTCTTGTCGACAACCAGCTTGATGCCGGTCAGGGCGGGAGCGTATTCAATGCCCGCCTGCCTGAAGGCATCGTGCGGGGCAAGGCGCGCCGACAATGAGGAGAGTTCCTCGCGCGAAGCTGACAATTCCACCTCGGCGCGCAAGGGCTGCCCCAGCGCGGAGAGCACCGTGATCCTGCCCAGCCCGGCAGCATTTGCATCCAGCTGCGGCAAGGACAGCATCGCCGCCAGAACGGACGCCATGAATGTGTTATTCAGGAGTTTTTTATGCACCGCGTCCCCCCCGCGGAGAGTTTCCGAACAAGTAACATAACATCATGGCCTTAGCTATGCAAGCTAAACTTCCTCATTACATTCAGGCGGAGAACGGCTGGAAATCAACCGGTTATCGAGGGCACAACGATCCCTGATCGATCCGCCAGCGTAATGATGTTTGTACAGGCTAAGGGGAAGCCCTTCCGAGCCTGGGACACTCGCTATGGGGCTGGGAACACCCGCTCGCACAACTCAGGCCTCGAGCAGGATCCGCAGCATACGGCGCAACGGCTCTGCCGCTCCCCATAGCAACTGGTCGCCGCAGGTGAAAGCGCCCATGTAGCGTGGTCCCATGTTCAGCTTGCGCATCCGTCCAACCGGTACGGAGAGCGTGCCGGTCACGACTGCAGGTGTCAACTCTCGGAGTGTGATGTCCCTGCGATTCGGCACCACCTTGACCCAATCGTTCGAGGCAGAGATCATGTCTTCGATTTCGTCGATCGGCACGTCCCGCTTCAGTTTCACGGTCAGCGCCTGACTGTGGCAACGCATGGCCCCGATACGCACGCAGATGCCGTCGATCGGCACCGGATTACTTTCCCGTCCGAGGATTTTGTTGGTCTCCGCCTGCCCCTTCCATTCCTCCCGGCTCTGTCCGTTCTCAAGCTCCTTGTCTATCCACGGGATCAGCGAGCCGGCCAGCGGCACGCCGAAATTCGAAGTCGGGAACTTGTCGTCGCGCAGGATGCCGGCCACCTCGCGGTCGATATCGAGGATCGCCGAGGCGGCATCGTCGAGCAACCCCTTCGCCACGCGATGCACCTCGCCCATCTGGGTCAGCAGTTCGCGCATGTTCTGTGCGCCGGCGCCGGACGCCGCCTGGTAGGTCATGGCGCTCATCCACTCGACGAGATCGCTCCGGTAAAGTTCGCCGATCGCCATCAGCATCAGGCTGACGGTGCAATTGCCGCCGATCCAGTTTCTTCCGCCGCAAGTCAGGGCATCCTTGATCACGTCGAGATTGACCGGGTCAAGAACGATCACCGCATCGGCCTTCATGCGCAGCGAGGAGGCGGCGTCGATCCAGTGGCCGCTCCAGCCGGCCGAACGCAGCCGGGGGAACACCTCCGAGGTGTAGTCGCCGCCCTGGCAGGTAATGATGACATCCATGCCCTTCAGCGCATCGATGCTGCGCGCGTCCTGCAGCGGGGGCAGGTCGCGTCCGATCGACGGCCCCTTACCGCCCACTTGCGAAGTGGTGAAGAAGACCGGTTCGATCAGGTCGAAATCCCGCTCATCCGTCATGCGTTGCATCAGCACGGAACCGACCATGCCGCGCCACCCCACCAGCCCTACTCTTTTCATTTCCGTTTCCCAGATTCCGTTTCGTCCTAGAGGGCCGCAATCACCGCATCGCCCATTTCCCTCGTTCCGACCCGCTGCGTGCCTGGCTCGTAAATGTCGCCGGTACGCAATCCCTGGACAAGAACCTTCTTCACGGCGGCTTCGATCCGTGCCGCGGCCGGCTCCTGGCCAAAGGTATAGCGCAACATCATCGCCGTCGAGAGGATGGTCGCCAGCGGGTTGGCCACCCCCCTGCCGGCGATATCCGGCGCCGAGCCGTGGATCGGTTCGTACAATCCCTTGCCCTTTTCGTCGAGCGAGGCCGAAGGCAGCATGCCGATGGAGCCGGTCAGCATGGAGGCCTCGTCGGACAGGATGTCGCCGAACAGGTTGCCCGTCACCATGACGTCGAACTGCTTCGGGTTGCGCACCAGCTGCATGGCGGCATTGTCCACCAGCATGTGCGACAGCTCGACGTCGGGGTAGTTCTTGGCCTCGTCGCTCACCACGTCGCGCCACAGCTGAGTGCTCTCCAGCACATTCATCTTGTCGACCGAGCATAGCCTGCGATTGCGCTTCCGCGCCGCATCGAAGGAGACGCGTGCAATGCGGCGGATTTCTGATTCCGAATAGATCATGGTGTTGAAGCCGACCCTCTCGCCATTGCGCGTCTCGATGCCGCGCGGCTCGCCAAAATAGATATCGCCGGTCAGTTCGCGCACGATGAGGATATCCAGCCCGGCGACGACCTCCGGCTTCAGGGTCGAGGCATTCGCCAGTTCCGGATAGAGCACGGCCGGACGCAGATTGGCAAACAGGCCGAGGTCCTTGCGGATGCCCAGCAGGCCTCGCTCCGGGCGCTGCTCGCGAGGCAGGGTGTCGTACTGCGGGCCGCCGACAGCGCCAAGCAATACGGCATCGGCCTCGCGCGCCAGTTTGCGCGTCGCCTCCGGATAAGGTTCCCCTGCCGCATCCACCGCGCAGCCGCCCAGAAGAGCCGTTTCCATTTCCAGCCTGATACCGTCCTGGCGCAGCGCTTCGAGCACGCGTACGGCCTGTCCGACGATTTCGGGGCCGATGCCATCACCCGGCAATACACAGACTTTCATTCGTTTCCTTTCAAGTTGCCAAACCAGCCTGATTTAGGGCTCATGCTTTTCCGGCCGATGCCGTAAAAACTGACATGACCACTCCCGACCTGCCGCAAGGAATCCACGGCAGCAGGCAGCGTTATACGAAAACCATTTGAATTATATCGAAATCGAACTTTTTTCGCGGCACCGCAACAGACCTCTTTGGAAGTTATCATGAACTTGGTCGCACTGGTTCTTGGACTGGGTACCCTGCTGGCGGCTACCGCCGCGACTTATGCGTATCTTGACGGCAGAAAGAAGCGCAGGATTCTTGCCGACGCCCATCGCATCGCTCAGGCAGTCAAGGATTATTTCGCCCGCAGCGGCGCCCGGGTCGGCGTTCAGTGCCTTCCAGCCCGGGAACGCTATCTGGTTCTGGTCGAATCCGAACCGCTCAAGCGTTTCCGCTATTCCCATATCGTCGAGGCTTCCCTCACCAGCCATGTCGAAAAAGCGCTGGGATTGCATATCGACCGGGTCTTCTGGCGCTTCCCGCTGCCTCTCGGCGCCACGACGGCACAGGACACGGCCGACATCAGTACCGCGAGACGCGAGGACGAATACATCGCCCAAGGCATCCGTGAAGCGAAGACCAGCCCTGGCTACCATGTGGCAGAAGACTCCTGGGAACAATTCGAAAAGGCCCTGCAAAACGAACCGACTGCCGGCGGGAGCGGCTCCATCGAAGCCTCAAGCCCGCCATCCGCGCCAGAGG
Source organism: uncultured Rhodocyclaceae bacterium (assembly GCA_964475635.1). GTDB lineage: Bacteria > Pseudomonadota > Gammaproteobacteria > Burkholderiales > Rhodocyclaceae > Desulfobacillus. Next base: position 159,266 of record CAYYXS010000002.1, read on the forward strand.
ATGGCCATGCCGGCAAGGGCGAAAGCGGCCCCCATGCCAAAGCTGAGTTGCGCACCGAGCACGTCCCATGACCAGCCGCTGAGCAGCCCTCCCAGCATGCCGCCGGCACCGAAGGAAATGCTGCCATAAAGCGCCTGGCCGCGTGCCTGATGACGCCCGGCAAACCAGCGATTGACTGCCGCCACGGCAGAGGCGTGAAAGGCACCGAAGGTCGCCGCGTGCAGCAGCTGCGCCGCTGCGACGACAGCCAGCCAGTCAACGCCCCAGCCGATCATGATGAATCGGGCCACTGCGCAGGCGAAGCTGAACAGCAGGATCGCGCGCAGGGAAAAGACACTGAACAGGCGAGGCAGGTAGATGAACACCACGATTTCCGCCACGACGCCGAGCGTCCACAACAGGCCGACCAGGGTCTTGCTGTAGCCATGCCCGACAAGGTAAATCGAATAAAAGACATACAGCGTCCCGTGCGCCGCCGACATGAAGAAGCAGGCCGAGAACAGCGCGCGCACTTCGCGACGGCGCAATATGTCGCCGATCGGTAGGCGATCGCTCTCGTGCGGCGCCTGGCGCTTGTCAGGCAATCCCACCGCACAGGCCAGAATGCCGCCCAACAGGCCGAGCGACGCCCATAACACGGTCGATAGCGGCGTGCGATCGAGCAGCCAGCCCAGCCCCAGCACGGCGACAATGAAGCCGATCGAGCCCCACAGCCGAATCGAGCCATAACGACTGGCTTGGGCGCCGAGATGGGTGAATGTCAGCGCCTCGACCAGCGGCAGCGCGGCACTCCAGAAGAAGGCAAGCAGCGACATGCCGAGGAAAAAACCGGCAAAGCTCTGCGTGAAGAAGAAGCAGGAAAATCCCAGAATGCTCATCAGGGCCGCGCCGCGCACGATAGGCGTCTTGGCACCCAGCCGATCGGCCAGCCAACCCCAAAGGTTCGGCGCCAGCAGCCGCATCACCTGCATGAGCGACATCAGCACGCCGATGTCCCAGGCCGTGAATCCCAGCGACTGTAGGTAGAGCGTGAAGTAGGGAGAGAAAGCGCCGATGAAGGCGAAGTAGAAGAAGTAATACGCCGACAGGCGCCAGTAGGGAACTGCCGGCTCCCCGTTGCCGGCCACCGGATCGTGCCTGCTGCCCACTACGCTGTTGTCTCGGGATCGGCTGGAAACAGGGAACCGGCAACCGGCAACGGCAATTCAGGCCTCGTCCGGTTCCGGGTCTTCCACGACGGCGCCGGGGTCGGCGCCGGTTTGTGGCGCGCGTGCCGCGATTTGCGGCGTGGGGCAGACAACGTCGCCGCACTGGGCGCGATGGCGCAGCGCGTGGTCAATCAGGACCAGCGCCAGCATGGCCTCGGCCACCGGGGTGGCGCGGATGGCGACGCAAGGATCGTGGCGGCCATGGGTCTCCACCGTGACGGGCTTCCCCTGTTTGTCGATCGAACGGCGCGGCAGCCGGATGCTGGAAGTCGGCTTGACGGCGATATGCACCACGATGTCCTGACCGCTCGAAATGCCCCCCAGCGTGCCGCCGGCATTGTTGGAGAGGAAGCCCTCCGGCGTCAGCTCATCGGAATGCTCCGTGCCTTTCTGTATCACCGAATCGAAACCGGCGCCGATCTCGACACCCTTGACGGCGTTAATGCCCATCATGGCGTAGGCAATGTCGGCGTCGAGCCGGTCATACACCGGCTCGCCCCAGCCCGCGGGCACACCCTCGGCCACCACCGTGACCTTGCCCCCGACCGAGTCACCGGATTTGCGCAGCCGATCCATGTAGGCCTCCAACTGCGCCACGCTACCGGGATCGGCGACGAAGAAAGGGTTGGCGTACACCCCCTCCCACGACTTGAATGGAATCACCTGCGGACCGAGTTGTGACAGGCAGCCGCGCACGACAATGGCACAGCGCTCGAGCAGCCACTTGCGGGCGATGGCGCCTGCGGCCACGCGCACCGCGGTCTCGCGCGCCGAAGCGCGGCCGCCGCCGCGGTAGTCGCGGATGCCGTATTTTTCCCAGTAGGTGTAGTCGGCGTGCCCTGGCCGGAAGGTCTCGGCGATGTTGCCGTAGTCCTTGCTGCGCTGGTCCTGGTTGCGGATGAGCAGCGCGATCGGCGTGCCGGTGGTGCGCCCTTCGAAGACGCCGGAAAGAATCTCGACCGTGTCGGATTCGCGCCGCTGCGTGACATGGCGCGAGGTGCCCGGCTTGCGCCGGTCCAGTTCGACCTGGATGTCCGCCTCGGACAGCGCCAGCCCCGGCGGACAGCCGTCGACGACGCAGCCGATGGCCGGGCCGTGCGACTCGCCGAAGGAAGTGACGCAGAACAGCTTGCCGAAGGTATTGCCGGACATAGGAAGACTGGAGATGGATTCCGGGCAAGTTTATCATAGGGCCTCCACTCGCTTTCCCGGCCCCATGAGCAAAAGTCAGTCCCGCCGGCACGGCGCCAAGGCACCGAAGAAACCGGCACCCGCCGCGCCCATGCCCCCGCCTCCGCAGCCGACCGTGCGCTGGCAGCGTGTTCAGCGTTATGTCTGGGACAAGGGCGGATCGAAGGGTGGGCGCCGATGATAAATGCTTCGGGCACGGACGTCGCGGATTGAACGGATTTCACGGATCAATCTAACCCGATAAATCCGTGCCAATCCGTACAATCCGTTTAATCCGTGTCCTTCGCCTTTGAATTTTCAGGCCTTGGCCACCGTCTCGTCTCGCAGCGCGCGGCGCAGGATCTTGCCGACGTTGGTCTTCGGCAGCTCGGCGCGAAACTCGACCAGCCTGGGCACCTTGTAGCCGGTGAGGTTCTCCTTGCAGTGGGCGATCACCGCCTCGGCGGAGAGCGCCGGGTCCTTCCTGACGATGAAGACCTTCACCGCCTCGCCCGACTTCTCGTCGGGCACGCCCACCGCCGCCACTTCCAGCACGCCCGGATGCATGGCGATGACCGCTTCGATCTCGTTCGGATAGACGTTGAAGCCGGACACCAGGATCATGTCCTTCTTGCGGTCGACGATGCGCACGAAACCCTTTTCGTCCATCACGCCGACGTCGCCGGTGCGCAGGTAGCCGTCCGGCATGATGACCTTGGCCGTTTCGTCGGGACGGTTGTAGTAGCCGCGCATCACCTGCGGGCCGGACACGCAGATTTCGCCGGCCTCGCCGATCGGCAGGTTGCCGCCGGCGTCGTCACGAATGGCAACATCCGTCGAGGACACCGGCAGGCCGATGGCGCCGTTGTATTCCTTCAGGTCGAGCGGGTTGATGGTCGCCGCCGGTGAAGTCTCGGTCAGGCCGTAGGCCTCGACCAGCGTCACGCCGGTGACCTGCTTCCACTTGTCCGCCACCGCCTTCTGCACCGCCATGCCGCCCCCCAGCGTGATGCGCAGCGACGAGAAGTCGAGCTTGGCGAAATCCTCGTTGTTGAGCAGCGCGTTGAACAGGGTGTTCACGCCGGTGATCGCCTCAAAGGGATGCTTCGACAGCTCCTTGACGAAGCCGGGGATGTCACGCGGATTGGTGATGAGCAGGTTGCTCCAGCCGATCTTGAAGAAGGTCAGGCAGTTCGCCGTCAGGGCGAAGATGTGGTACAGCGGCAGTGCCGTGACGATGGTGCCGTGCCCCTCGGGCAGGAAGGGCTTGAGCCAGGCATGCGCTTGCTGCAGGTTGGCGATGATGTTGCGATGGGTCAGCATGGCGCCCTTGGAAACCCCCGTCGTGCCGCCGGTGTACTGCAGGAAGGCGATGTCCTCGTGGCCGACATCGACTTCCTTGAAATCCTGGCGCGCGCCGCGCGCCAGGATGTCGTTGAAGCGCACCGACTGCGGCAGGCTCCAGGCCGGCACCATCTTCTTGACGTGCCTGACGACGAAGTTGACGATGGCGCCCTTGGGGAAGCCGAGCATGTCGCCCAGGCTGGTGACGATGACGTGCTTCACCGGCGTGCTGGCAATGCACTCCTGCAAGACGCTGGCGAAATTCTCGACGATGACGATCGCCTCGGCGCCGGAATCCTTCAGCTGGTGTTCCAGTTCGCGCGGCGTATAGAGCGGATTGCAATTCACTACCGTGTAGCCGCCGCGCAGGATGCCGTAGATGCATACCGGGTCCTGCAGCAGGTTGGGCATCATCACCGCCACCCGCGCGCCCTTCTCCAGGCCGAGCGACTGCAGGTAGGCGGCGAAATCGCGCGTGTGGCCGTCCAGCTCGCCGTAGGTGATCGACTTGCCCATATTGATGTAGGCGACGCGATCGCGGAACTTGCCGACGCTGCGCTCGAACAACTGACCGATCGACTTGAACTCGTTGACGTCGATCTCCGCCGGCACGCCTGCAGGATAGCTCTTCAGCCAGACCCTCCCCTCCATATCCCCTCCCGTTTCTGCTGCTGGATTGTTGATGTTGATGACGCACCATCCCGCCGCGCCCTCCGGCACGCCGGAAACAAACCGGATTGATCAGGTGCTGCCGGTCTCGCCGGGCCAGTCGCGGATGTAGGCCTTCAGCATGCGATTCTCGAAGCCCTGCTCCTCGAGCACCGCGCGGGCAACATCGTGGAAGGAAATGACGCCCATCAGAGTGCCGCCGTCCATCACCGGCAGGTAGCGCATGTGATGCGCAACCATGAAGCGACGTAGCTCGTCCACCTCCATGTCCGGCCCTGCGGTCATGGGGTCCGGCACCATGATGCCGGACACCGCCAGTCCGCCCCAAGCTGCACCTGCCTTCTGCACCGCCTTCAGCACCTCGCGGAAGGTAAGCATGCCGGCCATGCGCCCGGCATCGAAAACCACCAACGATCCGACGTCCTGGCCAGTCATGATCGCCACCGCATCGGCCAAGGACTTGTTGGGGGCTATCGTATACAAGGCTTGACCCTTGACTGCTAGAATTTCCCTGACTTGCATGCTGTCCCCTTCTTTTTTTCCATCTATAGATGTTTTTAATATTAGTCGATTGCCAAGGCCAGCGAAAGAGCAATTCTTCTAAATTTCCATGAGATCTCCCGCGGCGAAGATCAGCCCGCATCGAACGGTCTTGTCAGGAAAAAGCGCACGGACCGCACCCCGATAACTCTCCATCTGCGCACGGTAGTCCTTCAGCAATGCCGCATCCGGCCTGCCGCTCTTGTAGTCCAACACCCAGCAATCCTCCTGAAACTCGACCAGGCGGTCGATGCGCCCCACGCTGCCGTCGGCCAGGACGAACTCGACTTCGTTGCGGGCGCGTAGGTGGCGGGCAGGGTCGAAGAAGGCCCGCAGTGCCGGCGCATCGAGAATGGCGCGCGCCGCGGCGCGCAGCCGCGGCCAGTCGGCGGCCGCGATGCCGGGCGGCGCCCGCTCCGCCTCGCCGTCGGCACTCAGCCAGTCGAGGGCGGCATGCAGCCGCGTGCCGTAGGCCATGCCCGGCTCGGCGCGCTCGCGGCGCCTGCCGGGCGGTGCGGGGGGCGCCGTCGGCATCTCTGCCGCGGGCTCGGGCGCGACCGGCGCCGGGCGCTCCCCGGCCGTTGCGGGCGCCGCGCCGTAGGCGTCGGCCGCGCCCAGCGCTTCCAGCGCCGTCCGGATGCGTTCCCAGAAGCTGGTTCTGGCGGCGGCCCGCTCACCGGCAATGCCGCTGGCGAAGAAGTACTGGCGCGCCCGCGTCATCGCCACGTAGAGCAGGTTCAGTTCCTCGCGCGCGGCGGCCTGCGCCTCGGCTTCGATCAGCGCGTCCCTTTTCTGGCCACGCTCTTCCTTGCGTCCGAGCACGGAAACATGCGCCGGCCGCGCCGCATCCGGCGGCCAGTCGATGAGCAGCGACCAGGCTTCGGCCGGCGCATGCGTGTTGTGCGCATCGATCAGCCAGACGATCGGCGCCTCCAGCCCCTTGGCGCCGTGAATGGTCAGGATGCGCAGGCGGTCGCCCGCCTCGGCGGCCTGGATGCGCCCCTCGTCGGGCGCCTCCTCGTCGCCCGCCGCATCCAGCCGCGTCAGCTCGTCGACGAAGCGCGGCAGGCTCGGATAGCGTCCGGCATCGAGCTGCAGGGCGAGCGCGAGGAAGGCCTCCAGGTTGGCCGCCACGCCGGGCCACATCGGCGCCGGTACGGCGGCGCGATAGCGCGCGACGAGGTCGCCCTCGTGATAGATGCGGTCGAGCAGATCGTGCACCGGCAGCCGGTCGGCGGCGGTGCGCCAGTCCTCGATGAGCCGCGCCGCCCGCGCCAGCGCCGGGGAGCAGGCTTCCTCCGCCGCGCACGCCTGCAGGCGCCGCCGCCAGCCCGTCTCGCCGCGCGCCGCCAGCTGCAGCAGGTCCGCCTCGCCGGCGCCGAGCAGGGGCGTGCGCAGGGCATGCGCCAGGGCGAGATCGTCGCCGGCCGCCGCCAGGGCGCGCAGCAGGGCGGTGAGGTCGGCCGCCTCCAGCGTGTGCAGCAGCCCGCCGCGGCCGACGCTGAGATAGGGCATGTCCGCGGCGCGCAGCGCCCGCTCGAATTCCGGCAGGGCGCCGCGCCGGCGCGTCAGCAGCATGACGTCGCCGTAGCGGGCCGGCCGCGGCTGCCCGCTCTGAGGGTCGATCACCGCCCAGCGGCCGACGATCTGGCGCAGGCGCGCCACCAGCAGCGCCGCCTCTTCGCGGCGGCGTCCATCCTCGCTCGCCTGTTGCGGCTCGACGAGCGGATTGCGCATGTGCGCCGCAGCCGGCGCCGCATCGGGCCGCTCGCACAGCGGCAGCAGTTCGAGGCGGCCGGGCAGCGCCTCGTCGAGGCTGCGGTGCGGGCGGAAGTGGGGAAATTCGGCCAGGCCGCCGAAGACGCGGTTGATCACCTCGATCAGCGCCGGCGCGTTGCGCCGCGTCGTGTCGTGCGCCAGCAGGGCGGCGCCGTAGTCCGCCTGCAGGAAGGCGGCGGCGGCTTCGAAAATGCGCGGCTCGGCGCGACGGAAGCGGTAGATCGACTGTTTCGGGTCGCCGACGACGAAGACGCGCGGCCGTCCCGCCGATGCGTCGTAGGCGGCCAGCCAGGCGAGCAGGATGCGCCACTGCAGCGGATTGGTGTCCTGAAACTCGTCGAGCAGGATGTGGCGGTAGCGCGCATCCAGCCGCGTCTGCAGGAAGGCCGCCTGCGCCTCGTCCTCGAGCAGGCGCGCGACATGCCATTCGAGGTCGGCGAAATCCATCAGCCGGCGCTCGCGCTTGTAGCGCTCCAGCGCCGCCAGCCAGGCGGCGCCGGCGGTAAGGGCCTGCACGTTGAGCGCATAGGCGCGCTCTTCGCAGAGCGCCGAGCGCACCGTCAGCACGCGCGCGCCGAGCCAGACATGCAGCTCGATCAGCCGTGCCGCGGCGGCGGCACCGAAGCGCTGCTCGGCCTTCCTGCTCGCGTCGCGCTTGCGCAGCGCGCCCTCCTGCGTCAGCAGCGCAGCGGCGATCAGATCGAAGCAGGCCTCGCCGTGCGCGGCGGCCAGCGCCGTCTCCAGCCGCTGCGCCGCCTGCAGATCGCGATCGATGTCGCTGCGCCGCAGGATGCCGGCATATTCGCGCAGCTTGCGCATGAACAGCTCGTCGGCCAGCAGGCCGTCGATCGCCTCGGGCTGCTCGCCGACGCCGAGGCCTTCGCGCAGATCGGCGAGCGCGCGCGCCAGGCCGGCAGCACCGTCGCCGGCATGGGCGTGCCATTCGGCGCGGCGCTCGGCCAGGCGATAGAGCAGCTTGCGCGTGCCCTCCGCGCCGACCTGTTCGAGCAGCCAGGCGAGCGCGTCCGCCGCCGCGTCGCGGCGCCGGCCGCACGCCGCCGCGAAAAGCTGCCAGACTTCGTCGCGCAGGCCGTTGCCGGCTTCGTGCAGGACGAAGCCGGCCAGGTCGCTCGTCAGCGGCGCCCCCTGCACCAGGCGGGCGAACCAGCCGTGAAACGTGCTGACCGTCAGTGCCGGCCGGGCGCTCAGCACCCGCTCGTAGAGGCCGCGCGCGCGCGCCACGGCGGCGTCGAGCTCATCCGCCGCAATCGCCCGCTCGCCCAGAAAGGCGCGCACCGCCGCGTCGCTGTCGGTGGCCAGGCGGCGCAGCCAGTCGGCCAGGCGCTCCTCGATCTCGCGCGCCGCCTTGCGCGTATACGTGATGGCGAGAATTTCCCCCGGCGCGGCGCCATCGAGGAGCTGCCGCAGGATGCGCGACACCAGCAGCCAGGTCTTGCCGCTGCCGGCGCAGGCCTCCACCACCACCGAGCGCCGCGGATCGAGCGCCGCAGCGATGAGTTCGCTGCCGTTCATGACTCGCAGCCGCCGGAGGGGGGGGGACTGTGATAATCCTTGCGGCACAGCCCGCGCATCTCGCACCATTCGCAGACGGCATCGATGCCGTGCGCCGGCAGCGCCGCGCCGGCCCGCAGCGCGCCGAAGAGGGCGGCCAGCCGCTCCGCCTGGGCGCGGGCGGCCCCGGCCGCCTCGGGCAGGGGAACCTCGACCGGCTTGCGGCCGTCGAGGGCGACATAGGCCGCCTCGGCCACCTGCGCCCCCTGCAGCAGGGCATAGCAGGCGAGCTGGACGTCTTCCGCCGGTTGCGCCAGGCGGCGCTTAAGCTTCGGCGCATCCTGCGTCTTGTAGTCGAGCACCGCCTCGGCGCCGTCGGCGCGCCGGTCGAGGCGGTCGAGTCGGCCCTGCAGGACCAGCTCGCCGCCGTCGGCCAGATCGAGGACGCATTCGCGCGCCAGCTCGCCGCCGGCATGGCGCCAGCCGGCCGCCTCGCGCGCCTTCTGCCACTCGATATAGCCGGGGATGCAGCCGAGCCAGCGCACCAGCCAGGCATATTCGAGGAAGTTGTCCTCGATCGCCGGCGCGAATTGGGCACGGCTGACCGCCTCCAGATCGGCGGCGAGCAGCGTGTCCGCCACACCCGAGAGCAGGGGATGGTCGGCATGGAAGCGCTGCAGGATGCGATGCACGACTTCGCCATAGTCGCGCTTCTCCAGTGCCTCGCGCACCTCATCCGCCTCGGCCAGGCCGAGCACGCGGCGGGCGAAGAACTGGTAGGGGCAGGCCATCAGGCTGGCATAGGCGCTGGCCGACAGGCGCTGCGGCAGGCGCTGCGCAGCGGCGGGACGCGGCAGCGGCGTGCCACCGCCGGCGGCAGGCGGACGCCGCGCACCGCCACTGCACCGTCTCAGGTCGTCGCCCCAGGCGCTGGCGTGCAGGACGGACAGCAGCTCGAGTTCGGCGCCGGGCAGGTTGGCCTCGTCGTCGCGCAGGACCTGCCAGGTCGCCGTCACCTCATCGCAGCAGGCGACGAGGCCGGCGAGATCGTCGCGCAGGCGCGCTGCGGCCTGCACCGCCAGCGACAGGCCCAGCTCGGCGCGCACCGCCTGGCTGCCGAACACCGCGCCGCTGACGGCAGGCGCCAGATTGTCGCGGTCCGCGCCGATGAGAATCGCCGCATCGAAGCGGCGCAGCCGGGTTGCCGCCAGGTGCGTCATGACCAGCGGGCTGTCGATGCTGCGGTCGACGAAGGCGGCGTTCTCCAGCTCGCGGTTGAGCCAGTCGCGCCACTCGCCGAAAGTCAGTCGCTGCGATACGGCGGCCAGCTCGCCGCGCCGCGTGCGCAGCAGCTCGAACAGGACGGCGCCGGCCGCATCGTCCGCCAGCGCCGCGTGCGCACCGAGCGCCTGCAGCGCCCGCTCCAGGCCGTCCAGCCAGTCGGCGGGCGGCAGGCTCGCGTGCGGCATGGCGCGCTGCGCCAGCACAACGCGCTCGAGCAGGCGCAGCGCCTCCCCGCAGCCTTCCTCCCGCGCCAGCACCGCGGCGTAGCGCGCCAGGCCGCAGGCGAGGTTGTGGCGCGCCAGGCCGCGCTCCAGCTGCTGCAGGCCGGCCTGGCGGGCCTCCCCGGGCCAGTCGGCGCAGACGAAGGGAGATTTCAGCAGGTCCAGCAGATCGCGGTGATAGGCGTCCGCCGCCGTCACTTCCAGCCAGGCGTCGATGAGGGCTGCCGCCCGCGTGGTGGACAGCTTCCAGCCGGTCTCGTCCTGCAGCAGGATGCCGTCGCGCTCGAGCAGGGCGCGGGCGCGCCGCGCCGCCACGCGGTCGCACGCCACCAAGGCGATGCGGCGTCGGCCGACGGCCAGCCAGCGCCTGACCTCGGCGGCGACGGCGGCAGCCTCCTCTTCCAGGCCGGCGGCGCCGATCAGCCGCAAGCGGCCGGCCAGCGGGCTCTGCGGCAGGGCCGCCCGCGCCGCCGCGGCGCGGGCGATGAGCGGCGGCGCCGCCTCGGGGCGGGGCGGCCAGGCGAAATTAAGCGCCTGCATCAGCGCATCGGATGCTGCCTCGCGCACGGGCTGGCACAGCGTCGCCGGCTGCCGCGCCGCCCAGGCGGCGCAGAAAGCGGCCTCGATCGGCCGCGGCTCGCCCTCGCAGAGCAGGAACAGGGGGGCGGTGGCGCCGCCGGCCAGTCGCGCCAACGCCTGCGCCTGCGCGGCCTGGCGGCCGGCCGGACCGGCGGCCTCCGCCCGCCACAGGCGATGCACCACCTCGGCCTCGAAGCGCAAGGGCTGCGAGCCGCGCACATCGTAGGCGCGCTCGATCCGCTCCAGGAACGCCTCCTCGTCCGGCGGCAGGCCGAGGGCGCGCTCGTTCAATTCGTCGAAAAGCGCGATCAGTTCGGCGCAGATCTCCCACAGAGCGCCGTCGGCGAACCAGCGCCGCTCGCGCAGCTGGCGATAGAGCGCCAGCTGGCGCTGGCTGTCCGGCTGCCCGCCGGCCGCCGCGGCCAGCTCGGCCAGGGTAGCGATGCGCGGCAGCAGCAGGGCCTGCCCGGCCGCGGCGGCCAGCGCCTGACGCAGGGCGGGCGCCAGCGCCGGGTTGGGCAGGACGATCAGATGCGGGGAAAGATCGGGCAGCTGCGCCCGGCCGGCGGCGACGATGCGCCGCGCGCATTCATCGAGGAAATCCGCCGCCAGGGGCAGGCGCAGGTGTTCGACGCGACAGGCGGCATCGAACATGCAGCCGGCGCGTCAGCGTTCGAGCTTGTCGAGCTTGTCCTGCGTCTTCGCCCAGCTGTCGGCGTCGGGCAGCGGATCCTTGCGCTCGACGATGGGCTGCCACTGCTTGGCCAGCTCGGCGTTGAGGGCGATGAAGCGCTTCTGCGCATCGGGCACGTCGTCCTCGGCGAAAATCGCCTCCACCGGGCACTCGGCGACGCAGAGGGTGCAGTCGATGCACTCGTCCGGATCGATGACGAGGAAATTGGGACCTTCGCGGAAGCAGTCGACCGGGCAGACATCCACGCAGTCGGTATATTTGCACTTGATGCAGGGTTCGGTCACCACATAGGTCATGGCCGGCATTCCTTCTTGAGCAGTCTAGGGAGAATCAGGCTTGCGAATGGGGATATTAACATAGCGAAATGACGGCTTTTGGCCACTCTCTTCCCATGCAACGGCTTTTTCGCTAGGATAGTCCGTACAAGCAAAAGCAACTTCCGGCTTTTATTCCTGCGTTGCCGCACCTATCCCTATTCTTATCCACTTATCCATGATCCCTCCCGGCGCCTGCGCCGCCGGCCACCCAACACCCTGCGAGGAAACAATGAGCGAACACATCCACTATGTCACCGACGCCAACTTCGAAGCCGAGGTGCTGCAATCATCCACTCCCGTCCTGGTCGATTACTGGGCCGAGTGGTGCGGCCCCTGCAAGATGATCGCGCCGATCCTGGACGACGTCTCGAAGGAATACGCTGGCAAGCTGAAAGTGGCCAAGCTCAACATCGACGACAACCAGGAGACGCCGGCCAAGTTCGGCATCCGCGGCATCCCCACCCTGATGCTGTTCAAGAACGGCAACGTCGAGGCAACCAAGGTCGGCGCGCTGTCCAAGTCCCAGCTCACCGCCTTTATTGACAGCAATCTCTGAAAGTCTTACAGTCCCGCCTGAGTCTCTCCTCCGCGCCGCGGCAGAATAACGCACCATAGGCGGCGCGGGTTCGGTTTCAAAACCCCATATTTTCTCTGAACTCTCGGAGTTCTCCTTTCCGCTTCGCCACCACACCGCCGGATCCATATGCACTTATCGGAGCTCAAAACCCTCCACGTCAGCCAGCTGCTCGACATGGCCACCGCCAGCGAAATCGACGGCGCAAACCGCCTGCGCAAGCAGGAACTGATCTTCGCCCTTCTGAAGAACCGCGCCAAGAAAGGCGAGAACATCTTCGGCGACGGCACGCTGGAAGTGCTGCCCGACGGCTTCGGCTTTCTGCGCTCGCCCGACACCTCGTATCTCGCCGGCACCGACGACATCTACGTCTCGCCCTCGCAGATCCGCCGTTTCAACCTGCACACCGGCGACTCGATCGAGGGAGAGATCCGCACGCCGAAGGACGGCGAGCGCTACTTCGCGCTCGTCAAGGTGGACCGCGTCAACAACGAGCCGCCGGAAAACGCCAAGCACAAGATTCTCTTCGAGAACCTGACGCCGCTGCACCCGACCGAAGTGCTCAGGCTGGAGCGCGAGATCAGGGCGGAGGAAAACATCACCTCGCGCGTCATCGATATGATCGCGCCGATCGGCAAGGGCCAGCGCGGTCTGCTGGTGGCCAGCCCGAAGAGCGGCAAGACGGTGATGATGCAGCACATCGCCCACGCCATCGCCACCAATCATCCCGATGTGGCCCTGATCGTCCTGCTGATTGACGAGCGACCCGAGGAAGTCACGGAAATGACGCGCTCAGTCAAGGGCGAGGTGGTCGCCTCGACCTTCGACGAGCCGGCCTCGCGCCACGTCCAGGTGGCCGAGATGGTCATCGAGAAGGCCAAGCGCCTGGTCGAGCACAAGAAGGACGTGGTGATCCTGCTCGACTCGATCACGCGACTGGCGCGCGCCTACAACACCGTGGTGCCGGCCTCGGGCAAGGTGCTCACCGGCGGCGTGGACGCCAACGCCCTGCAAAAACCTAAGCGCTTCTTCGGCGCCGCGCGCAACATCGAGGAAGGCGGCTCGCTCACCATCATCGCCACCGCCCTGATCGACACCGGCAGCCGCATGGACGACGTCATCTACGAGGAGTTCAAGGGCACCGGCAACATGGAGATCCACCTCGAGCGGCGCATGGCGGAGAAGCGCGTCTATCCGGCCATCAACGTCAACCGCTCGGGCACCCGTCGCGAGGAACTGCTGCTCAAGCCGGAAATCCTGCAGAAGGTCTGGGTGCTGCGCAAGCTGCTCTACAACATGGACGACCTCGAAGCGATGGAGTTCCTGCTCGACAAGATTCGCGCCACGAAGAACAACGCCGAGTTCTACGACGCCATGCGGCGGGGCTGACGACGATTGCAATGTTCCTGATATTCATGGATAATGCGCCCCTTTGCCGGGCCGCCGCATCCGCCGCCCGTTCAACGAGGACACCATGAAAGCCGACATTCATCCGAACTACGTCGAGATCGACGTCACCTGCAGCTGCGGCAACAAGTTCAAGACCCGCTCGACCAGCGGCAAGCCGCTGCACATCGAAGTCTGTGCCGCCTGCCACCCCTTCTACACGGGCAAGCAGAAGATGATCGACACCGCCGGCCGTGTCGAGCGATTCAACCAGAAGTACGGCAGGAAGCAGGCCACCGCCTGATCCGACAGCACGGCAAGGCAAAGGCAGCTTCGGCTGCCTTTTTGCTTTTCAGAGCAGGTAAAATCCCCTCCGCCGGCAATAACAAGCCAAACCGACGATGACCCTGCCGCGCCTGCCCTTCGCCTTCCCGCCGCGCGGCATCGTGCTGGTCGCCTTCTGCGCCCTCTACCTGCTGCCCGGTCTCATCGGCCACGATCCCTGGAAGGGCGACGATGCCACGCATTTCGGCGTGGCCTATTCCATGCTGGAAGGCGGCCACTGGCTGCTGCCGCGCCTGGCCGGAGAGGTCTGGCTCGACTCGCCGCCGCTCTATCACTGGACGGCCGCGATTCTAGGCCGGCTGTTCGGCTTCGTCCTGCCCCTGCACGATGCGGCGCGCCTGGCCACGGGCCTCTATGCCGGCCTGATGGTCGCCTGTCTCGCCGGCGCGACGCGCCGTTTCGTCGGCGCGGAGGCCGGCCGCGGCGCCGCCCTGGTCGCCATCGGCTGCCTCGGCCTGTTGGTGCATGCCCACGAAGCCCAGCCGGCAATGGCCTTCCTCGCCGCCATGGCGGCCCTCTACCATGGCCTGGCCCTGCTGCCGCAGCAGCCCCTGCGCGGCGGCGCCGTGGCCGGCGCTGCCCTCGGCATGGGGTTTCTCGCCGCCGGCCTGCCAGCCCTGATCGCCCTCGGCCCGCTGCTCATGCTGCTGCCTCTCGTCTCCTCCCATCTGCGCACGCCGCAGGCGGCGCGCGGCATGCTCGCCGCGCTGGCCGTGGCCACGCCGCTGCTGCTCGCCTGGCCGCTGGCGCTCTACCTGCGCGAGCCGGCCGCTTTCGGCGCCTGGTGGTCGGCCGAACTGGCCGGGCTGCAGTCCGTGCCGAATGTGCCGCTCTCCCTCTGGCAGTTCCTCAAGCTGCTCGGCTGGTTCGCCTGGCCGGCCCTGCCCCTGGCGCTCTGGACGCTGTGGCGCGAGCGCCATCGCCTGCGCGAGCCGCGCACGCTGATTCCGCTGATCTCCTTCGTCGTCCTGCTCGCCGTGCAGAGCATTTTCACCGAGCCGCGCAGCCTCAACCTGCTGCCGCTGCTGCCGCCGCTGGTGCTGCTGGCGGCACCCGCGACACTGTCGCTGCGGCGAGGCGCGACGAATGCCTTCGACTGGTTCGGCATGATGACCTTCAGCCTGCTCGCCGGCCTGATCTGGCTGGGCTGGATGGCGATGGTCGCAGGCTGGCCGGCGCAGATCGCCAAGAACCTTGCCCGCCTGGAGCCCGGTTTCGCCGCCCGCTTCTCGGCCCTGCCCTTCGCCGTCTCGCTGGGACTGACTTTCGCCTGGCTGTGGCTGATCTTCACCAGCCCGCGCTCGCCCCAGCGCGGCACCGCCCATTGGGCGGCAGGCCTGGTGCTTTGCTGGGGGCTGCTGATGGCCCTCTGGCTGCCGCTGATCGATTACGACCGCAATTACCGTCCGGTCGCCCTGGCGCTGAAGAAGGCCCTGCCCGCCCAACCCGGCTGCATCGCCGGGCGCGGACTGGGCAGCACGCAGCGGGCCGCCTTCCATTACTTCGCCGGCATTCGGACCCTGCGCGATGGCGGTGCCGCGCAATGCCGCCTGATACTCGTCCAGGGCATCGCGCGCAGCGAAGCCTTGCCGCCCGGCAGCGGCTGGCGCAAGATCTGGGAAGGCCACCGCCCGAGCGACCGCAACGAACGCTTCCGCCTCTACGCCCGATGACGACGATGCTCACCCGAACACCGGAATGGCAGGCCCTCGCCGCCCACCGCGATGCGCTGGCGGGCCGACATCTGAACGAGCTGTTCGCCGCCGACCCGCAGCGCTTCGCACGCCTCTCCTTGCGCTGCGGCGAGCTGCTGGCCGACTTCTCCAGGCAGCGCCTCACCGCCGAAACGCTGGCGCTGCTCGTGCGCCTGGCCGAGGCGCGCGATCTGGCCGGCTTCCTGCGCCGCATGACTGCCGGCGAAGCGATCAACGACACGGAAAACCGCGCCGCCCTGCACATCGCCCTGCGCGCCGAAAAACCCTACCGCGTCGCCGGCCGCGACGTGCTGCCGGAGGTGCTCGCGGCGCGGGTGCGCATGCGCGAGTTCTCCGAGGCCATCCGCTCCGGCAAATGGCGCGGCAGCGGCGGCGCGCCGATCGAGGCGGTGGTGAACCTTGGCATCGGCGGCTCGGATCTCGGCCCGCGCATGGCGGCGCAGGCGCTCGGCGCAGACGCCCACGCGACGCTCAAGGTGCGCTTCGTCGCCAACATCGACCCGGCCGAGTTCGCCGACACGGTGCGCGACCTCGATCCTGCCCGCACGCTGTTCATCGTCTCTTCGAAGACCTTCACGACGCAGGAAACCCTGGCCAACGCCCGCGCCGCCCGCGCCTGGCTCGGCGCTGCCGACCCGGCGCGGCATTTCCTCGCCGTCAGCAACAACGTCGCCGCGGCGCAGGCCTTCGGCATCCCGGCCGGGAACTGCCTGCCCATGGCGGAATGGGTCGGCGGGCGCTTCTCGCTGTGGTCGGCCATCGGCCTGCCGCTCGCCTGTGCCATCGGCATGGACGCCTTCGAGGAACTGCTCGCCGGCGCGCGCGAGATGGACGGGCATTTCCTCGCCGCGCCCTACGCCGAGAACCTGCCGGTACTGATGGCCCTCATCGGCCTGTGGAACATCGACTTCCTCGGCGCCGCATCGCTTGCCGTGATTCCCTACGCCCACCGCCTGGGGCTGCTGCCGGCCTATCTGCAGCAGCTGGAGATGGAGAGCAACGGCAAGCGCGTCACGCGCGACAACCGGGAGGTCGGCTGCGACACGGCGCCCATCCTCTGGGGCATGGCCGGTTCGGTCGGCCAGCACGCCTTCCACCAGCTCTTCTATCAGGGCACGCGGCTCACCCCGATCGACTTCGTCGTGCCGGTCGGCGATCCCGGCCCCGCGCAGGAGGCGCTGGTCGCCAACGCCCTGGCGCAGGGCGCCGCGCTGATGCGGGGCAAAACGCTTGATGAAGCGAAGGCGCAGCTGCTCGCCGCGGGAAAATCGGCAGCGCAAGCCGGGCGCCTCGCCCCGCACCTCGTCTGCCCGGGCAACCAGCCGAGCACCACGCTGCTGCTGCCGCGCCTGACGCCACGCACGCTGGGCAGCCTGATCGCCCTCTACGAGCACAAGGTGGCGGTGCAGGGTTGCCTGTGGGGCATCAACAGCTTCGACCAGTGGGGCGTCGAGCACGGCAAGCAGATGGCGCGCGAGATCCTGCCGAAGCTGCTCTCCGGCGAAGGCGAATTCGACGCTGCCACCGCCGGCCTGCTGGCGGCGATCCGCGCCATGCGCAAAAACTGACTACATCTTGATGAAGTGCTCGCGGTAGTGGCGCAGTTCCGCGATCGACTCGTGGATGTCGGCCAGCGCCGTGTGGGCGCCCTTCTTCACCACGCCCTTGTACACCTCCGGCTTCCAGCGCCGCGCCAGTTCCTTGAGCGTGCTCACGTCGAGGTTGCGGTAGTGGAAATAGGCCTCCAGCCCCGGCAGCCAGCGCACCATGAAGCGGCGATCCTGGCAGATCGAGTTGCCGCACATGGGCGAGGTGCGCTCGGGCACCCAGGCGCGCATGAATTCGAGCAGCTGCGCGGTGGCCGCCGCCTCGTCCGTCGTCGAGGCGCGCACGCGCTCGATCAGGCCCGACTTGCCGTGGGTGTTCCTGTTCCACTCGTCCATCGCGTCGAGCACGGCGTCGGGCTGATGCACGGCCACCACCGGCGACTCGGCCAGGGTGTTGAGCGCCGCATCGGTGGCCACCATGGCGATCTCGATGACCCGGTCGCGGTCGGGATCGAGGCCGGTCATCTCCATGTCCAGCCAGATCAGATTGTTGGCGTCCTGTGCCATAATTTTGCATGTACCGGAAAGCTCGCATTCTGTCATAAATCGCCGCCGGCGCCGGCCCCGCCATGACCACCCCGACAACCCTGTTCACCGCCTTCTTCCTCATCGCCCTGGCCACCGCCACCCTGCTGCGCCTGTGGCTGGCGCAGCGCCACCTGCGCCACATCGCCGTCCACCGCGGCGCCGTGCCGGAGGCTTTCCGCGCCACCATCGCACTGGAAGCGCATCAGCGCGCCGCCGACTACACTTCGGCACGGGTGCGCCTGGGACGGCTCGACGTCCTCGTCGGCGCCCTCTTCGTGCTGGCGCTGACGCTGGGCGGGCTGCTGCAGGCCATGTATGAGGGCTGGGGCGCGCTCGGCCTCGACGGCATCGCCCGCGGCGTGGCCTTCATCGCCGGGCTCGCCGTACTGAGCGCGCTGCTCGATCTGCCCTTCTCGCTCTACCGCACCTTCGTCATCGAGGAGCGTTTCGGCTTCAACAGGATGACGCCGCGCCTGTTCGCCGCCGACCTCGCCAGGAGCGCCCTGCTCGGCGCCGCCATCGGTCTGCCGGTGCTGGCGGCAGTGCTGTGGCTGATGGCGAGGATGGGCGAAACCTGGTGGCTTTACGTCTGGCTGTTCTGGCTCGGCTTCAACCTGCTCGGCCTGCTCGTCTATCCGACCGTGATCGCGCCGCTGTTCAACAAATTCACGCCGCTCGCCGACGCCGTCCTCAGGGAGCGCATCGAGGCCCTGCTCGCGCGCTGCGGCTTCCGCGCCAGCGGGCTGTTCGTCATGGACGGCTCGAAGCGCTCGGCCCACGGCAATGCCTACTTCACCGGCTTCGGCCGCGCCCGCCGCATCGTCTTCTTCGACACCCTGCTGGAAAAACTGGCGCCCGGCGAGATCGAGGCGGTGCTGGCGCACGAACTGGGCCACTACAAGCGCCGTCACGTCTGGAAGCGCATCGGCGTGCTGGCGCTGGCGAGCCTCGGCCTGCTCTGGCTGCTCGGCGGCCTCATCGATGCGCCGTGGTTCTACGCCGGCCTCGGCATGCACGCGCAAGGCACCGCACCGGCGCTGGTGCTGTTCGCGCTGGCCGTGCCGCCCTTCGTCTTCCCGCTCTCGCCGCTGATGAGCGCGCTGTCGCGCCGCCATGAGTACGAGGCCGACGCCTACGCCGCCCGGCAGACCCGCGCCGGCGACCTCGTCGCCGCGCTGGTCAAGCTCTACCGCGACAACGCCGCGACGCTGACGCCCGACCCGCTCTACTCCGCCTTCCACGATTCCCACCCGCCGGCGGCGGCACGCATCGCCCGCCTGCAGGCTGCCTGAAAGGAGGCTTGCCGTGCCACAGGAACTGACTTTCCAGGAACTCGCCTCGGGCAACTGCCGGCCGCTCGCCGGCGCAGACCATCGACTGGAGCCGGCCCGCCTGGCCGCCCTGCTGGCGCTGCTGCCCGGCTGGCAGAGCGACGGCCACGCCATCGCCAGGACCTTCGACTTCGCCGGCTACGAGGCAACGCTGGCCTTCGTGAACGCCGTCGCGCGCATCGCCCGGGAGCAGGACCACCATCCCGACATCGCCTTCGGCTACAAGCATTGCCGCGTGGCGTATTCCACCCATTCGGTCGGCGGCGTCTCCCTCAACGACCTCATCAGCGCGGCGAAGATCGAAGCGCTGCCCCGCCCTTGAGCCAGACCGGCACCGTCGTCGCCGCCTTCGGCCGGCAATACGAAATTGAACTCGACGGCGGCGGCACCGTTCTCTGCTACCCGCGCGGCAAGAAAAGCCTGGCCGCCTGCGGCGACCGCGTCAGCGTCGCGCTTTCCGCGCCCGGACAGGGCGTCATCGAGGCAATCGCGGCGCGCAGCAGCCTGCTCTACCGCAGCGACGCCTACCGCCAGAAGCTCTTCGCCGCCAACGTCACGCAGGCCGTCGTCGTCGTCGCCGCCGAGCCGGGCTTCAGCGACGAGCTGGTGACGCGCTGCATCGTCGCCGCGGAGTGCGAGCGCCTGCGCCTGCTGATCGTGCTGAACAAGATCGACCTCGCCGACAAGATCGAGTCCGCACGCGCGCGTCTCGAACCCTTTCGTGCCCTCGGCTACGCCGTGCTGGAGCTGTGCGCGAAGCGCGATGCGGCGGCGCTGCGTCCCTACCTCGCCGGCGAGACGAGCGTGCTGGTGGGACAGTCCGGCATGGGCAAATCCACCCTCATCAACGCCCTGCTGCCGCAAGCGCAGGCCGCCGTGCGCGAAATTTCCGAGGCGCTCGATTCGGGCAAGCACACCACCACCCACGCCCGGCGCTACCGTCTCGACGAGGACAGCAGCATCATCGACAGCCCCGGCATGCAGGAATTCGGCCTGGCCCACCTCTCGCGCGCCGAGGTCGAGCAGGGCTTCCGCGAATTCCATGCTTATCTCGACCGGTGCCGCTTCCGCGACTGCCGCCACGATCGCGAGCCCGACTGCGCCCTGCGCGCCGCCGTTGCGGCAGGCCGCATCAGCGCGCGCCGGCTGGAGCAGTTCCGCGCCCTCTGCGCATCCTGCGGCAAATAGTCAGCCGCCGCGGCACGGCGGCCCTACACTCCACTCACATGACACAGACGATCGAAACCCGCCACCCCCTTGTACCGGCCGCAGGCCGCCCGCTGGCCATCGGCGCCTGCCGCGCCGTCACCGTCACCTCGATCTCGGAGGTCGGCTGGTGGGACACGCCGCGCATGCTCGCGGAAATGAAGGCCGGCGGCGGCCCCTCGGCCTGCCAGTGGGGCATCCGCTTCGATCCTGACAACGCCGCCGGCAGCGCATCGCTGATCGAGATCGAAGGGCTGGACGGGACGATGCGGCGCATCCTGCTCGACGCCGGCTGGAACGCCGACTACATGGCCGGACGGCTGCACGCCACCGGCGCCGAGCGCCTGCTGCGCGAGGGCGCCATCGACTGCCTCTTCCTCAGCCACGAGCACCTCGACCACTTCTGGGGCATCGAGGCGGTGCTGCGCCTGGCGCCGGAGATTCCCATCCTGGTGCCGGGCACGCTGCGCGAGGAAGGGCTTGCCTGGCTGAGGGGCGCCGAATTCCCGGCCGCCGGCATCGCCAACCGCGTGCCGCACCGCGGCCCGATCGTGCGCCTGCTGCCGGGCGGCGCGCACCGCCTGTTCGAGGGGGTGGCCTCGGTCACCTTCGACCTGCCGATCCTGCTCGACATCCGCGGCGAGCAGTCGCTCTACGTTCAAGTGGACGGCAAGGGCCTGGTCTGCATCACCGGCTGCTGTCATCAGGGTGTGTTGAATCTGGTCGACTACGCCGCAACGCATTTCGAGGACGGCGAAAGGCTCTACGGCCTCTACGGCGGCCTGCACATCGCGCCCTTCGCGGCGATGACGGCGGAGCAGGCCGTCAGCGTGCGTGCCCTCGGCCGCTACGGCTTCTCCAGGATCGCCGCCAACCACTGCACCGGCGCGGAAGCCATCGCGCTGATGCACGAACTGGGCTACCCCATCGTCGGCGGCAGCGGACGCGACGGCTCGCTTGGCACGGATCATCCCGGCAACGGCGACGTCGTGCGCTTCTGATGGCCATCGGGATAGGGGCGGTCAGGATACCTGACCGAGCCCCTCCCACACCACCCGGCA
>CAYYXS010000003.1:0-165306 GCA_964475635.1 uncultured Rhodocyclaceae bacterium
CCCTGGGGGAATTTGACCTGGCCACAGATGGGGGAAGTTCAAGTGGCCATCGGGGCAAGCAGGAGTGTGAGAAATATTTCAGATACTGCTCTGTACTGGCAAGGCGAATGGGGAGTCACTACGCCGGTTTGATCATTGAGCCTGCGACGTAACTGGCCGCCTGAATAGCCAGGGCCCTGATTGCATCATCGCGAGAACAGTAATTACTTGCTCGCAGTCTTATCGCACATTTCCCAGCGCATGCTTGACGATTCTCTCCGCAATCGACTCCAACAAGCAAGGCACATCGCCGTCTTCACCGGCGCCGGCATCTCCGCCGAGAGCGGTATTCCCACTTTCCGCGAGCGCTTCACCGGCCTGTGGGCGAATACCGATCCGCAGGAAGTGGCGACGCCGGAGGCGTTCCGCGCCGATCCGCAGCGCGTGTGGGACTGGCACGTGCATCTGGCCGGGACGGTGCGCGGGGCGGCGCCCAATGCCGGTCATCGGGCCATCGCGCGCCTGCAGGAGGCGGTCGGGCGGGTGACGGTCATCACCCAAAACATCGACGACCTGCACCACGCGGCGGGCAGCCGCAATGTGCTGGAGCTTCACGGCAACCTCTTCCGTCTGGCGCCCTTCGTGGACGAGGAGGCCCTGTTCGCCGAGGGGCGCGGCCCGCTGATCTGCCATCTCTGCGGCGGCTATGCCTTGCGCGACGACTGCGATCCCTACGCCGGCCGGGAAGACCTGGAGATGCTGCGCCTCGAAGCCGGCCCCGTCCCGTGCTGCCCCGCCTGCGGCGCGCTGCTGCGTCCGGACATCGTCTGGTACGGCGAGCCGCTCGACCCCCACGTGCTGGGCGCGGCCTTCGAGGCGGCCGATGCCTGCGATGCGCTCATCTGCGTCGGCAGTTCGCTGGAAGTGGAGCCGGCGGCGAGCATCCCCTTCCGCGCCATCCGGCGCGGCGCCGTCGTGATCGAGATCAACCCCGCACCGACGGCCCTGACGGAACATGCCGATGCCGGCATCCGGGGCAATGCGGCCGAAGTGTTGCCGACGCTGTTTCGGGAAGTGTGGGAATAGAACAGCCTCCCGGGAAAAGTCAGTCTCTGCGATACGGCGGTCGAGTGGCCAGCTCAGCTTGCCATTCCACGCTCGATATTGCGCAAGCTTGGCATTGAAGGCGGGACGCTCGTGCCGGTCGATGTCACGGCACAAGGCGTGCTCGAATTACGGTCATAAAAGGGGGGGAACTGCGCCCGTCAGGGCGGCAGGCTCTTTTTCCCCTTGATCCTTCCGACCAGGTCGTCGACATAGGTGAACACCACGGGGATCGCCAGCAGGCTGAGGAAGGTCGAGGAGATCAGCCCGCCGATGACGACGATTGCCATCGGCGACCGAAAGCTGGGATCGGTGCCGATGCCGAGCGCGACGGGCATCATGCCGGCGCCCATTGCCACGGTGGTCATGACGATCGGCCGCGCGCGCTTGTGGCAGGCGTCGAGCAGCGCGTCCCAGCGGCTCATGCCGGGCTTTCCGCCGACCCCGCGGCGGGCGAGAATCACGTAGTCGATGAGCAGGATCGAATTCTTGGTGGCGATGCCCATCAGCATGATCAGGCCGATCATCGACGGCATCGACAGCGCCTTCTGCGTCACGAACAATGCCAGGAAGGCGCCCGGCACCGACAGCACCAGCGCGGCCAGGATGGTCACCGGCTGCACGAAGTCCTTGAACAACAGCACCAGCACGATGTAGATGCAGAGCACGCCCGTCGCCATGGCCAGGCCGAAACTGGCGAAGAGTTCGCCCATGGCCTCGGCGTCGCCGATGGTGGTCTGCATCACGCCCGGCGGCAGCTCGCGCAGGCTGGGCATCGCCAGCGCCGCCTTCTCGACCTCGCCCAGGGGCTGTCCGTTCAGTTCGATTTCGAAATTGATGTTGCGCAAGCGGTCATAGCGATCGATCTCCGCCGGCCCTCCGCCGACGCTGATCGACGCCACGTTGGCGAGCATCACCGGCCCGTTCCGGCCCGGCACGGTCAGGCGCTCCAGCAAGTCCAGGTCGGCGCGCGCGCCAGGCGGCAGCTTGACGACGATCGGCACCTGGCGCTGGGATAGATTGAGCTTGGCCAGCCCCTGGTCGTAATCGCCGGCGGTGGCGATGCGCAGCGTGTCGGCGATGCTCGCCGAGGTCACGCCCTGGTCGGCCATGCGGGCGAAATCGGGTCGGATGACGAGCTCCGGCCGCACCAGGCTGGCGGTCGTCGTGACGTTCCCGATGCCCGGAATGCCGCGCAGTTCGCGCTCGACCTTCCGCGCATGTTCGGCCAGCAGCGGCCCGTTTTCGCCGGCCAGCACGAGTATGTACTTTTCGGCGCCGGAGCCGAGGCCGACCCTGACCTGGACGCCGGGGATCGCCTCCAGCGCCCGGCGCAGGCGCTGCTCGATGTCCTGCTTGGTCGTGCCGGGCCGCTCGCTGCGCGGGGTGAGATTCAGCGTCAGCGTGGCCTTGCGCACTTCCGCCGCGCCCTGCGGCGCGAAGGGGTCGCTGCCGGCCTTGCCCCCGCCGACGGCGGTGTAGATCAGTTTCACGTTCGGGTCGCGCTCGACGATGGCGCGCGCCTGTTCGGCCGCGGCCAGCGTCTCCTTGAACGTGGCGCCCGGCGGCAGGGCCAGATAGACCTGCGTTTGCGAGACGTCATCGGGCGGCAGGAAGCCGGTGGGCAGGAGCGGCACCAGGGCAAACGATCCGACGAAGAAGGCGGCGGCAGCCGCCAGTGTCATCAAGCGGTGGCGCAGGCACTGCTCGGCCCACCCCTGGTAAAGCGTGAGCCAGCGCGGCGTCCTGGCCGCCGTTGCGGGACGCAGCAGATAGGCGGCCATCATCGGCGTCAGCATGCGCGCCACCACGAGCGAGAAGAACACCGCGATCGCCGCCGTCCAGCCGAACTGGACGAAGAACTTGCCCGGCACGCCGCTCATGAAGGCGGTCGGCAGGAACACCGCAATCAGCGTGAAGGTCGTCGCGATCACCGCCAGGCCGATCTCGTCGGCAGCCTCCATGGCGGCCTGATAGGGCGTCTTGCCCATGCGCAGATGGCGCATGATGTTCTCGATCTCGACGATGGCGTCGTCAACCAGGATGCCGACCACCAGCGACATCGACAGCAGGGTGACGACGTTGAGCGTGAAGCCCATCAGGTACATCGCGGCGACGGTCGGAATCGCCGAGAGCGGCAGCGCCGCCGCCGAGACAAGCGTCGCCCGCCAGTCGCGCAGGAACAGCCAGACCACCAGCACGGCCAGCGCCGCGCCTTCGATCAGCAGGCTCATCGAGCCTTCGTAGTTCTCGATCACGGGATCGACGAAGTTGAAGGCCTCGGTGATCTCGATGTGCGGGTGCTCGGCCTTCAGCCGCGCCAGGGTCTGCGCGACGCTCCCGGCCACCTCGACCTCGCCCGCTCCGCGGCTGCGCGTGATCTCGAAGCCCACCACCGGCCGGCCATTGAGCAGCGCGGCGGTGCGCTGCTCGCCGCTGCCGTCGCTCACCGTCGCCAGCTGGTCGAGCCGCACGCGACGGCCGTCGGAGAGCGCGATGTCCATGGCGGCCAGCTCCGCCGCGCTCTGGACGGTGGCGACGGTCCGCACCGACTGCTCGGCGCCGCCGATGTCGGCGCGGCCGCCCGAAGCCTCCTGCTGGATGCGCCGCAGCTGGCGCGACACGTCGGCGGCGCTGGCATTCACGGCCAGCATGCGCGCCGGATCGAGTTCGATGCGGATCTCGCGCGTCACCCCTCCCACGCGCGCCACGGCCCCCACGCCGCGCGCCGAAAGCATGGCCTTGGTCACGGTATTGTCGACGAACCATGACAGGGCCTCGTCGTCCATGCGCGACGAGGCGACGGTGTAGGTCAGGATCGGCGCGCCGGACAGGTTGACCTTGCTGACGACCGGATCCTTGAGGTCGGCCGGCAGGTCGGAACGGATGCGCGACACGGCGTCGCGGACATCGTCGACCGCCTCCTGGGTCGGCTTCTCCAGGCGGAATTCGACGGTCACCGTGGCCGTGCCGTCCTGCACCTTGGTGTAGATGTGCTTGAGGCCCTGCAGGGTGGCGACCGAGTTTTCGATCTTGCGCGCCACCTCGGTCTCCATCTGCGCCGGCGCCGCACCGGGCAGGGAAGCGGTGACCGTCACCGTCGGTAGCTCGATATCCATGAACTGCTGGATCTTCATGGCCTTGAACGCCAGGATGCCGGCCAGCGTCAGCATGACGAAGAAGAGGATGGCCGGAATCGGGTTCCGGATCGACCATGCCGAAACGTTCATTGCGGGCTGCCCGCCTGCGTCACCACTTTCACGACATCGCCATCGGCCAGAAAGCCGGCGCCGGCGGCGACAATGCGGGCCTCGGGCACGAGGCCCGCCGCAATCTCTATCCGCTCGCCTAGGCGGCGGCCCAGCTGCACCTTGGTCTGGGCAACGCGCGCCTCCCCCTCGATGCGGTAGACGTAGGCGAAGCCCTCCCGCAGCACGACGGCCGATTGCGGCACGGTCATCGCCGCCGTGCGACCGAGTTCGAACTCGCCGCGCGCAAACATGCCGGCCTTGACCTTCGAACCCGCCGGCAGGTCGACATACACCAGCCCGTTGCGCGTGTTCGGGTCAACGCTGGGGGGCACGCTGCGAACCCGGCCGTCGACGCGCTCGCCGCCCGGCCCGGTCAGCGTCACCGGCATTCCCGGAGCGACACGGGCGAGGACCGCCGAGGGCACCTCTGCGCGCCATTCGAGCCGCCCGCCGCGAATCAGGCGGAACAGTTCCTGCCCCGTCTGCGTCAGCGAGCCCACCACGGCGGTACGCGCCGAAATCACGCCGTCGTCCGGCGCCAGCACGCCGGTCTTGCCCATCTTCACCTTCGCCGCCCGGAGCCGCGCCTGTGCCGCCGCCAGGCGTGCGGCCGTCGTGTGCTCTGCCGTCTGGAATTGCGTCGCCTGCTGCGCGCTGTAGAAACCCCGTTGGCGCAGTTCCCGCGCCCGCTCGGCGTTGGCGCGCGCCTCGGCGGCACCGGCCTCCAGTTCGGCGGCGGCGGCCTCCGCCTCGGCCAGTTCGCTCGCCACCGTGTCGCCGGCAATGCGCGCCAGCAGCTGGCCTTTCTTCACCGAGTCGCCGATATCGACCCGGACCTCGATGATCCGGTAGCCGCCGATCTCCGGCGCAATCAAGGCCTCCTGCCAGGCGACGACATTGCCGCTCGCGGCAAGCGTCAGCGGCCAGTCCTCGCGCTGCGGATGCACCAGGGCGACGCTCAGCGCGGGACGCGCGGCTGCCGGCTGTTGCGGCGCCTCGGAGGGCGTGGCAAACCTGCCGCCCAGCAACAAACCCAGCACGGCGGCCAGCGCCGCCGCAAAGACTATTCGCCCCGTCCATCCGGACAGCAGGCGGGAGAAGGCGGATCTCATGGGAAAACCTGTATGGTTATGAGGTTATCGCGGGCAACGGCGTTGGCGGAGCGCGCATTATATCCGCAGGCCATGACGCGCGCCTGCAGCGCGCGCCCGCTTCAGCCCGTCCGCTCCAGCGCCGCCGCAAAGAACCCGTCCGTGCCGTGCGTGTGCGGCGCGAGGAACAGCGTTTCGCCGCAGGCCAGTGCGACGCCCTGTTTCTCCAGGATCTCCTGGGCCGACACCTGTTTGAAGTCGGGATGCGCGGCAAGGAAGGCGGCGACGATGGCCTCGTTCTCCTCGGGCAGGATGCTGCAGGTGGCATACACCAGCCGCCCGCTCGGCTTCACCAGCCGTGATGCGCCCTTCAGGATGTCGTGCTGCTTGCGCGCCAGCTCGGCCACGCCTTCGGGCGTCTGCCGCCACTTGAGGTCGGGGTTGCGGCGCAGGGTGCCCAGGCCGCTGCAGGGGGCGTCGACCAGCACGCGGTCGAACTTGCCGGCGAGGCGCTTCACGCGGATGTCGTTCTCGTTGGCGATGGTCGCCGGGTGCACGTTCGACAGGCCGGCGCGGGCGACACGGTCCTTCAGCCGCGCCAGGCGCTTGTCGGAGACATCGAAAGCGTAGAGCCGTCCGGTCGAGCGCATCAGCGCACCCAGCAGCAGGGTCTTGCCGCCGGCACCGGCGCAGAAGTCGGCGACCATCTCGCCCCGCTTCGGCGCCATGAGGTAGCCGAGCAGCTGGCTGCCCTCGTCCTGCACCTCGATGCTGCCGTCGAGATAGAGCGGATGCTTCTGCAACGCCGGCTTGGCCTTCAGGCGGATGGCGAGCGGCGAGAGGCGGCCCGCCTCGGCGGCGACGCCTTCCGCGTTGAGCCGCGCCAGCACGGCCTCGCGCTCGGCCTTGAGCGGATTGACGCGCAGGTCGAGCGGCGCGGCCTGGTTGAGGCCCTGCGCCAGTTCGAGCAGTTCGCCCGCTGCCATGCGGGAGAGCAGCCGCTCGGCCAGCCAGTCCGGCAGGTCGGCCTGCTCCGCGAGGCCGAGCCCTTCGGAAGTGCGGCCCTTGAGCTCGGCGACCCACTTGAGCTCCTTAGCGTTCAGCGCCTCCTCAAGCTGGCGCCGGCTGACGCCGGACAGTTTCACCAGCGCCGCCAGCACCAGGCGGCGCGGATTCGCCTCCGGGCCGAGCAGGTGTTCGAGCAGACGGCGGCGGCGCAGCACGGCGTAGGCCGTCTCGGCGACGAAGCTGCGGTCGCGCTGCCCGAGCATGCGGTGGTCGCGGAAGAATTTCGACAGCACCGCATCGGCCGGATGCTCGAATTTCAGAAGCAGGTTGAGTGCCGTGGTCGTGGCGTCAATGAGTTTCGCCGTGATGTGCATGCTGACTTTCCTTATTGGGCCCGTTCGGCCAGTTTCGCTCCGTCAACGACGAGCTCGACGGCGTTCTGTTCAAACACTTCGCCCTTGCGGTCGATGTAGCGGATGCGCACCGGCAGGTTGCGGTATTCCGTTGCCAGCCACAGTTCCATGGCCTGCTCGTCCCGCAGGGAGGAGGCCCTGAGGTGCCAGGTGCGCAACTCGCCGAAACGGGTGGCGAGGCCTTCCTCTCCCACCGTTTCGAAGACGTGGCGGCCGTAGCTCTTGCCGGTGGCGATCATCAGCTCGATGCGCGCGGTGCGCGTCAGGCCGATCTGGTAGATCTGCGACAGGACGTCCTGGCTGCCGGCGGCCAGCGGCAGCTCGCGCCGGACCTGCTCGCCCGAATACAAGGTCACCCTCATGGCGCCCCGGTCGAAGCGCGCCCGCTCGGCCGCCCGACCCATGCGTTCGACGCGAAACTCCCGCGGTGCGATGCCTTCCGTTCCCAGCGTTCCTTCGCTGGTCTGCACGACCTTGGCAGGGCGGAACACGGCCGCCAGGCCCACCGTCTCGGTCAGCGTCTGCAGTATGTAGTTGGCGTCGTCATGCTGCCAGGTATGGGTCGACTGGCCGACCAGGGTGGTCTGCTCGCCTTCCCCGCGCGTGACGGCGAAGCGGATGCGTCCCTGGCGCGGCCAGGGCAGCTCGACCGGCGCCGCCGCGGGACTTGAAGCCACCGCCGGAGGATCGAGCGCAGGCTCGGGCTGAACTGCCGCAGGCTGGCGCGTCTCCGGCACGGCCGCCTCGGGCGGCGCCGGGGCCTCGACCGCCGGCAGTGCAGGGCGGGGTTGTCGCGCGGCGGGACGGGGCGGCGGTCGCGGCGCGGGCTGCGGCACGGCGATCGCCGAGGGCTTCAGCGCGAGGTGCGCCTCCAGCGTCACGCTCGTCCCGGCTTCCTCCGTGAACGGCAGGCGCCAGCCTGGGCTGCTCACGACCAGCATATGCAGGAGCAGCGAGAAGGCCAGCGCAGCCAGCAGGCGGCCGTCAAAGCGCATCCGGCAGCGGAGACAGCAAGGCGTTCGGCGCCCGCCGCTCGCCGCCCAGGCGCACGCGCCCCTCGTCGGAAAGCGTCAGCCTTCCCTCGACGAACCAGCGCACCGCCTGGGGATAGGCGACATGCTCCTGCGCCAGCACGCGGGCTGCCAGCGTGTCTTCGCTGTCGTCGGAGTAAACGGGGACCGCCGCCTGGATGACGACGGGGCCGTTGTCGAGCGCCGGCGTGACGAAGTGCACCGTGCAGCCGTGCACCCGGCAGCCGGCTTCCAGCGCGCGGCGATGCGTGTGCAGGCCGGGGAAGGCCGGCAGCAGCGAAGGATGGATGTTCATCAGGCGACCGCGGTAGCGGCGCACGAAGGCCTCGCCCAGGATGCGCATGAAGCCGGCCAGCACGACGAGGTCCGGCGCATGGCGGTCTATTTCGGCGGCCAGCGCGGCGTCGAACAACTCGCGCGAAGCGTGCCCGGCATGCGCCACCACGGCGGTCGGAATGCCGCGGGCGCGGGCGGTCTCCAGTCCTTTCGCATCGGCCCTGTTGCTGATCACTGCGGCGATGCGGCAGGGCAGCTGCGCCGCGAGCATGGCCTCCATGTTGCTGCCGCGGCCGGAAATGAGGATGACGATGGATTTCATGGTCAGAACTTGACAGGCAGGAAGATCGCCGTGGCGAGGTTCTGGAATACCTTGGCCACGATGCGGTTGGTCTTGTCGGCGACGATCTTCGAGAGCAGGTCGAGGTTGCCGACGATCTTGCCGAACTCGCGCTCGAAGGAGAGGTTCCTCACCGGCCCGGCTCCCTCGTTGGAGAGCAGCACCGGCTCGCCGCCCGGGGCCGTGGCGCTGGACAATTTCCATACCGCGATCTCGACGTTGCGCGCGGCGTTGAACAGCGCCTGCGGATTCAGATCGTCGAGGAGAAACAGCTCGGTCTTGTCGTTGAAGGCCGCCTGCACCATGCCGCCGAGGCCGGCGACCAGGGCCAGCACGCGGTCGCCGGCGAAGTCCTCGCGGAAGGCGAGATGGATGGCGTCGGTGCCGCGCTTCTCCTCAAGTTCCGGAAAACGCCAGCCGTGGTCCGCCTCGAAGATTCGAGCCACGGCAGCTTCAAGACTGGGCTGCCCGCCCTTGCGCCACTCGCGCGGATTGCGCCGGTAGAGTTTCTCCGCCAGGAGCTTCAGGCTGGCGAACGCCTCGCGCTGATGCG
The DNA here is from genome assembly GCA_964475635.1 of uncultured Rhodocyclaceae bacterium. Taxonomy (GTDB): domain Bacteria; phylum Pseudomonadota; class Gammaproteobacteria; order Burkholderiales; family Rhodocyclaceae; genus Desulfobacillus. The sequence goes on from CAYYXS010000003.1 coordinate 9,047, forward strand.
CCTCGGCGACGCGATCGATGTCGGACTTGGCGATCTGGTTCGGATCGAAACCGGATACCGGCTTGCGCGGCGTCGTGCCCGTTCCCGTGGTCACGCAGGCGGTCAACAAGGGCAGGAACAGCAAAAGAATATTCCGGAAGGCCATGCTAAACGGGCGGGTTCGTCACGGGCGGCACGGCGCCCAGTTTTTTCGCCTGGCGGCCCAGCGCCTTGTCGAAGCTGACCATGCCCGTGGCGCTGCCGCTCAACGCCAGGTGCAGGGCATCGCCGAAATCCATGCCGCCTTCGTACCACTCCAGCGCCAGGTTCAGCGCCTCGCCCTGCAGCGGCTTGAAATTCGCCAGGCCCAGCAGCAATCGCAGGCTCTCGACGATATCCTGCCGCGCATGGCCCCGCGTCTGCAGCACCCAGACCAGCTCCAGCATGACCGTAGGCGGCACCGTGTAATCCTGCTTCTTCGAGAACAGGGCCACGGCGGCGCGATACTGCCCTTCGTGATCCTTCAGCAGGAGACGGGCCAGCACATTGGTGTCGACGGCCATCATTTCTTGCTGGCCTCATCCAGCCCGACCAGCAGGCGGCCGATGGCCGTCGCGTCCTCCGCGCCCGTCGGCTTCCTGGCGCCCTTCCTCTGCAGCACGCCGGCCACCTGCCTGAGCGTGGCCTGTCGGCTGGCTTTCACCGGTTTCAGCCGCAGTTCGCCGCCTACCGCGGTAATGGTCAGTTCGGTGCCGGCGTCGATATGGTGGGATTCCCGCAGGGATTTCGGAATGACGACCTGTCCCTTGCTCGACACCTTGACGATTTCCATGGCTGCACCCCGGCGGTAAGACGATAAGTAAGACAAGGATACCCCGGCCGGGGCGCGCTGTCTATGCGCGGCGGTGTTTGAAGTAGGCGATGATCGCCGGCAGGACGGAAACGAAGATGATGGCGAAAATCACCAGCGTCAGGTTGTTCTGAATGATCGGCAGGTTGCCGAAGAGATAGCCCGCCACGGTCAGCGACCCCACCCAGAGCAGGGCGCCGGAGACGTTGAAGGCCTGGAAGCGCACGTAGGTCATGGCGCCGATGCCGGCGACGAAAGGGGCGAAGGTGCGCAGGATCGGGATGAAGCGGGTGATCACCAGCGTCTTGCCGCCGTGCAGCTCGTAGAAGACGTGGGTCTTCATCAGCGCCGCCTTGTTGAAGAAGCGCGAGCCTTCCCAGTGGAACACCTTCGGGCCGAGGTAGCGGCCGATCGAGTAGTTCACGCTGTTGCCGAGAATCGCCGCGGCAATCAGCGTCCCGTTGAGCGCCCAGATGTCCATGCTGCCCGCCCCGCACAGTGCGCCGGCGACGAACAGCAGCGAGTCGCCCGGCAGGAAGGGCGTGACGACGAAGCCGGTCTCGGCGAAGACGATGAGGAAGAGGATGGCGTATACCCAGACGCCGTAATCGGCCAGCAGGACGGCAAGATGCTTGTCGAGATGAACGGCGATGTCCCAGGCCAGGGCGAGCATTTCCATGAGGGCGCCATGATACAGTTGCGCGTTGCCCGTAGCCAGCGAAACATGCCCCCAATCCGCCCTCTGCCCGACCTGCTCGTCAGCCAGATCGCCGCCGGCGAAGTGGTCGAGCGCCCCGCCTCGGTGGTGAAGGAATTGCTGGAGAACAGCATCGACGCCGGCGCACGCGAAATCTCGGTGCAGCTGCTCGACGGCGGCGTGCGGCAGATCCGCATCGTCGACGACGGCGGCGGCATCCCGCGCGACGAATTGCCGCTGGCGCTGGCCCGCCACGCCACCAGCAAGATCGCCTCCCTCGAAGACCTGGAAAAGGTGGCCTCGCTCGGCTTCCGCGGCGAGGCGCTGGCCTCGATCGCCGCCGTGGCGCGACTGACTTTGGTGAGTCGGCTGCGCGAGGCGCCGCACGCCTGGCGCATCGGCCCGGAGCAGGACATCGCCCCGGCCGCGCTCGGCGGCGGCACCGTCATCGAGGTCGACGACCTCTACTTCAACACGCCGGCGCGGCGCAAGTTCCTCAAGAGCGCGCACACCGAGTTCGCCCACTGCGAGGAGGCCTGCCGCCGCGTCGCCCTGGCCCATCCAGGCATCGCCTTCAGGCTGCAGCACAACGGACGCACGGCGCTGCATCTGGCCGCCGGCGATGCGGCGCGGCGCGTGGCCGGCGTCCTCGGCGAGGAATTCGCCGCCCAGTCGCGCGGCGTCGACGCCGCGGCAGGCGACCTGCGCCTCGCGGGCTACGCCGCCCTGCCGGCGTATTCGCGTGCCCGCGCAGACGCCCAGTACTTCTTCGTAAACGGCCGCTTCGTGCGCGACAAGCTGCTTTCGCACGCGGTGCGCGAGGCTTACGCGGACATCCTGCACGGCCAGCGCCACGCGGCCTACGCGCTGTTCCTCGAACTCGATCCGCGCGGGGTGGACGTCAACGTGCACCCGGCCAAGACCGAGGTGCGCTTCCGCGACGGCCGCGCCGTGCACCAGTTCGTCTTCCACGCCCTGCAGCGCGCGCTGGCGGCGCCGTTGGCCCACGCCGCCGCCGGCGTGCCCTCTCCCGCCGCCGTGCCGGCGGGACTGACTTTTCCTGCGCCAGCGCCGCAGCAGCAGACGTTCGCCGTCGCGCAGCCGGTCGCCGCCTATTTCGACTTCGTGCGGCAGGGAATGACGCAAACCCAGGCGCAGCCGATGCCGGAAGCGGAGACAGACGGCGCGCCGCCGCTCGGCTTCGCCCTCGCCCAGTTGCACGGCGTCTACATCCTGGCGCAGAACGCCGCGGGCCTGGTACTGGTGGACATGCACGCCGCCCACGAGCGCATCCTCTACGAGAAGCTGAAGGCGGCACTGGACGAACGTCCGGCGGTGCAGCCGCTGCTGGTGCCGGTGGTCCTCTCGGCCAGCGGCGCGGAAGCCGCCGCCGCGGAGGAACACGCCGAGACGCTGGCGCGCCTCGGCTTCGAGGTCGCCGCGGCCGGCCCGCGCGAGCTGGTGGTGCGCGCCGTGCCGGCGCTGCTCGCCCACGGCCGCATTCCCGAGCTCGTGCGGGCGCTCCTCGCCGACCTGGAGACCTTCGGCGCCAGCCGCGCCGCCGCCGAGCGCCGCAACGAACTGCTGGCGACGATGGCCTGCCACGGCGCCGTGCGCGCCCACCGCGCGCTCAGCCTGCCGGAGATGAACGCCCTGCTGCGGCAGATGGAAGAGACCGAGCGCGCCGACCAGTGCAACCACGGCCGGCCGACGTGGACGCAGCTGTCGATGGAAGACCTTGACCGGCTGTTCATGCGGGGGAAATAGCCCATGCGCAAACTCTTCGCCGCCCTGGCTCTGCTGGCCTCCTGCGCCGGCCAGGCCCAGCCGATCCCGCTGATCGACACCCACAGCCACCTCGACCACGCCGGCAGCCTGGGCAACCTGGAGGCGGCGCTGCAGGCCGCCGTCGCCGACATGGACCGCCTCGGCGTGCGGCTCTCGATCCTGCTGCCGCCGCCGCAGGTGATGAGCCTGCGCGCCGTCTACGAATGCGACAGCCTGCAGTTCGCCGCGCGCAGGCATCCCGGGCGCATCGCCCTGGTCGGCGGCGGCGGCACGCTCAACCCGATGATTCAGGACACCGCGCCCGAGGCCGTCGACGAAGAGAAACGCCGACGCTTCCGCGCCCTCGCCGAGCAGGTGCTGGCCTGCGGCGCGAAGGGCTTCGGCGAGATCACCGCGCACCACATCTCGCACGGCCGGATGGGCGCCCAGCATCCCTACGAGTGGGCGCCGCCCGACCACCCGCTGCTGCTGCAGCTCGCCGACCTCGCGGCGGAGAAGGGCTTGCCGATCGACCTGCATGTGGATCTGGTGCCGACCGACCTGCCGCGGCCCGACCGCCCCGGCTTCAACCCGAGCAACCCGGCGGTGTTCAAGGAGAACCTGGCGGCTTTCGAGCGGCTGCTGGCGCACAACCGCAAGGCAAACATTGTCTGGGCGCACGCCGGCACCGACCCGCTGCAGACGCGCACGCCGCGGGTCCAGCGCGAGCTGCTCGGCCGCCATGCGAACCTGCACATGAGCCTGCGCCCCGGCCCGGGCGGCCCGCATCCGACCTTCGCCCTCGATCTGCAGGGCGCGCTGAAGCCGGAGTGGCTGGCCCTGCTGCGCGACTTCCCCGACCGCTTCGTCCTCGGCAGCGACCAGTTCCATCCGCCCTATCCCGCCGCGCGCCGCACGCCCGCCGAGGGCTACGACAACCTGCGCCGCCTCGTCGAGCAATTGCCGCCCGAACTGGCGCAGGCCATCGCCTCCGGGAATGCCGAACGCCTGTACGGCCTGGGCCGATGAAAGCCCGGCTGGTTCTGTGCCGGGGCTGCATCGCCTACCTCGGCCCGATCGCCGATAACCGGCCGCACCGTCACCATGCCGGACAGATCGTGCTGTCGCTCGGCTCGCCCTTCCTCCTCATGCAGGCCGGCAGCACGCAGCGCCTCGAACAGGCGTTCATCCCGCCCGATACCGAGCATGCCCTCGACAGCCGGAGTATGCCGCTTGCGGTGCTGCTCTTCGAATCGTCGGCGCTGCCGGGCATCGACCTTGAGGCTTCCACGCCGCTGCGCGCACTGAAGAACCTGACCGGCGCAAATGAGCCGCCGCCTCCCGCCAACCCGCCCCGGGATGCACGCATTGCCCGTCTCATGGCCCTGGCGCGCGGGGCGGAGGGAACGGTGCGCCTCGGCGAACTGGCCGGCCGTGTTGGCTTGTCGCCCGGCCGGCTCACGCACCTGTTCACGCGATGCGAGGGCATTCCCTTCAAGCGCTGGCTGCTGTGGGACCGCCTGCTGCGCACCGTCGACCATCTGGCCGCCGGCGTCGATCTGACCACGGCGGCGCATGCGGCCGGCACGGCACCAACCTCGCCGGCTGGAAGCGCTGGCTGTTCGAGAACCGGGTGAGGCACATCATGAACCGCAACGTGGCGCGCATCCGGGATGGATCGACGTAGAATCGCGGCGTGAGCAAGCTCCCTCCCGCCATTTTCCTGATGGGCCCCACCGCCAGCGGCAAGACCGCCGTGTCGCTGGGACTGACTTTGCGTTTTCCCCTGGAAATCGTCAGCGTCGACTCGGCCCAGGTGTTCCGCGACATGGACATCGGCACGGCCAAGCCGGACCGCGCCACGCTGGCGCAATTCCCCCACCACCTGATCGACCTGATCGGCCCCGAGGAAAGCTATTCCGCCGCCCGCTTTCGCGCCGACGCCCTGCGCGTCATGGCGGAGATCGCGGCGCGCGGCAGGATCCCGCTGCTTGCCGGCGGCACCATGCTCTACTTCAAGGCCCTGCGCGACGGCCTCTCCGACCTGCCGCAGGCCGACGCCGAACTGCGCCGCGCCATCGACGCCGAAGCGCAGGAACGCGGCTGGGGGGCGTTGCACGCCGAGCTGGCGGCGCTCGATCCGGCAGCGGCGGCGCGCCTCAAGCCGACCGACGCCCAGCGCATCCAGCGCGCGCTGGAGGTGGTGCGCCTCACCGGCGCGCCGCTGTCCGAGAGCCTGGCGCGCCGGACGGAGGCCGCCCTGCCCTTCCGTCCGATCCAGCTCGCCCTGCTGCCCTCCGACCGTGCCGTGCTGCACGAGCGCATCGCCCGGCGCTTCGACGCCATGCTGGAAGCCGGGCTGATCGACGAGGTGATGGCCTTGCGAAAAAAGTACCGCCTGAATGCCTGCCTGCCTTCGATGCGCTGCGTCGGCTACCGTCAGGTGTGGGAGCACCTCGAGGGCGGCTGCGACCGGGCCGGCCTGCGCGAGAAAGGCATCGCCGCCACGCGCCAGCTGGCCAAGCGGCAACTCACCTGGCTGCGCAGCTGGCCGGAGGTCGAGCGCTTCGACTGTCTGGCCGGCGACCATCTCGCCGGAATCGGCCAGGCAATCGAGCGGGCGCTGGCTTAACTTCCCGGCTGCCGTGCCGTTATTTTCCTGGTTAGGGGAAATAGCGGGGTCAGGCTTGTCCACTGTCAGCGAAACCATCGATGAAGCGGCCGGGGAAGCAGTGCCGAAGCCCAGCCTCGTCCTGCGCCTGAAGCGGCTGCTCGTCGCGCCCCTGCTGCTGTGGCACCGCCTGCGCCGGCCGCTGCCCGCAGCCGCGACGGAGAAAGCCGAGGACGCACCGCCGGCCCGGGCGCATGACCGCCGCGGCGACGAAAAAGCGGATGAAACCGCCGAGGTGCCGGCAGGGCCGGCGCTGTGGCGTCGCGCCCTGCCCCTCGTCCTGGCCTGCGCCCTCGGCGCCATTGCCGCCGCAGGCGCCGCGTCCTGGCTCACCGGACGAATCATCGTTCGCCAGACAGGCCTGCTGTCCGCGCAGGAAGCAGAGATCGTGCGCCTGAAAGGCGTGCTCGCCGGCTACGACAGGATGATGCTGCAGAACAAGAAGAAGCTCGAAGAGGAACAGGGGCGTCGCGCCGAGGCGGAAAATCGCCTGGCGCAGGCCCAGTCCGATCTGGCCCGGCGCCTGCCGCCTGCCGATGCCGCGGCGGGCCTGCGCGCCGGACCGGCCGGCGGCAGGCCCGGCGCCGGCAAGACCGGGGACTGCACCCTGCACCCGGGCAGCATCGGCAGCACGCTGAAGGGCTGCCTGGAGGAGTTCAGCCGATAACCTCGACCGGCATCTTGCCGCCCCACAGGCGCGGCAGCAAGGCCTCCAGCCGTGCCGGATCGCCGCTCGTGAAGACGCGCTCCGTGCCACCGCCGGTTCTCTGGGAAAAGTCAGTCTCCGCAAGACGGCGTTTCAACTGGCGCGCCACCGCTTCGCCCGTCTCGATCAGGCTCACCGCCTCGCCGGCCAGTTCGCGCAGCAGCGGCGCGAGGAAGGGATAGTGGGTGCAGCCCAGCACCAGGGTGTCGGCGCCCTGCGCCAATAGCGGCGCGACGTAGCCTTCGAGCAGCGCGCGCGTCGCCGGGCCGTCGAGATCGCCCTGTTCGATGCGCTCCACCAGGCCCGGGCAGGGCTGCACGATGACGCGCGCCTGCGAGCCGAAACGGCGCGCCAGCTCGGCGAACTTGCCGCTCTCCAGCGTGCCGCTGGTGGCCAGCACGCCGATGACGCCCGTGCGCGTCGCCTCCGCCGCCGGCTTCACCGCCGGCTCCATGCCGACGATGGGCAGGTCGAAGCGCGCGCGCAGCGTGTGGATGGCGGCCGCCGTGGCGGTGTTGCAGGCGACGACCAGGGCCCGCACCTCCTGCGCAACGAGGAACTCCGCGATGGCATGGGCACGCGCCGCGATGAATTCGGCGGGCTTGTCGCCATAGGGGGCATGGCCGGAATCGGCGACATAGAGGAGATCCGCGCCGGGCAGCGCGGCGCGGATGTGGCGCAGGACGGAGAGCCCGCCCACGCCCGAATCGAAAACGCCGACGGGACGCGATGCCAAGGCTTACGCCCCCGCTGTTTCGGCGGCCGCTTCCGACTGCACCCGATGCCGGCCTGCCAACAGGCTGTAGACCGTCGGCACGACGAACAGCGTCAGCAGCGTGCCGAGCAGCAGGCCGCCGACGATGACGCTGCCGATCTGCTGGCGCGATTCCGCCCCGGCGCCGGAGGCCAGCGCCAGCGGGATGGCGCCCAGCACCATGGCGCCGGTGGTCATCAGGATCGGCCGCAGGCGCAGGCCGGCCGCCTCGATCAGGGACTCGGTCAGCTCCCGCCCCTGTTCGCGCAGCTGGTTGGTGAACTCGACCAGCAGGATGCCGTGCTTGGTGATGAGGCCGACCAGGGTGACGAGGCCGATCTGGCTGTAGACGTTGAGCGTGCCGCCGGGCAGCAGGAACAGCGCCGCGAGCGCGCCGGTCATCGACAGCGGCACGGTGAGCATGATGACGAAGGGGTCGCGGAAGCTCTCGAACTGCGCCGCCAGCACCAGGTAGATGAAGGCCAGCGCCAGCACGAAGGTCAGCGCCAGGCTCGCCGTCGAGGTGCGGAACTCGCGCGACTGCCCCGAGTAATCGGTGGCGTAGCCCGGCGGCAGCAGTCGGCGCCCGGTGTCGTCGAGGAAGGCCAGCGCCTCGCCCATGGTGTAGCCGGGCGCCAGGTTGGCCGAGATGGTCACGGCGCGGCGCTGGGCGAAGTGGTTCAGCTCGCGCGGGCTGACCGTCTCGTCCACCTTCACCAGGTTGGCGAGCGGGATCATGCGCTCGTCGCGCCCGCGCACGTAGATGCCGCTGATGTCGCGCGGCGTGGCGCGGTCGGCGTCGGCGGTCTGCACGATCACGTCGTACTGCTCGGCATCGCGCTTGAAGCGCGTCACCTGGCGGCCGCCGAGCATGGTCTCCAGCGTGCGGCCGATGGCCTCGATCTGCACGCCGGTGTCGGCGGCCTTGTCGCGGTCCACCCGCACCGACAGCTCGGGCTTGTTGAGCTTCAGATCCGTGTCGACGTTCACGAAGCCGGGGTTCTTCGCCATCTCGCCGAGGATGCGCTCGGTGACGCCCTGCAGCTCCGGATAGGAGGCGGAAGTGACGACGACGAAGTTCACCGGGCGTTCGCGCGGACTCTGGCCGAGCGAGGGCGGCGTCACCGGGAAAGCCAGCACGCCGGGGATGGAGAAGAACTGCGGCTGCAGCGCCTTGGCGATGGCGGTCGCGTGCTGCGGCCGGTCCTTCCAGTCGGTCAGGCCGAGGAAGGAGATGCCCTGCGACACCACCGGGTTGCCGGCGACGACGAAGTAGCGCTCGACGTTCGGCGTCTTCGCATACAGCCCCTCGATCTGGCGCGCGTACTTGCTCATGTAGTCGAGCGTCGCCCCTTCCGGCCCGAGGAAGACGCCGAGGATGACGCCGCGGTCCTCCACCGGCGCCAGTTCCGACTTCAGCCCCTTCAGCAGCAGCGCGCTGGCGCCGGCCACGACGAAGAAGGCCAGCATGACGATCCAGCGCCGGCGCAGCGACTCTGCCAGCAGGCGCCGGTAGCCGGCGGTGAGGGCGTTGAAGAAGTTCTCGAACCAGAGATAGGCGCGGCCGTGGCGCGTCTCGTGGCGCAGCAGCAGCGAGCACATCATCGGCGAGAGCGTCAGGGCGACGAAGCCGGAGACGATCACGGCGCCGGCCAGCGTCAGGGCGAACTCGATGAAGAGCTTGCCGGTGCGGCCGGTCATGAAGGCCACCGGCGCGTACACGGCGGCCAGCGTCAGGGTCATCGCCACCACGGCGAAGCCGATCTCCCTCGAGCCCTGCAGCGCCGCCTGCAGGCGCGGCATGCCGTCCTCGACGTGGCGGTAGATGTTCTCCAGCACGACGATGGCGTCGTCCACCACCAGCCCGATGGCCAGCACCAGGGCGAGCAGGGTCAGCGTGTTGATGGTGAAGCCCATCGCCAGCATCAGGGCGAAGGCGCCGATCAGCGAAACGGGAATGGTGACGAGCGGGATCAGCGTGGCGCGCGGCGAGCGCAGGAAGAGGAAGATGATCAGCGCCACCAGCAGGATCGCCTCGCCGATGGTGGTGAACACCGCCTCGATGGAGCGGTCGATGAACACCGAGGAGTCGTAGGCGATGTTCACCTTCATGCCCTCGGGCAGCTCGGCGGTCAGGCGCGGCAGCTCGGCGCGCAGCGCCTTCGACAGGTCGAGCGGGTTGGCCGTGGCCTGCTTGATGACGCCCAGCGCCACGGCGTTCTTGCCGTTGAAGCGCACCGCCGAGCGCTCCTGCGCCGCGCCGACCTCGACGCGGCCGAGGTCGCGCACGCGCACCGGATAGCCCTTCACCTGGCGCACGACGATGCCGGCGAACTCTTCCGGCTTGTTCAGATCGGTGCGCGAGACCACCGAGAACTCGCGCTCGCGCCCCTCGATGCGTCCGGCCGGCACCTCGACGTTCTGGCGGCGCAGGGCATCCTCGACGTCGGGCGGCGTGAGGCCGTAGGCGGCCAGGCGCTCCGGGTCGAGCCAGATGCGCATGGCGAACTTGCGCTCGCCGAAGATGCGCACGTCGGCCGCGCCGGGCAGGGTCTGCAGGCGCGGCTTGACGATGCGGCTGGCGAAGTCGGTGACCTCCAGCGGCGAATGGCGGTCGCTGTTGAAGGCCAGCCAGATGATCGGGTTGGCGTCGGCCTCGACCTTGGCGATGACCGGCTCGTCGATGGCCTGCGGCAGCTTGTTGCGCACGCGCGCGACGCGGTCGCGCACGTCGGCGGCGGCCGAATCGGGATTCCGCTCCAGCTTGAAGCGCACCGTGATCTGGCTGTTCTCGGCGCGGGAGATGGAGGACAGCACGTCGACGCCCTCGATGCCGGCGAGCGAATCTTCCAGCGGCTTGCTGATCTGCGACTCGACGATCTCGGCCGAGGCGCCGCGGTAGGTGGTGTCGACCGTCACCACCGGCTCGTCGATCTTGGGGTATTCGCGCACCGGCAGGCGCGAATAGGAGACGATGCCGAGCAGCATCACCACCAGGCTCAGCACCGTCGCGAAGACCGGTCGGCGGATGCAGAGCTCGGGCAGCCTCATTTCTGTTCGGGCTTCGCCGCGGCGCTCGCTTGAGCGCCCTGCTGGGCCTTCACCGGCACGCCGTCGCGCAGCTTGAGCTGGCCGGCGGTGACCACCTCGTCGCCGGCCTTGAGGCCTTCCACGACTTCCACCGAGGCGCCGCGGCGCTGGCCGATCTTCACCATGACGCGCTGCGCCTTGCCGTCGGCGACGCGGAAGACGAAGTTGTCGCTGCCCGCCGGCACCAGCGCCTCCTCCGGAACGGCCAGGCCCTGGCGCTCGCCGCCGAAGACCAGGCGCACGCGGACGAACATGCCGGGGCGCAGCTTGAGTTCCGGATTGGCGAGGCGGGCGCGCAGCGACAGCGCGCGGCCGGTGGCGTCGAGCAGCGGGTCGACGGCGTCCAGCACGCCCTTGAAGGCCTGCCCGGGCAGGGCGTCGCTCGCCACCTCCACCTCCTGCCCTTTCCGCGCGCGGCCGAGATAGGCCTCGGGCAGGCGGAAGTCGGCTTTCAGCGCGCCGATGTCCTCGATGTTGATGAGTTCCTGGCCTTCCTTGACGTAATCGCCGACGCTGACGTTGCGGATGCCGACGATGCCGGCGAAGGGTGCGCGGATCTGCGTCTTCTGCAGCTTGGCCTGCATTAGCGCCACCGTGGCCTCCAGCACCTTCAGGTTGGCGGCGGCCTCGTCGCGGGCGCGCTCGGAAACGAACTTCTTCTGGAACAGATCCTCGGTGCGCCGGTAGTTGGCCTGGGAAAGCGCCAGATTGGCCTCGGCCTGGCGCAGTTCGGCGGCCTGGGTCGAGGCGTCCAGCGCCACCAGCACGGTGCCCCTGGCGGCCGGCATGCCTTCGCGCAGATGGATGGCGGCGATGCGGCCGGCGATCTCCGGGCGCAGCACCACCGACTCGTTGGATTTCAGCGAACCCACTGCTGCCACATCGTCGAGGAAGGCGGCGGTGGCGACCTTGACGGATTCCACGCCGACGGCGAAGCCGCCGGGAGGGCCGCCCGGCGGCTTCCCCGCCGCAGGCGCGCCGGTCGCTGCCTGGGGGGCGGTCGAGGCGGACTGGTTGGCGTAATAGGCATAGCCGGCCAGGGCCAGCAGACCCAGGCCGGCGAAAATTGCAACGATGCGTGTATTCCTGGCTGCCATTGGGGGTATCGTTTTCTTGGTGTCGGCGCTGACGCGCCGGAACCCGTCCGACAGCGTCCTGCCGGAAAAAGTTGCGCCTCAGGCGACGATGGTCTGCGGCTGATCCGCGCCGCGCCGGCAGATCATGCCGATGCTCCAGGCCGTCTCGCCCGACTCGCGCAGCAGCTTCAGCGCCCGCTCCTCGTGCGCCTGGGCAACGACGACGACCATGCCGATGCCGCAGTTGAAGACGCGGTGCATCTCTGCGTCCGCCACCTGGCCCTCCTGCTGCAGCCAGTCGAACAGTTTCGGCCGCTGCCAAGCCGTGCTGTCCAGCGTCGCCGTCAGCGACTCGCCGAGGATGCGCGGCACGTTGTCGAGCAGCCCGCCGCCGGTGATGTGGGCAAGGCCCTTCACCGGCAGCGCGTCCATCAGGGCGAGCAGCGGCTTGACGTAGATGCGTGTCGGCGCCATGACCGCCTCGGCCAAAGGGCGGCCGTCGAAATCGGCGTTCATGTCGGGCTTCGAACGATCGAGAATCTTGCGCACCAGGGAGTAGCCGTTGGAATGCGCGCCGCTGGAGGCCAGTCCGATCACGACGTCGCCCGGCTCGATGGCTGCGCCGTCGATGATCTTCGATTTCTCCACGGCGCCGACGGCGAAGCCGGCGAGGTCGTATTCCCCTTCCGGATACATGCCCGGCATTTCCGCCGTCTCGCCGCCGATCAGCGCGCAGCCGGCCTGTTCGCAGCCCCGGGCGATGCCCTGGACGACACTCGCGGCGATGCCCACGTCCAGCTTGCCGCAGGCGAAATAATCGAGGAAAAAGAGCGGCTCGGCGCCTTGCACCAGGATGTCGTTCACGCTCATCGCCACCAGGTCGATGCCCACCGTGTCGTGGCGCTTGAGCTGGAAGGCCAGCTTCAGCTTGGTGCCGACCCCGTCGGTGCCGGAGACCAGCACCGGCTCCTTGTACTTCTTCGAGATTTCGAAAAGCGCGCCGAAGCCGCCGATGCCGGCCATCACCTCGGGACGCATCGTCCGCTTGGCAAAGGGCTTGATGCGCTCAACGAGGGTATCACCGGCATCGATATCGACGCCGGCATCGCGATAGGTGAGGGAGCTCAAGGGAGTATCCGCTTCGTGATAAAGTTGCGCATCGCGCAGGAAAGGGCGGATTTTAGCTTATGTGCGCTCGCCCGACGAAACCGTTGAACAGTTCCTCATGCCCCAGCAACTGACGCTCGACATCCGGCCCGAGCGGCATCCGACACTGGAGAACTTCATTGCCGGTGCCAATGCCGAGCTGTTGGCGCGCCTGCGCGCCCTGGCCCAGCCGACAACCTACGATGCGGTCTACCTCTGGGGGCCCGCCGGCTGCGGCCGCAGCCACCTGCTGCGGGCGACCCAGGCGGCGGCCGATGCGGCCGGCCGGCGCGCGATCTGCATCGCCGCGGAGGAAGCCGGCGCAGAACTGCCCTGCCCCCCCGGCGGGCTGCTCATCGTCGACGACGTCGACCGCCTCGGCGAGGCGGCGCAGGTCGCGCTCTTCCGCGTCTTCAATTCTGCGCGCCTGACCGGGCTGGCGCTGCTGCTTGCCGGGTCGGCGGCACCGCTGGATCTCAATCTCAAGCTGCGCGAGGATCTGCGCACGCGCATCGGCCAAGCCCTGATCTATCAGGTCAAGCCGCTCAGCGACGAGGAGAAGGCTGCCACCCTGCACAGCCAGGCCAGCCAGCGCGGCCTCAAGGTCGAGAACGAGGTGATTGGCTATCTGATGCGCCATTCCTCGCGCGACCTCCCCGCGCTGATGGCCGTGCTGGACGCCCTCGATCGTGCCTCCATGGAACAAAAGCGGCCGGTAACCGTGCCGCTGCTGAAGGAAATGTTGAGCAAATTCAATAAAAAACCGTGAGCGGCAAGCCGAAAAAGCACCGCTCGCCACTCACCGCCATGGACCTCGCACTCTTCGATCTCGACAACACCCTCCTCGCCGGCGACTCGGACTTCGAGTGGGCCCAGTACCTCATCTCGCGCGGGGTGCTGGACCGCGAAGTCTTCGAAGCGCGCAACCTCGACTTCTACGAGCAGTACAAGGCCGGCACGCTGGACATCCATGAATTCCTCGATTTCCAGCTGAAGCCGCTGTCGCGCCACCCGCGCCGAGAACTCGACGCCTGGCACGCCGACTTCATGGCCACGCGCATCCTGCCCATCGTCACCGAGAAGGGCCGCGCACTGGTGCGCCGCCACCAGGCCGAAGGCGCGCTCGCCGCCATCGTCACCGCCACCAACAGCTTCGTCACGGCGCCGATCGCGCGCGAATTCGGCGTCGCCCACCTCGTTGCCACCGAGCCGGAACAGGCCGAGGGAGAGTTCACCGGCCGCGTCCGCGGCATCCCCTGCTTCCGCGAGGGCAAGATCGCAAGGGTGGAGGCCTGGCTGAACGGCCTCGGCCGCGAATGGGGCAGCTTCGGACGCAGCTGGTTCTACAGCGATTCGCTCAACGACCTTCCACTGCTCGGCAAGGTGTCCGACCCGGTTGCCGTCGACCCGGATGCCACGCTGGAGCGACACGCGCGGCATCACGCCTGGCCGATCGTCTCCCTGCGCTGACCCGATGCTTAACGACGCCGACTTCCGAATTCTCGAACAGAGCAGGCTGCTCTGCAACATCAGCCTCGACGCCGTCGAAGCGGTGCTGGCCGACTGCCCTGTCCTCGCGCTGGCGCCGGGCGACGTCCTCGTCGAGCCTGAGCAGGAGAACCGTTCGGTGTATATCGTCCTCGAAGGCGATCTGTCGGTGAAGCTGCGCGGGCGCGAAGCCTTCGAGGTCACGCATCTGGGCCCCGGCGAATGCGTCGGCGAGATCTCCATGGTCGATGGCCTGCGCCCCTCGGCCCGCGTCGAGGCGGCCGACAGGACGCGCGTGCTGGTGCTCGGCCATGACGCGATGTGGGCGCTGCTCAACCGTTCGCACGGCGTCGCCTTCAACCTGCTGGGGATACTCTCGGGCCGCATGCGCGAGCACAACCGCGCGCTCGAATGCAAGCACGACCGCAGCCTGGAACTCGAGCACGCCGCCAGCGTCGACGGCCTGACCGGCCTGCACAACCGGCGCTGGCTGGATGAGGCGTTCGCCCGCATGTTGCGCCGCTGCCAGAAGGACGGGCGCCCGGTCGCCCTGCTGATGGCCGACGTGGACGGATTCAAGCGCTTCAACGACACCTGGGGACACCTGGCCGGCGATGCCGCCCTGCGCCATGTCTCGCGGCGGTTGGGGGCGCACCTGCGGCCGACCGACCTGATCGCCCGCTACGGCGGCGAGGAGTTCGCCGCACTGCTGCCGGACACCGCGCCCGGCGAGGCTGCAACGGTCGCAGAGCGCCTGCGCGACGGCATCGAGCACGCACTGCTGAAGCTGGGCGAAAGCGGCAAAACCGCGCGGGTGACGATCTCCGTCGGACTGGCCCAGGGGCGTGCCGACGAGATGCTGGAAGAGCTCATCGCCCGCGCCGACGCCGCGCTCCTCCGCGCCAAGGAAAACGGCCGCAACCGCGTCGAAACGGCAGCCTGAGATCGTTGTCCCGGAACCGTTTCCGGTATCATTGCGCCCTCTCCAACGAACCCGATAGCAGGATGATCCGCAAGCTGCTGCGCCGCGTTTTCAGTAAGGCTCCGGCCGCACGCGAACCCGCGCTGATACCCGTCGAGAAGCACCGCATCCGCCGCGATTCGATCAGCGCCGGCGCGCGCCAGACGGTGGTCCGCCTGCAGGAGCACGGCCATGCCGCCTATGTTGTCGGCGGCGCGGTGCGCGACCTGCTGGCCGGCATCGAGCCGAAGGATTTCGACGTCGCCACCGACGCCACGCCGGAACAGGTGCGCGGCCTGTTCCGCCGCTCGCGCATCATCGGCCGGCGCTTCCGCATCGTGCACGTCATGCAGGGCGGCGAGACCATCGAGGTGTCCACCTTCCGCGCCGGCAATGGCGGCGATGCCGAGACGGACGAGCACGGCCGCGTGCTGCGCGACAATGTCTTCGGCAGCATCGAGGAGGACGCGGCAAGGCGCGACTTCACCATCAACGCGCTCTATTACAACCCCACCGACGAGACCGTCACCGACTTCCACCACGGCGTCGCCGACCTGCAGCAGAAGACCCTGCGCATGATCGGCGACCCCAGGAAGCGCTACCGCGAAGACCCGGTGCGCCTGCTGCGCGCCGTGCGCATGGCCGCCAAGCTGGGACTGGCCATCGACCCGGCGGCGCGCACGCCGATCCGCGAGATGGCGGATCTCCTGGAGAACGTGCCGGCGGCGCGCCTCTTCGACGAGATGCTGAAGCTGCTGCTCTCCGGCCACGCCGTAGAGTGCCTGAAGCAATTGCGCGAGGAAGGCCTGCACCACGGCCTGCTGCCGCTGCTCGACGTCATCATGGAACAGCCGCTCGGCGAGCGCTTCGTCTGGCTGTCCCTCGCCAACACCGACGCGCGCGTGATTGCCGGCAAGCGCACCTCGCCCGGCTTCCTGTTCGCCACGCTGCTCTGGCACGAGGTGCTGGCGGCCTGGGAGGCGCGCAGGCAGAAGGGCGAGATGCCCTTCCCGGCCCTGCATGCCGCCATGGACGAGGTGCTCGACCTGCAGGCCGAGAAGCTCGCCATCACGCGCCGCATCGCCGCCGACATCAAGGACATCTGGCAGCTGCAGCCGCGCCTGGAGAACCGCGCCGGCCGGCGCCCGTTGCGGGTGGTCGAGCAGCCAGGCTTCAGAGCCGGCTACGATTTCCTGCTGCTGCGCGCCGAGAGCGGTGAAGTGGAGCAGGCGCTCGCCGACTGGTGGCGCACCTTCATCGCGGCCGGCACCGAAGCGCGCCTCGCCATGCTCACCCCGGAGAAAAAGTCAGTCCGCAGAAGACGGCGGCGGCGCAAGGGCGGAGGAGAAGGCGGCGATTCGGAAAGCGGGGATTCGGAAGGCGGAGAATGACCGCGCGGGCATACGTCGCGCTGGGCAGCAATCTCGGCGATCCGCTGGCCACCGTGCAGGCGGCCTTCGACGCGCTGCGGGCGCTGCCGGAGACGACGCTGACAGCCGCTTCCTCCCTCTACCGGAGCGCGCCGGTCGGCCTGAAGCACCAGCCCGACTTCATCAATGCCGTCGCCGCCGTCGACACCGGGCTCGGCGCCGAAAACCTGCTCGACGAGCTGTTCGCCATCGAGGCGCGCTTCGGTCGGCGCCGCGACTTCCACCATGCGCCGCGCACCCTCGACCTCGACCTGCTGCTCTACGGAGCCGAGACGCGCGCCACGGCCAGGCTGACCCTGCCCCACCCACGCCTGCACGAACGCGCCTTCGTCCTGCTGCCCCTGCTGGAAATCGCCCCCGACATCGCCATCCCGGGGCGCGGCCCCGCCCGCGTGCTGATGGGCGCCTGCAGCGAGCAAAAGCTGACAAAGCTCGCTATCATCCCCTCCGTGCCCGACCATCGGACAGTGCCCACATGAGCTATCTTGAGAATACCCGGCCGGTAACCCTGACCGAGCTCGCACGCATGCGCGCCGAAGGCGAGAAGATCGCCGTGCTGACCTGTTACGACGCGAGCTTCGCCACCCTGCTCGAGCGCAACGGCACGGACGTCCTGCTGGTCGGCGACTCGCTCGGCAACGTCCTGCAGGGCCACGGCTCGACCCTGCCGGTGACCCTGGAACAGATGGCCTACCACACCGGCTGCGTCGCGCGCGGGGCGAAGCGGCCCTTCCTGATGGCCGACATGCCCTTCGGCAGCTACCAGGAGAGCCCGGCGCAGGCCATGCGCTCGGCCGTCGCCCTGATGGCCGCCGGCGCGCAAATGGTCAAGCTCGAAGGCGGCGCCTACATGGCCGAGACGGTGCGCTTCCTGGTCGAGCGCGGCGTGCCGGTGTGCGCCCATATCGGCCTCACGCCGCAGTCGGTGAACCAGCTCGGCGGCTACCGCGTGCAGGGCAAGACCCGGGCGGCGGCACAGTTGATGAAGGACGACGCCCTCGTCCTGGAACAGGCCGGCGCGGCGCTGATCGTGCTGGAGATGGTGCCCTCCGCGCTGGCTGCCGAGATCACGGAAAGCCTGGCAAGCATGGCCACGATCGGCATCGGCGCAGGCCCCGGCTGCCACGGCCAGGTGCTGGTGCTGCACGACATGCTCGGCGTCTACCCCGGCCGCAAGGCCAAGTTCGTGAGGAATTTCATGGACGGCGCGGCGAGCATCGACGACGCCGTCAAGGCCTACGTCAAGGCGGTCAAGAACGGCGCCTTCCCCGGCCCGGAGCACTGTTACTGAGATGCAGGTCCATTCGACCGTCGCCGGCCTGCGCGCCGTGTTGAAGGACGCCGGCCGCGTCGCCTTCGTGCCCACCATGGGCAACCTGCACGAGGGCCACGTCGCCCTCATGCGCCAGGCGCGGCAGCTCGGCGACACCCTCGTCTCAAGCCTCTTCGTAAACCGCCTGCAGTTCGGCCCGAAGGAAGACTTCGGCAGGTACCCGCGCACCTTCGAGCCCGACTGCGAAAAGATGGCGGCGGTCGGCGTCGCCCACCTCTTCGCCCCCGACGAGCCCGAGATGTACCCGACTCCTCAGTCCTACTTCGTCCAGCCTGATCCGGCCCAGGCCGACATCCTCGAAGGCGAGTTCCGCCCCGGCTTCTTCCGCGGCGTCGCCACGGTGGTAATGAAGCTGTTCTCCATCGTGCAGCCGCAGGTGGCGGTGTTCGGCAAGAAGGACTACCAGCAGCTGATGATCATCCGCAACCTGGTGCGGGAGTTCGCCCTGCCCATCGAGATCGTCCCCGGCGAGACGGTGCGGGCCGCCGATGGCCTGGCGCTGTCCTCCCGCAATGGCTACCTTTCGGCGGCCGAACGGGCCGAGGCCCCCCGGCTGTATCTGGCTCTGGACGCCGTTCGGCGCGGGGTGCTGGCCGGAGAACTAGATCTGGCGCGGCTTGAGCAGGGGGCCATGGCGGAACTCCGCGCCAGTGGCTGGATTCCGCAGTATGTTGCGGTGCGAAAACAACTTGATCTACAATTACCGGCCGCTCACGATTCTGGGTTGGTGGTGCTGGGCGCGGCACTCCTGGGGAGCACGCGCCTGATCGACAACCTGGAAGTTTAGGGTACCGTCTTGCGCTCAGGCCGTCGGTGCACCAGCAGCGCACCTTGCGGGAGAGGAAACCGCAACCTGCCAGCTACTGAGGACTGAGAGAAGGAGCGACACGATGCAACGGACGATGTTGAAATCCAAGCTGCACCGCGTGACGGTCACGCACTCGGAACTGCATTACGAGGGTTCCTGCGCGATCGACCAGGATCTGCTGGATGCCGCGGACATCCGCGAGTACCAGCAGATCGACATCTACAACGTCAATAACGGCGAGCGCTTCACCACCTATGCCATTTCCGCCGAGCGCGGCAGCGGCATCATCTCGGTGAACGGCGCCGCGGCGAGGAAGGCTGCCCCCGGCGACCTGCTCATCATCGCCACCTACGCGAGCTACGACGAGGCGGAACTGGCGAGATTCGAGCCGGATCTGGTCTATGTCGACTCGCGCAACCGCATGATGAACCAGCGCCACAAGATTCCCGTGCAATTGGCCTGACCGAGGCCCTTTGGGAGCGAAAGCCCGCGCAACCCGCGGGCTTTTTTATTGCCTTACGGAATGCATCAGGCTCGCCGCCGCCGCGAGCAGCAGCGCCGCGCCGACATTGTGGGCCACCGCCAGCCAGAGCTGAAAACCGCTCAGCACGGTCAGCACACCGATCCCGCTTTCCAGAAGGAGCGCGGCCAGCACGGCCAGGGTGGCATTGCGCGCCCGCTGCGTCTTGCGCAGGCGCAGCGCCACGACGATGAACAGCAGGGCGGCCAGGGCTGCCGCATAGCGGTGCAGCAGGTGCAGAGCCACGCCGCCCGCTTCGCCCGGACCGGCTGGACCGGCGAGCGTGACGAAGGGATGCAGCGCTGACCAGCCCTGCAGCGCAGGCCACCAAGCGCCATCGCAGGCAGGCAGGCTGCCGCAGGCCGGCGCCGCGTAACGGGCGCCGATCAGGCCGCCCAACAGCACCGTCATCGTCAGGGCGACGAGCGCAAGGCGGCAGGCAGGCCCGGCCCGGCCCTGCTCCACCCACCTTGCCGGCTCGGAGGTGATCGCCGTCCGCCAGGAAAAGGTCACCAGACCCAGCCCGCCGACCAGGTTGATGAAGTTCGCAGCGGCCAGACGCGGGTCGGCGCTCCACACGCCGACGGCGGAGAGGAATAGCATCAGCGCCATCAACAGGGATGCGTAACGCGCCGCCGGCTGCAGGGGCTGCGGTCGCCAGCAGCGCCAGACGAGCAGCATGCCCGCCAGCAGGGCCGAGGTGGCGACGATGCGATGGAGGAGGCGCACGCCCGCCCAGGGGGCATGCGGAAGGCCGGCAAGAACCTGCCCGTAGCAGGCAGGCCAGTCGGCGCACCCCAGTCCGGCGCCGGCAAGGCGCAGGTAGGCGCTGACCCCGACCACTCCAAGGCACAGCAGGCAGGTCAGCAGCGCGAGCCTGCGCGCCTGCCTGGTCTGCATCAGAAGCCGCGCTGCATGGGTGCCACACGCAATTCGTGGTTCACCCAGAGAAGGATGCCCAGGAGCGCCATGGCGCCCCCCTGGTGCGCCGCCGCCAGCCCGATCACCGGCTCAGGCACGAAAGTGAGCAGCGTGGCGATCCCCAGCGCGATCTGCACGGCCAGGGCCAGCAGCAAAGCATGGCCGGCAAACTTGGCGCGCGCAGGGGCCGTCGAACGCTGCAGGCGCAGCCAGAACCACGGCACAAGGCAGGCGAGCAGCCACGCGCCCAGACGGTGGTCGAACTGCACCGTCGCCATGTTGTTGAAAAGATTGAACAGGCCGAGTTCCGGCAGCCATATCTCGGGCGGCACGATATGGCCGTTCATCAGCGGGAAGGTATTGTAGGCCTTGCCGGCACGGATGCCGGCGACAAAGCCGCCCGTAACGACCATGTAGAAAACCAGCAGGATCAGCCAGAAGCCGAAGCGCCTGAGCCGGAGTATCGACTCGTCGACCATGCGCCCGCCGCGCTCTGCGAGCAGGCCGAACGCCACCCACATCATGGCGATGAAGATCATGAAGGCCAGCGAAAGATGCGCCGTCAGGCGGTACTGGCTGACGCGAGGGTCGTCGACCAGACCGCTTTTCACCATGTACCAGCCCATGGCGCCCTGCAGGCCGCCGAGAAGGAAAATGCCGACCAGCTTCGGCACCATCGGACGATCGATCCTGCGCCGCAACAGGAAGTACAGGAAGGGCAGGAAAAACACCAGCCCGATCGTCCGGCCGAGCACACGGTGAAAATATTCCCACCAGAAGATGCCCTTGAATTCATCCAGGGTCATGCCGTGATTGACCTTTTTGAATTCAGGTGTTTGTTTATATTTATCAAATACCTCATTCCATTCGTCAACAGACAGGGGAGGGATCGTGCCGACCAGCGGCTGCCATTCGACGATGGACAGTCCCGAATGGGTCAAACGGGTCACGCCGCCGACCACCAGCGTGGCGAAGACCATGGCGGAACAGATGAAAAGCCAGACGGCGAGCTGGCGGCGGGTAACGGGGCTCATGTTCTGGGGGGCTGTTTTCGGATTTTAGAGCTTTGAATAGACGGCGGATTATATGCGACAACCTGACGCACTGCCGCACCCAAGTGATTGCGTATTTTGGCGTTTCTTAACCTAGATCAAACCATTCATATATCTCAGGACGTAACTTATCGCGCGTCAAATCCCCGTAGTTTGTCCGATCGAAAAACCGCTCTCAGGCGGCTTAAAAAAAGGAGGCTTACATGGCTGATCAAGAAGAACGCGTTCCAGTGATGCAGATGGTTCTGGACAACCCGTTCCTGCTGTTGTTTTTAGGCATCACATTTCCCACCGTGATCTATATCGTTTGGGGCGTGATGGAAGTAGCCAATATTCCGGTTGTGCATTGACCGGCAGCCTTTTCATTTATCAGGGAGAAACTGATGAGCGCAATCCTGCCGCCCGCCGAGCGCATCTGGTGGAAGCAACCGATCGACAAGCTGGAATTCACCTGGATCGCCATCGCGCTGGTGTGGTCCCTGGTGATGTTCGCGATGATGATCTGGTGGCACATCTACGGCAACCAGAACCTCGCCAACGAAACCTACAAGACCACCAAGGAAATGTTTGCCGCCAAGGCCCAGGCCGTGGTCGACAAATACACCGTCCGCACCGAGACCGATCAGCAGGTTCCCGTCGTCAAGCCGCCCGCCGGCTCCGACATCTACCTGATCGGCCGCCTGTGGGCCTGGTGGCCGATCTACGAGCTTGAGAAGGGCAAGACCTACAAGCTTCACCTCTCCGCGATGGACTACATGCACGGCTTCTCGCTGCAGCCGCAGAACATCAACATCCAGGTGCATCCGAACTACGACCACGTCATGAAAATCACGCCGAACCAGGCCGGCACCTACTCCATCGTCTGCAACGAATACTGCGGCATCGGCCATCACACCATGGTCGGCCGCATCTACGTGAAATAAGGGGGCGCGTACATGGCTACGACTTACCGCATCTGCCCGCGTTCCGGGCTGCAATTCGACACCGAAGCCGAGAAGCTGATGCGCTGGCACGCCGTTGCCGGCGTGCTGGCTCTCCTTGTCGGCGGCATCATGGCGCTGGGCGTCATCCTGACGCGCTGGCCCGCCGTCAAGCTGCTGCCGGCCGACATCTTCTACATGGTGCTCACCGCGCACGGCATCGACATGCTGCTCTTCTGGATCATCTTCTTCGAGATGGCCGTGCTGATCTTCGCCTCTTCGACGCTGCTGCGTTGCCGATTGGCGACACCGAAGCTCGCCTGGGTCAGCTTCTGGCTCATGGCGCTCGGCGCGATCATGACCAACGTCGCCATCTTCCAGGGCGAGTCGAGCGTGATGTTCACTTCCTACGTGCCGATGCAGGCCAAGTGGCACTTCTACCTCGGCCTGATCCTGTTCGCCGTGGGCGCGCTCATCACCTGCTTCATCTTCCTCGGCACCCTGGTGATCGCCAAGGCGGAGAAGACCTATGAGGGCTCGATCCCGCTGGTGACCTTCGGCGCGCTGACGGCCTGCATCATCGCCATCTTCACCATCGCCTCGGGCGCCGTCATCCTGATCCCGACGCTGCTCTGGTCGCTCGGCTACATCCGCGAGATCGACTCGCTGATGTACCGCGTGGTGTGGTGGGGCATGGGCCACAGCTCGCAACAGATCAACGTCTCGGCCCACGTGGCGATCTGGTATGCCATCGCCGCCATCGTCTTCGGCGCCAAGCCGATGAGCGAGAAGGTGAGCCGCTCGGCCTACTTCCTCTACATCCTGTTCCTGCAGCTCGCCTCCGCGCACCATCTGCTGTCCGACCCGGGCATCGGTTCGGAGTGGAAGATTGTCAACACCTCGTACTTCATGTATTTCGCGGTGCTGGCCTCCATGATCCACGGCATGACGGTACCGGGCGCCATCGAGCAGGCGCAGCGCCTGAAGGGCTACAACAAGGGCCTCTTCGAGTGGCTGCGGAAGGCACCCTGGGGCAACCCGGCCTTCTCCTCGATGTTCCTCTCGCTGATCGGCTTCGGCTTCCTCGGCGGCATCTCCGGCGTCATGATGGGCGCGGAACAGCTGAACATGCTGATCCACAACACCATCTACGTGCCGGGCCACTTCCACGCGACGGTCGTCATCGGCACCACGCTGGCATTCATGGGCCTGACCTACTTCCTGGTCCCCGTGCTGTTCAAGCGTGAAGTCCTGTTCCCGGGCTTTGCCAAGATCCAGCCCTATCTCTTCGGCCTCTCGATGTACATCGTGGCGCTGGTGATGATGGGCGCGGGCACCCTGGGCGTCGCCCGCCGGCACTGGGACATGGCTTTCGCCGGTGCGCCGATGGCCTACGAATGGCCGGGCGCGGCCTACCTGATGATGGGCCTGACCGGAATCTTCGGCGTCATCGCCATCATCGGCGGCGCCGGCTGGATCCTGCAGATCGTGCTCTCCCTCCTGTTCGGCAAGAAGCTGGAGGATGGCGAAATCCGCAGCACGCCAATCCCGCTCACCCTGCCTGCCCCGACGACGGGCAGCAACGTGCACCCGCCTGCCACGCCGGGCACCATGGTGCTGGCCCTGATCTTCCTCACGGCCTTCATCCTGTACTACTTCGTGAACTGGAAATACCTGTCCTCCCTGTGGGGTCTGGCGTAATACCGATCTTCCCGGCCGCAAGGCCGGGCGATCCGGAAAGGGCCGCGCAAGCGGCCCTTTTTCTTCCGAAGCAGGAAAGGCGTTTCAGCCAAGGATTACACTGATAAATCAACTAATTACTGATTCAGAGCCCTAGTTCTTTTTGATCCTTCCGCTTGACGCTGCGCGGAGCGACAGAGATCATGCCGGCCATGCCAAAGAAACGATTCGCGCACGCGCTCTGCGCCGTGCTGCTGACCTGCTCCGCAACGCTCCTCGCCGCACAGGACAAGGTTTCCTCTCGCCCGCTCGATCCCGCCGCAGCCCCCGGCGTGCCGGTGCTCGACCAGGAGAAGGCGCTGAGGCTGTCTCAATCCGTCGTCAACCGGCCGGTCGACGACTTCACCCTGCTCGACCGCAGCGAGAGGCCGGTGCGCCTGGCCGACTTCCGCGGCAAGCCGCTGCTGGTAAGCTTCATCTACACCGGCTGCTTCGAGGTCTGCCCGACCACCACCAAAACCCTGCAGAAGGCCGTCACCCACACCGTGGCCGTGCTCGGCGCCGAGCGCTTCAACGTCGTCAGCATCGGCTTCAACCAGCCCTTCGACTCGCCTTCCGCGATGAAGGCCTTCGCCGCGCAGAACGGCATCGTGTTTCCCAACTGGGAGTTCCTCAGCCCGGCGCCGGCCATCGTCGGCGACCTGACCAAGGCCTTCGGCTTCAGCTACGCGTCGACCCCGGCCGGCTTCGACCATATCGTCCAGGTCACGATTCTCGACGCCGAAGGCAAGATCTACCGACAGATCTACGGCGAAGCGCTGGGCGCCGACCAGCTGGTCGAGCCGCTCAAGCAGCTCGTCACCGGCGCGCCGGTGGCGCAGACCGGCGCCATCGCCGACCTGATCGACCGCGTGCGCATCCTCTGCTCGGTGTATGACCCGAAAACCGGCCAGTACAAGGTCAGCTACGCCATCCTCCTCGAGATCGCCGGCTTTCTCACCTTCCTGATTTATGTCGTCTGGTATCTCTGGGACGGCAGGCGCGCCAGGAAAACTCCGGGCGTTTGACTCGGGTCAAGTCGCCCCGCATCGCAAAGTAATATCATAAAACTCTAATAAACCCGTTCGCGGGTTCCCCAACGTGAGTGCGATCGAAACCTTCCGCCAGGGCGGTCTTGCCCTGCTGCAGCGCATCGAACATTTCTTCGACGCGATCTTCGGCGCCGCCGGCAATCCCCTGCGGCACCTGGGCGCGCTCGGCTTCCACTTCGTCTGGATCGCGCTCGCCACCGGCATTTACCTTTTCATAGTGATCGACACCGGCATTGAGGACATCCACACCTCGATCGAGTACTACACGAACGAGCAGTGGTGGCTGGGCGGCATCCTGCGCAGCCTGCACCGCTACGCCGCCGACGGCCTGGTGCTGGTGATGCTGCTGCATCTCGCGCGCGAATTCCTCTATGGCCGCTACCACAGCTTCCGCTGGTATTCCTGGATCACCGGCGTGCCGGTGATCTGGCTGGTCTACGCCTCGGGCATCGGCGGCTATTGGCTGGTGTGGGATCAGCTCGGCCTGTTCTCGGCGGTGGCCAGCGCCGAGTGGTTCGACTGGCTGCCGATCTTTTCCAGCCCGGCGACGCGCAACTTCCTGCCGGACGTGCTCAACGACCGCTTCTTCTCGCTGCTGGTGTTCCTGCACATCGGCATCCCGCTGATCCTGCTGCTTGCCTTGTGGATACACATCCAGCGCGTCTCGCGCTCCGACGTCGTCCCGGCGCGCAGCCTGGCGCTGGGCACGCTGGCCATGCTGCTCGCGCTCGCGCTGGTCAAGCCGACCGTCTCCCACGGCAAGGCCGACCTGTCGACCGTGCCGTCGGTGCTGCACATCGACTGGTATTACCTGTTCCTGCATCCGCTGATGTATGCCACCTCGCCGGCCGGGCTGTGGACCATCGCCGGCGCGCTCACGCTGCTGCTGCTCGCCTTGCCGCTGCTGCCGCACCCACGGCAGGGTGAGATCGCTGTCGTCAATCCGCCCAACTGCAACGGCTGCCGGCGCTGCTTCGTCGACTGCCCTTACGGCGCCATCGCCATGCTGCCGCACCCCGACAAGCCCGGTCACGAGCTGGCCCGGGTCATCCCCGAACTGTGCGCCTCCTGCGGCATCTGCGCCGGCGCCTGCCCCTCCTCGACGCCCTTCCGCCGCGTGGACCGCCTGCTCACGGGCATCGACATGCCGCAGCAGCCGGTCGGCGCCCTGCGCGAAGAAATGGAGCGGCGCATCGCCGCCCTGGCCGGCCCGGTGAAGATCGCCGTCTTCGGCTGCGATTGCGCCGCCGAGGCGCGCCGCCTGGAAGGCCCCGATACGGCCGTCCTCAACCTGATGTGCACCGGCCTCCTGCCGCCCAGCTTCGTCGAATACGCTTTGCGCGGCGGCGCCGACGGCGTGCTCGTCACCGGCTGCCGCGAAGGCAGCTGCGCCTACCGTTTCGGCACGCGCTGGACGGAGGAGCGCCTGGCCGGCCGGCGCGAGCCGCACCTGCGCCAGGTCGTGCCGGCCGAGCGCCTGCGCCTGGCCTGGGCCGACGGCCACGAAATGAGCCGCCTCAAGGCCGAACTCGATGATTTTCGCCAAAATCTGAAAAATCTGGCCGCAGACGAGAAGCGCCTGCGACCGTATACTCCACGGAGGATCGCCCAGCATGGTTAGCAAATCGCCCACCAACCCCGTCGTGCTCGTCGGCCAGGCGCTGTTCTACGGCCTGTTCGCCGCGATCATCGGCTATTTCTCGACTTCGCCCGACTACACCCACCTCGAACCGGGCAAGGCGCTGCTCAAGCTCTCCTTCAGCACGCACGGCGAATTCGTCACCGAGTGCCGCGATCGCACGCCGGAGGAACTCGCCAAGCTGGCGCCCAACATGCGCGCTGCCAAGGTCTGCCCGCGCGAGCGCTCGCCCATCACGGTGAAGATCGAGCTCGACGGCCAGCCGCTCTTCGAGGGCGTGGCGCAGCCCGGCGGCCTGTCCAAGGACGGCCTGTCGACGCTGTACAGGCGCTTCGAGGTGCCCGCCGGCGAGCATCAGGTCTCGGTGAAGATGAACGACAATGTGCGCATCCAGGGCTTCAACCTGGTGAAAGAGGAAAGAATGACGCTGAAACCGGCGCAGATCGTCGTCGTCGACGTGCGCAAGGACCACGGCGGCATCTTCTTTGAATGAACCTGCCTTCCTCAATCTGGCGCCGTTCAAGGTTCGGGACGCCTCGCTGCGCATGGCTGCTCGCCGCGAACGGCTTGTTTCCGTTCGCCCTGGGCAGCCCGCACAGCGGGCGTCTCGATGGGCCGGCCGCCCTGCACTCGCGGTTTTCAGGATGAACGCGGCAAGCGAAGCGCTCCATCCCGCTCCCTCCGCCACCCAGTTCAGCCTGCCCGACGCCGACGGCCGCCTCGTCGCCGCGGCGCGCGGCTGGCTCTGGCTCGGCCTGGCCGCCCTGATCGGCTCGGGCGTGCTGTCGATCGTCCTGGTCCTCTCTCGCGCGCCACAGTTCCAGAACCTGATGCCGGTGGGCGACTTCTTCCGCGTCGCCCTGGTGGTGCACGTCGACCTGTCCGTGCTGGTGTGGTTCGTCTCGCTCGGCGGCATCCTGTGGACGCTGGCCGGCAGCGCGCGCGCCCTGGCGCTGAACCGCGCCGCGCTGGCCATCGCCGCCATCGGCACCCTGCTCATGGCGCTCTCGCCCTTCGCCGGCCGCGGCGGGCCGGTGATGGCCAACTACATCCCGGTGCTGGAGGACCCGGTCTTCCTCTGGGGGCTGGGCATTTTCGGCGCCGGCGCCGTGCTGCTGGTGGCGCGCAGCCTCGCCGCCGCGCCCGCCTGGCGCCTGCCGCAGGACGGCGCGCAGGCGCTGCGCGGCGGGCTGGCGCTGGCGCTCGTGCCGGCGGCGATCGCCCTCGTCGCCTTCGCCTGGTCCTGGCTCACCACGCCGGCCGATCTGCCCGCCAAGGCCTACTACGAGATACTCTTCTGGGGCGGCGGCCACGCCCTGCAGTTCATCTGGACGCTGTTCATGCTGGTCGCCTGGCTGTGGCTGGCGGGCGCCTGCGGCGGGGGCGTGCCGATGAGCCCGCGGATCGCCCTGCTTTGCTTCGTCCTCGCCGCGGCGGGCGCGCTGGCGATTCCCGTCGCCTACCTGCTGTGGCCGGCGCATGCCGTCGAGCATCGCAACCTGCTCACCTTCGCCATGGGCCTGGGCGGCGGGCTGCCCATCCTGCCGGTGGCGCTGGCCGCGCTGCTGGCGATGCGCAGCGGCCGGCCCCTCGCCGACGAGGCGCGCCCGCTGCGCGCCGCCCTGCTCTCCTCGATCGCCCTGTTCTGCTTCGGCGGCCTGATCGGCTTCACCATCGCCGGCACCAACGTCAAGATTCCCGCCCACTATCACGGCGCCATCGTCGGCGTCACGCTGGCGCTGATGGGCCTGGTCTATCACCTGCTGCCGCGCCTGGGCTACGGCCTGCCGGCGCGCAAGTGGGCAACCTTCTCCTCCTACTGCTATGCGGCAGGCCAGGCCATGCACATCGGCGGGCTGATGTGGTCGGGCGGCTACGGCGTGCAGCGCAAGGTAGCCGGCGCCGAGCAGGCGCTGCGCAGCACCGGCGAGATCGTCGCCATGGGCTTCATGGGCCTGGGCGGCCTCGTCGCCATCGTCGGCGGCATCGTCTTCGTCCTGGCAGTGATCGGCGCGATGCGCCGCTTAGCGCCGCAACAGCGCGCCTAGCGCCTGCAGGGCGAAGGCCGCCAGCGCGGCGGCCGCCAGCCAGGCCGCCGCAGGCGCGCCGAGCAGCACGCCCAGACCCGCCGCGATCAAAGTCAGTCCCCGCAGCACGGCGAAGCGCCCGAGTCTTTCTCGGACAGCGCGATGCCAGTCCGTCTGTACGCCGGGCCTGAGCCACAGCGGCAGCAGCTGGCTCACCGCGCCGCTCACCAGCGGGAGCAGGAAGGCGAGCACGAAGCCGGCCACTGCCTCGACGCCGTTCAGGCGGCCGACGCCATGCAGGGCGCTGGCGAAGAGCAGGAGCAGGAAGCCGGCGAGCGCCAGCGCCAGCGAGGGCGCGGCGCCGTCGGCGCGGATGATTTCATTCGGGAAGCGCAGCGCCCAGTGCGTACCCAGGCGCAACACCGGCCACAGCAGCAGGACGAGGCCGGCATAGGCCAGGGACCGCCACCAGGCCGCCCCCGCGGCGGCGAGCAGCACGCCGGCCAGCGCGAAGGGCAGCATGCGGCGCAGCCAGCCCGCCGCCTCGGGGTCCGCCTTTCCCGCGGCAGTGGGCAGCAGCACGGCCAGCGTGCCCAGCGCGGTGAGTCCGACGAAGCCGAGCGTGTTCAGATGCAGGTGGAACGCGCGCAGCGCGGCGCGCTGGGCGGGAAAGACCGACATCGCGATCACCGCCGCCAGCGCCAACGCCAGGCAGCCCACCGCCGCCAGATACCAGTACAGGCCGGGATGCGGCGCGCCGAGCGCGGCGCGCGCGCGGCGCACGATCCAGCCCGCCATGACCAGCGCAATAGTCAGTCCCGCCAGGGCGGCGAGCTGGCTGCCGGCGAGGAAGAAGCCCGGCAGCAGGAAGGCCGCGACCGCCGTCAGGCCGGCGGCCAGCACGGCGAAGGGGAGCGCCTGCAGAGCCCGGCCCGCCGCGCGCCCGCGCGTCAGCACGGGCACGAAATACTGCATGGCGCCGAAGATCAGCGGCAGGATGCCGGCGGCGAAGGCCACATGTGCGACCGCCGCAGGCGAAGCCGCGCCGGCAAGCATGAGCGCGATCGCCGCCGCGAAAGCGGCCATCGCGCTGAAGACGAGAATCGGCAGCATCGCCGCTGCGGCCACCTGTCATTCCCGCTTGCGCAGGAACGACGACCGCTCAGGCCTGCTTCTTGATGAAGTCGATGACGATGGCGCCGGGCTCGCGCTGCACGTACTTGATCTCCACCTTCTCGCCGTAGCGCGCGCTCAGCTGGTCGAGCAGCGGCAGCGGGTCGTGGTCGTTGCAAAAGCGCATGGTCTCGCCGGCATACAGCGCGTCGAGCGCGCCGAAGATGGCGGCATGGCGGAAGCGCTTGGCGATGCCGCGGGCATCGAAGGGATACAATTGATCGGCTTGCAGATGCAGGTGCGGATGGTTCATGACTATTCTCCGATTGGGGTTATTCGCCGCGAAAATCGCGACGAGGGGAATTCTCCCGATCGCACCCGCCTGCGGCCTTGATGCAAATCATGGCTACTAAATTATCGAACCCTTATATTCCGCGTTCGTCGTAAGGACATTCCAGCCAACTCCGCGGACCGTCATGCTCAAGCTCATCCACAAAACGCTGCAGTGGTTCTTCATGCGCGTCGAAGGCATTTTCAACATCGCCTTCGGCGACAAGCTCAACCCGCTCTATCACCTCGGCACGATCACCTTCTGGCAGTTCTGGCTGGTCGCGGTGAGCGGCCTCTACCTGTTCATCTTCGCCGACACCGGCGTCACCGATGCCTACAAATCCGTCGAGGCCCTCACGCACGATCAGTGGTGGCTCGGCGGCATCCTGCGCAGCATCCACCGCTACGCCTCCGACGGCATGGTGCTCACCATGCTGCTGCACATGGTGCGCCACTTCTCTTTCGACAAGTACCGCGGCTTCCGCTGGTTCTCCTGGGTGACCGGCGTCATCCTGATCTGGCTGGTCTACATCTCCGGCATCAACGGCTTCATGCTGGTGTGGGACAAGTTGGCGCAGTTCGTCACCGTCGCCACCGCCGAACTGCTCGACTGGATCCCCATCTTCAAGGGCGTGGTGATCCGCAACTTCATTTTCGAGGGCGCCGTCAACGACCGCCTGTTCACCCTGCTCGCCTTCGTCCACCTCGGCGCGCCGCTGGTGGTGCTGATGGTGATGTGGATCCACGTGCAGCGCGTGCCGCGCGCCCACATCAACCCGCCCCGGGCCATCGCCCTGTGGGTGACGCTGACCTTCATCGTGCTTTCGCTGGTCAAGCCGGTGGTGAGCCAGGCGCCGGCCAACCTCTCGGTGGAAGTCGTCGAGCTCGACTTCGATTGGTTCTACCTGGCGGTCTACCCGCTCATCTACACTTGGCCGCTGGAGCGCCTGTGGGCGCTGCTGACCGGCGTCACACTGCTGCTCTACCTCACCCCCTGGCTGCCGCCCAGGCTGCGCGGCAGCCACAAGGCGCAGCTCGACATCAACGTGCATCCAGACAACCGGACCGTGCGTGCGCGCTTCGGCGAGTCCATCCTCGATGCCGGCCTGCGCGGCGAGATCAACCTGCCCTACGAATGCCGCAACGGCGGCTGCGGCATGTGCAAGTGCGCGGTGCTCAACGGCGAAGTCGATCCCGGCATCTACCAGCCCGACGCGCTCAGTCCTGCCGAGCGCGCCATGGGCAAGGTGCTGATGTGCTGCGCCTCTCCGCTCACCGACATCGAGATCGAGTACGTGCCGCAGTTCGCCCTGGCGCGCGCTCCGGTGAAGGAATACGTCGGCACGGTGGACAAGCTGGAGAAACTCACCCATGACGTCATGGGCGTGACGATCAAGCTGCCCGAAGGCCAGCACATCGCGTTCGCCGCCGGCCAGTACATCAACATCCTCCTCGACGACGGCGAGCGCCGCGCCTTCTCCTTCGCCAGCGCGCCGCACAACGCCCGGAACATCGAGCTGCAGATCCGCCTGGTGCCGGGCGGGCGCTTCACCACCCATGTCTTCGAGAAGATGAAGGCGGGCGATGCGATCCGCTTCGAGGGCCCGCTCGGCGACTTCGTGCTGCGCGAATCGAACCGGCCGATCATCTTCGTCGCCGGCGCCACCGGCTTCGCCCCGGTGAAGAGCATGGTCGAGGACGCCTTCCACCGCGGCCTGAAGCGGCCGATCCGCCTCTACTGGGGGGTGAGGAAGCGCCAGGACCTCTACCTGCAGCACCTGCCCGAGCAGTGGCAGCGCGAACACGATAACTTCAAGTTCATACCCGTGATCTCCGAACCGGAGGCGGGCGACGGCTGGACCGGGCGCAGCGGCCTGGTGCACGAGGCCATCCTGCAGGATTTCCCCAGCCTCGCCGGCAACGAGATCTACGCCTGCGGCTCGGTAAAGATGGTCGAGGCGATCTTCCCGAAGCTGAAGGGCCAGGGCGCCGAGGAGGGCATGTGCTTCTCCGATGCCTTCACCCTCTCGGCCCGCTCGATGGCGATCCAGGTGCCGGCGGAGGAGCCAAAGGCCTGATTCGACTCGTTCCGTCGGGAGGAGGCTACTCCGGGAGCGCGATCCTGCCGTCCTTGCTGTACTGGTAGTCGCGGAAGATGTGCTCCGCGGCGAGCAACTGGTAGCTGCCGTCCTTGAGCATCCGCGTGGTGTCCTTCAGCCTGTAGGTGAAATGGCCGCAGGTCCAGCAATCGAAGTTGCGCATGTGGGTGCACAGGCAGGTCTTGTCCCGCACCTCGAGCTTCTTCGCGCCGGGATGCTTGGCCACCTCGCGGTAGTAGGCATCGATGTAGGCGCAATGGCCGTTGGCGTCGAGCAGATAGCCGTAGGCCTCGCAGTTCGGCCGGATGCCGGAGCCGATGGCCGGGCTCCCCTTCAGCATGCGCATCGGATAGCCGGTCGGCGAAATGCCGTTCACCTCGATGTCGCCCTCGGTCGCCTTGAAGTACTCCTGCTGCACTTCCGCCGGCAGGCCGCATTCCTTGGCCACGGTGAAGCGCGTCGCCACCTGCACCGCGGCCGAGCCGGTCTCCAGGTAGCTCACCGCATCGGTGCCGGTGAAGATGCCGCCGGCCGGGATCACCGGGATGCCGAGCTTCTCCTGGCGCAACCAGGCGAGGATTTCGTCGGTGATGGTGCGCAGGTCGTGCTTCATCCAGTCGTCGAGGCCGAAGCCGAGGTGGCCGCCGGCAAGCGGCCCCTCCACCACCACGTAGTCGGGCAGCCGCCCGGTGCGCGCGCTCTTGCGCAGGAAGAGCTGCAGCGCGCGCAGCGAGGAGACGATGATGCCGAGCTTGACGTCCTTGAAGCGCGGGTGGTCCTCGATCAGGCCGAAGGAGCCCAGGTGCAGGCCGGCGGCGAGCGTGATGCCGTCGATGCCGGCGTCCATGGCTGCCGTCAGGCGGACGCGCAGCGTCTCCTTCGGCGCGTTCATGGTGAGCTTCTCCATGCAGTTGATGAAGATCAGCCCGTCGCCGCGCTTGGCCTCCATCGTGCTCTGGACATGCAGCCGGGTCGCTTCGGCGACGTCGGCGAGGTCGAACTTCACCTCGGACTTGTCGACGTTGGCGACGTTGTGCTTGTAGCGCTTCTGCTTGACGCTGACGAACTTGGTGTCGTAGCGGCGGTCGGAGACCGTCTTGATCATGGCGTCCGAGATGTGGCCGACGCCGCCCAGGCGCGCCGCCTCCAGCGCCAGTTCCGCCGTGGAGATGTCCACGCCCATGCCGCCGATCATGATCGGCACCAGCTCCCGCCCGCCGAGCCGCAGGCGGAAATCATCCACGCATTTCATGCTTGCCTGCTAAGCCCGTTCGGATGCGGTGTCCAGTCGCCCGTAGCGAATCGCACGGTTTCCGCCTTGGCCAGGAATGTCACGGCGCGTAAAGGCGGCATTTCATTTTCGGCAGCCTGGAGTGAGGTGGTGGACCGGAGGAGGATCGAACTCCCGACCTTCGCATTGCGAACGCGACGCTCTCCCAGCTGAGCTACCGGCCCAAAAGAGGGGCGGATTATAGCCAGTTTTGCAGGCTTCCGCCAGTCGTCTCTGGCGGATCCCCGCTCAGGCGTCGTCCTCGCCCGATCCGGCCGAGGCGCGCCGCAGCCTGTCGTTGATGGCCAGCCAGGCTTCTCCTGCCGGCGGCTGCTGGACGAGAAGGCGGGCACAACCGAGCGCGTCGAGCTCGCGCAGGCTGGCGTAAAGGTCGCGGGCGAAGCCGGCCGGCTCGGCGGGCGACTGCTTCCAGGCGACGAGGTCGTGCGAGATGGCTTGCGCCGTGGGCGCCAGCACCGCCACCTTCTCGCCGGCGACGAGGGCATCGCGCAGGGCGAACAGCAGACCGTCTGAGGAGACCAGTTGCAGCGGCGTGCGCGGCGCATAGTGGGCTTCCAGCGAACCCGACACGCGCGGCACATCGGCCTGGGGCGCGGCGGTCTCCGGCGCGCGGCCGAGCACGCGCGCGAGGTCCGCCAAGCTTATCGAGCCGGGGCGCAGCAGCACAGGGACGTCGCGCGAGAGGTCGAGGATGGTCGATTCGATGCCTACCGGGCAGGCGCCGCCGTCGAGCACCAGCGGCACGCGGTCGCCGAGTTCCGCGCGCACGTGGGCGGCAGTGGTCGGGCTGATGCGGCCGAAGCGGTTGGCGGAGGGTGCCGCCACACCTCCGCCATTCGCGCCTGCGAAGGCGGCAAGCAGTTCCAGCGCCAGCGGATGGCTCGGTACGCGCAGGCCGACCGTGTCCTGGCCGCCGGTGACGGCGTCGGGCACGTTTCCCTGTCGCTTGAGTATCAGGGTGAGCGGGCCCGGCCAGAAGGCGGCGGCAAGCTTTTCCGCTTCTGCAGGAACATCGCGCGCCCAGCGCGCAAGGTGCGCCGCCGCAGACAGGTGCACGATCAGCGGATGGTCGGCCGGGCGGCCCTTGGCGGCGAAGATCTTCGCCACTGCGGCAGCATTGGCGGCGTCGGCGCCGAGGCCGTAGACGGTCTCGGTGGGAAAGGCGACGAGTTCGCCGGCGCGCAGCAGCGCGACGGCGTGGGCGATGTCGGGGTGCATGGCGTGCCTGCGCAGGGCGGTCTGGCCCGCGCCTGCGGATATTCAGACTTCCGGCAGCGTCTTCGCCAACACCTTCTCGGTCTGGCGGGCGCGGAAGTCGCTGAGCCGCTTTGCCAGATCGGCGTCGGAGAGCGCCAGCAGGGCGACGGCGAAGAGGGCCGCGTTGGTGGCGCCGGCCTCGCCGATGGCGAAGGTGGCAACGGGAATGCCGCCGGGCATCTGCACCATGGCAAGCAGCGAATCGAGGCCCTGCAGGTGCTTCGAGGGCATCGGCACGGCAAGCACCGGCAGTTCGGTCTTGGCGGCCAGAACGCCGGCCAGGTGCGCCGCGCCGCCGGCGGCGCCGATCAGCACCTTGATGCCGCGACCGGCCGCCATGCTGGCATAGTCGAACGCCGCATCCGGCGAACGATGCGCGGACAGCACCTTGGCCTCATGCGGAACGCCGAAGCTTTTCAGCGTCTCGGCGCAGGCCTTCATGATGGGCCAGTCGGAATCCGAGCCCATGACAATGCCGACGAGGGGATGCTTGACCATAGTCATTCTCCTGATTTGCCAGCAGCGCGGTCGGCGCTCTCGATGGTATTGGCGAGCAGCATGGTGATGGTCATCGGGCCCACGCCGCCCGGCACCGGGGTGATGAGGGAGGCGACTTCCTTCGCCGATTCGAAGTCCACGTCGCCGCAGAGTTTCCCCGCATCTGGCCCCTCTTGCAGGCGGTTGATGCCGACGTCGATGACCACCGCGCCCGGCTTGATCATGTCGCCGGTGATCATCTTCGGTTTGCCCACCGCCGCCACCAGGATGTCGGCGCGGCGCGTGTGGAAGGCGAGATCCTTCGTCTGCGAGTGGCAGACCGTGACGGTGGCGCTGGCGCCGATCAGCAGCAGGGTCATCGGCTTGCCGACGATGTTGCTGCGGCCGACCACCACGGCTTCCTTGCCGCGCAGAGAAATGCCCTCGGCGCTGAGCATTTCCATCACGCCGTAGGGCGTGCAGGAGATGAAGCGCGGGTTGCCCTGGGCGAGCAGGCCGACGTTCTCGGCGTGGAAGCCGTCGACGTCCTTCTCCGCGGAGACGGCCTCCAGCACCTCGTCCTCGTCGAACTGGGGCGGCAGCGGCAGCTGCACCAGGATGCCGTGGATCTGCGGATCGGCGTTCAGCGCGGCGATCTTGTCGAGCACCTTCTCCGGCGGCGTGTCGGCGGGAAACTCGTATTTTTCGGAATGCACGCCGACCGACT
Organism: uncultured Rhodocyclaceae bacterium; assembly: GCA_964475635.1. Lineage (GTDB taxonomy): Bacteria > Pseudomonadota > Gammaproteobacteria > Burkholderiales > Rhodocyclaceae > Desulfobacillus. The sequence goes on from CAYYXS010000003.1 coordinate 44,947, forward strand.
CGCAGGCCTTGATCTTGTTGCGCACATAGACCTGGGAGGCGGGGTTCTCGCCGACCAGGATCACGGCCAGGCCGGGGCGGCAGCCTTGGGCGGCGAGTTCGGTGGCGCGGTGGCGGAGGGATTCGCGAAGCTTGGCGGAAAGGGCGTTGCCGTCGAGGATTTTGGCGGTCATGGCAGTCTGTAAATGAGTGCGGAGCCCGGAGGCTCCGCGGAAGTGCGCATTCTACGATGGATTCCCGCCTGCGCGGGCATGACGGATTCAGGCCGGCACGGCGGCCTGCGCGGCCGCCGCGCGGCCGGCGGCGAAGGCCTTGCGGTTGGACTCGACCACCTGTTCGCCCTTGCGGGCGAAGCGCTTGACGATGCAGTCGAGCAGCACCTCGGCCGAGAACGGCAGCTGGTCGGCGATGGCGCCGAGCATGACGGTGTTGCCGAGGCGCAGATCGCCCAGTTCGCGCGCCAGCGTGGCGGCATCAAAGGACACCGTGCGCACGCCGCGCGCCTTCATTTCGCCGATCGGGTCGTCCGGATACGCGAAGAGGCCCAGCTCGACCACCGGCGGCACCAGGCGCGCGTCATTCACCAGCGCCAGGGCGCCGGGCTTCAGGTAGTGCGACCAGCGCAGCGCCTCGGCCGCCTCGAAGCCGAGCAGCACGTCGGCCGTGCCCGGCGCGATCTGCGGCGAGAGCACCTTTTTGCCGAAGCGCAGGTGGGAAGTGACGACGCCGCCGCGCTGGCTCATGCCGGCGACCTCGGTCTTCTTCACGTCGTGGCCCTCGGCGATGGCGGCCTCGGAAAGGATCTCGGTGGCGGTCATGACGCCCTGCCCGCCGATGCCGCAAACCAGGATGTTCGTCGTGTTCGTCATGATGCTCCTCAGGCGGGCTGGATGTTGATGACCTGTCCGGCCGGCGCGAAATGCACGATGGCTTCCGGCGCGCAGGGCTGCACGCAGAGGCCGCAGCCGGTGCAGGCAACGCTGTCGATGCGCGTGAAGGCCAGCGCGACTTCCTTGCCGGAAGCCTTCACCGCCTTGTCGCGGCGGGTGACGTGGATGGCCGGGCAGCCGACCTCGATGCAGTTGCCGCAGCCGGTGCACTTGTCCTCCTGCACGACATACGGCCGGAAGGGCTTGAAATCCTCGGTCAGCACGCAGGGCCGCCTGGCGATGATCACCGAGACCTCGTCGATCTTGATCTCCTCGCGCACCGTCTTGAACAGCAGCGGCAGCTCGTAGGGATCGACCGTCCTGATGCGCTCCGGCTTGACGCCGAGCGCCTCGACCAGCTTCGGCAGATCGATGCGCGGCGCCGCGCCGCCGCGGATGTCGCGGCCGTTGGCCGGCGTGTTCTGGCCGCCGGTCATGCCCACGGTGCCGTTGTCGAGCAGCAGCACGGTGACGTTGCCGCGGTTCCAGGTGATGTCGAGCAGGCCCTGCATGCCCATGTGCATGAAGGTCGAGTCGCCGATGACGGCGAGGATGCGCTTGTTCCGGTCGGCTTCGCCGCGGCCCTTGTCCATGCCGAGGGCCACGCCCATCGAGGCGCCCATGCAGATGGTCGAATCGAGCGAGTTCCACGGATGGCCCGCACCCAGGGTGTAGCAGCCGATGTCGCCGGCGATGGTGAGGTTCTTGATCTGCGACAGCGTGTAGTAGATGCCCATGTGCGGGCAGGAGGCGCACAGGGTCGGCGGGCGCGGGAACAGCGGCGGCGCATTGGCTGGCGCTCCCGCCGCCGGCGTCTGCTCTGGCGCCGCCTCCTTGCGCAGCAGGCGCTCGACGGCCGGCTTCACCACTTCCGGCGCGAGCTCGCCGGTGCGCGGCAGAAAGGCCTTGCCGTGAACGGCGATGCCGGCCGCCTTCAGCTCCGTCTCGAGCAGCGGCTCGATCTCCTCCACCACCAGCAGGGTATCGACCATCTCCTCGATCTCATAGGCCTTCGCCAGCGGCCAGGGATAGGACAGGCCGAGCTTCAGCACCGGCGCGTCGGGGAAGGACTCGCGCACGTGCATGTAGGCGGGGCCGCTGGTGATGAAGCCAACGCGGCGGTCGGCGCCCGGCTCCAGCACGTTGAGCGGCATCTCGTCGGAGAGGCGCTTCAGTTCCTGCTCGCGCGCGTGCATGAGCGGGATGCGCCGCTTGGCGTGGCCCGGCACCATCACCCAGCGCTCGGCGTTCTTGGCGAAGCCCTTCGACGCGCGTTCGATACGCTCGCCGACGGCCACCATGCCCTTGACGTGGCAGATGCGCGAGGTCAGGCGCAGCAGCACCGGCGTCTGGTATTCCTCGGACAGCTCGTAGGCGTAGCGCGCCATGTCGTAGGCTTCCTGCGAATCGGCCGGCTCGAGCATCGGCACATGGGCAAAGCGCGCCCAGAAGCGCGAGTCCTGCTCGTTCTGCGAGGAGGACAGGCCGATGTCGTCGGCCACGGCGATGACGAGGCCCCCTTCGGCGCCGGTCAGGGTCAGGGTCATGAGGGCGTCGGCGGCGACGTTGAGGCCGACGTGCTTCATGGCGCAGAAGGCGCGCGCACCCATCATCGAGGCGCCGATGGCCACTTCCAGCGACACCTTTTCGTTCACCGACCACTCGGTGTAGAGGTCGGGATAGGTGGCCAGCTGCTCCAGCATCTCGGTCGCCGGCGTGCCCGGATATCCCGCGCAGACCTTCGTCCCCGCCTCCCACACCGCGCGCGCCACGGCCTCGTTGCCCGACATCAGGAGCCGGCTCGCCGCCGGCGCCGGCATGACTGCTGCCATCTGCCCCACCCCACTGAAAGGAAACTGAAAAAAGAGGGGTGAAACTACTTGGACGGCGCGAATCGGCCCTTGATACAGGTCAAAGGCGCCTCAGAGAGCGGAATGAATCAGGAAGCGGGCGACGGCCGGACGCAGCTGGCTTGACATAACCGGTTTTATGGTTTTATAGTCGCGCCATGCCTCCCACCGTCCTTATGGATTTCGAGAAAACCGCGCGCTGCCTGGCCGAGCTCGGCAACCCGCTGCGGCTGCGCATCTTCGGCCTGCTGGTGCGCGCCGGACATGGCGGCCTCGCCGTCGGCGAACTGCGCGAGGTGCTCGGCGTGCCTGCCTCGACGCTGGCCTTTCACCTGCGCGGCATGGTCGCAGTCGGCCTGATACGCCAGGAACGCCAGGGGCGCGAGGTGCGCAATCGCGCCGATTTCGACCAGCTCAATGCGACGCTCGACTTCTTCCGCGACGAGTGCTGCAAGGGCGTCGAGCTGCCGGCGCGGCGGCGGCGCGCGTGATTTTTTTTGTGCATTAATAACCACTTTACCGGTTTTATCGATCAAAGGAGAACGCCATGATCCCTGCCAACGAAGCCCTGCCGGCGCAACCGTCCGTCCGCATGCGCAACATCGACTGGCTGCTGCTCGCCGCCGCCCTGCTGCTCGCCGCGCTCGCCGTGTTCGCGCCGGTGCAGTTCGTCGCCTCGCTGCGCTTCCTCGGCACCGCCTTCGCCAGCCTGGCGCCGGTGCTGGCGCTCTCCGTGGCGCTTGCCGCGGCAATCAAGGCGAGCGGCGCCGAGGCCCTCGTCGGCCGCGCCTTCGCCGGCCGCGAGCGACGCGCCATCGCCATCGCCGCGCTGGCCGGCGCGCTCTCGCCGCTGTGCTCCTGCGGCGTGGTGCCGCTGATCGCCGGCCTGCTCGCCGGCGGCGTGCCGCTGGCGCCGGTGATGGCCTTCTGGCTGGCCTCGCCGGTCATGGACCCGGCCATGTTCGTGCTCACCGCCGGCGCCATCGGCCTGGAGTTCGCCGTCGTCAAGACGCTGGCGGCGGTCATGCTCGGCCTCATCGGCGGCTTCGCCACGCTGACGCTAGACCGGCGCGGCTTCCTGGCGGCGCCGCTGCGCGATCTCGACGGCGGCCGCCAGCGCGCAGCGGCTTTGCGCACGGCGACGAACAGCGAGGTGCGCTGGCGCTTCTGGCAGGATGCGGCGCGCGCGCAGGTGTTCCTCGTCTCCGCCACCGCCACCGCCTGGCATCTCGGCCGACTGATGGCGATCGCCTTCCTGCTGGAGAGTCTGATGCTGGCCTGGGTGCCGGCCGCGAGCATCGCGCACTGGCTCGGCGGCAGCGGCCTGTCGGCAATCCCCTTCGCCGTGCTCGCCGGCATCCCGGCCTATCTCAACGGCTTTGCCGCCGTGCCGCTCGTCGCGGGGCTGATCGAAATGGGCATGAACCCGGCGGTGGGGCTCGCCTTCATGGTCGCCGGCGGCGTCACCAGCATCCCCGCCGCGCTGGCCGTGTGGGGCCTGGTGCAACCGCGCGTGTTCGCGCTGTATCTCGGCCTGGCGCTCGCGGGCTCGCTGTGCGTGGCCTACGGCTACGCGGCCTGGCTGGCGCTGGCGGCCGGGTGAAGCGCGGCGGGCAAGCCTCAATCAACTCGGAGAATCCCGATGAAACCCTCACCCCTTTCCTTTGCGGCGGGCGGCGGCCTGCTCGACCGGCGCGACTTCTTCCGGCGCGCCCTGCGCTACAGCGCGGCGGCGGCCGCCGCGACCGCCGCGCCGGGATCGAGCGCCGCGACCATCGCCGACCGGATGCCGCCCTGGATGAAATCCCTCGGCGGCGCGGATGCCGCCTACGGGAGCCCGTCGGCGCACGAGCGCGAGGTGCAGCGGATGCTGAAGTTCGATGCGCCGCAAACCGCCGGCATGACGATGTGGCACACGCCGCTGGCCGCGCTTCAGGGCATCATCACGCCGAGCGGCCTGCACTACACCGTCAGCCACAACGGGCTGCCGGACATCGATCCCGCCCGGCACGAACTGATGATCCACGGGCTGGTGCGCCAGCCCCTGCGCTTCAGCCTGGAGCGCCTGCTGCGCTATCCGATGGTGTCGCGCATCCGCTTCCTGGAGTGCGCCGGCAACACCGCCTTCAACGCCGTCTCGCCGCTCGTCGAGGATCACAGTTGCCGGGAACTGTTCGGCCAGGCTTCGTGCTCCGACTGGGCCGGCGTGCCGCTGTCCCATCTGCTGAACGAGGCCGGCCTCAAGGACGGCGCGGCCTGGGTCATCGCCGAGGGCGCCGACGGCGGCTCGCTGACCCGCAGCCTGCCGCTCGAGGCGGTCATGAAGGACGCCATGGTTGCGCTGTACCAGAACGGCGAGCGGCTGCGCCCCTCGCAGGGCTATCCGATGCGCCTGTTCATGCCGGGCTGGGAGGGCAACCTCAACGTGAAGTGGCTGCACCGGCTGGAACTTGCGGCCAGCCCGGCCTACACCAAGGACGAATCCGGCCTGTACTCCCAGGTGCTGGCCGACGGCCGCATCCAGCGTTTCGCCTTCGCCATGGACGTCAAGTCGGTGATCACCCACCCTTCGGGCGGCATGGTCCTGCCCGAGCCCAAGGGCTTCTATGAAATCTCCGGCCTGGCCTGGTCGGGGCACGGCCGCATCGCCAGGGTGGAGGTATCGGCGGACGGCGGCGCAAGCTGGGCTGCAGCCGAGTTGCAGGAGCCGGTGCTCGACCGCGCCTTCACGCGCTTTACCATCCCCTGGCGGTGGACGGGCGCGAGCACGCTGCTGTTGAGCCGCGCCACCGACGAGCACGGGCGGGTGCAGCCCGCCCGCAAGCAATGGCGCAAGCGCTATGCCGTGCACTCCTTCAACCACTACAACGCCATCCAGGCCTGGCGGGTCAACCGGAACGGGAGGGTGGAAAATGCCTACGCTTGAGAAATGGCTGGCCGCGTTGTGCCTGGCCTGGGCGGGCGCGGCCGGCGCCGACGCACCGGTGGTCGGTCTGGGCGCGCCGCTGTCCGACGCGGAACTGGCCCGCTACGACATCACCGTCTTCCCCGACGGCCGCAATCTGCCGCACGGCCGCGGCAGCGTCGCCGAAGGGCGCGCGATCTACCGCGCGCAATGCGCCGCCTGCCACGGCGAAAAAGGCATCGAAGGGCCGGCGACGCGGCTGGCCGGTTCGGACGGGCTGTTCGGCTGGGACGATCCCCTGCGCATCGTTCGCATCAAGAAGTATCCCCTGCTGATCTGGTCGATGGGCGCGCGCTGGCCCTACGCCACCTCGATCTTCGATTACGTGCGGCGGGCCATGCCGCACACGGCGCCGAAGAGCCTGAGCGACGACCAGGTCTACGCCGTGACCGCCCACCTGCTCCACCTGAATGCGCTGGTCGAGGCGGACGCCGTCATGGATCGGCAGGCGCTGCCGAAGGTGAAAATGCCGGCGCTGGGCCGCAGCGTTTCGGCCTGGCCCTGAGCGCCCGGCCGGCGAAACGAATCGCCGTACTGCGGAGACTGACTTTTCAGGTGGCCGCCTGCCGCAGCACGCCCTCGAAGCGCTCGACCACGGCCGGCCAGCCGCGCGCCTCCATGTCGAGCCGGGCACGCCGGCCGACGGCGCGGCGCAGCGCATCGTCGAGCGCCAGGCCGAGCGCCGCCGCGCTGAAGGCGTAGACGTCGCCCGGCGGCGCGCTGCGGCCGCTGCAACCATCCTCGATCAGCTCCGCGGCGGCGGCGCTGCAGTAGGCCACCACCGCCAGGCCGCTCGCCATCGCCTCGGCGACGACATTGCCGTAGGTCTCGGTCAGGCTGCCGAAGAGGAACAGGTCGGCCGAAGCGTAATGTGCGGCGAGGTCCGTGCCGGTGCGCATGCCGGCGAAGCGGTCGGCGGGCCGCTCGCGCCGCAGCCGCGCGGCGGCCGGGCCGTCGCCGACCCAGACCATGCGCGCCGTCGGCCGCGCGTTGCGAATCGCCTCGAAGGCGCGGCAGCTGTCTTCGAGATTTTTCTCCGGCGCCAGGCGGCCCACATACAGGCAGGCCAGGTCGCCCTCGCCGACGCCCCAGGCCTCGCGCAGATCGCGGCTGCGGCGGCCCGGCTGGAACAAGCCGGTATCCACGCCGCGGCCGACGACGCAGACGCCGGGAATACCCTCGCCGGCCAGTTCCGCCGCCAGCGCCGCAGTCGGCACCACCGTGGCGCGCGTGCGCCGATGCAGGCCGCGCAGATAGGCGGCCACCGCCGGGCGCAGCCAGCCTAGGCCGTAGTGCACGCTGTAGCGGTCGAAGTTGGTGTGAAAGCCCGAGGTTACGGGCAGATTCAGGCGCCGCGCTGCAGCCACCGCCGACCAGCCGAGCGGCCCCTCGGTGACGACATGCACCACGTCCGGCCGCCGCACGCCCCAGGCGCGTGCCAGCGCGCCGGCGGCAGGCAAACCGAAGCGCAGGCCGGCGTAGCCGGGCAGCGGCAGACCGGCGAGCAGCAGGTCGGCCTCGCCGCCGCGATCATCGCGCGACTGGCGCGGCCGCACCACGCTGACGCGGTGGCCGCGGCCGCGCAGGCCCTCGATCAGGCGGCCCACCGTCATCGCCACGCCGTTGACTTCCGGTGGATGCGTTTCAGTAACGACGGCGATGTTCAATCCGTTCATAGCAGCACGCTCGCCCACACGGCAAGCACGTTGAACAGCGCGACGAACACCGCCGCGCTGCCGATGTCCTTGGCGCGCTTGGCGAGGCGGTGATCCTCCAGGCCGATGCGATCCACCGCCGCTTCCAGCCCGGAATTGAGCAGTTCCACCACCAGCACCAGCAGCACGCTGGCGATCATCAGGGCGCGGCCGACGCCGCTCACCGGCAACAGGCAGGCCGCCGGCAGCAGGATCGCGGCCAGCCACACCTCCTGGCGGAAGGCGTCTTCGTGGCGATAGGCCGCCCGCAATCCGGCAAGGGAATAGTGGAAAGCGTTCCACACGCGGGTCAGTCCGGTCTTGCCTTTGTAAGGGCTTTCCATCGTCAAGCGATCCGTTATTGCCGGTAATCCCGGTAGAGCGCCGCCAGGCGCCGGCCCATCGCCGCATCCGACCACTCGCGGGCATAGGCGCGCGCCTCGGTGCCGAGCCGCGCGCGCAGCGCGGCGTCCGCCAGCACCTCGGTCAGCGCCCCGGCAAAGGCCGCCGGATTTTCCTCCGGCACCAGGCCGCCGCGGCGCGGCGCCAGGATATCGGCGGTGCCCATGTGCGCCAGCGCCACCACCGGCAGGCCCACCGCCATGGCTTCCAGCAGCACCAGCCCCTGCGTCTCGGTGCGCGAGGCGAAGACGAAGGCGTCGGCGGCGGCATAGCAGTCGGGCAACTCGCGGTGGCGGTCGAGGTAGCCGGTGAAGCGCACGGCTTCGCCCAGACCCAGCCGTGCCGCCTGGGTACGCAGCGCCGGCAGGGCCGGCCCCTCGCCGGCGACGATCAGCAGCAGGTCGGGGCGCCGTCTCACCGCTTCGGCCGCCATGTCGAGCAGGAAGCCGATGTTCTTCTCGTGCGCCACGCGGCCGACGAACAGCGCCACCGGCCGCGCCTCGGCGATGCCATGGGCGGCGCGGAAGCGCGCCCGCTTGCCGCCGGCGAAGCGCGTCAGCGGAATGCCGGTCGGCAGCACATGGATCGGCGCCTTGACGCCGTACTGCTCCAGGCGCGCCTGCATCGCCTGCGAAGGCACCACCACGCCGTCGAGGGCATTGCACTGGCGGCGCGAAAGCTGCCGCGCCAGGGCGCGCAGACCGACCGCCGGCAGGAAGGGCGCATAGTGGTGCAGGTATTCCTCGAACAGGGTGTGGTAGGTCGCCAGCACCGGCACGCCTTCGCGCCGCGCCGCGCGCAGGCCGGCGTAATGCGCGGCGAAGGGCGTCTGGATGTGGATCAGATCGCAATCGGCGGCCTGCGTACGCACCGTGCGCGCCATGGCGCGCCAGTGCACCAGGCGATCCTCCGGATCGCGCGGCACCGGCCGGCCCGGCACCCGCGCCACACCCGGCGCCTCGGGCTCGTCGCCATAGCGCGGCACGACGAGGCTCACCTCGATGCTTTCCGCGGCCAGCGCATGGCGAAAGGTCTCGATGGAAGTGGAGACGCCGTTCACGCGCGGGAAATAGACATCCGACACCATCAGCACCCGCATCAGGCAGCGATCCTTTCCCTCGTTGTTTCAGGCCGCCTCGCCGCCGGCGCCGAGGCGTGCCAGGCCACCAGCTCCAGGCGGCCGTCGGCGTGCTCGACGATGGCGGTGCAGGAATCCACCCAGTCGCCGCAGTTGAGGTAGGCGATGCCGTCGATGTCCTTGATCGTTGCGCAGTGAATGTGGCCGCAGACGATGCCGTCGAGGCCGCGCGCGGCCGCATGGCGCACCGCGTTCTCCTCGAAGTCGAAGATGAATTCGAGCGCGCGCTTGACGCGCCGCTTGGCGTAGCCGGCGAGCGACCAGTAGCCGGCCAGGCCCAGCTTGCGGCGCAGCCAGGAGATGCCGCGGTTGGCGCGCACCAGCAGGTTGTAGGCGACGTCGCCCAGCCGCGCCACCCAGCGGTGGTGGCGCGTCACGCCGTCGAAGGCATCGCCGTGCATGAGCAGGAGGCGGCGGCCGTCGGCGGTGGTGTGCACCGCCTCCTCGGCGATGCGGATGTCGCCGAAGGCGCTGCCGGCATAGTCGCGCAGCGCCTCGTCGTGGTTGCCCGGGATGAGCACCACCCGCTCGCCGTGGCGGGCGCGGCGCAGCACCTTCTGCACCACGGTGTTCTGCGCCGCGTTCCAGTGGGTGCCGCGCTTCATCGCCCAGAAATCGACGATGTCGCCGATCAGGTACAGCGTCTCGGCGGGGTGTTCGCGCAGGAAGTCGAGCAGCCGTTCCGCCTGGCAGGCACGCGTGCCCAGATGGATATCGGAGAGGAACAGGGTTCTGACCTGCGGCATGCGCGCAGTCTGCGTGCCGCCTGTTGTGGGTTTGTGAAGGTTTGATGAAGGATTCGTGACAGCGCGCCGCCGCGCTGACATCAAGCGGTCATCCGCCGCAGGGACAATGCCGGGGCTCAAACTCCGCCAACCACGCCATGAACCCACTCAAGGCCGGCCTGCTCGGCAAATACCGCGATCTGGTGATCGCCATCGCCCTCTTCCTGGTGCTCGACCTGGGCGTGCTGCTGTTCAACTTCTACGCCTCCGGCCGGATCGAGGCCGGCACATCCAAGATCAATGCCAGCGGCGAGCTGCGCATGTATTCGCAGCAGCTGACCAAGGCCCTGCTGACGCTGGCGCAGGAGTCGCGCGACGGCATGCCGATCCAGACCAGCCAGGCGCAGATTTCCGAATCCTACGGCAACTTTCGCACCGCCCTCGCCTCGCTCGGCAGCCGCCGCCAGGACGACGCCCTCGCCGGCTGGCTGGGGCGGGAACAGGCGGAGGAAGAAGCCGGCCTGCTGCAGCGCATCGAGCTCTACTGGCAGCCCATCGACGACGTCGTCGCGCCGCTGCTGAACCAGGCAGGGCCGCAGGCCATCGACATCGAGATGGCCGTGACCAAGATGGTGGCGCGCAACATCCGCCTGATGCAGCTGGCGGACGACCTGACGCAGCATCTGGAAGACGGCGCCGTGGCCACCGCCGGCCGGCTGCGCTCCATCCAGTTGGGCGCCATCCTGCTGGCGCTCGCCAACTTCGTTTTCATCGTCTTCAAGTTCGTGCGCGCCCTGCGCCGGAGCGACCGCGCCGTCGAGGCGGCACGCGAGGAGACCGACGAAATCCTTGCCACCCTGCGCGAAGGCCTGTTCCTGCTGCACGGCGACGGCAGCGTCGGCAGCCAGCGCTCGCGCTCCGTCGACGAACTGTTCGGCCGCCCGCTGCGCACCGGCGAGCGCTTCAGCGAAACGCTGGCCGCCCTCCTGGCGCCGGAAACCGCCGCCACGGCAGGCGATTACATCGAGCTGCTGTTCAACGAGCGGGTCAAGGCCAGCCTGCTTGGCCAGCTCAATCCGCTGCATGAAGTGCCCCTGCGCTTCGCGGCCGAGGGCAGCCGCAACAAGAAATACCTCAGTTTCGAGTTCGACCAGGTGCGCAGCGGCAACAAGGTCGATGCGCTGCTCGTCACGGTGCACGATGTCAGCGAGCAGGTGCGCCTGCGCCAGGAACTGGCCGGCGCCGAGGACCAGGTAAGGCGCGACATCGACCTGCTGCTGGCCGTGCTCGACCGCGACCCCGCCCTGGTCAAGGACTTCCTGCTGGCCGCCGAGGAAAAGGTCGAGCTGATGAACGCCGACCTGCAGCAGGTGGAGCCCAGCCCGCCGGCCTATGTCCGGCTGATCGACCACCTGTTCCGCCACACCCATGCCATCAAGGGCGAAGCGGCGATGCTCGACTTCGCCACGCTGGCGCGCGAGGCGCATGCCTTCGAGGATCGCCTGGCGCCCCTGCGCGGCCGGACGGACATCGAAGGCACCGAACTGATTCCGCTGGCGGTGGGCATCAATGGCCTGCGCGAGCAGCTGGCGCGCCTGCGCGCAGTGTTCGAAAAGGCCGGCGGCTACGCCCGCCGGGCGCAGGCGTCCGGCACGCTCGATCCGCTGCTCGGCCAGATCGAGCAGCTGGCGCAGAACGTGGCGCGCGCCCTGAACAAGCAGGTGCGCTTCGAAGCGGTGACAGCCCAGCTGCCCGAGACACCGCCGGCATTCGCCACGCTGCTGCGGGAGGCCGTGCCGCAACTGGTGAGAAACGCGGTGGCGCACGGCATTGAAAGTCCGGAGGAGCGGCTGCGCGCCGGCAAACCACAGGCCGGCACGGTGCGCGTCGAAGTCGCCCGCCAGGAGGACGGCACCCTGGCGGTCTCGGTCTGGGACGACGGGCGCGGCATTTGTGCCGACACCCTGCGGCAGCATCTGGTCGCCAGCGGCCGCAGATCGGCCGAAGAGGCGGCGCGCATGAGCGACCGCGAGGTGATCGCCATGCTCTTCGAGCCGGGCTTCACCTCGGCCGACGAAGCCAACGCGCATGCCGGCCGCGGCGTCGGCCTCGACCTGGTGCGCGAGCTCATCGCCCGGCTGGGCGCCCGCCTGCGGATCGCCACCGCACCGAACAGCCACACCCGCTTCACCCTGCTGGTGCCGGCATGAACTCGCTGATGATCGTCGACGACTCGCTGATCATGCGCAACCGCATTGCCCGGCTGTGCGCCGACGGCCGGCTGCCCGGGCTGCGCCTCGTCGGCCTGGCCGCCAACGGCAGCGAGGCCATCGCAATCGCCAGGCAGCAGCCGCCCGACCTGGTGACCATGGATCTCACCATGCCGGAGATGGACGGCGAGGCCTGCATCGCCGAGCTGGCCGGGCTGCTGCCCGCGACGCGCATCCTCGTCGTCTCCGCCCTTTCCGACAAGGCCACCGCCCTGCGCGCCATCAAGCGCGGCGCGCACGGCTTCGTGCACAAACCCTTCAGCGACGAGCAGCTGGTCGCCGCACTCAAGGAACTGATGCAATGAGCTACCGCACCCTGCGTCCCACGGACATCGAGATATTTTCCGAGGCCATCAGCCATTTCTTCGCCACCACCACGCGCGATGCGGCGCTGGTGCGCTCGGCCTACGTGCTCGACGCCGACGACCCGATCCTGTGGAACGACTACAACGGCGTCATCGACGTCGAGGGCGGCTTCTCCGGCTGCGTCGCCTTCTCGGCGCCGCGCGAGCTGCTCAGCCACGTGCTGCTGAAAATGGGCGAGCAGGACTTCACGGAGGAGAAGCACCGCGACATCGTCGGTGAAATCGCCAACATCCTCTCCGGTCGCGCCCGCCGCCACTTCGGCGAAGGCCTGCGCATCTCGACGCCGACGGCCATCAGCGGCCGCGGCGCCTCGATCGCGCGGCGCGCCCGCAGCGCGCCCTACGCCATTCCCTTCCGCTGGAAGGGCTACGACGCCGACCTGGTCGTCAACCTCGATGTGGTCGCATGAACAAGGCCCACATCATCGACCTCCTCGGCGAGAGCGGGCTGCTGCTGCCGGCGCTGCTCGGCGGCGCCCTGGCGGCCAACGGCCGCGCCAACTACCATTTCGCCCTGCTGCAAGCCGCCCGCAACCAGGCCCTGCAGCCGCAGGCGCCGGTCGCCGACCTGCGCGCCGAACGTCAGGCCGCCGGCATCGCCGATGAATCCCGCGATGCGATCGTCGCCGGCAGCCGCCGCGACGCCGACGGCCACTGCCGCATCCCGCGCGTGCAGGCCGTGTGCACCGCCCTCTACCAGGATCTGCAGCGCATGCTGGAAGCCATCCGGGCCGCCGCCAGTCCGCAATGGAGCAGCCTCGCCGCGCGCCTGAAGGTGCTCGCGGCGCGGCCCTGGTGCAAGACCGAGGATCTCGTCTCGGATGAGCAGATCGCCGTCATGATCTCGGCCAGCCGCAAGCACGGCGACAGCCTGCTCCTGCTGGCGGCGGACATGCACCAGGCGCTCGCGGCGTTGCAGGCGCGGGCAGCCAGCGAAGCCGTCGAGGGCGCTCAGGCCTACGACATCCGCGCCGGGGATCGCGCCCCGATCGGCGCCTTCATGCGCGGCATCCGGCAGACGCAGCCGCTGAAATTCGACCATCCGGGCCTTGGCACCGCGGCGACCCGCGCCGGCGACGCCCTGATCCTGCAGAACGACCTCGGCGCCGCCGACGCCCATGTGCTGGTGGTGCATGTCGAGGGGCTGGGCGCGCGGCTGACCTACACCGACATGCACATGCAGCGGCTGCTGTTCTTCCAGAGCCTGTTCGAAGGCTGGCGCGTCGGCTGGGAGGACACCCGCTCGCGCACCGACCCGTCGATGGAGGACGGCGTCTATCACCTCTGCAGCGGCAGCTATACCGCGCACACGCCGAAGGAACTGGAGGACTACCTCGCCTTTCTCGGCTCGCGCCTGGTGTTCCTCATCGACTGGAATCGCGCCCGCAAGCGTCTGCGGCCGCTGCTGCCGAAGAAGGAATCGCTGGCGCTGCTGAAATGGGCGGCCGACCACAACCACGGCCACATGGCCTTCCTTTGCGCCGGCGGCGAGCAGATGGTGGCCGAGGCGCTGGCCTTCGCCGCCCGCGCGCCGCTGCCGGCCGGGGCGCGTCTCGACGGCGTGCTCGGCCGCGAGCAGGCGGCGGAGTTCATGAAGTTCGTCTTCCGCGCCTGTGCCGAGGGCCTGCTCGCCGGACGGCCCGAGGGCCAGATTCAGGATGAGGTGCGCGCCGAGCTGGCGAACTATTTCCACAGCACGCAGCAGAGCCTGCTCGACCTCGCCGCCGAGCAGGCCGCCTGCGCCATCGAGATCGCCGCGGGCGTGCGCGACTGCCTGCTGGAGCCATGCGGCGATGCCGCTCCGGCACGCTTCGCCCGCAACGCCGAGCGGGCCAGCGGCTGGGAGCAGCAGGCCGACGAGCTGGTCAGCCGCGCCCGCAGCACCGTCAGCCAGTCCGGCCGCAGCGATTTCTTCCGCGGCCTGATCGAGCGCGCCGACGAGGTGGTGGATGAGCTCGAAGAGGCCGCCTTCCATCTCACCCTGCTGCCGCACGACGGCGGCGACGCCGCGCTCTACGATCCGCTCAACGCCCTGGCGCGGCTGCTGGTCGATGGCGCCCAGGAGTACCTGCGTGCGCTGGAGACCGTGCGCACCCTGCGCCGCGGCGGCCCGCGCGAGGACATGCAGGATTTTCTCGAAACCATCCAGCGCATCCTGCTGGTCGAGCGGCAGAGCGACGGCGCCCAGCGCAGCGTCAAGCTGGCCCTGGCGCGCGAAGTGGCGGACTTTCGCCGCCTGTATGCCTTCGCCGAGTGCGCGCGCAATCTGGAGGCGGCGGCCGACGCCCTGATGGACGCCGGCCTGCGCCTGCGCGACCGGGTGCTCGGCGACGCCACAGAATAGGAAAGCCCTCATGCAATACATCGATCGACAGGTCTTCGAGATCGGCCTGCCCGGCGCGCACGAGGTCGGCAGCCCGGCCGAAATGGGCGGCCATGGCCACACTCTCGCGCGCCTGGCACGCCTCGGCCTGCGGGTGCCGGAATCCTTCGTGCTCGGCACGGCCATCTGCCGCGACTGCCTGCGGCAGCCGGAGCGCACGCGCGGCGCCCTGCGCGACCTGCTGGCCGAGCTGCTGCGCCGGCTGGAATCCGCCACGCGCCTGGCCTTCGGCGGCGCACGCCGGCCGCTGCTGGTCTCGGTGCGCGCCGACGCGCCGAGCGCCCTGCCGGGCAGGATGGGCACCCTGACCCACGTCGGCCTGTGCGACGCCACGCTGCACGGCCTCATCCGCCTCACCGGCAATCCGCGCCTGGCCTGGAACGCCTACCGCCGCTTGGTGCAGCGGTTCGCCGCGGCGGTGCATGGCGCCGACGCCGCGCCCTTCCGCGCCGCCTGCGAAGCCGCCGTGCGCGAAGCCGGCGTCAGCCACGCGCGCGAACTGGACTTCCGCCGGCAGGCGCAGCTGGCGCGCGAATCCCTGGCGATCTTCCGCGAGCTCACCGGCCAGCCCTTTCCGCAGGAGCCGATGGCGCAAATCGAAGCCGCCGTGGCAGCGGCGTTCGGCGCCGGGCAGCGCCGCTTCGACGCGCCGCCCGACGGCCTCGGCACGGCCGTGACGGTGCAGCGCATGGTGTTCGGCAACGCCGGCGGCAGCTCGGGCGCCGGGCTGGCCTTCAGCCGCGACCCGGCCAGCGGCGACAACCGGCTGCAGGCCGACTTCCTCTTCAACCGCCCCGGCGAAGACATCGCCTCCGGCCGCCCGCGCGCCGACGACGCCGGGCGGCTGCGCACGCTCCTGCCCGAGGTCTGGGCGCGGCTGGATGCGCTGCGCGGCACGCTCGAAGGAGAATTCCGCGACGCCCAGGAGTTCGAGTTCACCGTGCAGGACGGCGAGCTGTTCCTGCTGCAGACGCGCACGGGCCGGCGCACGCCCTGGGCGGGACTGCGCATCGCCGTCGACCAGGTGGACGAGGGGCTCATCGAGCCGGCCGAAGCGCTCGCCCGCCTCGACGGCATCGACCTGGCGCAGCTGGAGCGCCGGCATGCAGGCTCGCACGGGGAGCGCGCCGTGTGGGCGGCCATCGCGCAATGGCGGCGTGCCGGCGCAAACGCACGGGCGCCGCTGTCCGGCAGCGCAAGTCGCTGCGCGAGCCTGGCCGCGACCACATGACGCCGGGCGAAATCGAGCTGATCGTGCCGCATGCCCCGACGCGCCAGCATGTCGCCCTCGGCCCCGTCATGGCCGCGGAACTCGATCGCATCATCGCCGACGGACTGCTGCACACGGTATTCCAGCCCATCCTCGGCTTCCACAGCCGCAGCTATCTCGGCTACGAGGCGCTGATCCGCGGCCCGGCCGGCTCGCCGCTGGAATCGCCCCGCGCCCTCTTCGAGGCTGCGGCCAGGTTCGGCCTGACGGTCGATCTGGAGCGCGCCTGCCGAGAGCACTCGCTGCGCGCTTTCGCCGCATCCGGCCTCGCCGGCAAGCTGTTCCTCAACGTCAGCCCGCAATGCCTCGGCGACCCCGCCCTGCTGAACGGGGATACGCTGCGCCTGCTGCGCGGCCTCAACCTGACCCCCGGCAGCATCGTCATCGAGATCACCGAGAACCAGAAGATCGCCGATTTCGAAGGCGTCCGCCGCCTGCTCGACCATTACCGCAGCCTCGGCTTCGAGACGGCCCTCGACGATCTCGGCGAGGGCTTTTCCAATCTGCGGATGTGGACCGAACTGCATCCGCAATACGTCAAGATCGACCGCCACTTCATCCACGGCATCGGCGAGAACGCCCTCAAGTTCCAGCTGGTGCGCTCGATCCACGCCATGGCCGAAGCCTGCTCGGTGCACATCATCGCCGAAGGCATCGAGAACGAGGCCGAGTTCGCCACGGTGCGCGACCTGGGCATCGCCTACGGCCAGGGCTATTTCATCGCCCGACCGCAGGCGCTGCCCGATGCCGTGCCGGCGCCGGCCGTCATCGCCACGCTCGACAAGGGCCGCATCAGCATCTATCCGGGCGCCCCGCCGCAGCGGCTGAACGCCACCGCCCGCACCGTGCTGCGCCCGGTCGAGCCGGTGGCGCCGGAGATGCCCAACGACGCCGTCTTCGCGCGCTTCGAAAGCCAGCCCGACGAGCACGCCATTCCGGTGGTCAAGAACGGCCTGCCGGTGGGCCTGATCAACCGCTACAACCTGATTGACCGCTTCGCCCGGCCCTACCGGCGCGAACTCTACGGCCGCCGCCCCTGCAGCCAGTTCATGGACAGCACGCCGCTCATCGTCGATGAGACCATCAGCGTGCAGGAGCTGGGCCGCCTGATCAGCCGCTCGGCGCGGCATCACATGGCCGACGGCTTCATCATCACCGAGCACGGCCGCTACATCGGCCTCGGCAACAGCCACGACCTGATGGCGCTGATCACCGAGATGCAGATTCGCGCCGCGCGCTATGCCAACCCGCTGACCCAGCTGCCGGGCAACGTGCCGCTCGACGAGCACATCGAGCGCCTGCTGGCGGGCGGCGGACGCTTCGCCGCCGCCTACTGCGACCTCGACCGCTTCAAACCCTTCAACGATGTCTACGGCTACCGCTGCGGCGACGACATGATCCGCATTCTCGCCGACACGCTGCTGCGCCACGGCGACGACGGCCTCGACTTCGTCGGCCACATCGGCGGCGACGACTTCCTCGTGCTGTTCCAGAGCGCCGACTGGCAGCTGCGCTGCGAGCGCATGCTGGCCGATTTCGACGAGTGCAGCCGCCGCCTCTATTCCGCCGAGGACCTCGCCCGCGGCGGCATCGTCACCGAGGACCGGCGCGGCCAGCGCATCCTCCACCCGCTGCCCGCCCTGTCGATCGGCGCGGTGGCGGTGGAGCCGGGCAGCTACCACAGCCACCACGAGATCGCCGGCGCCGCCGCCGAGGCGAAGAAGCAGGCGAAGAAAGTGGTGCACAGCTCGCTCTTCATCGAACGCCGCCAGCGTTAGGGCCTGTTCTCAATTGTTCTGTCGGTGCGACAAAACAATTGAGAACAAGCCCTAAGGCGCCGTCCTGCGGCGACTGACTTTTGTAACCGCAACGTCATGGCGTCTTCACGCGGCCGCAACCGGCCGCGCCTAGAGTGTGCCTGCACTCAACAGACCGGAGACCCCGAATGCTGCAACTGAAGGACGACCTCGCCCAGCCGCGCCGCCACCGCCTGCACGTCGGACTGGCGCGGAGCGAATCGGAAATCCGCGCCGCCAAGCAGCTGCGCTACCGCGTTTTCGCCGAAGAGCTCGGCGCCCGGCTCAACTGCCGCGAGCCCGGCGTCGACCACGACCTCTACGATCCCTTCTGCGAGCATCTCGTCGTGCGCGACGAGACGGCGGGACGCATCGTCGGCACCTACCGCATCCTCTCCCCGCGGGCGGCCCGGCGCATCGGCGGCTACTACTCGGAGAACGAATTCGACCTCACCCGCCTGCAGCTGCTGCGCGAGGGCATGGTGGAAATCGGCCGTTCCTGCATCGACCCCGACTACCGCAGCGGCGCCACCATCGCCCTGCTCTGGTCCGGCCTGGCGCACTTCATGACGCAGGGCGGCTACCGCCACCTGATCGGCTGCGCCAGCATCGGCATGGCCGACGGCGGCCACGCCGCGGCCAATCTCTACCGGCAGATCGGCGAGCATCTGGCGCCGATCGAATACCGCGTCTTCCCGCGCCATCCGCTGCCGCTCGAGCGCCTGCACACCGGCCAGCCGGCCGAGCTGCCGCCGCTCCTCAAGGGCTACCTGCGCGCCGGTGCCTGGATCGGCGGCGAGCCGGCCTGGGATCCCGACTTCAACACCGCCGACCTGCTGGTCCTGCTGCCGATGGCGCGCATCGACAGCCGCTACGCGCGCCACTTCCTGGAGAGGAAAGCGGCGTGAGCGCCATCCGCCGGGCCGCCCCAAGGATGGCGCAACCAACTACCCGGAGCCGCGTAGCGGCGAACGCCCGTCACCCCCTTCCTCGGGAAGGGGGCGGGGGGGATGGTAGTCCAGTGATCGCGGCGTTTCGCCTGGCGCGGGTCGGCCTGCATCTGGGCTATGGCATGGCCACCGCGGCGCTGGTCTATCCGCTCGTCGGCCGCCCGGCGCGGCTGCGCCTGAAACAGCGCTGGTCGCGCCAGCTGCTCGGCCTGCTCGGCGTACGCCTGCAGGCGGAGACGGCGCCGGAGGAGGCGCCGGCCCTGCTGGTGTCGAACCATGTGTCCTGGCTGGACATCTTCGTCATCAATGCCGTCGCGCCGGCCGCCTTCGTCTGCAAGGCGGAGGTGCGCCGCTGGCCCGGCATCGGCTGGCTGTGCGAGAAGGCCGAGACGGTATTCATGCCGCGCGGCAGCCGCAGCGCGGCGCGGCAGGCGAGCGAGGCGGTCGCCGCACGCCTGCGGCAGGGCTGGCGGGTGGCGGTCTTTCCGGAAGGCACCACCGGCGACGGCAGCAGCGTGCTGCCCTTCCATGCGGCCCTGCTGCAGGGTGCGGTGGATGCCGGAGTCCGCGTGCTGCCGCTCGCCCTGCGCTATCTGGATGGACACGGCCAGGCCTCGACGGCGGCGGCGTATTGCGGCGACACGACGCTGCTGCAATCGCTCTGGCGCATCGCCGCGGCGCCGGGCCTGCAGGTCCATCTCGATCGCCTGCCGCCGCTCGATGGCGCGGGCGCGGAACGGCGCATCCTGGCCGCCGCCGCGCAGCAGGCGATCGCGGTTGCCCTGGAACGCACGCGCTCACTGGACTACCATCCCCCCTGCCCCCTTCCCGTGGAAGGGGGTGACGGCCGTTCGCGGGCTGCGCCCGCTCCGGTTGGTTGACTGCGCCCCCTTGGGGCGGCCCGGCGGGGTCGCTCAGGCCGCCTGCGGCAGCGCGACGCGCCAGGCGGGGAAAACCGCGCGGAAGGTGCTGCCGACGCCGGCAATCGAGTCGATTTCCAGGCCGGCCTGATGCCGCAGCAGGATGTGCTTGACGATGGCCAGGCCGAGGCCGGTGCCGCCGGAATCGCGTGAGCGGCCGCGGTCGACGCGGTAGAAGCGCTCGGTCAGGCGCGGGATGTGTTCCTCGGCAATGCCGATGCCGCTGTCCTCGACGCTGAAGACGCCGCGGCCTTCGCGCATGGCCCAGTGCAGCAGGATGCGGCCGCCTTCCGGCGTATAGCGCACCGCGTTGGTGACCAGGTTGGAGAATGCGCTGCGCAGCTCCTCGCGGCTGCCCTTGAGGAAGGCCGGGATGACCTCGCAGGTGATCGAATGGCGGCCGCCGGACAGGCGCCGGCCCTCGGCCGCCACGTCGTAGATGAGATCGCGCAGATCGAACTCCTCCTCGTGCGGCGTCGGCGCTTCCTCCTCCAGCCGCGACAGCGTCAGCAGATCGTCGACCAGGTGCAGCATGCGCCGCGCCTGCTCGTCCATGATGAGCAGGCGGCTCTTCCATACGGCCGCTTCGGGCGCGTCGTCCTCGGCCATGTGCTCGATGAAGCCGGAGATCACCGTCAGCGGCGTGCGCAGCTCGTGGGAGACGTTGGCGACGAAGTCGCGGCGCACCGTCTCCGCCCGCTCGACCTGCGTCACGTCGAAGCTGATCAGCAGCTTGCGGTCGCGGCCGAAGCGGATCGCCTCGATGGAATAGACGCGGCCCTTGCGCTCGGGCGGCCGGTAGAGCAGCGATTCGCCCTCGCTGGCGGTGGCGACGAACTCGGCGAAGCGCGGCATGCGGATCAGGTTGGTCACCAGCAGGCCGACGTCGCGCTCGCCGCGCAGGCCGAGGTGCTGCTCGGCGACGCGATTGCACCAGACGATGCGGTCGGCGGCGTCGAGGAAGACGAGGCCGTCCGGGGAGGCCTCCGCCGCCTGGCTGAACACTTCCAGGTCCGCCTCGATGCGCGCGCGCACCTTGCGCTCGCGCCGCAGCATGCGGTAGAGGTCGACGAAGACATTGCCCCAGGCGCCCCAGGCATCGGGGATGTCGCGCTCGCCGGGCGCCTTCAGCCAGCGCTGCAGGCGCGCCAGCTGCAGCGTGTGGGAGATGAGCATCGCCAGCAGCAGGCCGCCGGCCAGCCCGGCGGCAGCGGCGGCACCGAAAAAGGCGCCCGCCAGCGCCGCCGACAGGGCAAGCACGACAAGACGGACAAGCAGGCTGAGCCAGACCGACGGCATCGCTCAGCGCCCGCCCGGCCGCCCGAAGGGCGCTGAGCGCCCCCCAGGGGGGCAGCGAACGCAGTGAGCGTGGGGG
The DNA here is from genome assembly GCA_964475635.1 of uncultured Rhodocyclaceae bacterium. Taxonomy (GTDB): domain Bacteria; phylum Pseudomonadota; class Gammaproteobacteria; order Burkholderiales; family Rhodocyclaceae; genus Desulfobacillus. The sequence goes on from CAYYXS010000003.1 coordinate 65,978, forward strand.
TCGTTCATCTCTAGGATTTCAGCAGGCTCAGCTTGTAGCCGGCGCCGCGCACCGTTTCGATCAGTTGCTCGCCCTGCGGCCCGAGCGCCTGGCGCAGACGGCGGATATGCACGTCCACCGTGCGCTCCTCGATGAAGACATGGTCGCCCCAGACCTGGTCGAGCACCTGGGCGCGGGTAAACACGCGGCCGGGATGGGCCATGAAAAAGCGCAGCAGCCTGAACTCGGTGGGCGCCAGTTCGACGGGATGACCCTCCAGCGTCACCTCGTAGGACACCGGATCGAGGTGCAAGGCGCCGACGACCAGGCTGGTCTCGGCCGCATGCGGTGCGCGCCGGCGCAGCACGGCCTGGATGCGCGCCAGCAGCTCGCGCGGGCTGAAGGGCTTGACGAGGTAGTCGTCGGCGCCCCCCTCCAGGCCGGCGACGCGGTCGGCCTCCTCGCCGCGCGCGGTGACCATGATCAGCGGCAGCTGCGCCGTGCGCGACGCCTCGCGCAGCTGGCGCGCCAGGGCCAGGCCGGACATCTTCGGCAGCATCCAGTCGATCAGCACGACGTCCGGCAGGGCCGCCTTGAGCGCTGCCAGCGCCTCCTCGGCGCTGGCCGCCAGCGTCACCCGATGGCCGCCCTTCTCCAGGGAAAAACGCATCAGCTCCTGGATCGGAGGGTCGTCCTCGACAACGAGCACCCGGGTGGTCATGCCTATTGCGGCCCGCCGTCCGGCTCGGCATGGCCTTCGCGCGCGGTGTGCCGCACATCGGTACCGCGCACGATGTAGATCACCTGCTCGGCGATGTTCTTGGCGTGGTCGCCGATGCGCTCGATGGCCTTGGCGATCCAGACGATGTCGAGCACCGTCGAGATGGTGCGCGGATCCTCCATGACGTAGGTGACGAGCTGGCGCACGATGCCGCGGAACTCGTCGTCGATGGTGACGTCCTCGGCAATGATGCGCTCGGCTTCGACGGCATCCAGCCGCGCCATGGCGTCGAGCACGCGGCGCAGCATGGCCACCGCCAGCTGGCCGGCATGGCGCACGTCGGCCGAGCGCGGAATCTGCAGGCGGCCGCGGTCGTAGATGTTCTTCGCCATGCGGGCGATCTTCTCCGCTTCGTCGCCGGTGCGTTCCAGATCGGTGACGATCTTGCTCACCGCCATGATCAGGCGCAGGTCGCTCGCCGCCGGCTGGCGCTTGGCGATGACATGGGCGCAGGCGTCGTCGATCTCGATCTCGCAGCTGTTCACGCGGCGGTCGGTGTCGGTCACCTGGGCCATCAGGTCGTAATTGCCGGTGGCGAAGCACTCGATGGCGGCAAGGATCTGCGCCTCGACCAGGCCGCCCATCTGCAGCACGCGCGAGCGGATGTCCTCCAGGTCGGAGTCGTATTGCTTGGAGAGGTGTTCGCTGTGGGGCATCTTGTCCTCCTTAGCCGAAGCGGCCGGTGATGTAGGCCTCGGTCTGCGGGTTCCTCGGCTTGATGAAGATGTCGTCGGTCCAGCCGAACTCGATCAGCTCGCCGAGGTACATGTAGGCGGTGAAGTCGGAGACGCGCGCCGCCTGCTGCATGTTGTGGGTGACGATGAGGATGGTCACCTTCTCCTTCAGCTCGGCGATCAGCTCCTCGATGCTGGCGGTGGCGATCGGGTCGAGCGCCGAGGTCGGCTCGTCGAAGAGCAGGATCTCCGGCTCGGTGGCGAGCGCGCGGGCGATGCACAGCCGCTGCTGCTGGCCGCCGGAGAGGTTGAAGGCCTGTTCGTGCAGGCGGTCCTTCACCTCGTTCCACAGCGCGGCGCCGCGCAGCGCCTCCTCGACCTTTTCCTCCAGCACGGCGCGCCGGTTGAGGCCGCGCACGCGCAGGCCGTAGGCAATGTTCTCGAAAATGGTCTTGGGAAAGGGGTTCGGCTTCTGGAACACCATCGACAGGCGCATGCGCACCTCGATCGGGTCTACCGTGCGGTCGAGCAGGTTGACGTTGTCCGGCTGCAGGCGAATCTCGCCATCGTAGCGGTTGCCCGGATAGAGGTCGTGCATGCGGTTGAAGCAGCGCAGGAAGGTCGACTTGCCGCAGCCGGACGGGCCGATCAGCGCAGTGACGCGCTTGTCGTAGATCGGCATGTCGATCTTCTTCAGGGCATGGAAGTCGCCGTAATGGAAGTTCAGGTTCGCGGCATGCGCCTTGAGCGGCAGCGATTCCAGGGCGGGTTTCAGGTCAGCCATGATGAATTACCACTTGATATTGCGGCGGATGCGATAGCGCAGCCAGATGGCCAGGCCGTTCATCGCCAGGGTCATGAAGACGAGGATGAAGCCGGCCGCCGCGGCATTCGCCTGGAAGGCCGGGTCGGGGCGCGAGGTCCAGTTGAAGATCTGGATCGGCATCACCGTGAAGGGCGACTTCAGCCACTCGAAGGAAAGGAAGGGAAACTCCGTTGACACCGGCGAGGGCGGCAGGAAGGCGATGAAAGTCAGCGCGCCGACGGTGATGATCGGCGCCGTCTCGCCGATGGCGCGCGCCATGCCGATGATGACTCCCGTCAGGATGCCGCCGGTCGAGTACGGCAGGATGTGGCCCTGCACCACCTGCCACTTGGTGGCGCCGAGGGCATAGGCCGCCTCGCGGATGGCGCCCGGAATGGCGCGGATCGCCTCGCGCGTGGCGACGATCACCACCGGCAGGATCAGGAGCGCCAGGGTGAGTCCCGCCGTGGCCACCGACTGGCCGAGGCCGAACTGGTACACGAACAGGCCCAGCGCCAGCAGGCCATAGACGATGGAAGGCACGCCGGCCAGGTTGCTGATGTTGATCTCGATGACGTGGGTCATCCAGTTGCTCGGCGCGTATTCCTCCAGGTAGATGCCCGACGCCACGCCGAGCGGCACGGCCACCACCGCCGTGACCAGCATCACCATGACGGTGCCGATCCAGGCCGAGAGGATGCCGGCCTGGGCGGCGCGGCGCGACGGAAACTCGGTGAAGAATTCCGGCCGCAGGCGCGCATAGCCGTCGATCAGCATGTCGACGAACAGCGTGGCGAAGGTCATCAGCCCGACTGCCAGGCAGAGGATGCCGATGAGGCCGAAGATCACGTCCCAGCGTTTGTGGCGGGCGATCAGCGCACGGATTTCGGCGAGGTCTTGACGGGCCATCTCAGTATTGCTCCCGATACTTGTGGCGCAGCCAGTAGCCGGCGATGTTGAACAGCAGGGTCATCAGCATCAGCGTCAGACCGGCGGCAAAGATGGTCTGGTAGCCGATGCTGCCGTGCGGCAGGTCGCCGAGCGCCACCTGGACGATGAAGGCGGTGATGGTGGCGGCCGGTTCGAGCGGGTTCCAGGTCAGGTTCGGCTGCATGCCGGCGGCCACCGCCAGGATCATGGTCTCGCCCACCGCGCGCGAAATGCCGAGGATATAGGCCGCCAGCAGGCCGGAGAGCGCCGCCGGCACGACCACCTTCACGGCGGTCTGGAAGCGCGTGGCGCCCATGGCGTAGGAACCCTCGCGCAAGGTCATCGGCACGGCGCGCATGGCGTCCTCGGCGATGGAGCTCACCGTCGGGATGATCATGATGCCCATCACCAGACCGGCCGAAAGCAGGTTGAAGCCGGGCAGCTCGGGCAGGAACTTCTGCAGCAGCGGCGTGACGAAGAGCAAGGCGAAATAGCCATACACGATGGTCGGCACGCCGGAGAGCAGTTCCAGCATCGGCTTGGCGATTTCGCGGATGCGCGGGCCGGCGAACTCCGACAGGTAGATGGCGATGACCGTACCGAGCGGGATGGCCACCAGCAGCGCCACGCCGGAACTCACCAGGGTGCCGGACAGCAGCACCATGATGCCGAAGTGGGCGTCGTCGAAGAGCGGCGTCCATTGCCTGTCGGTGAGAAAGTCCCAAAGCGGCACATGGCTGAAGAACACCACCGATTCGGACACCAGAATGTAGACGATCCCCAGCGTCGTGAACACCGAAACCATCGCGGCCAGGAAAAGCACCGATTCGATGATCTTCTCCTTGACATGGCGCGCGGCGCGATGGGCCAGACGGCTTTCGCTGGGGGACATGGTCTGTTCGAGGGCGGTAACGGCAGTGCCGCTCATGATAGCGAACCCGGCGCGGATGCAGAAGAGTGGGTTTTCCCCTCTCCCCGCCGGGGAAAGGGCGGGGAGAGGGGCTGCGGCGCGCCCAACCTCTCCCCGGCCCTCTCCCACCCGGGCGGGAGAGGGCGTGTTACGTCAGCCATCACAATTTCGCTTCGCGATTCAGCAGCTCTTCGATGGTGATGCCGACCTCGGCCGTGCCGCCGAAGACGGTGCCGAGCTTGCCCTTCTCCAGGTGCCCCAGGTTGCCCGTGTAGGCCTTGGCCGGCAGCGGCACATACTTCACTTCCTTCGACAGCTTGGCGCCGTGCTTCATGTAGTATTCGACGAACTTCTTCACCTCGGCGCGCTGGAACGCCTTTTCGTTGACATAGATGAAGATCGGACGCGACAGCGGCTCATAGGAGCCGTTGATGACGTTGTCCATGGACGGCAGCACCGCCTTGCCCTTCGGGTTCACCACCGGCACCGCCTTCAGCTTGGCGGTGTTCTCGGCATAGTAGGCGTAGCCGAAGTAGCCGATGGCGTTGGTGTCCTGCGTCACGCCCTGCACCAGCACGTTGTCGTCTTCCGAGGCGGTGTAGTCGCCGCGGCTCGACTTGGCCTTGCCGACGACGGCCTCGGTGAAGTAGTCGAAGGTGCCGGAATCGGAGCCGGCGCCGAACAGCTTGACCGGCTGGTCGGGCCAGGCCGGATTGACCTGGTTCCAGCGCGTCACCTTGCCCTGCGCGGCCGGCTCCCACAGCTTCTTCAGCTCGTCCACGGTCATCTGCTTGATGAAGGCGTTCTTCGGATTGATCACCACGGTCAGCGCATCGAAGGCGACCGGCAGCTCGAAATACTTGATGCCGGCGGCGGCGCAGGCCTCCATCTCCTTCTTCAGGATCGGGCGCGAGGCGTCGGAAATGTCGATCTCGCCGCGGCAGAACTTCTTGAAGCCGCCGCCCGTGCCGGAAATGCCGACGGTGACCTTGATGGCGTTTTTCTCGGCCTTCTGGAACTCCTCGGCGACCGCCTCGGTGATCGGATAAACGGTGGACGAGCCGTCGATCTTGACGACGTTGGACTGGGCCTGGACGGCGCCGGCGGCCAGTTGGCCGATCGCCAGCGCGAGAATCGTGTGCTTGAGGTGCTTCATGTCTTCGCTCCTTTGGATGAGGGTGCGGAGCGAAGTTTATTGCGTCGATGTGACGGGATTGTTACATCCCCTCTCACCGCCTGCGGGAAGAGGGGATGAGGAGAGTACAGCGGGCCGCTGTGCGATGCGCTGCCGCAGCCGTCCTTCGCGCGCCCCGGCGTCCGCCGAAGCTCAGGCAATGCGGCGCAGGTCGCGCACACTGTCGAATATCTCTTCCGGCCGGTGCCGTTCGAGGGCAGCACGCGCGCCGTAGCCCCAGGTGACGGCGCCAAAGGCTATGCCCGCCTTGCGCGCCGCCTCGGCGTCTTCGATCTGGTCGCCGATGTAGATGGCCTGGCGGGCAGGCAGGGCGCTCGCGGCGAGCACCCTGCGGATGCTGGCATGCTTGCCGAAGAGCGGCAGGCGGCAGGCGTAGTGGCCGATCAGCCGGCCATTCTCCGGCCCGAGGATGCGGCGGACATTCTCCTCCGAGTTGGCGGTGACGATGGCGAGCGCCGTCCCTGCGCGCGCCAGCTGCGCCAGTGTCTCGGGCACCTCGGCGAAGAGCGGAACGGCGCTGCTGCGCATTATGGCGGCGAAGCTGCGGGCGACCGCGGGCAGTTTCCGCAGCGGCAGCCCGACCCGCTGCAGGACTTCGCGTGCGCCGCATTGCCGGAGCGCGCCGATCTGCGCCGGGTCGATCTTGCGGAAGCCGTGGCGCTCGGCCAGCGCCTCGAGCGCGCCGAGGAAGAAGGGGAAGGAATCCGCCAGCGTGCCGTCGAAGTCGAAAATCGCCAGGGGGTATTTCAAGCGCTGGCCTCCCTCAGAAGGAGATCGTGCCGGGGCAGTTGGTCGTCACGATCAGCGTCGGGCCGAAATCGTTGCGGGCGAAAGGCTGCAGTTGTGCCGGCACGAGGGCGCAGGCGCCGTCGGAGAAGCGCAGCAGCACGCTGCCGTCGGCCATGCGCGTTTCGTTGCGTGGCTCGCCGCGCTGCAGGCGGCGCGCGAGGACCGCTTCGGGCGTGTCGCCGCGCACCACCGGGCCGCCCGGCTTCGGCGCGGCGAGCCCTTTCGCCAGTTCGCGCGCGAGGCGGCGCGCCGCCTCGGCATTGACCAGGGGCGGTGCGGCGGGCAAGGCCGCCGCGCCCTGCTCGCTGCGCCCTGCCTCGGCGCCTGCGGCGTCCGGCCGGGTGACGGGCGCGCGCCGCGGCGCGGCCTCGATGCGCGGCGCGTCCGGGGAGGACGTTTCCGCCGGCGGCTCGGCAGGCAGGGGCGGCGGCAGGCGCGGCAGCAGCCGAGTGATGAGGCGAGCCGCCGGCGGCGCTTCCTGGCGCAGGACGGGGGCGGCGAGCCAGGCCAGCAGCGCCGCATGCAGCGCCAGCGAGGCGGCGAGCCCGGTGCGCAGCCTGTCCAGCGGCCCGGCAGGCGCTGCCGGGAAGATCGATGCCGCAGCGGCCGTCATCAGAGGTAGCCGAGTTCCACGCCCTTCAGCACCGCGCGCACCCGGTCGCGCACGCCCAGCTTGGAGAGGATGCTGGAGACATGGTTCTTCACCGTCCCCTCGCTCGCGCCGAGGGCGTCGGCAATTTCGCGGTTGTTGAAGCCGCCGGCCATGAGCCGGAGGATTTCGGATTCGCGCCGGGTCAGGCGGTCCGGCGCATCCAGGCTGTCGAAGGCGCAAGCGGCGCTCTTGAGTCCCTGCAGGACGCGCTCGGTGATGGCCGGCCGGATCAAAGTCAGTCCGGCCGATACGGCTCGTATCGCCTCGGCCAGGCGTTCCAGCGAGATGTCCTTCAGCAGGAAGCCGCGGGCACCGGCGCGCATGCCGGCGAGCAGCGCCTCGTCGTCGTCGAAGGTGGTGAGCAGGACGGTCGGCGGCAGCCGCCCCTGGCCCTTGAGGGTCTGCAGCACCTCGATGCCCGAGCAGCCCGGCATGCGCACGTCGAGCAGGACGACGTCCGGAGCGAGCGCGGCGATCGTGCGCACCGCTTCGTCGCCGTCGGCGGCCTCGCCGACGACCTGGATGTCTTCGGTCAGCGCCAGCAGGCCGCGGATGCCGCTGCGCACCAGCGTCTGGTCGTCCGCAAGGACCACGCGGATCATGGCCGCTCCCGCTCCAGCGGCAGCGAGATGCGCAGCGCAAAGCCGCTGCCCGGACGGGATTCCGTCTCCAGCGTGCCGCCGAGCTCCTCGATGCGCTCGCGCATGCCGCGCAGGCCGTTGCCCGGCCCGATCCCGTGAGCGCCTTTTCCGTCATCGGTCACCGAGATGGCGAGACGCCCGGCGCGCGCGGCCAGTTCCACCCGAATGGTTTTCGCTTCTGAATGGCGGATGGCGTTGCTGATCGCCTCCTGCGCGCCGCGAAACGCCGCGTGCGCCAGCGCCGGATCGCTCACTTCGAGGCCTTCGGCGAAGACGAACTCGATGTGCGGGCCGGGAATGCCCGAAACCAGGGTCTGCAGCGCCTGGCGCAGGTCGATCGGTCGCGCCGCGCGTTCGGCGCCGACCGTGGCGCGCACCTCGGCCAGCAACTGCTGCGCGATGGCGCGCGCGGTGCCGATCGATTCCGCCGCCTCGCCCACCGCGCGGCGCCGGGCCAGGTCGAGGTGCAGATTCAGCGCCGTGAGGTGATGGCCCAGGCCGTCGTGGATGTCGCGCGCGATGCGCAGCCTTTCGAGGGCGCGGCTGCTGTCGGCGAGCAGTTGCTGGGTCGCCAGCAGGCCGGCATGGGCGGCGGCGAGTTCGGCCCGCTGCCGCCTTTCGGTAACGGCCATGTAGCCGACGACAAAGGCGAAGCCCTGCCAGACGATGGCGCCGAGCAGCGACCAGACCTCGACGACGCCATCGGGCGGCGGCGTGATGCCGACCACGGTGCAGACGAGCTCGGTCCCTTTGGGCAGGGGAAAGCCGCGTGCCGCAGCCGAGACGAGCATCTGCGCCGCCAGCCAGGCAAGCGCAGCGCGCCGCGGCAGCACGAAGGGCAGTTCCGCGGCCACGATGTAGAGCAGATCCGGTTCGAGCGACAGGCCGAGCAGTATCTGCACCAGCAGCAGGGCGACGCCGGCGGCGCGGCGGCGCGCGGTCGGGCCGGTCGCGGCCCAGAACGCCGCGGCGAACGCCGCCGTGCCGAGAGCGTAGGCGCTCAGCGTGGCCCAGTGGGCCAACGCCAGCGTGGCCGGCGAGGCCTCCGCCAGCGCCGCGGCCAGCGGATCGCGCAGGACGGGCATGACGGCGTAGGGAATGGCGCGCGGGCCGAGATGCCAGAGCATCACGGCGAGGAAAGCGCCGGTCGTCAGGCACGCGGCCAGCCCCGCGAAGCGAAAGATCGTCTCGGGCGTTCGCTGCATGCGCGGCATGATACCCGAGGCCGCACCCGGCCGGCATGTGCCGGAAGTCATGGATCAAGACAATGCCATACGGCACATGCGCGCGCACCGCCACTCCTGAAGAATCCGGGCTCCATCGACAACGGCCGCGCCGCTGCGGGCGGTCATTCTTCAAGGAAAAGCCATGAAACTGTCAATTGCCCCCCTTCCGCTCCTGGCTGCCGCCCTGCTCGGCAGCCCGGCCATACACGCCCAGGATGCCTCCGCCGGGGGCAGCCAGTTCGCCTACGGCAAGCTGGGCAACCTGGGCCTGGGCGCCGGCGTCGGCACGCTGCTCAACCGGGACGCGGTGCTGCGCCTGGGCGCGAACGGCGGCACCAGATACAACGGCGAGAAGAAGTTCAGCGGGATCGAATACGACATCAAGGACAAGCCGGGCACCACGCTCGAAGTGCTGGCCGACTGGTATCCGCTGGCGGGCAGCGGTTTGCGCCTCACCGGCGGCCTGCTGCTCGGCAACGCCAGGGCAGCGCTCGAAGGCAAGCGGGATGCGGCCGGCAACTACAGCATCAACAACCGCAGCTATTCCGCAGCGACGGTCGGCGAGCTGAAGGGCAAGGTGAAGTTCAACACCCTGGCGCCCTATCTCGGCGTGGGCTGGGAATCAGAACGCCCGGGCAAGAAGGGCTGGCACTTTTTCGGCGATGCCGGCCTCGTCTATCTCGGCAAGGGCGACACCTCGCTGAGCGCTACAGGTGCGGCGGGCAACGCCGCGCTGCGCCGCGACATCGAGTCGGAGAAACGGCAGCTTTCCTCCGACCTCAAGCATAATCTCGGCATGGCCGTCTCGCTTGGAGTCGTCTATGCTTTCTAGCTTCACCAAACCCGCAGGCAAAGGAGCGAAGCTGACGGCCCCTTGCATCATTCCCGATGTTCCCGCGTTCGAGCGCAACGACGACGCGGCCGGAATGGCCATGACCGCCCTCGAGGCGGCGCTGGCCACCCGCGGCGGCGGCCGCCCCGCCTGGTGGCTCGCCGGCATGTCGGGCGATGCCTTCAAGTTCGTCTACGACCGCGGCGCCGTGTTCGAGCCGCTGCGGGACCGGGTGCCGCTGGATGTCCTCACCCTTGCCTGCCGTGCCGCCGGCTGGGACGGCCAGTGGCGCTGTGGCCTGAATGCGGCGCAGGCCGCCGCCCTGGTGCAGGCGTCGGTCCAGCGCGGCTGCCCGGTGATCACGCCCTTCCTGGGGAGCAAGTGGTATCACGGCATGGTCCTGATCGTCGGCATCGATGCCGCGAAAGGCGTGTATTTCCTCCGCGTGGCGCGGGAGCGCGGCAACGGCCACGAGACCGTCTGCATTCCCGAGCGCTGGGACGGGCCCGTTCCCGGGCCGCTGGCCTGGGCGGACACGCCTTTGTTCCTCCTTCAGGGCCGTCTGCCGCCGCCCGGCCCGGACGAGGCGCTCCGCGCCGCCCTGGGCCGGGCAGTGGAGCTGTTCGAGGGCGCTCCCTTGCCCTATGCCGCCCATCCCGGCGCCCAGCGCTACAGCGAACCGCCACTCGCCGGACGCGCGGCTTTCCAGGGAGAGGCCGCGCTGCACGCGCTCAAGGAGGAGGTCGCCGCGGGCGGGATCGTCGGTTTCGACCTGATCTGGCGCATCGACGCCCAGCTCGGCCAGCTCCGCTACGACCGCGGCAACGCCGCGCGCTGCCTGCGTGCCATGGCCGAGCAGCACCAGGCAAGCGGGCCGCTGCAGGAAGCGGCCCTGCATTACGAGGTCACGGCGCAATGCGCAGGGCAGCTGCAGGCCGCCTTCTGGGACAAGCGATTGCAGCAGACCGCCGAGCTGCGCAGTCTGCACGCTGCCATCGACGGCAGCGCGTCCCTCGTCTATGCCGTCGGCCATCTGCCGCCGGGCGAGCTGGCTACGCTCCGCTGCATGGCGCCAGTCCTGGAAACGCCCTGGGGGCCCGCCGCGGTGATCGATGCGCCGCAGCGGCGCGGCAGCGCGCTGGAACTGGTGGACCGGATCATCGAGCGCGAGCACCTTTGCGTGGCCCTGCTGCGCAAGGCGCTGGGCGTCGGCCGAGCCTGAGCGCGGCGCCGTTCAGTATCCGCCGCCGGCGGGCGCCGCCCGCTCCGCTGCGCCGATGCGCTCGGCCAGTTTCTCGAAGAAGCTCACCCAGCAGCGGCAGGGATCCGTGCGGCCGAAGCGCACAAAGACGAGCTTCTGTTCCGGCACGACATAGAGGTACTGCCCGTGCTTGCCGGCGGCATAGAAGGGGGAGCGCCCGGCGGTTTTCGGGTTCACCCACCAGAAATACTGGTAGTGGGGAGCCGGATCGGTGCCGGTGTCGCGCCGCGTCGACTCGTCCACCCAGGCCGCCGGCACGAGCTGCCGGCCGTTCCAGTCGCCCTCGTTGAGGAACAGGCGGCCGAATTTGGCGAAGTCGATGGCACGGCCGTTGAGGCCGCTCTCCATCTTCTCGAAGCCGCTGCGCGCGCTGTCGAGGCTCCACGAGCCCGCCGCCTCCATGCCCAGGGGCTGCCACAGCTTCTCTTCGAGATAGCGCGCGACGGGCCGGCCGGTGGCGCGCTCCAGCACCAGCCCGAGCAGCAGCGGATTGAAGTTGTTGTAGCGGAACGCGCGCCCCGGCTCGCCGTCGATCGGGCTCGATATCGCTGCCGCGCGCAGGTCGGGTGCGTAGTAGGTTGTGGTGTTGTCGCTCCAGGGCATGCGGCCTTCCTCGTAGCGGATGCCGGAGGCCATGCTCAGCAGGTGGCGCAGCGTGACGTTGCGGTAGCGTGCATCGCGCGCCAGCAGCTCCGGCACGTAATGCGCGACCGGCTCGTCCACGCCGCCGATACGGCCTTCGGCGATGGCGATGCCGACAAGCGCCGAGACGAAAGACTTGGCGACGGAGAACGAGGTGACCGTAGCCTCGCGGCTGTGGCCGTTGAAGTAGCCCTCGTAGAGCAGGACATCGTCCTTGACGACGAGGAAGGCGAGGCTGTCGTTGCGTTCGAGGAAGCGGCCGAGGTCTTGCGCGCCATCCGCGCCGTCGATGGGCGCAGCGGCGAAGGCCGCGGCATAACGCCGCTGCTGCTCCGCCAGCAGGCGGCGGAAATCGAAGCGCGGCGCGGCATGCGCGACGGCGCGCATGGGAAAGCGCGTGTGGTCGTCGAAGCGGGAATCGCCCCAGACGATGGCACGCGCCCACTGCGAACGGTCGGTCGGCCATTGCGCCTGTGCGCCCGCTGCCGCCGCCAGGAGGGCAAGGGCGAAGGCTGAGCGGCGCCGACGCGGGCGGTTTCGTTTCATCCGCTCATGTTCGCAAGAAATGACGGTCTCCGCATGTGCCGGAAGTCATGCCCGGCGGCACATGCGCGCGCGCCGCGCAGAGAATCCGGGCTCCATCAACAGGACGGCTGAACGCCTGGATTCCTGCCTGTGTGGCTACGCGCCGGCGAGAACGATATGCACCCGATACGGCCCGTGTGCGCCCATCGTCACGGTCTGCTCGATGTCGGCGGTGCGGGAGGGGCCGGAGACGAAGTTCACGGCGCGCGGCAGGCGGCCGCGCTCGGCGCGCAGCAGCGCCCAGGCGTCCTCCATGAAGGGCACGATGCGCGCCGTCTCGACGACGGCGATGTGGGTCTCGGGCAGCAGGCTGGCGGCAGCCGGCGTGTCGGGGCCGGAGAGCAGCATCAGCGTGCCAGTCTCGGCGATGGCGCAGAAGCAGCCGGTGACGCCGACGAGGTCGTCGCCGCGCGCCGGGCGGTCCTCCATGCCGAGGCCGGCGCCGATCCAGTCGAGCTTGCGCAGGCTGGGCCAGCAGACGCCGCCGGTGGGCAGCTTGTTCACGACCAGGTAGCGCGCCACGGCGCCCGGTACTGCCGCGAGGCTCGACACTTTCTCCACCGTACTGGCGAGCGCCTCGGCGCGGGCGCGGAAGCGCAGCTCCGGCTCCCAGTCGCGCGGCGGCTGCAGGCCGATGGGGCGGTCGGCGATGTGCGCGTCGATGCTCGCCGTATCGGGGAGACTGACTTTTCTGTTTAGCGCCGCACGGACGCGGTTAAGGATGTTTTCGCGGGCGGTCATTGGCGGCGCTCCTTGTACAACTCGCGAAAAGTCTTGCCGGCCGGCGCCGGGAAGTCGCGGCCGTCGCTCCAGCCCGAAGCGAGCGGCAGGCGGTGGATCAGCTTCTCGCTGCCGCCCAGCCATTTCATGAAGCGCACGGCGATGCGGGTGCCGAGCGCGTAGAGCGCCGGCTGCTGCGCCGCCCAGCCCCACAGGGCGAGGCCGAGGCGTTCCGGCCAGGGCTTGAGGCCGCGTTCCATCTGTTCCTCGCGCAGTTTCCTCATCAGGTCGGGCAGCGGGATCTTCACCGGGCAGACGACGCCGCACTGGTTGCACATCGTCGCCGCATTGGGCAGAGCGACGGCGTTCTCCAGGCCGACGTAGGACGGCGTCAGGATGTTGCCCATCGGGCCGGGATAGACCCAGCCGTAGGCGTGGCCGCCGACGGCCTGGTACACCGGACAGTGGTTCATGCAGGCGCCGCAGCGGATGCAGCGCAGCATCTCGCGCATCTCGCCGGCCAGCAGCTTCGCGCGGCCGTTGTCCACCAGCACGATATGGAACTGCTGCGGGCCGTCGGTTTCGTCGATGTGCTTCGGCCCGGTGTGCAGCGAGACATAGTTGGTGATGGCCTGTCCCGTGGCCGAGCGCGGCAGCAGGCGCAGCAGGGTCGACGCGTCCTCCAGCGTCGGCACCACTTTTTCGATGCCGGTGATGGCGACGTGCAGGCGCGGCAGCGTGGTGCACAGGCGGCCGTTGCCCTCGTTGGTGACGATCAATGTCGAGCCGGTCTCGGCGACGAGGAAGTTCGCGCCGGAGACGCCCATCTCGGCGGCGAGAAACTTCGGCCGCAGGATCTCGCGCGCCTCGCGCGTCAGCGCCGCCGGGTCGGTCTTGCGCGGCGTGCCGTGCTTGGCATGGAAGAGATCGGCGACGTCCTCGGCGGTCTTGTGGATCACCGGCATGACGATGTGCGAGGGCGGCTCGGCATCGTTGATCTGCAGAATGTACTCGCCGAGGTCGGTCTCGATCGGTGTGACGCCGGCTTCGATCAGGGCGTCGTTGAGGCCAACCTCCTCGCTCACCATCGACTTCGACTTGGCGACCGTCCTGACGCCGTTCTGTTTCGCGATGTCGACGACGATGCGGCAGGCCTCCGAGGCGTTCTCCGCCCAGTGCACCACCGCGCCGCGCGCCATCGCCTCGCGCTCGAAGCACTCCAGGTAGAGATCGAGGTCGGCGAGCGCCCGGTTGCGGATTTCCTTGCCGGCCTCGCGCAGCGCCTCGAAGTCGCCGAACTCGGCCACGGCATTGGCGCGATTCACCACCGCCTTCACCTTGATCAGGCCAAGGCCGCGCTGCAGTTTGGCATCGTGCAGGTTGGCGGCGGCGCGGGTCTTGAATTCGTTGGAGCGCAGTTCCATGGGGCGTTACCCCTGGCCCGTCGTCCCCGCGAAAGCGGGGACCCATGGATTCCCGCTTCCGCGGGAATGACGGACGGCGGCCAGAAACTCCATCACTCCCCCCGCCCGGCCAGCACTTCGGCGATGTGCAGCACCTTCGTCTTCAGGTCGCCGCGGCGGCGCAGGCGGCCCTCGATGTTGAGCAGGCAGCCGAGGTCGCCGCCGACGATGGCGTCCGCGCCGGTGGCGCAGGCGTTGCCGCACTTGTTGTCGGCGAGCTGCGTCGACACCTCGCCGAACTTCAGCGAGAAGGTGCCGCCGAAGCCGCAGCAGGTCTCGGCCTCGTTCATCTCGGTGAGCGTCACGCCGGGCAGCCTGGCCAGCAGCGCGCGCGGCTGCGCCTTCACGCCCAGCTCGCGCAGGCCGGAGCAGGAGTCGTGGTAGGTCACCGTGCCCCTGAAGTCGCCCGGCACGCTGTCGAGCTTGAGCACGCTCACCAGGAAGTCGGTCAGCTCATAGGTGCGCGCCGCAAGCGCCTCGATGCGCTTGAGCGTCGCCGGATCGTCGCGGAACAGGTCTGGATAGTGGGCGCGGATCATGCCGCCGCAGGAGCCGGACGGCGCGACGACGTAGTCGAAGCCCTCGAATTCTTCCAGCGTCTTCTTCGCCAGGGCGAGGGCGGTGGCGCGGTCGCCCGAATTGTAGGCCGGCTGGCCGCAGCAGGTCTGCGTCCGCGGCACCTCGACCGTGCAGCCGCCGTGTTCGAGCAAACGCAGCGCAGCGAAGGCCACATTGGGCCGCATCAGGTCGGCGAGGCAGGTGACGAAGAGTGCGACGCGCATGTACAGCTCCTTGAAATTTCCCCTCACCCTAACCCTCTCCCCGCGAGCGGGGAGAGGGGAAAAACAGTGAATTTACCGCTTGCCCGACAAAGAGGCCATTGGGGTTTACCGCGCCGTCCAGCCCAGATCCATGGTCAGCGCCGCGCCGGTGATGACGCCGGCGGCGGGCGAACAGAGATAGGCGACGAAGTCGGCCACTTCCTCGGGCTCGATCAGGCGCTTGATGGCGGCGGGCTCGAGCATCACCTTTTCGATCACCTCGGCTTCGGGAATGCCGCGCGTCTTCGCCTGGTCGGCAATCTGGTGGTCCACCAGCGGCGTGCGCACGTAGGCCGGGCAGATGGCATTGGCGGTGATGCCGCAGGCGCCGCCCTCCAGCGCGGCAGTCCTGGTCAGGCCGATGAGGCCGTGCTTGGCGCTGATATAGCCCGCCTTGAAAGGCGAGGCAATCAGCCCGTGCACCGAGGAGATGTTCACGATGCGCCCCCACTGCTGCGCCTTCATCGCCGGCCAGCAGTAGCGCGTCAGCAGGAAGGGCGCGGTGAGCATCACCGCCTGCATCTTCTCCCACATGTCCTCGGGGAAGTCCTCGATAGGCGAAACGTGCTGGAAACCGGCGTTGTTCACCAGGATATGCACCGTGCCGTACTTGGCCAGGGCGGCGTCGACCAGCGCACGGCAATCGGCGCGCTGCGCCGAATCGCCCTTGACGAAGAAGCCGCCGATGGCCGCGGCGACCTGCGCACCCTTGTCGCTGATGTCGGCCACCACTACCTGCGCGCCGTCGGCGGCGAGACGCTCGGCGATGGCGTGGCCAAGGCCGCTGGCGGCGCCGGTCACGATGGCGACTTTTCCGGAAAGAGTCTGTTGCGTCACTTCACTGCTCCTTGCTGGGTTGATCTGTGCGGCATCACCGCCTGCACCAGTTCGGCCACGGTGCGCACGGCCATCTTGTCCATGATGCGGGCGCGATGCACTTCAACCGTCTTGATGCTGATGTTGAGCACGTCGGCGATCTGCTTGTTGAGCTTGCCGGCGATGACGAGATCCATCACCTCGCGCTCGCGCTCGGTGAGGCCGGCCAGCCGGCGCGCCGCCGCGCCTTCGCGCCGGCGCTGCTCGCGCGTCGTCCGCTCGCGCACCAGGCACTCGCCGATCACCCGCAGCAGCTCCTTGTCGTTGAAGGGCTTCTCGATGAAGTCGACGGCGCCCTTCTTCAGCGCGGAGACGGCCATCGGCACGTCGCCATGGCCGGTGATGAAGATCACCGGCAGGCTGCAGCGGCGGGCATTCAATTTCTCGTAGAGCTCCAGCCCGCTCATGCCGGGCATGCGCACGTCGAGCACCAGGCAGCCGGCCATCTCCTCGCCGCAGGCGCCAAGGAAATCCTCGGCGGCAGCGTAGGCGGAGACGGCCAGGCCTTGCGATTCGAGCAGCCACACCAGCGAATCGCGCATGGCTTCATCGTCGTCTACGATATAGATGCGTTGGTCGGTCATGTCCCGTTTCCTTCTGCCCCCTCCCCCGGCCCCTCTCCCGTTCGCGGGGCAAGAGCGGGGTTTCGCGAATCATGATTCGCGCCGCTCGCACCGGGCGGCTGGGCAAAGCCGTCCCTGGGGCGCGGAGCGGGGGAGTGAGCGGGTAGTGTAAACCGGAACACGCTGCCGCCCCCCGGATTCGGCTGGGCCCAGAGGCGGCCGTCGTGGTATTCGACGATGGAGCGGCAGATGTTGAGGCCCATGCCCATGCCCTCCTTCTTGGTGGTGTAGAAGGGGGCGAAGAGCTTTTCCGCCTCTTCCTCGCCGATGCCGTGGCCGCGGTCGGCCACCGCCACCTCGACCGAGCCGGCGCCGTCCAGGCGCGCGCTCACGTTGAGCTCCCGGCTGCCGGCCGGCGTCCTCTGCATGGCCTCGATGCCGTTCTTGACCAGGTTGAGCACCACCTGCTCGATCATGATGCGGTCGGCGTAGGCCGGCGGCAAATCCGGCGGCAGGTCTACCCGAATGACGACTGCGGCCTTGCGCGCCTCGATGTCGGCGAAGCCGATCGCCTCCTCGACGATCTCGGCCAGCGCGACCGGCGTGCGGTTGGGCTCGCTCTTCTTCACGAACTCGCGCGTGCGGCGCACGATCTTGCCGGCGCGCTCGGCCTGGGCGCTGGCCTTCTCCATGGCGGCGAGGATGTCCTCCCGGCGGTAGTCGCCGGACTTCAGGCGATTGACGCTGCCCATGCAGTAGTTGGCGATGGCGGAGAGCGGCTGGTTCAGCTCGTGGGCGAGCGAGGAGGCCATCTCGCCCATGGTGATCAGGCGCGAGGTCTGCTCCAGGCGCTCCTGGTGCTGCAGCGCCGCCTCCTCGGTCTGCCTGCGCTCGGTGACGTCGGCGGCGATCTCCATGCGCACGACGCGGCCGTCCACCCAGCGGATGGCGCGGTCGCGCAGGTGGTACCAGCGGCCGGAGAGCCGGTGGCGGACCTCGCCGTCGAACAGTTCGCGCGGCACGTCCTCCAGGCCGAGCCGGCGCGGATCGGCGAGGAAGTCGCTGCGCTCGGGGTGGCAGGCGGTGGTGACCTGCCAGCAATTCTTGCCGACGGCGTCGAAGCCGTACAGCTGCTTGAAGGCGCGGTTGGCGTAGAGGATTTCGTCGTCGGCCACGGCGGCGACATACACCGCCGTGTCGAGGCCGTCGAGCACGGCCACGAAGCGTTCGTGCGCCGCCTCCAGCTCGGCGCGGGCGCGCTTCGGCTCCGTGATGTCGTTCATCGAGCTCATCCAGCCGATCTGCCAGCCTTCGCTGTCGATCAGCGGCGAGACGTACATGCGCACGTCGAAGCGGCGGCCGTCCCGATGCATGACGCGCATCTCGTAGCCGCCCGGCGGCGCCCCGCCGGTCAGCGTCAGATCAAGGTCGCGCTGCAGTTGCGCGGCGTTCTCCGGCGGCCAGTAGGGAAAGGGCGGGCGCAGGCCGACCAGTTCCTGCTCGCCCCAGCCGATCATGCGGCTGAAGGCGGGATTGACGAAAATGATGCGGCCTTCGAGATCGATGGCGCGGATGCCGGTCACCAGCGACTCGCCCATCGCCTTGCGGAAGGCGTAGGCGCTGCGGATCTTTTCCTCGTCCTCGCGCCGATCGCTGATGTCGTGGGCGACGGCATACAGCAGTTTTTCCTCGGGCACCGGGTTGATGGCCCACAGCAGCCAGCGGTAGCGGCCGTCGGCGGCGCGCCAGCGGCCCTCGAAGCTGGCCGGCTGGCCGGCGGCGAGCTGGCGCAGCGCGCCGACCGTGCCAGGCAGGTCTTCCGGGTGCACGTAATCGAGCAGCGGCCGGCCGGTGATTTCCTCCGCCCCATAGCCGAGCACGCGCTTGAAGGCGGGATTGACGCGTCGGAAGCTGCCGTCCATGCCGGCGATGCAGAGCATGTCGAGCGAGAGGTTGAACAGGCGGTCGCGCTCCTTTTCCACCCGCACGCGGCGCTGGAAGTGGCTGCGCAGCGCCCACAGGCTCCAGACCACCACCAGCGTCAGGCCGGAGATGAGGAACAGCGGCATCGCCCGCGACACGCCCGGATCGGTGCGAAAGGCCTTGGCATGCAGCTTGAGGCCATTGCCGGGCGGATCGAAATCGATGGCATAGCTCAGGGCATCGTCGGCCGGCCTCACCGTCGAGTTGGAAGCCAGCACCTGGCCGCCGGCGTCGACGATGCCCAGGCTGTATTTCTCGCCGAACCAGCCCGGCACCAGATGCCGCACCATGCCTTCGATGGTGTAGACCCCGACCAGCGCGCCGAGATAGGTACGGCCGAAATACACAGGCACATACAGTTCCAGCAGGGCAGCGCCGCGGTGGTTGACATAGGCCTCGCCGTAGGTCGGCCGGCCGGAAGTGAGGGCATGGGCGAAGCTGGCCGGCTGTGCCCCGGCCAGCCGCTCGCCGGCGATCCAGTCGGTGGTCTCGAACGGCGCCGCCCAGCGGATGATCTGGCCGGAATCGACCCAGACGATGCTGGCCAGCTCGGGCGTGTTGGCCAGGTACTGCGTGGCGCGCACCTGGAAGGCGCCGCGATCGAGCTTGCCCTCGGCCAGCTCGCGCGCCATCTGGGCGAGGTAGTCCTGCGTGCCCTGCATGTGCAGGCGCATGGTCTGCTCGGCCCACTGCACGTCGCGGCCGAGGACGTCGTTCTGCAGGTCCGTCTCGCGCTTCTGCAGCACCCAGACGAGCGCCAGCATGGCCAGGGCAAAGATGCCGATGGCGACATAGGGCACGCTCCAGACCCAGTTGCGCGGGTTCGCGGGTGTTTCGGAATTCATGGCTGCCAGCAGGATCGCACCTGAGATTTTCTCACGCCCTTGGGGTTAACCCTCATTTGCCCGCCTTGCCTCACTCGCTAATCTGCGGACGCCCCGATGCGGAGCCTTCGATGAACCTGTTGCGTGCCATCGCCCTCGCCTTCCTCGCCGCCTGCCCCCTGGCGCAGGCGGCCGAGCCGATCCGCATCGGCGTCTCCGGTCCGTTCACCGGCGGCTCCAGCCCGATGGGCCTGTCGATGCGCGACGGCATCCGCATCGCCGCCGCGGAAATCAACGCTGCAGGCGGCCTGCTCGGCCGGCCGCTCCTGCTCGTCGAGCGCGACGACCAGGCGCGCAACGAACTGGGCGCCCAGATCGCCCGCGAACTCGTCGGCAAGGAGAAGGTCGTCGCCGGGGTGGGCATCGTCAACACTGGCGTCGCGCTGGCCAGCCAGCGTTTCTACCAGGAGGCGCGCGTCCCGATGATCACCGCGGTGGCCACCGGCTCGATCGTCACGCGCCAGTTCCTGCCGCCGCAATATCCCGACAACTTCGTCTTCCGCGTCTCGGCCAACGACACCATCCAGGCCGCCATGATCGTCGAGGAAGCCGTCGAGCGGCGCCGGCTGAAAAAGCTGGCCATCCTCGCCGACTCGACCAACTACGGCCAGCTCGGCCGCGAGGATCTGGAGCGGGCGCTTGAAAAGAAGGGCTTGCGTCCCGTCTCGGTGGGGAAGTTCAACATCCGCGACGTCGACATGAGCCGTCAGCTGATCGCCGCCCGCGCCGCCGGCGCCGAAGCCCTGCTCACCTACGGCATCGGGCCGGAGTTGGCGCAGATCGCCAACGGCGCGGCCAAGCTCGGCTGGGCGGTGCCGATCATCGGCAGCTGGCCGCTGTCGATGTCCAACTTCATCGACAACGCCGGACCCAATGGCGAGGGCGCGCGCATGCCGCAGACCTTCATCCAGGCGCCCGACACGCCGAAGCGGGCGGCCTTCATCGAGGCCTACCAAAGGCTCTCGCGCAACGAACGCATGCCCTCGCCCTCGGCCGCTGCCCAGGGCTACGACGCGATGCTGCTGCTGGCGGCGGCGATCAGGCAGGCAGGCACCACCCACGGCTCGCGCGTGCGCGAGGCGCTGGAAAACCTGAGGGAAAAGATCGAGGGCGTCATCACCACCTACGAGCGTCCCTTCTCGCGCAGCGACCACGAGGCCTTCGACAGCCCCGGCCAGGTCGCCATGGGCGAAGTGCGCGGCGGTCGCGTCGTGCGTGCGCACGAGGACAAGAAGAAACCGGCGAAGTAACCCTTTCGCCGCGTCATAGGCTCCGGCCCCACAAGGGCCGGCGATCATCACACTGACCAAGGAGTACGCATGAGGCTCAGAACTTCCCTGCTCGCGCTCGGCGTGGGCGCTTCCTCGCTGTCGCCGCTGCCCGCGGCGGCCGCCGACACGCCGATCCGTATCGGCCTGACCTGTCCATTCACCGGCGGCTCGGCGCCGATGGGCGAATCGCTGCGCAACGCGGTGCGCCTGGCGGTCGAGGAGATCAACTGGAAGGGCGGCCTCCTCGGCCGCCCCATCGAGCTGGTCGAGCGCGACGACGAGGCCAACCCCGACAAGGGCCGCGCCCATGCCCAGGACCTGATCGAGAAGGCAAAGGTAGCCGCCACCATCGGCAGCTGCAACACCGGCGTGGTGCTGAAGACCATCGACCTCTACCAGAAGGCGAAGATACCGCTGCTGGTGCCGGTGGCCACCGGCGTGGCCATCACCACCACCTACGCCGGGGAGCCGGAGCACTACATCTTCCGCACCTCGGCCAACGACGAGATCCAGGCGCAGCTCGTGGCCCGGGAAGCCGTCGAGCGGCGCCGCTTCAGGAAACTCGCGCTGCTGCACGACACCACGGCCTACGGCGAGCAGGGCAAGGATTTCCTGCTCGCCGAGCTGGTCAAGTATGGCGTCAAGCCAGTCTCGGTCACTGCCTTTCCGCTCGGCGTGGCGGACCTGACCGCCGCCCTCGACAAGGCGCGCAAGGCCGGCGCCGAGGCCATCCTGACCTACACCGTCGGCCCCGAGCTGGCGGTGATCGCCAACGGCCGCGCCAGGCTCGGCTGGAAGGCGCCCATCATCGGCAGCTGGCCGCTGTCATGGACCAACTTCCTCAACGCCGCCAAGGGCAATGCCGAGGGGGCGAGCATGCCGCAGACCTTCATCGAGGAACCGGTCAACTCGCGCCGGACGGAATTCATCGTCACCTACCTCGGCAAGACCCGGCTCAAGCGCATCTCCTCGGCCGTCTCGGCGGCGCAGGGCTACGACACCATGCTGCTGCTCGCCGCCGCCATCCGCCAGGCCGGCTCGACCGCCGGGCCGAAGATCCGCGCCGCGCTGGAAAACCTGGAGGAGCGCGTGCAGGGAGTGGTCACCACCTACGAGCGGCCCTTCACCGCGCAGGATCACGAGGCCGTCACCGACAACATGGTGGTGATGGGCGAGGTGCGCCGCGGCCTGGTGCTGTTCGCCCACAAGGAGGACGAGGTGGCCGCGATTGTCGGCCGCAAGCGGCAAGCGGACGAAATGCCGAGAGCGGTGAGCATCAATCCCGACGAATGATCGTCGCAGGCCTCTCAGGCAGGGCTGCGGAAGTGGCATTTGCTGTTTGGGACACCCTGTTCTATATTTTGCCGACGGGCCGCGCGGCGGCCCGGGTACTAGCGAACATCCTCAACCACACGCTTAAGGGAGATCCCATGAAACGTTCTCTGTTGATGGCCGGACTCGTCGCGCTGGCTGTGTCTGCCTGCGGCAAAACGGAAGCGCCTCCGCCACCCCCTGCACCCGCGCCCGCCCCAGCGCCCGCGCCCGCCCCAGCGCCCGCACCGGCCCCAGCCCAACCCGGCATGGGCGGCATGGAAAAGGGCATGGAGGGCATGTCGGGCATGTCCGGCGGCCCGGCCATGGCAGGCATGCCCTCGGACAAGGGCATGGAAGGCATGTCCGGCATGTCCGGCGGGCCGGTCATGAGCGACAAGAAGGAAGAGCCGAAGAAATAAACGGTCGTTTCTGTGACATGAAAGGGCTGGCCTGCGGGCTGGCCCTTTTGTTTCGTGCGCATGGCATTGCGGTTTACCGCTATTGCACTATCCGGTTTTGTTTCTTACAATATGAAATGCTTTCCTGGCACGTTACCGCGTACTAGAGTGGAAGCAAGGGTGCCCATGAAGCGTCCGCTCAATAACTGGCGAGGAGACCCACCATGTCCGCATTGCCGAACAACCTGTTGCCGTCCGACCCGGACATGCAGGAAACCCAGGAGTGGCTCGACGCCCTGGAGGCCGTCATCGAGCAGGAGGGGCCGGAGCGCGCTCACTACCTGATCGAGCGCCTGGTCGAACTGGCCCGCCGCACCGGCATCAACCTGCCCTACAAGGCCACCACCGCCTACATCAACACCATTCCGCCCGGCAAGGAGACGCCCTCGCCCGGCAATCACGAGCTGGAGCACCGCATCCGCTCCTTCGTGCGCTGGAATGCGCTGGCCATGGTGCTGCGCGCCAACAAGGGCGAGTCCAACCTCGGCGGCCACATCGCCAGCTTCGCCTCGGCGGCCACGCTCTACGACGTCGGCTACAACCACTTCTGGCATGCACCCTCGGAGAATCACGGCGGCGACATGGTCTTCGTGCAGGGCCATTCCGGGCCTGGCGTGTATGCGCGCGCCTTCATGCTCGGACGGCTCAGCGAGGAACAGATGAACAATTTCCGCCGCGAGGTGGACGGCAAGGGGCTTTCCTCCTATCCCCACCCCTGGCTGATGCCCGACTTCTGGCAGTTCCCGACGGTGTCGATGGGCCTGGGGCCGCTGCAGGCGATCTACCAGGCGCGCTTCATGAAGTACCTGAACGACCGCGCCATCATCCGGGCCGGCAACCGCAAGGTGTGGGCCTTCATGGGCGACGGCGAGATGGACGAGCCGGAATCGATGGGCGCCATCGGCCTGGCCGGCCGCGAGCGCCTCGACAACCTGGTGTTCGTCATCAACTGCAACCTGCAGCGCCTCGACGGGCCGGTGCGCGGCAACGGCAAGATCATCCAGGAGCTGGAGGCCGATTTCCGCGGCGCCGGCTGGAACGTCATCAAGGTGATCTGGGGCAGCTACTGGGATGCGCTGCTGGCGCAGGACAGCAAGGGATTGCTGCGCAAGCGCATGGAGGAGTGCGTCGACGGCGACTATCAGACCTTCAAGTCGAAGGACGGCGCCTACGTGCGCGAGCACTTCTTCAACACGCCTGAATTGAAGGCGATGGTCGCCAACTGGTCGGACGACGACATCTGGCGCCTGAACCGCGGCGGCCACGATCCGCACAAGGTGTATGCCGCCTATCACGCCGCGGTAAACCACGCCGGCCAGCCGACGGTGATCCTCGCCAAGACCATCAAGGGCTACGGCATGGGCGAAGCGGGCGAGGCGCAGAACATCACCCACCAGCAGAAGAAGATGGGCACCACCTCGCTGCGCGCCTTCCGCGACCGCTTCGGCCTGCCGCTCACCGACGAGCAGCTGGAGCAGCTGGAATACATCAACCCCGGCCCGGACTCGCCGGAGATCCGGTACATGGCCGAGCGGCGCCAGGCGCTGGGCGGCTATCTGCCGCTGCGCCGGCAGAAGGCCTCCGCCCTGGAAGTGCCGCCGCTCGCGGCCTTCGAAACGCAGCTGAAGGCCTCGGGCGAGGGGCGGGAGTTCTCCACCACCATGGCCTTCGTGCGCATGCTGGGCACCCTGGTGCGCGACAAGACCCTCGGCAAGCATGTCGTGCCGATCGTCGCCGACGAATCGCGCACCTTCGGCATGGAAGGCATGTTCCGCAGCCTCGGCATCTGGTCCTCGGAAGGGCAGAAGTACACGCCGCAGGACGCCGGCGAGCTGATGTTCTACAAGGAATCCAAGGACGGCCAGATCCTGCAGGAGGGCATCACCGAGTCCGGCGCCATGGCTTCCTGGATCGCCGCCGCGACCGCCTACAGCACGCACGGCGTGCCGATGATCCCCTTCTTCATCTACTACTCGATGTTCGGCTTCCAGCGCTTCGGCGATCTGGCCTGGGCGGCCGGCGACCAGCGCGCGCGCGGCTTCCTGCTCGGCGGCACTTCCGGGCGCACGACGCTGAACGGCGAGGGCCTGCAGCACGAGGACGGCCACTCGCACATCCAGGCGGCGCTGATCCCCAACTGCGTGGCCTACGACCCGAGCTTCGGCTACGAGGTGGCGGTGATCGTGCAGGACGGCCTGCGCCGCATGGTGCAGGAGCAGGAGGACGTCTTCTACTACATCACCCTGCTCAACGAGAACTATGCCCATCCGGCGCTGCCGGATGGGTCCGAGAAGGACATCCTCAAGGGCATGTACCTGTTCAGGAAGGGCCCGGCCGGCAACGGCCCGCGCGTGCAGCTGCTAGGTTCGGGCGCCATCCTGCGCGAAGCGATCGCCGCCGCCGAACTGCTGAAGCAGGACTGGGGCGTCGAGGCCGATGTCTGGAGCTGTCCCTCCTTCACCGAACTGGCTCGCGACGGCCAGGCCTGCACGCGCTGGAACCTGCTGCACCCGGACGCGAAACCGAAGCGCACGCATGTCGAGGCGTGCCTGAAGGACACGCGCGGCCCGGTCGTCGCCTCGACCGACTACGTGCGCGCCTTCGCCGAGCAGATCCGGCCGTATGTGCCGCGCCGCTACACGGTGCTCGGCACCGACGGCTTCGGCCGCTCGGACACGCGCGAGCAGCTGCGCGGCTTCTTCGAGGTGGATCGCCGCTACATCGCCGTCGCAGCGCTCAAGGCGCTGGCCGACGAAGGCCAGTTCGACAAGGCAAAAGTGCAGGAGGCCATCGTGAAATATGGCCTTGATCCGGACAAGCCCAACCCCGTTACCGTCTGAGGAAAAGCCATGTCAGTTATCGAAGTAAAAGTGCCCGACATCGGCGATTTCAAGGACGTGCCGGTGATCGGGATAGAAGTCAGTCCCGGCGACACGGTGAAGGCCGAGGATCCGCTCATCACCCTGGAGTCCGACAAGGCCACCCTGGAAGTGCCCTCGCCCGTTGCCGGCACGGTGAAGGAAATCAAATTGAAGGTCGGCGACAAGGTCAGCGAGGGGACGCTGGTGCTGCTGCTGGAGACGGAGACTGCTGGCGCCGCGGCGATTTCGGCCGCTGCTGAAATCCCCCCTGCCCCCCTTTTGCAAAGGGGGGGATTGGCGCCGGCGGGTGTTTCTCCCCCCTTTGAAAAAGGGGGGCCGGGGGGGATTTCTCCCGAGCCCATCGCCCCGCCAGCGCCCGTTCCCCTGCCGCCGCCGGGCGAGATGGCGGCCGAAGTCACCGGCGGCGAGAGTAAACCGCGGGCCCACGCCAGCCCATCGGTGCGGCGCTTCGCGCGCGAACTGGGCGTCGACGTCGCGCTGGTGAAAGGCACGGGGCCGAAGGGTCGCATCCTGCAGCAGGACGTGCAGAACTACGTGAAGGGCGCGCTGGCGCAGCCGCGCCCCGCAGCGCCCGCCGGCGGCGGCGCAGGCCTGGAGCTGCTGCCCTGGCCTCAGGTGGATTTCGCCAAGTTCGGCCAAGTGGAGTCGAAGCCGCTGTCGCGCATCAAGAAGATTTCCGGCGCCAACCTCGCCCGCAACTGGGTGATGATCCCGCACGTGACGCAGTTCGACGAGGCGGACATCACCGACCTGGAGGCACTGCGCGTGCAGCTCAACAAGGAGAACGAGAAATCCGGCCAAAAGGGTGAAATTCGGCTGACCATGCTCGCCTTCCTCATCAAGGCAGTCGTGGCGGCGCTGAAGAAATATCCCGACTTCAATGCCTCGCTCGACGGCCGAGAGGGTGAACTGAGCCTCGTCTACAAGAAATACTTCCACATCGGCTTCGCCGCCGATACGCCCAACGGCCTCGTCGTACCGGTGATCCGCGACGCCGACAAAAAGGGCCTGCTGGAGATCGCGAAGGAAATGGGCGCGCTCTCCGCCAAGGCGCGCGAGGGCAAGCTCGGCCCGGCCGAGATGCAGGGCGGCTGCTTCTCCATCTCCAGCCTCGGCGGCATCGGCGGCACGGCGTTCACGCCGATCATCAACGCGCCGGAAGTGGCCATCCTCGGCGTGTCGAAGTCGCAGATGAAGCCCGTGTGGGACGGCCAGACCTTCCAGCCGCGCCTGACGATTCCGCTCTCGCTCTCTTACGACCACCGCGTCATCGACGGCGCGGCAGCGGCGCGCTTCACCGCCTACCTGGCCCAGGTGCTGGCCGACATGCGCAGGGTGCTGCTATGACCACCATCGTCGCGGTCAAGAAGAACGGCGTGGCGGCCATCGCCGCCGACTCGCTCACCACCTTCGGCGACACGCGCCTGGGCCGCCAGTACAAGGGCGAGCACGACAAGATCATCGAGATCGCCGGCTCCTGGATCGGCCTGTGCGGATCGAGCGCCCACCACCTGGTGCTCTCCGCGCTGCTGCCCAAGCTGGAGGACATGAAGCTGGGCAGCCGCATGGAGGTGTATGAGACCTTCCGCCGCCTGCATCCCATCCTCAAGGAACAGGGCTACCTCAATCCCAAGGAGGACGAGGACGATCCCTACGAGTCCTCGCAGATCACCGCCCTGATCGTCAACGACAGCGGCATCTACGGCGTGTATTCCTACCGCGAGGTGTTCGACTACGACCGCTTCTGGGGCATCGGTTCCGGGCGCAGCTTCGCCCTGGGCGCCATGTACGCCGCCTACGAGCGCTGCAAGACGGCGGCCGATGTGGCGAAGATCGGCGTCATGGCCGGCGCCGAGTTCGACACCTCGACCCAGGGCCCCATCGTCCTGCACACCGTCAAGCTGAAGAGGGGCCGCAAATGAGTTCCATCCTCGAAGTCAGGGTTCCCGACATCGGCGATTTCAAGGACGTGCCGGTGATCGGCATAGAAGTCAGTCCCGGCGACACGGTGAAGGCGGAGGACCCGCTGGTCACCCTGGAGTCCGACAAGGCCACCCTGGAAGTGCCCTCGCCCGCCGCCGGCACGGTGAAGGAAATCAAATTGAAGGTCGGCGACAAGGTCGCCGAAGGGACGCTGGTATTGTTGCTGGAGACGGAGACTGCAGACGTCGTGGCGGTTTCGGCCGCTGCTGAAATCCCCCCTGCCCCCCTTTTGCAAAGGGGGGAATTGGCGCCCTCGAGCATTTCTCCCCCCTTTGCAAAAGAGGGGCCGGGGGGGATTTCTCCCCGCGCCGACATCGAATGTGAAATGCTCGTCCTCGGCGCCGGCCCCGGCGGCTACTCCGCCGCCTTCCGCGCCGCCGACCTCGGCCTGAAAACCGTGCTGGTGGAGCGCTATGCCGCGCTCGGCGGCGTCTGCCTCAACGTCGGCTGCATTCCCTCCAAGGCGCTGCTGCACGTCGCCGCGGTGATGGAGGAAGCGGCGCACATGGCCGACTGCGGCGTGACGTTCGCCGCGCCGAAACTCGACCTCGACAAGTTGCGCGCGCACAAGGCGAAGGTCGTCTCCAAGCTCACCGGCGGCCTCGCCGGCATGGCCAAGGCGCGCAAGGTGGACGTGGTGCGCGGCTACGGCCACTTCCTCGATGCCAATCACCTCGAGGTCGAACTGACGCAAGGCGAAGGCCAGGAGAAGGCCGGCGGCAAGAAGGTCATCCGCTTCGCCAAATGCATCATCGCCGCAGGCAGCAGCGCCGTGCGCCTGCCCTTCATCCCGGACGACCCGCGCATCGTCGACTCCACCGGCGCGCTCGAGCTGCGCTTCGTGCCGAAGCGCCTGCTGGTGATCGGCGGCGGCATCATCGGTCTGGAGATGGCGACGGTGTACTCCACCCTCGGCGCGAAGGTGGAGGTCGTCGAGATGCTCGACGGCCTCATGCAGGGCCCCGACCGCGACCTGGTCAAGGTGTGGGAGAAGAAGAACGCCGGCCGCTTCGACAAGGTGATGCTGAAGACGAAGACCGTCAAGGTCGAGGCGCTGAAGGAAGGCTTGAAAGTCTGGTTCGAGGGGGAGAAGGCGCCCGCCGAGCCGCAACTGTACGACATGATCCTGCAGTCCGCCGGCCGCAGCCCGAACGGCAACAAGATCGGCGCCGACCAGGCCGGCGTGGCGGTGGACGCGCGCGGCTTCATCGCCGTAGACAAGCAGATGCGCACCAACGTCCCGCACATCTTCGCCATCGGCGACCTGGTCGGCCAGCCGATGCTGGCGCACAAGGCGGTGCACGAGGCCCACGTCGCGGCGGAAGCCGCCGCCGGGCACAAGGCGTATTTCGACGCCCGCGTGATTCCCGGCGTCGCCTACACCGATCCGGAAGTGGCCTGGGTCGGCCTCACCGAGGACGAGGCCAAGAAGCGGGGCCTCAAGGTCGGCATCGGCAAGTTTCCCTGGGCCGCCTCCGGCCGCGCCATCGCCAACGGCCGCGACGAGGGCTTCACCAAGCTGATCTTCGACGAAGAGACGCACAGGATCGTCGGCGGCGGCATCGTCGGCACCCACGCCGGCGACATGATCGGCGAGATCGCCCTGGCCATCGAGATGGGCGCCGACGCCGTGGACATCGGCAAGACCATCCACCCACACCCGACGCTGGGCGAATCCATCGGCATGGCGGCGGAGGTGTACGAAGGCACGTGCACCGACCTGCCGCCGGCCAGGAAAAAGTAGCCTTTATTCCGCGACAAAAACCGCCTAGCCCGCACAAAGCGGATTGCGGCTATGATGCGTTCGAATTCAATTCGGACGCATCGACCATGACCCAGGACGAACTCAAGCAGGCGGTGGCGCGCGCCGCCATCGACTACGTGGTGCCCGGCGCCATCATCGGCGTCGGCACCGGCTCCACGGCCAATTTCTTCATCGACGAGCTCGGCAGGATCAAGGACCGCATCCCCGGCGCGGTGGCCAGCTCGGAAGCCACGGCGAAGCGCCTCGCCGGCCACGGCATCCAGGTGCGCGACCTCAACGACGTCTCGGACATTCCGGTCTACGTGGACGGCGCCGACGAGATCGACGCCTCCCTGGCCATGATCAAGGGCGGCGGCGGCGCGCTGACGCGCGAGAAGATCGTCGCCGCCGTGGCGCAAAAGTTCGTCTGCATCGCCGACGCCTCCAAGCTGGTGCAGACGATGGGCAAGTTTCCCCTGCCGGTGGAAGTCATCCCGATGGCCCGCGCCCATGTCGCGCGCGAGCTGGCGAAGCTCGGCGGCGAGCCGGTGCTGCGCGCCGGCTTCACCACCGACAACGGCAACCTCATCCTCGACGTGAGGGGACTTTCCATCACCGACCCGAAGGCGCTGGAGACCCGCATCAACGCAATAGTAGGCGTCGTCACCAACGGCCTGTTCGCCCTGCGCGGCGCCGACGTTGCCCTGCTGGCCGGAACGGACGGCGTGAAAACTCTGAGGCGCTAGACCGAACAGGCTTGCCGCCGTCCTGCGGCGGCTGACTTTTTTCTGCAGACGCAAAAAAGCCGCGCGGTGCGCGGCTTCTTCTTTGCCGGCCTGGGCGAGAATCAGGGCTTCGGCGGAACATAGCCCTGCACATTGTCGGCGCCGGCGCCGAAGAAATGCTTCTCCATCTGTTCGGCGAGATATTTGCGCGCCTTGGCGTCGGCCAGGTTGAGGCGGTTCTCGTTGATCAGCATGGTCTGGAACTTGATCCAGCCCTGCCAGGCTTCCTTCGAAACGTTCTCGAAAATGCGCTTGCCCAGCTCGCCGGGGATGGGCGGGAAGTCCATGCCTTCCGCCTCCCGGCCCAGCTTGACGCATTTCACCATGCGGCCCATCGTCATTCCTTTCGTGAGTTGAAACGCCCGCGACAGCGGGCGACACGGGACATTTTACCTCTTTAGTGCAGCTTCGCGCTGCCATAGACCGCCCAGCGGTTCTTGCCGCTCATCTTGGCCTGGTACATGGCGGAGTCGGCGCGGGCGATGATCTCCTCGCTGCTGGCGGCGTGCTTGGGGTAGAGGGCGATGCCGAGGCTCGCCGTGAGGTGCACCTCC
The DNA here is from genome assembly GCA_964475635.1 of uncultured Rhodocyclaceae bacterium. GTDB lineage: Bacteria > Pseudomonadota > Gammaproteobacteria > Burkholderiales > Rhodocyclaceae > Desulfobacillus. The sequence continues at coordinate 96,181 of CAYYXS010000003.1, forward strand.
TTGCCGGCGAAATCGAAGCGCATGTCGGCAATCTTGCCGCCGACGCGGCGCGCCAAGCCGATCATTTCCTCCTCGTCCGCGTCGGGCGCCAAAATCGCGAATTCGTCGCCGCCGACGCGGAAGAAGATTTCATTGCGCCGGACGATGGCGCCCACCTCCTCCGCCAGCCGCGTCAGGACCACATCGCCCGCCTGATGGCCGAATTCGTCGTTGATCGGCTTGAAGCCGTCGAGGTCGATGGCGAGCAGGCCGGCATGGGCCTTGCGCCGGGAAGCGTCGGCGATGATGCGCACGATTTCCTCGTGGAAGCGGCGGCGGTTGTAGAGATTGGTGAGGGGATCGCGCTCGGCGAGCTGGATCAGCTGCGACTCGAGCTGCTTCTGCCGCGTGACGTCCTCGTAGATCCACACGCGGCCGATGAACTGGCCGGGCTTGTCGCCCGGGACGAGCGCAGACACCTCGGTGATGATGCGGCCCTCGTTGAGCGGTATTTCATAGGCATTGCTGACATCCTCGCCGGCCAGCACGGCCGCGAGATGCCGGCGATAGTCGGCATCGTCCGCCCGCAGGTAGCCCGTGCGGTCGATCAGCGCGCTGTCGCGCAATCCCGTCAGGTTCTCGTCCCGCGGCAGCTTCCAGATGTCGCGGCAGGCGTTGTTGATGTAGACGGCGCGATGGTTGCCATCGACGAACAGCACGCCGATGCGCATGACGTTGAGGAGGGCCTCGAGGCGGGAGCGCTCATCGTTGCTATGGGTCAGGTAGTACTCCTTGAGCGCCTGCGCGCGGCGCAGCTCCACCACGGTGTCGAGCAGCTTCAGCTCCGCCTCCTTGCGCGCCTGGATCTCGTCGCCGGAGACGCGCAGGCCGAGATACTCCCCGTTCGCGCCATGAATCGGCTGCCAGTTGATCACGGTCCACACGATGCTGCCGTCCTTGCGCTTCAGGCGCACCTCGAAGTTGTCGCCGGTGCTGCCGCGCAGCGCCTTCAGCGCGATTTCCAGGGCCAGCTTGCGGTCCTTCTCGAACACCAGCATGTCGACCAGGTTGTTCGACAGCAGGCACTCGAGCGGCGTGTAGCCGATGATGCGCTCCACCGAGCGGTTGATCCAGATCAGCCGCCCGTGCGGATTGAACCAGGCCTCGACGCCATAGGTGTAGTCGGCGATGGCATGGAAGCGCGCCTCGCTCTTCTTGAGCGCCTCGACGCGCTCGTCGAGCGCCTGCGACATGCGGTTGAAGGCGCGGGTCAGCACGCCGATTTCGTCGTTGCTGCCGACCGGCAGGCGCACGGTGCTCTCCCCGCCCTCCAGCGCGCGCACGCCGCGCTGCAGGACGCGCAGATTGCGCGTCAGCCAGTAGCCGACCGCCGAGAGCAGGATCACCGTCAGCAGGAAGGCGGCCCATCCGATGGCCATGCTCTGCCACAACAGCCTGTCGCCGGCCTGGCGCAGGAAGCGGGTGCTGACGCCGAAATGCACGCTGCCGATCTCGCGCTCGCCCTGGCGCAGCGTCACCATGCCGTCGAAACGCTCGGCATCCTGCGGCAGCTTCGCAAAGTCGTCATGCGGACGCGGCAACGGCTGGCGCGGATCCCAGCCTTCGGCGACCACGATGCGCTGCGCTTCGTCCGTGAGGACGATGTAGGCGATGCCTTCCTGCCTCCCCATCTGGCCGACCAGCCGATGCAGCCTTGCGAAATCGCGCTCCGCCAGGGGCACTGCGAGGGATGCGTTGTAGAGAACCTGCAGTTCGGCCAGATGGTGGTTCTCCCGCGCCGTCAGCGCGTCGCCGAGCAGGCGCACGCTGTTGGCCACCAGCCCCCAGACGACCAGCAGCAGGACGAAGCACGACGCCGCGATGAGGCGGAAGCGGAGTGAAACCGTCATGCCCTTGAGGGCTTTGAGCATGGGCGTACCTCGCTCGGCGCTACAGCGCCTTGACGAGCACCTTGGAACGACGCTGCCAGTTGTACAGCTCCCGCTTCTCGCGCGGCAGGGCGTCGAGACCGGCCTCTTCGAAGCCGCGCTCGATGAACCAGTGCGAGGTGCGGGTGGTCAGCACGAACAGCCGTCCGAGGCCGGCCTGCTTCGCCCGCGCCTGCATGTAGTGCAGCAGCTGCTCGCCGTAGCCGGCGCGGCGGTACTCGGGATTGACGGCCAGGCAGGCGAGTTCCGCCGCCTTGTCGCGGCTGAAGGGATACAGCGCGGCGCAGCCGAGGATCATGCCGTCGTGCTCCAGCACCGAAAAGCGGCCGATCTCCATCTCCAGCCGCTCGCGGCCGCGCCGCACCAGCGTGCCGTCGACCTCCAGCGGCGCGATCAGGCCGACGATGGCGGCAACGTCGTCGATGGTCGCCTCGCGCAGCCGCGCCAGCGGATCGCGCGTCACCACCGTGCCGACGCCCTCGTGGGTGAACAACTCGAGCAGCAGGCCGCCGTCGATGTCGCGGTCGATCAGGTGGGCGCGCCTGACGCCGGCGCGCGTGGCGCGCAGGCAGCAGGGCAGGTAGAGACCCAGATCCTCGGTCAGGCGCTTCGGCTTCCTCAGAACCTGCTCCGCCTCGTCGGCGGTGATCGCCTCGACCAGCTTGCCGCGGCCGTCGGTGACGCCGGTCGCATCGCACAGGAAGATCAGCTTCTCCGCCTGCAGGGCGACGGCCACCGACTCGGCCACCTCCTCCATGCAGAGGTTGAAGATCTCGCCGGCAGGAGAGACGCCGATCGGGCTGATCAGCACCACGTTCTGCTGGTCGAGGTCGGCGCCGATCTCCTCGGCGATGATCTTGCGCACCGCGCCGGTGTATTGGTGGTCGACGCCGTCGACAACGCCCAACGGCTTGGCGACGATGAAGTTGCCGCCGGTGACGCGCATGCAGGCGCCGGCCATCGGCGTGTTGGGCAGGCCCTGCGAGAGCAGCGCCTCCAGCTCCATGCGCGTGACCCCCATCGCCGACTTGACGCATTCCAGCGCCTCGGCGTCGGTCACCCGCATCCCGCGGTGGAAGCGCGCCTTCAGGCGCCGGCGCTTGAGTTCGGCATCGATCTGCGGCCGCGCGCCGTGCACCAGCACCAGACGGATGCCCAGCGCAGCGAGCAGGTTGCAGTCCTGCGCCAGCGCCTGGGCCAGGGCGCCCTGCGCCACCTCGCCGCCGAAGCCGATGACGAACGTCCGCTCGCGAAAGGCGTGGATGTAGGGCGCCGCCTGGCGGAACCAGGAAACGTAATTCCGGATCGAGTCGGGGGCAGTCATGTCGCCGTGACAAGAAAAAATATTAAACAGAGCATCCAAGCCGATGTTTTGCTTGGATTTTAGCCTAGAGAAACAACAAGGGGGCGGAAATATTTCACGCCCCCTTGCCGTGGTACCCGGACGCTCCGCCGGCCGTGGCCATTCACCCGCGCCTGATCGCCTCCTCCAGGCGGTCGCAGACCGTCTTCAGTATCTTGATGCGGGCATAGTACTTGTCGTTGGCCTCCACCAGCGTCCAGGGCGCGATTTCGGTGCTGGTGCGGTCGATCATGTCGCAGACGGCATGCTCGTAGTCGTCCCATTTCTTGCGGTTGCGCCAGTCCTCCTCCGTGATCTTGAAGCGCTTGAAGCGGGTCTTCTCGCGCTCCTTGAAGCGCTTCAACTGCTCGTCCGCGGTGATGACGAGCCAGAACTTGACGACGACGGCGCCGGCCCGCACCAGCTGGTCCTCGAAGTCGTTGATCTCGGCATAGGCGCGCATCCAGTCTGCCTCCTGGGCGAAGCCCTCGACGCGCTCGACGAGGACGCGGCCATACCAGGAGCGATCGAAGATGGTGACGCGGCCGACGCGCGGCACGTGCCGCCAGAAGCGCCACAGGTAGGGCTGGGCGCGTTCTTCCTCCGTCGGCGCGGCAATCGGCACGATCTGGTACTGGCGGGCATCCAGCGCCCCGGTGATGCGGCGGATGCTGCCGCCCTTGCCGGCGGCATCCGAACCCTCGAACACCAGCAGCAGCGAACGCTCCCTGAATCCCGACTGGCGCGTCAGCAGGTTGAGATGGCCCTGGTATTTCTCCAGGGCCTTGTCGAACTTCTTCTTGGGCAGGGCAAGGCGCATGTCGAGCGCATTGATCAGATCGCGCCGGTCCGTCTGCGGCGGCAGCGGCGCTGCGGCGCTGCGCGCCTTCCAGCCGCGCCCGCTCTCGATCTTCTGCCGCTTGCGCAGCGCTTCGAGGAGTATCCTGCCCACGGTGAGCGCGCGGTAGCGCTCGTCGGCGCCCTCGACCACGATCCACGGCGCATGTCCCGTGCTGGTGTGGCGCAGGACGTGCTCGGACACGGCGCGGAACTTGTCGTACATCCTGAAGTGCTCCCAGTCGGTCGGCGTCACCCGCCAGCGCGTGTCCTTGTCCTTCTCCAGCGCCTTGAGGCGCTTCTTCTGGGCGTCCTTGGAGAGATGCATCCAGAACTTGAGGATCAGGGCGCCCTCGTCCGAGAGCATCTTCTCGAAACGGTTGATCTCCTCGATCGACTGGTCGAGATCGGCCGCCTTGGCCTTCTTCAGGGCGCGGCTGACGATCGGGTCGGTATACCAGTTGCCGAACAGGATGCCGATCTTGCCCTTCGGCGGCAGCGCCCGCCAGAAGCGCCACATGAAGGGCCGCTCGCGCTCCTCGTCCGAGGGCGGCGGAAAGGCGTGCGTCTGGATGTGGCGCGGATCCATCCACGAGCTGAGGAGGTTCACCGTCTCGCCCTTGCCGGCGCCGTTGACCCCGTTGACAAGGATGATGACCGGGTATTTCTTCAGCTCGCCGAGGTCGAACTGCGCATCGAGCAGGTCGGCGCGCAGTTTAGGCACCTGTCCATCGTAGGTCGCCTTGTCGATCTTGTGGCCCAGCTCCGCAGACTCGAACATGAACGCCCCTCCTAAAGATCGCCGTTGAGCGCCCCCAGGGCCGCCAGCGCAGCCGGCCCGGCGGTCTCGGTGCGCAGGACGCGAGGCCCCAGCGACAGGCCGGCAAAGCCGGCGGCTTGCGTAGCCGCGGACTCCTCATCGCTGAATCCGCCTTCGGGCCCGACCAGCAGGAGAAAGCGCTTCGCGCCGGCCAGCTCGCAAAGCCGGCGTCCGCCCAGCGGCGCGAGCAGCAGACGGCTCGTTTCATTGTCCTGCGGCAGGCGGCCGAGCCATTGCCGCAGATCAAGAATCGGCGCGATTTCCGGCAGCCGGTTGCGGCCGCACTGCTCGCAGGCGGAGGCCGCCACCGACTGCCAGTGCTCGACGCGGCGCCCGGCGCGCGCGCCGGAGAGCCGCACCACGCTGCGCGCGGCGGCGAGCGGCTGGATGCGCGCCACGCCCAGCTCGACGGCCTTCTGCACGACGAAATCCATCTTGTCGCCCGAGGGCAATGCCTGCGCCAGGGTGACATCGAGCGGCGATTCGCGCTCGGTGTCGCGCCATGCCGACAACTGCACGCACATGCCGCGGCCGCTCTCGACGATGCTCCCGGGATACTCGCCGCCCGTCCCGTCGAACAGCGTCACGCCGTCCCCGGCGGCAAGGCGCAGCACGCGCCGGGCGTGGTGCGCCGCAGTCTGCGGCAGTTCGACCCGGCCGTGCGCGGCAAGGGGGGGCGGACAATAGAAGCGCGGAATCATCGTGCTATTATTCCCCAGCCGCCGCATTTTTCCCACAGCAAACCGTCATGGTCAGCCTCACCACCCCCGTCTGCGATTTCGGCTTGCCGGCGCCGGACTTCGACCTGCCCGGCACCGACGGCCGCCGCCATTCCCTCGCCAGCGCGCGCGGCCCCAACGGCCTGCTGGTGATGTTCCTCTGCAACCACTGCCCTTACGTCAAGGCGGTGCGCGATCGCATCGTGCGCGACTGCCGGGAACTCAAGGCGCACGGCATCGGCTCGATCGCCATCATGTCGAACGACCCGACCGACTACCCGGAGGATTCCTGGGACAACATGGTGGCGATCGCCCGCCGCCTGGATTTCCCCTTCCCCTACGTGCTCGACGAAACCCAAGCCGTGGCCAAAGCCTACGGCGCGGTGTGCACGCCGGACTTCTTCGGCTTCAACACGGCGCTCGAGCTGCAGTACCGCGGCCGCCTGGATGCCTCGCGCAAGGAGTCAGTCCCCGCGGCACGGCGCGAACTGTTCGAAGCCATGCTGCAGGTGGCGCAGACCGGCCGGGGACCGCGCGAACAGGTCCCCAGCATGGGGTGTTCAATAAAATGGAACTCCCGGAGTTGACCGCAACCCCACTCATCCGCCCACGGACCGGCCTGCATGCCGGTCCGGCTGCGCGGGCGGAGCGGGTACGCTGTGCAAAGCGGGCCCCGGAGCAGGGAAGAGGGGTGGGCCGTCACCAGCCCCGTAGCGGGAAACTCGCATGAGTTCCCCCTACTACGAGCTTTGCGCGGCGGTCACCCAGGTCGTGCGGGAGGTGGCCGCCCAAGTGGTGATGCCGCGCTACCTGCAGGTGGTGCGCGAGCACAAGGCCGACGGCACCATCTTCACCGAGGTGGACATCGCCGCCCAGCGCGCGCTGGTCGAGCGGCTGCAGCGGCTGCGCCCGCAGGCAGTGATCGGCGAGGAGGAAATGGGCGAAGCCGAACAGCGCCGCCTGTGGGACGCGGGCGGCGACGGGCTGTGGGTGGTCGATCCCATCGACGGCACCACCAACTTCGTTGCCGGGCTGCCCTTCTTCGCCATCTCGGTAGCCTACTTCATCGAAGGGCGCGCCGTCGTCGGCGTCGTCTACGACCCGGCCACGCGGGAAATGTTCGCCGCCTCGCGCGGCGGCGGCGTCACCATGAACGGTTTGAAGCTGCCGCTGCGGCCGCCCGCCGCCAGCCTTGCCGAATGCGTCGCCGGCGTCGACTTCAAGCGCATCCCGAAGAAGCTGGGCGACGACCTCGCCACCCGCCCGCCCTATTACTCGCAGCGCAACTTCGGCTGCAGCACCCTGGAATGGGCCTATGTCGCCGCCGGCCGGCTCGATCTCCTCCTGCACGGCGGCCAGAAGCTGTGGGACTATGCCGCCGGACGCCTCATTCTCGAAGAAGCCGGCGGAAGGATGTGCACCCTCAGGCAGGACGATTTCGACGCTGACGACCTGTGGAAGCGCTCGGTCATCGCCGCCGTCGACTCCCGGCTGTTTTCAGACTGGCGCGACTGGATCCGCGCCCACCGCTGACCTGCCGCGCTCCGGGTTTACCCGTTCCCCTGCCGCCCGGCTTCTGAACATTTTTGACATTCATCAATGTATGACCCGGACCCATTAGTTACGGTTATTGGCCTGTCGCCGGCCTCATTCGGCGACTGACGCCATCTGCCGGACATATCGACCTAAGGGGGGAAGCATGGGACTGCTCGACTGGCTGCACCGCGCCGAAAAGGCGGAACACAAGGGCGAAAGGCACCAGATGCCTGAGTTCGACGGGCATGACGAGGAGTTTCACGGCCTCAACATGCGCCTCGCCATCGAGGCCCACCTGAAATGGAAGGAGCGCCTGGAAAAGGCGCTGGCCGGTTCCGCGGGCGAGCATCTGGAGGTCGGCGTCGTCGCCGCCGACGACCGCTGCACCCTCGGGCAGTGGCTGCACGGCGAAGCCAAGCGCCGGTTCGCCCAGCACCCGGAGTACGCCGCGCTGGTCAAGGCCCATTCGGAATTCCATCTCATGGCCGGCGACATCCTGTGCGATGCCCATGACGGCAGGCACGACAGCGCCCGCGACAAGCTGCGCTCCGTCTTCCGGCAGAAATCCGACCGCGTGCAGCTCGCCCTGGTGCGCCTCTATTCCCGCTCGCGCAGCTGAGCGCCGCTGCCGGCCGTGGCCGGCGGTAGCCAGCGCCGCCCTTGCGGCAGCTCCGGGCGCGGCGCGCCGACATAATGCCCCTGGGCGTAATCCAGGCCCATCCGCCGCAGCTCCTCCAGCACGGCGAGCGTCTCGACATGCTCGGCCACCACGCAAATGTCGAGGTCGGCGGCCAGCGCCCGCATGGTTCTGACGAAGGCCCGGTCCTTCGGGCTGTCCAGGATGTTCATGACGAAATCGCCCTCCAGCTTGAGATAGTCGATGGCGAAGCGGCGCAGGTAGTGGAAGGACGAGAAGCCCGAGCCGAAATCGTCGATGGCCAGGCTGAAGCCCTCGAACTTGAGTTCATTGAGCAGCTTTTCGAGGACGGCGATGTTCTTCACCGTGTCGCGCTCGGTGATCTCGAAGACGATGCGCTCGGGCGCGATGCCGCTTGCCGCGACGATCGACTTCAGGCTGCGGAGAAAATCGGCCAGCACCAGCGCCCGCGGCGACAGGTTGATGAACAGGCGGCCGTCGAAGCCGCTGCGCGCCGCCGCATCGAGCGCCTGCTCGATCACCATGGCATCGAGGCGCTGGATGACGCCGGCCTTCTCGGCGAACTCGATGAAGCGCTCCGCCTCGATGACGGCGCCGTTGTCGCGGATGCGCGACAGCACCTCGTAGCCGAGCAGGCCGTCGCCGCGCAGGTCGAGGATCGGCTGGAAGAAGGGCACCACCTTGCGCTCGCTGATGGCGTTGAGCACCAGCGTGTTCATCTGGTTGATGTCGCGGAACACCGCCGCCATGTCCGCCTCGGTCGGCACGCCGATGCGGTGCTTGCCGGCGCTCTTCGCCCGGTACATCATGTTGTCGGCGAAAAGGAACAGGTCCTTCGGCTCCTGCGAGTGATAAGGGTAGACGGCCAGGCCGATGCTGGCGGTGCCCCTGATGACGGTGCCGTCGGGCGCGCGGGTTTCCATCTGCCCGACCGCCTCCAGCACCCGTTCCGCGACCGCCCGTCCCTCGTCGTGGTCGGCCTCGGGAACGATCAGGGCGAATTCGTCGCCGCCGTAGCGGGCGAACACATCGCCCAGCCGCAGCACGCGCTTCACCGCCGCCGAAAACGCCTGCAGGTAGCCGTCGCCCGTGCCGTGGCCGAAGCTGTCGTTGATCAGCTTGAAGTTGTCGAGGTCGATCACCATCAGGGTGAAGGCATAGCCGTGGCGCTGGGCGCGCGCCACCTCGTAGGCAAGCAGATCCCAGAACACGCGGCGGTTGAACAGATCGGTGAGCGGATCGCGCGTGGCGTAGTACTCCAGGTCGCGGGTGTATTTGTAGATGGCCTTGATCGAGCCGACGACGTTGAGCATGGTGGACAGCACGCTGTCCATCACCAGCCGCACCGTCTCGTCCTCCAGCGCCACCGCATTGACGCCGATGCCGACGATGCCGCCGATCTTGGGCTGCTCCACCGTGAAGGCCTTGGTGTGCAGGCGCATGGCGTGCTCGTCCAGCATCAGGCCCGGCAGCGGATTCTTCGGCACGTGATGATGGGCGTTGATGGTGGTGTAGCCGGAGAAACGTGAATCCGCCGCCAGGCAGTCGCGCACGTGGCGCTCCATCATGTCGCGGGTGACGTCCTCCGGCGGGCTGCTCCAGAAGATCTCCAGGTCGAACAGCTCGTCGCCCACCTGGAAGACGGAAAACAGGACATGGGTGGCGACCACCTGATTGATGTCCGTCAGCAGCTGGGCAATGTACTCCTTCCAGTCGCGCACAACCTCCGAGGTGATGACGAACTTCTCCAGCAGGCCGATCTCGAAGCGCAGCACTTCCTTGTCGACGGCGACGGCCCGCAGCTTGTCCACCAGCTCGCCCAAGTGGGCGAACAGGCGGTTCAGCTCGTCGAAGCCGAGGTCGTGCCGGTCGAACTGCAGCTGCTTGAGATCCGCCACGGCGTTCACGCCGGAGACGCTCTCATCCACCAGTTCGATGGAGCGCTCGATGCGGCGGTTGACCACCCAGACGGCAAAGGCGGCGACGATCATCGCCAGGGGCGCCAGCAGGCCCAGCATGCCGACGAACTCGCGGCGCGACTGCTCGATCAGCGGCGCCAGGTCCTGGCGCACGTCAATGGCGCCGAGCACATCCCCGACCGCGGCGTTGTCGTGGCAGCGCAGGCAGCGCGCCTCCGCAACGAGCGGAATGACGTTGCGCACCTGGCCGCCGGCCTCGCGGCTCTCGGCCCGTGCCGAGTCGAGCACGCGCTGCAGCGTCTCGTCGAGCGCCGGTTGCCGGATTTCGCCGTATTCCCCGGCCACCACGGCGCCGCGGTAGATCTGCACGGTGGTCGGCGAGTTGCGCGTCGCGGCGCGCGTCGATTCGATGAACGCCTCGGCCTGCTTGCGCCGCCAGCCGGTGCTCATGATCTGGTACATGCCGTTGAAGGTGACCTGGGCCAGCGCGGTGGCCGACTGCAGGGCATTCTGCTTGATGGCGTGATCGAAGATGTGGCTGATCGCCACGTAGCTGCCGCCGAAAAAGCCGATCGCCACCACGGCCGATGCGGCCATGATGAACGTACGAAGACGCATGACACTTCCTCCCCTTTGCCGCATGAGCCTGCGGCAGCGCTTCCGGAATGCCGGAAGTCGATCGTTTTCTTGGTGCGGATTTGCCTTGCGGACTGCTCAAACCCGCCTGCGCACTTTGGCACGCGGCGGCAATGTTACATTGATATTAATCAAACTGTCTTCCGGCGACGCCCCGCGCCGCCCTTGCCGGCCGGCGGCGGCGCCTCGATCAGCCCGCCGCTCTCCCGCAGCAGGAACTGGCGAAAGGCCTCGGCCACCGGCAGCAGGCGCTTCTCCGCGCGGTGCACGACGAACCAGTGGCGCTTGAGCGGCGTGCCCTTGACGTTGAGCCGGGCGATGTTTCCCGTGGCCAGTTCGAGCGAGATGGTGCGCTCGGAGATGAAGGAGATGCCCATGCCCGCCATCACCGCCTGCTTGATGGTCTCGTTGCTGGTCATTTCCACCGTGCGCTGCGGCACCACGCCATTCTCGGTCAGGAAGCGCTCCATCGCCGCCCGCGTGCCCGAGCCGGGCTCGCGCAGCAGGAAGCTCTCGCCGGCCAGCTGCTGCGGCGCGATGCGCTTCGCCCCGGCCAGCGGGTGATCCGGCGCCGCGACGAACACCAGCGGATTCTCGGCAAAGGGTTCGGACACCGTCTCCAGCTCCTGCGGCGGCCGTCCCATGATGGCCAGATCGATATCGTTGTCGACGAGCTGCCGGACGATCTCGCCGCGGTTGTGCACGCCGAGGCGCAACTCGACTTCCGGGTGCGCCTGGCGGAAGGCCGTCAGCAGGCGCGGCGCGAAATACTTGGCGGTGGACACCACGCCGATGTTGAGCCGGCCGCCGCGCAGGCCCTTCATGGCCAGCAGCGCCTCCTCGGCTTCGCGCAGCTGCAGGGCGATGACGCGGGCGTGGCGCGCCAGCTCTTCGCCGGCCTCGGTGAGGAAGACGCGCTTGCCCACCTGCTCGGTGAGCGGCAGGCCGGCCGCCTCCTCCAGGCTTCGCACCTGCATGGAGACCGCCGGCTGGGTCAGGTGCAGCTCTTCGGCGGCGCGCGAGAACGACAGATGGCGCGCCACCGCCTCGAATATCTTCAGCTGGCGCAGGGTCAGGTGCATGATTCGTCAGTCCATAAGCAACAGACCAAGAATACCATAACAAACATTTAGTTCACCTTATGGATTTTCGGGCATACAGTTCGCCCCGTACCCAACGCGACCGCAAACAAGGAGTGCATATGGACCAGTCGAACCGCTACGCCGACCTGAGCCTCAGGGAAGAGGACCTCATCACGGGCGGCAGGCATATTCTCTGTGCCTACCGGATGAAGCCGAAGGCCGGCACCGGCTACCTCGAGGGCGCCGCCCACTTCGCCGCCGAGTCCTCCACCGGCACCAACGTGGAAGTGAGCACCACCGACGACTTCACCAAGGGTGTCGACGCGCTGGTGTATTACATCGACGAGGCCGCCGAGGACATGCGCATCGCCTATCCGCTGGATCTGTTCGACCGCAACGTCATCGACGGCCGCATGATGCTGGTCTCGTTCCTGACCCTGACCATCGGCAACAACCAGGGCATGGGCGACATCGAGTACGCCAAGATGATCGACTTCTACGTGCCGCCGGAAGTCATCCGCCAGTTCGACGGCCCGGCCACCAACATCGAGGAATTGTGGCGCATCCTCGGCCGCCCGGTGAAGGACGGCGGCTACATCGCCGGCACCATCATCAAGCCCAAGCTCGGCCTGCGCCCGGAGCCCTTCGCCCAGGCCGCCTACCAGTTCTGGCTCGGCGGCGACTTCATCAAGAACGACGAACCGCAGGGCAACCAGGTCTTCGCGCCGCTGAAGAAGACCATCCCGCTCGTCTATGACGCGATGAAGCGCGCCATGGACGAAACCGGCCAGGCCAAGCTGTTTTCCATGAACATCACCGCCGACGACCACTACGAGATGTGCGCCCGCGCCGACTTTGCGCTGGAGTGCTTCGGCACCGATGCCAACAAGCTGGCCTTCCTGGTGGACGGCTACGTCGGCGGCCCCGGCATGGTCACCACCTGCCGCCGCCAGTACCCGAACCAGTTCCTGCACTACCACCGCGCCGGCCACGGCGCCGTCACCTCGCCTTCCTCGAAACGCGGCTACACCGCCTTCGTGCTGGCCAAGATGTCGCGTCTGCAGGGGGCTTCCGGCATCCACGTCGGCACCATGGGCTACGGCAAGATGGAAGGCGAGGGCGACGACAGGATCATCGCCTACATGATCGAGCGCGACGAATGCCAGGGCCCGGTCTACTTCCAGAAGTGGGACGGCATCAAGGCCACCACGCCGATCATCTCCGGCGGCATGAACGCCCTGCGCCTGCCCGGCTTCTTCGAGAACCTCGGCCACGGCAACGTCATCAACACCGCCGGCGGCGGCGCCTACGGCCACATCGACAGCCCGGCCGCCGGCGCCGTCTCGCTGCGCCAGGCCTACGAATGCTGGAAGGCCAAGGCCGACCCGATCGAGTGGGCCAGGGAGCACAAGGAATTCGCCCGCGCCTTCGAATCCTTCCCGAAGGATGCCGACAAGCTGTTCCCCGGCTGGCGCGACAGGCTCAAAGGCCACAAGTAATCCGCCCACCAGTCGGATTACCGGTTCGCCCCTGACCCCACAAGGGCAGGGGCTTTTTCTTTGCGAGGCCGCCATGAACACGCTCGACATCGGACAGTACCGCATTCACAAGGAGCCCTTCTACCAGCCGCAGGGCGAAGAGGTCGCGCTGTACGAAGCGGCCTACGCCGCGCGCCTGCCGGTGATGCTGAAGGGCCCGACCGGCTGCGGCAAGAGCCGCTTCGTCGAATACATGGCGTGGAAGCTCGACCGCCCCCTGGTCACCGTGGCCTGCAACGAGGACATGACCGCCTCCGACCTGGTCGGCCGCTACCTGCTCGACCGCGAGGGCACGCGCTGGCTCGACGGGCCGCTGACGGCGGCGGCGAGGATAGGAGCCATTTGCTATCTCGACGAGATCGTCGAAGCGCGCCAGGACACCACCGTGGTGATCCACCCCCTCACCGACCACCGCCGCGTGCTGCCGCTCGACAGGAAGGGCGAAGTGGTCGCCGCCCACCCCGACTTTCAGCTGGCGATCTCCTACAACCCCGGCTACCAATCGCTGATGAAGGACCTCAAACCGTCGACCAGGCAGCGCTTCGCCGCCTTCGACTTCGATTACCCGGAAGCGGCGCTGGAAGCGCAGATCGTGGCGCGCGAGACCGGCATCGATGCCGAGACGGCCGGCCGCCTGGTAAAAGTGGCCCAGGCGGCGCGCAACCTGAAGGGCCACGGCCTCGCCGAGGGCGTGTCGACGCGTCTCGCCGTCTACGCCGCCCAGCTGATCCGCCGCGGCGTCGCCCCGCGCGCCGCCTGCCGCACGGCGATGGCGCGGCCGATCACCGACGACGCCGACATCCGCGCCACGCTCGACCACGCGGTCGACGCGATCTTCGCGTAAAAGTCAGTCTCCGCAACACGGCGTCATTCTGGCGATGAGGGAAGCGCGTTCAACAACGGGGAGCCGCGCAGCGGCGACCAATCGTCACCCCCTTCCTCGGGAAGGGGGCAGGGGGGATGGCACACATGAGTGCTGATGCGCGTAAGCGCATCATGCACCACCCGCAGGTGCAAACCTGGTGGCGCAAGATGGACTGCGGCTTCGCGCAGGTGGCCGACGTCTTCGAGGAATGCCTCTACGAAGCGCTGGCGTCCTTCTCGAAAAAGGAGATGGACGACTACGTGGCGGCGGCGAAAGCGCTCAGCCGCCTCGGCCGCGGGCCGGAGCCGGTGCTGGCCTTCCTCGAAGCCTGGCCGTCGGTCGCCGCGGCCGTCGGTACGGCGTCCCTGGAAGACGTGATGACCACCGTGCGCGCTCTGCAGGCCTCGCCCAACGGCCACGCCATCGCGCCCTTCCTGCAGACACTGGCCCCCGTCGCGCGCCGCCTCGGCTCGCGCGAGCGCCTCGCCTTCTACCTCGACATCGCGCGCGAGCTGATGGCGCGCACCACCGGCTCCATCCACGGCGGCCACGCCACCCACCCAACCATCCCCAGCCCCGGCCTGCCGGCCTTCTTCCGCCAGGCGCCGCAGCTCGTCGAACAGCTGCCGATGGCGGGACTGAAGAACTGGGTCGACTACGGCATCCGCCACTACGGCGACCACCCGCAGCAGCAGGAGGACTACTTCAAGCTGGCGCTCGCCGACAGCCGCGCCGTGCTCGCGCGCGAACGCCACGGCACGCTGTTCGCCGACGCCGAGCGCCGTCTCGACCTGTATTTGCGCGCGCTGTGGCGCGACCCTGTGCCGCTGATTCCCTACTCGAACGCCTGGCACGAGCTGCGCCAGATCGTGCCCTATTACGACAGCCTCGGCATGCGCCTGCCCGACGTCCTCGACGCGCGCAACGGCATTTCGGGACTCGCCCGCTACCGCGCGACGCTGGCGCACATGGCCGGCCACCGGCGCTGGTCGCAGCCCTTGATCGCCGACAACTGGAGCCCCTTCCAGCGCCTCGCCGTGGAGTTCCTCGATGACGCGCGCATCGACTGCCTGCTGATGCGCGCGTATCCGGGCCTCGCCCCCGTCCTGCTCGCCCTGCATCCGAAGCCGGTCGAGGGCGCCTGCGATCCCGAGACCGCGTCCTGCCTGCGCCACCGCCTGGCCATGCTCTCGCGCGCCTGCCTCGATGCGCACCACGGCTACGCCGACCCGGTCCTGAACGAGACCGTCGCCGCCTTCCAGGCCGCGCTCGCCGACGGGCCCGCCAGCACGGCGCAGATGGCGGAGCTCGCCCTCGCCTGGGTGGCGCGCACCCGACGGCCGAGCGACCAGCTGCCGCGCATCCATTTCGAGGACACGGTGGTCGACTACCGCGACGACAACCGCCAGCTGTGGGCCTTCATCGAGGAAGGCGACGAGGAGGAAGCTTTCGACACGCGGAAGGAGACGCGCGAGACGGAGGAGCCGCAGGGCCTGCCGCCGCGCCACTATCCCGAGTGGGACCAGGCCAGCGAGTCCTACCGGCCGGACTGGGTCAGCCTCTACGAGGCGCTGCACCCGGCCGGCGAGGCGGCGAAGATCGACCGCCTGCTGGACAAGCACGCCGCGCTTGCCCGCCGCCTGATGCGCCTGCTCGACCTCGTCAAGCCGCAGAACAAGCAGCGCATCCGCTACCGGGAGGACGGCTCCGAGCTCGACCTCGACGTCGCCATCCGCTCGCTGATCGACTTCAGGAGCGGCGTCACGCCCGACCCGCGCATCAACCTGAACCATCGCACGAGCGGGCGCAGCATCGCCGTGCTGCTGCTGCTCGACCTGTCGGAGTCCCTCAACCGGAAGGTCGCCGGCGGCGAGCAGACGGTGCTGGAACTGTCGCAGGAGGCGGTTTCGCTGCTGGGCATGGCCATCGATCGCCTCAACGACCCCTTCGCCATCGCCGGCTTCCATTCCAACACCCGGCACGAGGTGCGCTACCTGCATCTCAAGGGATTCCCCGAGCGCTGGGACGACACGGTGAAGGGGCGGCTCGCCGCCGCCGGCGCCGGCTGGTCGACGCGCATGGGCGCGGCCCTGCGCCACGCCGGCGCGGCCCTGGCCCAGCGCCAGGCCGACAAGCGCCTGTTGCTTCTGCTCACCGACGGCGAGCCGGCCGATATCGACGTGCGCGATCCCGTCCATCTGCATGCCGATGCCAGGAAAGCGGTCGGCGAGCTGGCCGCCCAGGGCGTCGACACCTTCTGCCTCAGCCTCGACCCGAAGGCCGACGACTACGTGCGCGGGATTTTCGGCAAGCGCCACCTGGTGCTGGACCGGGTCGAGCAGCTGCCGGAAAAACTGCCGCTGCTGTACATGGCGCTGACCGGGTAAACATAAGAAGATTCTTATTCGTTCCATAACAAATTTTGAATGGAACTTATGCATCGTCCCCGCTACAGTCGCACAATCGTCGGCCGTCGCGCCGCGCCAGGATTCCAACCATTCGCAGAGGTTCGACCATGTCCGCCAAGCATCCCGTCATCGCCATCACCGGCTCCTCCGGCGCCGGCACCTCCACGGTCAAGAAGTCCTTCGAGCACATCTTCCGCCGCGAGCACATTCTGTCGGCGGTGATCGAGGGCGACAGCTTCCACAAATACGACCGCGAGGAGATGAAAAAGGCCATCCAGATGTCGGAAAAGGCCGGCGTCTGCGAGCACATCAG
This sequence comes from uncultured Rhodocyclaceae bacterium, assembly GCA_964475635.1. Lineage (GTDB taxonomy): Bacteria > Pseudomonadota > Gammaproteobacteria > Burkholderiales > Rhodocyclaceae > Desulfobacillus. The sequence continues at coordinate 112,782 of CAYYXS010000003.1, forward strand.
CCACTTCGGCCCGGAAGCCAACCTGTTCGAGGAACTCGAGGCGTTGTTCAAGGGCTACGGCGAGACCGGCACGGGCAAGCGCCGCTACTATCTGCACAATGAGCAGGAGGCCGAGCCGTGGCAGCAGAAACCAGGCACCTTCACCCCCTGGGAAGACCTGCCCCAGGGCACCGACTGCCTGTTCTACGAAGGCCTGCACGGCGGCGTCAAGACCGACACGGTGGATGTGGCCCGCCATACCGACCTGCTGGTCGGCGTGGTGCCGACGGTGAACCTGGAGTGGATCCAGAAGATCCACCGCGACACCAGCACGCGCGGCTACTCGGTCGAGGCGGTGACGCAGACCATCCTGCGCCGCATGTACGACTACGTGCACTTCATCACGCCGCAGTTCTCGCGCACCCACATCAACTTCCAGCGCGTGCCGGTGGTGGACACCTCCAATCCCTTCATCGCCCGCGACATCCCGACGCTGGACGAGTCCTTCGTGGTGATCCGCTACCGCGACCCGCACGGCGTGGACTTCCCCTACCTGCTGACCATGATCCACGACTCCTTCATGTCGCGGCCGAACTGCCTCGTCGTGCCCGGCGGCAAGATGGAACTCGCCATGCAGCTGGTGCTCACGCCGCTGATCCTGCAGCTGATGGAGAAGCGCCGCAAGGCTTGACTACCCAATCCGCCCCGTTTTGGAAGATAATTTGCAGTTTTCCGGCGGGCACCCTTGATTCAGGAAGGAAACCGATGTCCCCCCAGACCCAGCATGCCACTTTCAGCGATTTCGAGGCTCCGGTGTTCAACAACCTGACCAGCGCCATCCGCGCGCTCGCCATGGACGCAGTGGAGAAGGCCAAATCCGGCCACCCCGGCGCCCCCATGGGCATGGCGGAGATCGCCGAGGTGCTGTGGAACCACCACCTCAAGCACAACCCCGGCAACCCGAAATGGGCCGACCGCGACCGCTTCGTGCTCTCCAACGGCCACGGCTCGATGCTCATCTACGCCTTGCTGCACCTGACCGGCTACGACGTCTCCATCGACGACATCAAGCAGTTCCGCCAGCTGCACTCGAAGACGCCGGGGCATCCGGAATACGGCTACACGCCGGGCGTCGAGACCACCACCGGCCCGCTCGGCCAGGGCATCACCAACGCCGTCGGCATGGCCATGGCGGAGAAGCTGCTCGCCGCCGAGTTCAACCGGCCCGGCCACGAGATCGTCAACCACCGCACCTATGCCTTCCTCGGCGACGGCTGCCTGATGGAGGGCATCTCGCACGAGGCCTGCGCGCTCGCCGGCACCTGGGGCCTGGGCAAGCTGACCGCCTTCTGGGACGACAACGGCATTTCCATCGACGGCCACGTCGAAGGCTGGTTCACCGACGACACGCCGCGCCGCTTCGAGGCCTACGGCTGGCAGGTGATTCCCGACATAAACGGCCACGATCCCGAGGCCATCCACGCCGCCATCGAGCAGGCCCGCGCCGAGACTTCCCGCCCGACCCTGATCTGCTGCAGAACGCGCATCGGCATGGGCGCGCCCACCAAGGCCGGCAGCCACGACGTGCACGGCGCGCCGCTGGGCGACGCCGAGATCGCCGCCGCCCGCCCGCACATGGGCTGGGTGTTCCCGCCCTTCGAGATCCCGCAGGAAGTGTATGAAGCCTGGGATGCGCGCAAGAAGGGCGCCGCGCAGGAAGCCGACTGGCGCCAGAGGTTCGAGCGCTACGCCAAGGCCTACCCGGAGCTGGCGGCGGAGTTCACCCGCCGCATGGCCGGCGAGCTGCCCGCCGACTGGGCCGAGCACGCGAAAAAAGCCATTGCCGCGGCCAACGAGAAGGCCGAGACCGTCGCCACGCGCAAGGCTTCGCAGATCGCCATCAACGCCCTCGCCCCGGCTCTGCCCGAGTTCGTCGGCGGCTCGGCGGATCTCACCGGCTCGAACCTGACCAACTGGACGGGCTGCAAGCACGTCTCCGGCCGCAGCCCCGGCAACTACATCTCCTACGGCGTGCGCGAGTTCGGCATGTCGCACATCATGAACGGCATGGCGCTGCACGGCGGCATCCTGCCCTTCGGCGGCACCTTCCTGATGTTCTCGGAGTACGCGCGCAACGCCATCCGCATGTCGGCCCTGATGAAGCAGCGCGTGATCTACGTGTTCACCCACGATTCGATCGGGCTGGGCGAGGACGGCCCGACGCACCAGCCGGTCGAGCAGACCGCCACGCTGCGCATGATCCCGAACATGGACGTCTGGCGCCCCTGCGACACCGTCGAGACGATGGTGGCGTGGACCCAGGCGGTGGAGAAGCGCAGCGGCCCGACGGCGCTGTGCCTGTCGCGGCAGAACCTGCCCTTCGTCAAGCGCGACGCCGCCGCCCTCGCCAACATTGCCAGGGGCGGCTATGTCCTCTCCGAGGCCAAGAGCAGCCCGAAGGCGGTGTTGATCGCCACCGGCTCGGAAGTCGAGCTCGCCCTCAAGGCGCAGGAAGCGCTGGCGCAGCAGGAAATCCCGGTGCGCGTCGTCTCCATGCCCAACACCAACGCCTTCGACCGTCAGGACGCCGCCTACCGGGCCAGCGTGCTGCCGCAGGGCCTGCCGCGCGTCGCCGTGGAAGCCGGCGTCACCGACGGCTGGTACAAATACGTCGGCCTCGAGGGCAGGGTCGTGGGGCTCGACCGCTTCGGCGAGTCGGCCCCGGCCGGCATGCTGTTCAAGGAATTCGGCTTCACCGTGGCCAACGTGGTGAAGGCCGTGGAATCGGTTCTGTAATTTTCAACTGGAGACTCGCTCATGGCTATCAAGGTCGGCATCAACGGATTCGGTCGCATCGGACGCATGGTGTTCCGCGCGGCGGTGCAAAACTTTCCTGACATCGAAGTCGTCGGCATCAACGACCTGCTCGAGCCCGACTACCTGGCCTACATGCTGCGCTACGACTCGGTGCACGGCCGCTTCAAGGGCGACATCGCCGTAGACGGCAACACCCTGATCGTCAACGGCAAGAAGATCCGCCTCACCGCCGTCAAGGACCCCGCCGAGCTGAAGTGGAGCGAAGTCGGCGCCGACATCGTCGTCGAGTCGACCGGCCTGTTCCTCACCAAGGAAACCTGCCAGAAGCACCTCGCCGCCGGCGCCAAGAAGGTCATCCAGAGCGCGCCGTCGAAGGACGACACGCCGATGTTCGTCTACGGCGTGAACGACAAGACCTACGCCGGCCAGACCATCATCTCGAATGCCTCCTGCACCACCAACTGCCTGGCGCCCGTCGCCAAGGTGCTCAACGACACCTGGGGCATCAAGCGCGGCCTGATGACCACGGTGCACGCCGCCACCGCGACGCAGAAGACCGTCGACGGCCCGTCGAACAAGGACTGGCGCGGCGGCCGCGGCATCCTCGAGAACATCATCCCCTCCTCGACCGGCGCCGCCAAGGCCGTCGGCGTGGTGATTCCGGAGCTGAACAAGAAGCTCACCGGCATGGCCTTCCGCGTGCCGACTTCCGACGTCTCGGTGGTCGACCTGACGGTCGAGCTGAACAAGGAGGCTTCCTACGAGGACATCTGCAAGGCCATGAAGGCCGCCTCCCAGGGCGCCATGAAGGGCGTGCTCGGCTACACCGAGGACAAGGTGGTGGCCACCGACTTCCGTGGCGAGAGCTGCACCTCGGTGTTCGATGCCGAGGCCGGCATCGCGCTCGACAAGACCTTCGTCAAGATCGTCGCCTGGTATGACAACGAGTGGGGCTACTCCAACAAGGTGCTGGAGATGGTCCGCGTTATTTCCAAGTAATCCCGCCACGCATGGGCCGGCGCGCCCCGCGCGCCGGCCGTCTCTCCGGACAGCCATGAAATTCAAGAAACTCACCGATTTCGACCTCGCCGGCAAGCGCGTCTTCATCCGCGCCGACCTCAACGTGCCGGTCAAGGACGGCAAGGTCACCTCCGACGCCCGCATCACCGCCTCCATGCCGACCATCGAGCACTGCCTGAAGGCCGGTGCCAGGGTGATGGTCACCTCCCACCTCGGCCGCCCGGAAGAGGGCGTGTTCACCGAGGAGAACTCGCTCAAGCCGGTCGCCGACGTGATGACGGCCAAGCTGGGCCGCCCGGTGCGTCTGGTGCGCGACTGGGTCGACGGCGGCGAATGGGTGAATGGGGTCGCCGCCGGCGAGGTGGTGCTGCTGGAGAACTGCCGCTTCAACAAGGGCGAGAAGAAGAACGTCGAGGCGACGGCACGCAAGTACGCCGCGCTGTGCGACCTCTTCGTCATGGACGCCTTCGGCACCGCCCACCGTGCCGAGAGCAGCACCTACGGCATCGCCCAGTACGCCCCGGCAGCCTGCGCCGGCCTGCTGGTGGCCGAAGAACTGGAAGCCCTGTCGAAGGCCCTGCTCGCCCCGGCGCGGCCGATGGTCGCCATCGTCGGCGGATCCAAGGTATCGACCAAGCTCACCGTGCTGGAATCCCTCTCGGAGAAGGTCGATCAACTGGTGGTCGGCGGCGGCATCGCCAACACCTTCCTCAAGGCCACCGGCAGGAACGTCGGCAAGTCGCTGTGCGAGGACGACCTGGTGCCGACCGCCAAGGCCCTGATGGGCAAGATGTCGCTGCGCGGCGCCACCATCCCGGTGGCCGTCGACGTGGTCTGCGGCAAGAAATTCGACGCCGCCGAGCCGGCCGTGCTGAAGGACGCCGGCGCCGTCGCCGACGACGACATGATCTTCGACATCGGGCCGAAGAGCACCCAGGAACTGGTCGACATCATCATGAAGGCCGGCACCGTGGTGTGGAACGGCCCGGTCGGCGTCTTCGAGTTCGACCAGTTCGGCGAGGGCACCAGGAGGATCGCCGCGGCCATCGCCGCCACCAAGGCCTTCACCCTGGCCGGCGGCGGCGACACCATCGCCGCCATCCAGAAATACGATATCTATGACAAGGTGTCCTACATCTCGACGGCCGGCGGCGCCTTCCTGGAGTTCCTCGAAGGCAAAACCCTGCCCGCCGTAGATATTCTGGAACAGCGGGCGAAAGGCTGAATGCAACGCTCAACCAAAATCGTCGCCACCCTCGGCCCGGCCAGCTCCGATCCGGAGGTGCTGACACGGATGATCTCTGCCGGTGTCGACGTCGTGCGGCTCAACTTCTCCCACGGCACGGCCGACGACCACCGCCAACGCGTCGCGCTGCTGCGCGAGACCGTGCGCAAGGTCGGCCGCACCGTCGGCATCATGGTCGATCTGCAGGGCCCCAAGATTCGCGTCGGCAAATTCGCCGCCGGCAAGGTGGAGCTGAAACCCGGCGAGCCCTTCGTCCTCGACGCCTCGAAGGAACCCGGCGACGCCAAGCGCGTCGGCCTCGACTATCCCGATCTGATCGACGATCTGGCCGCCGGCGATGTGCTGCTGCTCGACGACGGCCGCATCGTGCTGGAGGTCGGCCAGGTCATCGAGCGCGAAGTGCGCTGCCGCGTGCGCGTCGGCGGCGCGCTGTCCAACAACAAGGGCATCAACAAGCAGGGCGGCGGCCTCTCGGCGCCGGCGCTGACCGCCAAGGACATGGAGGACATCCGCACCGCGGCGGAGATCAACTGCGATTTCGTCGCCGTCTCCTTCCCCAAGTCGGGCGCCGACATGCGCCAGGCGCGCGAGCTGCTGCGCGCCGCCGGCTCCGACGCGCTGCTGGTCGCCAAGATCGAGCGGGTCGAGGCCATCGCCGCGCTGGAGGACATCCTGCATGCCTCGGACGCCATCATGGTGGCGCGCGGCGACCTGGCCGTGGAAGTGGGCGACGCCGCCGTGCCGGCCCTGCAAAAGCGCCTGATCCGCGCCGCGCGCGAGCACAACAAGGTCGCCATCACCGCCACGCAGATGATGGAATCGATGATCTCCAGCCCGGTGCCGACGCGGGCGGAAGTCTCCGACGTCGCCAACGCCGTATTGGACGGCACCGACGCCGTGATGCTTTCCGCCGAGACCGCCTCGGGCAAGTACCCGGTCGAGACTGTCGAGGCCATGGCGCGCATCTGCCTCGAAGCCGAGAAGTCTCACGAGATCAAGCTGGACCACCATTTCCTCGACCGGGTGTTCACCCGCATCGACCAGTCGATCGCCATGGCGGCCCTGTTCACCGCCTACCACCTCAAGGTCAAGGCCATCGCCGCCCTGACGCAGTCCGGCTCGACCGCGCTGTGGATGTCGCGCATCCACTGCGGCGTGCCGATCTTCGCCCTGACGCCGGAGATCCGCAGCCGCTACCGCATGAGCCTGTACCGCGACGTCTATCCGCTGCTGATGCGCTACATCGGCCACGACCGCGACGAACTGCTGCGCGAGGCCGAGCACATCCTGATCGAGGCCGGTGCCGTCGAGATCGGCGACACCATCGTGCTGACCATCGGCGAGCCGATCGGCACGCCGGGCGGCACCAACACCATGAAAATCGTGCGCGTCGGCGAGCACAGCCACTCGGCCGGCCGCAGCAGCCTTTAAACCCAAGGAGACCACGCCATGCCCCTCGTATCGATGCGCCAGCTGCTGGACCACGCCGCCGAAAACGGCTACGGCCTGCCCGCCTTCAACGTGAACAACCTGGAGCAGGTGCGCGCCATCATGGAGGCCGCCGAGGAAACCGGCAGCCCGGTGATCATGCAGGGCTCGGCCGGCGCGCGCAAATACGCCGGCGAGGCCTTCCTGCGCCATCTGATCGAGGCCGCTATCGAGGCCTATCCGCACATCCCGGTGGTGATGCACCAGGACCACGGCCAGTCGCCGGCGGTCTGCATGGGGGCAATCCGCTCCGGTTTTTCCAGCGTCATGATGGACGGCTCGCTGCTGGAGGACGGCAAGACCCCCTCCTCCTACGAATACAACGTCGAGACTTCGCGCAAGGTGGTCGACTTCGCCCACGCCATCGGCGTCACCGTGGAAGCCGAACTCGGCGTGCTCGGCTCGCTCGAGACCATGAAGGCGGACAAGGAGGACGGCCACGGCGCCGAGGGCCACATGACCCGCGAGGACCTGCTCACCGATCCGAACCAGGCCGCCGACTTCGTGCAGAAGACCCAGTGCGACGCGCTCGCCATCGCCATCGGCACCTCGCACGGCGCCTACAAGTTCACGCGCAAGCCGACCGGCGACATCCTCGCCATCGACCGCATCAAGGAGATCCACGCCCGCATCCCCAATACCCACCTGGTGATGCACGGATCGAGCAGCGTGCCGCAGGAATGGCTGGAGATCATCCGCAAGTACGGCGGCCAGATGAAGGAGACCTACGGCGTGCCGGTCGAGGAAATCGTCACCGGCATCAAGCACGGCGTGCGCAAGGTCAACATCGACACCGACATCCGGCTGGCCATGACCGGCGCCATGCGCCGCCACATGGCCGAGAAGCCCGCCGAGTTCGATCCGCGCAAGTTCCTCGCCGACGCGCAGAAGGCCGCCCGGGAAATTTGCAAGCTGCGCTACGAGGCCTTCGGCTGCGCCGGCCAGGCCGCCAAGATCAAGCCGGTCTCGCTGGAGAAGATGGCCGAGCGCTACAAGAAGGGCGAGCTGAACCAGATCGTCAAGTAGGACGCAACGGCGTAAGCATGCGGAGCCGCCCTCGCGCGGCTCCATTCATTTGGAGGCAGGCATGGACATCCGCTCCCACACCCTCGACCGCATCCGCAAGTTCTTCAGCGGCGGCCTCGACATCGTCGAATTGGCCGGCCTGCTGATCATCGCCTTCGCCACCACCGTGGCGATCTGGCAGGAGGCGGCGGTGATGATCGAGGCGCGCAAGGTCACCCTGGCCGACCTGCTGCTGATGTTCCTCTACCTCGAGGTGCTGGCGATGATCGGTCAGTACTTCCGTTCCGGCCACGTCCCGGTGCGCTACCCCCTCTACATCGCCATGGTGGCGCTGGCGCGCTACCTGATCCTCGACATCAAGGAGCTCACCGAGCTGCGCGTGATGGCGACGGCGGGCGCCATCCTGCTGCTCACGATCGCCGTGCTGGCCATCCGCTACGGTCATGTCAAGTTTCCCTACCGCGAGGACCAGGAAAGCAAGGACCGGCCCTATGTTCGGGAATGAAATGAACGGCGCCGTGCTGCAGGCACTGATATTCGACGTCGATGGGACACTGGCCGACACCGAGCGCGACGGCCACCGGCCGGCTTTCAACGCCGCCTTCCGCGAGGCCGGCCTCGACTGGCACTGGGACGAGGCGCTCTACGGGGAGCTGCTCGCCGTCACCGGCGGCAAGGAGCGCATCGCCCATTTCATCGCCCGCCACCGGCCGGAATTCGCACTGCAGCCGGATTTCGCCGAACGCGTCGCCGCCCTGCACAAGGCCAAGACGCGGCATTACACGCAGCTTGCCGCCAGCGGCAGCATCCCCCTGCGCCCCGGCGTGGCACGCCTGCTGCACGAGGCCCGCACCGCCGGCCTGCGCCTGGCCGTCGCCACCACCACCACGCCGGAGAACGTCTCGGCGCTGCTGCTGCCCGCCCTCGGGCCGGACGCCATGGCCTGGTTCGAGGCGATCGGCGCCGGCGATATGGTGCCGGCCAAGAAGCCGGCGCCTGACATCTACCTGTGGGTGCTGGAGCACCTGGGGCTGCCCGCCGCCGCCTGCCTGGCCTTCGAGGATTCGGAGAACGGCCTGCGGGCGTCTCTCGGAGCAGGCCTCGCCACCATCGTCACGCCCTGCGACTACACCCGCGGCCAGGATTTCGACGGCGCCACGGCCGTTCTCGACAGCCTGGAGGGGCTGACCATGCCCGATCTCCAAGCATGGTTGTCCGACGCTGCGGCAAACGTATAATTGCGGCTTTTCGAAGCTCCGCCCCATCCCATGAGCCAGACCGTCTACGAATCCCGCATTGCCAGCCTGCCCCTGATCGCCCGCGGCAAGGTGCGCGACATCTACGCCATCGGCGAGCAGCAGATGCTGATCGTCACCACCGACCGCCTGTCGGCCTTCGACGTCGTCCTGCCCGACCCGATCCCGGACAAGGGGCGCGTGCTGACGGCGGTCTCCGGCTTCTGGTTCGAGCGCCTCGCCCATATCGTGCCCAACCACCTGACCGGCATCGACCCGGAGTCGGTGGTGAAGGGCGAGGAGGAGCGCGCCCAGGTGCGCGGCCGCTCGGTGGTGGTGAAGCGCCTGAAGCCCCTGTCGGTCGAGGCGGTGGTGCGCGGTTATCTCATCGGCAGCGGCTGGAAGGACTACCGGAAGACCGGCGCCGTCTGCGGCATCCCGCTGCCCGCCGGCCTGAAGATGGCTTCGAGGCTGCCGCAGCCGCTGTTCACGCCCTCGACCAAGGCCGAGCAGGGCGCCCACGACGAGAACATCGACTTCGCCACCGTGGAGAAGCTCCTCGGCAAGGCGCACGCCGAGCAGGTGCGCGACGTCACCCTGCGCTTCTATGGCGAGGCCTCCGACTACGCCCTGACGCGCGGCATCATCATCGCCGACACCAAGTTCGAGTTCGGCCTCGACGGCAACGGCCGCCTGCACCTCATCGACGAGGCGCTCACCCCCGATTCCTCGCGCTTCTGGCCGGCCGACGAGTACCGCGAAGGCATCAGCCCGCCGAGCTTCGACAAGCAAATCGTGCGCGACTACCTCGAAACCCTCGACTGGAACAAGCAGGCGCCGGGGCCGAAGCTGCCGCCCGGGATCATCGCCAAAACGACCGCCAAGTACCGCGAGGCCTACGAGCGACTGACCGGCCGGCCGCTCGACTGAAAGAGATGCAGGGCGCGGGGAAACTCCCGCCGCGGTTGGAAGTCAAACAAGCGTAACTGTCCTGGGAAAGGAGCTGCATATGGACATCCTGCATTTCTTCCCGCATGCCCACCTGCCTGAAATCAACCATGTGCCGAGCCTGAAAGCCTTCGAATGGCTGGGGCGCGGGTGGCAGGACTTGCGTAAAAGCCCGGCCGCCAGCCTGGGCCATGGCTTTCTGGTGACGATGCTGATGGTGATCGCGGCGGAGCTTGCCTACGGTCGCCCGTTCCTGTTCGCCGCCATGGTATCGGGTTTCCTGTTGGTGGGACCGATCCTGGCGATGACCTTCTATGAAATCAGCCGGGCGCACGAGGCTGGAGAAACAGCCAGTTTCGGCGGCGCTTTCGATGCCTGGAGCCACAATCCGCGGGCGACGGGGCTGTTCGGCCTGATCCTGGCCATTGCCGTCGTCGCCTGGGAACGCATCTCCGCCATGTTGTTCTCGCTGATCTTCGGCGGGGCGGTGCCGTCGATGAATCTTTTCATGGAAGACGTGTTCCTGTCGGGACGCTATCCGACGCTGGCTGCGGCGCTCGTGCTGGTCGGTTTCGTCTTCGCCGCGCTGGTGTTCTGCATCGCCGTCGTCACCCTGCCGATGATCATGCATCGCGACACGGACGTGCTCACGGCAATGGCCACCAGCGTCAAGGCGGTCGCCGTCAATCCCGCCGCCAGCCTGCTGTGGGCCGCCCTGATCGTGATCCTGATGGCCGTCGGCTTCGCCACCTCGCTGTTCGGCATGCTGGTGGTGATGCCGTTGCTCGGCCATGCCACCTGGCACGCCTACCGCGACATGGTCCGCTGAGATAGCCAGCGCCTACCCCCACCCCTTTCCCGAGAAAGGGAGTGGGGGGCAGCCGTTGCGCAGCTTCCTTGTTGTTGGCTTCAGCCCTCCATGGGGCGGCCCAGCGGACGACTGAGAATATCAGGGCGGCGGTTCCCCACCGCCCCTTTTTTTTGTGCAGAATGACGGCCTTTCCCAGGACTTCCCGATGACGAACCCCCTGCTCGACTTCTCCGGCCTGCCGCGTTTCGACGCGGCGCGTCCAGAACACGTCACTCCCGCCATGACCGAACTGCTCGCGGAAAACCGCGCCCTGCTGGCGCGCCTGGAGGCGGCGCCCGCCACCTGGCCGGACTTCGCCGCGCCCTTCTTCGACGGCAACGAGCGCCTGTCGCGCGCCTGGGGCATCGTCGGCCACCTGCACGCCGTGATGGACGTGCCCGAATGGCGCGAGGCCTACAACGCCAACCTGCCGGAGGTGACGCGCTTCTTCGCCGAGCTCGGCCAGAACCAGCGCCTCTTCGCCCAGTTCAAGGCGCTCAAGGCCGGCCCCGGCTATGCGAAGCTCTCCGCCGCGCAGCGCCGCATCGTCGAGCACGAGATCCGCGACTTCCGTCTCTCCGGCGCCGAGCTGCCGGAAGAGGTCAAGCCGCGCTTCCAGGCCATCCAGGAGGAGCTCGCCGCGCTGCAGGCGAAGTTCTCCGAGAACCTGCTCGACGCCACCAACGCCTTCGCCGAGATCGTCGCCGACGAGGCGGAACTGGCCGGCATTCCCGCCGACGCTGTCGAGACGGCGCGCGCCGCCGCCGAGAAGGACGGCAAGGCCGGCTGGAAGTTCACCCTGCACATGCCGTCCTACCTGCCGGTGATGCAGTATGCGGAATGCCGCCGGCTGCGCGAACAACTCTATCGCGGCTACGCCACCCGCGCCGCCGAGTTCCACGATCTGGGCGGCAAGCCCGAGTGGGACAACATGCCGCTCATCCGCCGCCTGCTCGAACTGCGCGCCGAGGAGGCGGGCCACCTCGGCTACGCCAACTACGCCGAAGTCTCCCTGGTGCCGAAGATGGCGGAGTCGCCGGCCGACGTGCTGGCCTTCCTGCGCGAGCTCGCCGTGAAGTCGAAACCGTCGGCCTTGCGCGACATGGCCGAGCTGCGCGAATTCGCCGTGTCTCAGGGACTGACTTTCTTGGAACCCTGGGACATCGGCTGGGCCTCGGAAAAACTCAAGCAGTCGCGCCACGGCTTCTCCGACGAGGAAGTGCGCCGGTACTTCCCCGAGCCCAAGGTGCTGGAAGGCCTGTTCCGCGTCATCGAGACGCTGTTCGGCGTGCGCATCCGGCCCGACGCGGCGCCGGTCTGGCACGAGGACGTGCGCTTCTTCCGCATCGACGATGCTGCGGGCAGCCTGATCGGCCAGTTCTATCTGGATCTCTATGCCCGCGACACGAAGCGCGGCGGCGCCTGGATGGACGACGCCGTCACGCGCCGGCTCACCGCATCCGGCATCCAGACGCCGGTGGCCTACCTCAACTGCAACTTCTCGCGCCCGGTGGGGAGCAAGCCGGCCCTGTTCACGCACGACGAAGTCATAACCCTCTTCCACGAGACCGGCCACGGCCTGCACCACCTGCTCACGCGCGTCGAGGAGCTCGGCGTCTCCGGCATCAACGGCGTCGAGTGGGACGCCGTCGAGCTGCCCAGCCAGTTCATGGAGAACTTCTGCTGGGAGTGGGAGGTGCTTGCCGGCATGACCGCCCACATCGACACCGGCGCGCCGCTGCCACGCGCGCTGTTCGACAGGATGATCGCGGCGAAGAACTTCCAGAGCGGCATGCAGATCGTGCGCCAGCTCGAGTTCAGCCTGTTCGACCTGCTGCTGCACAGCGACTTCGAGCCGGCCGGCCAGAAAAGCGTGCTCGACCTGATCGAGGAGGTGCGCCAGGAAGTGGCGGTGATCTTCCCGCCGCCCTGGCACCGCTTCCCGAACAGCTTCTCGCACATCTTCGCCGGCGGCTACGCGGCGGGCTACTACAGCTACAAGTGGGCCGAGGTGCTCTCCGCCGACGCCTTCGCCGCCTTCGAGGAGGAGCGCCGCGAGGGCAGCGTGCTCAACCCGGCCACGGGCGCCCGCTTCCGCGACGAGATCCTCGCCGTCGGCGGCAGCCGCCCGGCGCTGGAGTCCTTCAAGGCCTTCCGCGGCCGTGCGCCCAGCGTCGATGCCCTGCTGCGGCACAGTGGTATGATTCTGGCGTAGTCGAACCTGGGAGGCGCTTGCCATGAAGACAGCTTCGGTAATCCTGGTTTTGCTTGCGTTGCTCGCCCCGGTCGCCGACGCGCAGACGATGTACCGCTGGATGGACAAGGACGGCAAGGTGCATTACTCCGACCAGCCGCCGCCGAAGGAAATCAGGAAGGTCGAGGAACGGCGCATCTCGACGCCGACCATCGAGACGAGCACGCTTCCCTACGACCTGCAGCAGGCGGCACAGAACTTCCCGGTCACGCTGTACACCACGGCCGACTGCGCCGCGCCGTGCAAGTCCGCCAAGGACTATCTCGCCAAGCGCGGCATCCCTTACAGCGAGAAATCGCTGGCAGCGAACGAGGAAATCGCAGAATTCAAGAAGCTCTTCAACACGGTCAATGCCGTCGTGCCGGCCATTCTCGTGGGCGCGCAGCAGCACCAGGGGTTCGACGAGTCCTCCTGGGGCAGCCTGCTGGACGCCGCCGGCTACCCGCGCACCGCCATTCCCAAGGCCGCCGGCAAGCCGGCGCCTGCGGGGAAATGAAGCTCGCCGCCTGGAACGTCAATTCGCTGAAGGTCCGCCTGCCGCAGCTGCTGGAATGGCTGGCCGCGCATCGTCCGGACGTCGTCTGCCTGCAGGAAACCAAGCTCGAGGACAAGGCCTTCCCCCGCATGGAACTCGAGGCAGCCGGCTACCAGGCCGCCTTCGCCGGCCAGAAGACCTACAACGGCGTCGCCATCCTCTCGCGCCTGCCGCTCACGGACGTGTCCGCCGGGATTCCCGGCTTCGCGGACGAACAGAAGCGGCTCATCGCGGCCACGGCGGACGGCCTGCGCGTCGTCTGCGCCTATTTTCCCAACGGCCAGAGCGTCGGCTCCGAGAAGTTCGCCTACAAGCTCGCCTGGATCGAGGCGCTGACGGCCTGGCTGCGCGAGGAAATGAAGCGGCATCCGCGCCTGGCGCTGCTCGGCGACTACAACATCGCGCCGGAAGCGCGCGACGTGCACGATCCGAAGGCCTGGGAGGGCCAGGTGCTGTGCTCCGAGCCGGAACGCGCCGCCTTTCGCGCCCTGCTCGACCTCGGCCTGAAGGACGCCTTCCGCCAGTTCGAGCAGCCGGAGAAAATCTACACCTGGTGGGATTACCGCATGATGGCCTTCCGCCGCAACATGGGGCTGCGCATCGACCACATCCTGCTCTCGGCGGAAGCGGCCGCGGCCTGCACGGCCTGCCGCGTCGACAAGGAGGCGCGCAAGGCCGAGCGCCCCTCCGATCACGCCCCCGTCATCGCGGAGCTGACATGACCCTTCCGTTGCCGCAGATCGAAGCGCACTATCCGGTGCTGGCGGAACTGCCGCAGAAGCTGCGCCAGGACGTCGCCGCCGCCGCTCAGGCCATGACGGTGCCCTCCGGCGTCACGATCTTCGACGAGCGGCAGCCCTGCCAGGGCTTCCCCTTCATCCTGGCGGGCGCCATCCGCGTATCGAAGGTCTCCGCCAGCGGCCGCGAGCTGCCGCTGTATCGCGTCACGCCGGGAGAGACCTGCATCATCACCTCCAGCTGCCTGCTCGGCAACGTGCCCTACAACGCGCGCGGCACGACCGAAAGCGAGACGGCAATGGTGCTGCTGCCGCAGGGCCTGTTCACCGACCTGCTGGCGCAGGCGCCGTTTCGCAATTTCATCTTCAACCTGTTCGCCGAGCGCATGGCCGACCTGATGCGCCTGGTCGAGGAAGTCGCCTTCCGCAAGCTCGACCAGCGCCTTGCCGCACTGCTGCTGGGCAAGGGACGCCTCGTGCGCGCCACGCACCAGCAGCTGGCCGACGAACTGGGCAGCGTGCGCGAAATGGTCAGCCGGCTGCTGAAGGGCTTCGCCGAGCAGGGCCTGGTGGCGCTCGGGCGGGAGCAGATCGAAATCAGGGACGCCGCCGGATTGCGCCGCATCGCGGAAGCCATGTAACCTTGGTTACAGACGCCGCCCCCCGGAGGGCGTCTAATGGCGCCGCAACCACAACATCGACAGGAGAACAGCATGAAAAGCAACGTCGGCGGCATCGACCGCATTCTTCGCATCGTCGTCGGCCTGGCGCTCGTCGCCTGGGCCGCAATGGGCGGCCCTGTCTGGGCCTGGATCGGCGTGTTGCCGATCGCCACCGGATCGCTCGGCTGGTGCCCGGCTTACCTGCCCTTCGGCATCACAACCTGTTCGACGAAGAAGCAGGAGGCCTGAGCCCCGCCAGGCGGTTGGCGATGCGAATGTAGTCGCCGACCGCCAGTTCCTCAGCGCGCCGCGTCGGCTCGATGCCGAGCGCAGCCCAGTCGGCCTCGCTCAGGCGTCCTCTCAGGGTGTTGCGCAGCATCTTGCGCCGCTGGGAGAAGGCCTCCTTCACCACTTCGCTCATCAGGGCCTCGTCCGCGGCGGCAAGCGCCTCGCGCGGGCGCGGGATCATGCGCACGACCGCCGACTCGACCTTGGGCGCCGGGTTGAAAGCCCCCGGCGGCACGAGAAAAAGCCGCTCCATGTCGAAGCGGTACTGCAGCATCACCGAAAGGCGCCCGTATTCCGCGCCGCCGGGCGCGGCCACCATGCGATCAACCACCTCCCGCTGCAGCATGAAGTGCGTGTCGCGCACGCCGTCCGCTCCGGCAGCGAGATGGAACAGCAGCGGCGTCGAAATGTTGTAGGGCAGGTTGCCGACGACGCGCAGCCCGGGCCCGAGGACGGAGAAATCGAACTGCAGGGCATCGCCCTCGTGGATCGTCAGCCGCTCCGGCGCGAAGCGCCCGCGCAGGCGGGCGATCAGGTCGCGGTCGATCTCGACCACGTGCAGGTGGGGTAGGCGCGTCAGCAGCGGCTCGGTCAGGGCGCCGAGGCCGGGGCCGATCTCGACGACCGTGTCGCCCGCCCGCGGACGCACCGCCTCGACGATCTTCGCGACGACGCCGGGGGAAACGAGGAAATTCTGGCCGAACCTTTTTCGCGCGACGTGGGGCTTTGCACTTCCTTCGGTCGGATTCCCTTCGGTCATCGGCGCTGCGCCAGATCGATCGCCAGATCGACGGCGGCGAACAGGCTGCGCGGGTCGGCGCGGCCGCTGCCGGCCAGGTCGAGCGCCGTACCATGGTCGACCGAGGTGCGGATGACGGGCAGACCCAGCGTGATGTTGATGCCGTCCTCGAAGGCCGCGTACTTCAGCACCGCCAGGCCCTGGTCGTGGTACATGACGAGCTGCGCGTCGGAACCCGCCAGCACGCCGCGCGTGAACAGCGTGTCGGCCGGCAGCGGACCAATCAGGTCCATGCCTTCGCCGCGCAGCTTCCCCAGCACCGGCGCGATGACTTCGATCTCCTCGCGGCCCATGTGTCCGCCCTCGCCTGCATGCGGGTTCAGCCCGGCAACGAGAATGCGCGGATGGGCGATGCCGAACTTGCTTGCCAGGTCGCCATGCAGGATGCGGAGCGTGGCCTCCAGCTCCACCCGTGTGATGGCGCCCGGCACGTCCTTCAGCGGCAGGTGCGTCGTAGCCAGGGCGACGCGCAGTCCTGCGCCGGCCAGCATCATGACGACGCGGGCAGTGCCGGTCCTCCCGGCCAGGTACTCGGTATGCCCGGTGAAGGGAATGCCGGCATCGTTGATGACGCCCTTGTGCACCGGCGCCGTCACCATGGCGGAAAACTCGCCCGACAGGCATCCGGAGATAGCGCGATCCAGCATCTCCAGCACATAGGGGGCGTTGCCGGCGTCGAGGCGGCCGGGCTGCGCCGCCGCACGCAGCGGCACGTGCAGGATGTCGAGGCCGCCGAGAGACCGCCCCAGCCGCGCCGCGCGCGCCGCGAGCATGCTGCGATCGCCGAGGACGACGATGCGCGCCGCGGCTGCGCGGCCCGCCATGGCGAGGCAGATGTCCGGCCCGATGCCGGCCGGCTCGCCGCTGGTGACGGCTATGACGGGGAGCTGGGGCATGTCCCGCTGCGCCAGACCTACCGGTTGTCTTCGAGGCGGTACTCGACGTAGGCGCGATCGCGCATCTGGCGCAGCCAGTCCTGGTAGGCCTCGTCCGCCCGGCGCTCGCGCAGGGCCTGGCGCGCGCCCTGGCGCAACCGCTCCTTGGAGACATCCACGCGGCGCTCCAGCACCTGGATCAGGTGCCAGCCGAAGGGAGACTTGACCGGTTCGCCGACTTCCCCCGGCTTGAGCCGGCTCATGGCCTGCTCGAAGTCGGGCACGGTGTCGCCCGGATTCAGCCAGCCCAGATCGCCCCCTCTTGCGGCGGACAAGTCGTTCGAATGCAGGCGGGCCAGTTCGGCGAAATCGGCGCCGTGCGCGAGGCGTTCCTTCAGCGCCGTCAGGCGCCGGCTGGCCTCCGCCTCCGACACCACCTCGCTGGTCTTGATCAGGATGTGGCGGGCGCGCGTCTGCTCGACCGGCTGGGCCTTGATGGCGCCGCCGCGGCGATCGAGCAGTTTGAGAATGTGGAAGCCGGCCGGGCTGCGCAGCACGCCGGACACCTCGCCCGGCTTGAGCTTCGTCACCGCCTCGGCGAACAGCGCGGGCAGGCGATCCTGCGGTCGCCAGCCCATGTTGCCGCCGGAAAGCCCGTCCGGCGCGTCGGAGTGGCTCGCCGCCAGGTGGGCGAAATCGGCGCCGCGCGCCAGTTGGGCGACGATCTCCTCGGCGCGCGCCTGCAGTCGCGCCAGCTGCTCGGGCCTGGCCTGCTCTGGCACGCGCAGAAGGATGTGCGCCAGGTTGTATTCCTCGCTGCCCAGCGTGCCGCCCGCCTCGATGAAATTGTCGATCTCGCCTTCCGAGACGACGATCTTGCTGTCAACCTCGCGCTCGCGCAGCCTGCCGATCGCCATCTCGTCGCGAATGTCCTCGCGAAAGCGGGACCAGGCGACGCCGTCCCGCTCCAGCGAGGCGCGGAACTGGGCGATCCCCATGCGGTTGCCCTCGGCGATGCGCGCGAGCGTCTGCTCAAGCTGCGCATCGTCGACGCGCAACCCGGATTCCTTCGCGAGCTGGAGCTGCACACGGTCGACGATGAGCCGTTCGAGGATGTGCTTCTCCAGCACATCGTGCGGCGGCATCTGCGTACCCTGCTGCCGCAGCTGCCGCTCGACGGAGGCCACCCGGGACTTCAGCTCGTTCAGCGTGATCACCTCGTCGTTGACCACCGCGATGATGCGGTCGGCCTCGATCGTCCTCGCCGCGCCGGCCTGGGCAAGCGCCTTCCCGCCGCAGAGAAGGCAGAAGGCCGATGCGGCGACAAATACAGCACAAACCGTCCTGCGGCTCACTGATGCCCCTTTCTGTTGTCGTCAATCGTAGCCGAACACGGGATCGGAGATGGACTGGTTGATCCGTCCGTAGCCCGGAATCCTGCGCGCCAGCATCTGCAGCGGATTGGAGCCGATGCTGGAGAAATCGTTCAGCTCGAGCTGGACGAAGAAGGCCGTGTTGGTGTCGCCCGAGGCCGTGGCATAGCGCTGCACGACGGCGCGGCCGACCCAGCAGCCGCCGTTGTACTCCAGACCGGCGATGGTCTCGATGTTCTTGCGGTCGCGCAGCGAATAATTGAAGCGGCCGACGCCGTACCAGCCGCGGCCGAGCGGCCATTGCCCGGAGAAATCGACCTGGCGGATGCCGGCCGTGCCGCCGGTGATGGCGGAATGGTCGCGCGTGTAGCGGTAGCTGGCGTTCAGCACCTTGGCGATCTCCGGCTGCCAGCGGCCGCCGAGGACGAAGCGCTCGGTCTCCCCGTCGCGCGGGTCGTACTGCCAGGCCGCGTCGGCATATGTCCTCGGCAGCACGCGGCCGGAGAGGGCGGCGAGGAAGTCGGAGGCTCCGCCGGGACGCGCCGGTTCGCCCGGCAGCGTCACGTGCTGCTTGGCGAAGTAGTAGCGCTGGCCGATCATGCCGCGCAGGTATTCCTCGCCGGTCTTCTGGTCGATCAGGCGCGAAGTCAGCGCGGCGGTGAGCTGGTTGGCGTCGGCGATGCGATCAACTCCGGTGTAGGTGTTGTCGGAGAAGATGGTGGCGAAGTTGAAGTCGGTCTGGCCGGAGTCGAACACGGGGATGTTGTCCTGCGTGCGCTGCGGCACCAGCAGGTAAAACAGCCGCGGCTCCAGCGTCTGCGCATACGACTGCCCGAACCAGGAAAGGTCGCGCTCGAAAGCCACGCCGGCATCGACGCTGAGCACCGGCAGGTTGCGCACGATGTTGTCCGGCCCGACGCTGGTCCGCCGGTCGAGGTCGTAGCGCGTCGAATGCAGGCCGATCTTCGGCGTGAGGTGCCAGGCGGCCGTCTGCAGCGGCAACGACAACTGGGGATAGAAGGTGAGGCGGCGGCCGGTGTCCAGCACGGGATGGTCGAAGTCCACGAATTCGCCGTAGAAGGCGAAGGTTGTGCCGCCGACGAACTCGGGCCGGCTGGCCGTCAGGGCGAACTGCGGCACCCGCTCGTACGGCTTGACGGCCGGCGGCAGCGAGGGATCCTGCAGCGTCTGGTAGCGCTGCACGTTGCCCGTCGCCGACCACCACCCGCCGTTGTAGGTGAGCAGGCCCTGCCGCAGCAGGTTACCCTGCGAGGAGGAGGCGATGCGGGTGTGCAGGTCGGTGAGGTAGGTGTCGTCCGATACGCCGTTGAGGTTCAGCACGCCGCTGAAGCCCTGCCCGAAATTGTGCCTGTGCTGGATCGAATAGCCATAGCGCCGCCGATCCTCGATCCGGTCGTTGGGCAGCCATTCCGCCCGCGTCATTCCCTGGTAGGCGTAATTCAGGTAGCGGTACTCCGCGTTGATCTGCAGGCCGCGCTTGGACATCAGGCGCGGCGTGATGGTCGCGTCCATGTTGGGCGCAATGTCCCAGTAGTAGGGAACCGACAGCTCGATGCCGGACTTGGAACTGGTGCCGAAGGTCGGCGCCAGCAGGCCGGACTTGCGCTTGTTGTTGAGCGAAAAACCGAGCCAGGGCGTGTAGAACAGCGTGGTGTCCTTGAATACAACGCGGGCATCCCTTCCCTCGCCGACCTCCCCGTCGTAGTCGAGATCGAGTTCGGCGACCTTCGCATACCAGTCCGGATCCTCCGCCGTGCAGGTGGTATACGTGGCGTTGGTCAGCCGCATGCGGTTTTCGCCGCGGAACTCCAGCCGGTCCGCCCTGCCCGAAGCCGTCGTCGTGTTTTCCCGCCCGTCCGCCGCCTCGCCACCGGCCGTCGTCATGGCCGGTTTCTGCGCCTTGTCCTTGGGCAGCAGCGAGCGCGTCTTGCCACCGATCAGGCCGCCCCCCTGCGTCAGCGTATACGGCTGCCTGACCGTCCGGGCGGGACGGGCAAACGCATAGACCGGCTCCTCGAAGTAGCCCGTGCGCTCGGTCATGTTGAGGCGCAGCTTCGGCCCGGACATGACATCGCCGGCGCGCGCGTAGCGAACGTTGCCCTGCGCTTCGAGCTCGTCCTCGACCTTCCAGTAGGTCAGGCGGTCCGCCGCCAGAGTGGTGTCGTCCCGGCGCAGCTCCGCCTCGCCCTGGGCGGTCACTTCGTTGTCGTTGCGCCCGTCGATGCGCGAGGCGGCGATGAAGGTCGGAAACGGGCCCTTCCCGCCGTCCTGCCTGGAGGAGAGCACGGGCGCCGGCACCAGCCCCGCCTCGGCGTGGGCGGAATACAGCGGCGGCAGCGCAGGCTTTTCCTCGACCTGCGGCGGCTCGGCAGCGGACGGCCTCGCCGCCGCCGCCCTGGCCGGCTCCGCCGGCACGCGCTGCGCCGATGCTGCCGGCTCGCGCGGCGCGGCCGCCTTCTGCGCGGGCGCGGGACGGGGCGCAGGCGCGGCTTCCCGCGGCGCCGGGGCGGGCGCTGCCGGCGCCGAACGCGCGGACTCCGCCGTCGCACTCGCCGCGGCCGCAGGTGCAGCCCCCTCGGGGGCTGCCGCAGCGGCAGCCGGACGTGCCGGGGCGGGCCTTGCCGCCGCCGGCCCGAGCAGGGCCGGATCGACGCGCAGCAGCGGCATGTTCTCCGCCGCCGACAGGCAGCCGGGCAGGCCGAAAGCGAGGGACAGAACGAGTCGCGCCGAGGCGTGCATTTTCGCGGTTCTTGTTTTCCGCGGCGCCATCCGGGATGGGTGTCGCGGTGCCAATGATAGAATCGCGTAGTTTATCATCAAGCACACGGCACAAAACGCCCTCCCGGTATCGGCAATGCAGCGCCTCGAACTGCTCCATCGTTGGCTGGAAGGACTCTTTCCGGGACGTCCGCTCTCGCTCGTCCCCGCCTCCGCCGACGCGAGCTTCCGGCGCTATTTCCGCGTCACCTTCGAAGACGGCGCCAGCCGCATCGTCATGGATGCCCCGCCCGAGCACGAGGATTGCCGCCCCTTCGTTCGTGTCGCCGGCCTGCTTCGCGCCGCCGGCGTGCACGCGCCCGACATCCTGGCCCAGGACCTCGAGCGCGGCCTGCTGCTGCTGAGCGACCTGGGCAGCACCGCCTACATCGACGCGCTGGACGAATCGAATGCCGACGACCTCTTCCGCGACGCCCTCGACGCGCTGATCCGGTGGCAGCTCGCCAGCCGGCCGGACGCGCTGCCGCCCTACGACGAGGCGCTGCTGCGGCGCGAACTGGCCCTCTTCCCCGATTGGTATGTCGCCCATTTCCTCGACGCCCGGCTCGACGCGCGGCAGCGGGAGACGCTGGCGCAGATGGAGTCTTTGCTGGTGAGGAACGCCCTCGCCCAGCCCTGCGTCTTCGTGCACCGCGACTACATGCCGCGCAACCTGATGGTCTGCGCGGACAACCCCGGCGTACTTGACTTCCAGGATGCGGTGTACGGGCCGATCGCCTACGACGTGGTCTCGCTCTTCCGCGACGCCTTCATCAGCTGGGAGGAAGAGCGCGTCATCGACTGGTCGGTGCGCTACTGGGAAAAGGCGCGCCGCGCAGGCCTTCCCGTCGAGTCCGGCTTCAGCGACTTCTACCGCAACCTGGAATGGATGGGCCTGCAGCGCCACCTCAAGGTGCTCGGCATCTTCGCCCGCCTGAACTACCGCGACGGCAAGCCGAAGTACCTCGCCGACACGCCGCGCTTCGTCGGCTACGCGCGCCACGTCGCCACGCGCTACGCCCAGCTCGCCCCGCTGGCGCGGCTGTTCGACGAGCTGGAAAACCGCAGGCCCGGGATCGGATACACCTTCTGATGCGCGCCATGATCCTCGCCGCGGGCCGTGGCGAGCGCATGCGGCCGCTGACCGATGCGACGCCCAAGCCGCTGCTTCTCGCCGGCGGCAAGCCGCTGATCGTCTGGCACATCGAGGCGCTGGTGCGCGCGGGCATCCGCGACCTGGTCGTCAACCACGCCCATCTCGGCCGCATGATCGAGGCCGCGCTGGGCGACGGCGCCCGCTTCGGCGCGCGCATCGCCTGGTCGCCCGAGGCGGAGGCGCTGGAGACCGCCGGCGGCATCGCCAACGCCCTGCCGCTGCTCGGCGACGGGCCGTTCCTCGTCGTGAACGGCGACATCGCCTGCGACTGCGACTTCGCGCCGCTGGCCGCGCGCGCGCAGACGCTGCGCGCAAGCGGACTGCTGGCGCACCTGCTGCTGGTGCCCAACCCGCCGCACCATCCGCAGGGCGATTTCGTCCTGCGCGAAGGCAGGGTCGTCTCCGGGAACGAAGGCAGGCTGACATTTTCCGGCATCGGCCTCTACGAACCCGCCCTGTTCGCCGGCATCGCGCGCGGCGCCAGGGCCAGGCTCGCGCCGCTGCTGCGTGCCGCCATGGACGAGGGCAGGGTCGGCGGCGAACTGCACGGCGGCCGCTGGCTGGACGTCGGCACGCCGGAGCGGCTGGCGCAACTCGACCGCGAATTGTCGGCGCTATAATCGTTGCACCCCGACTGCCGACTGCCAGCCAGTGATCATCCAAGCCTTTGCCGACCGCCGCGCGCGCCTCATCGCATCCATGGGCCGCGGCATTGCCGTCATCCCGACCGCGCCCGAGCGAGTGCGCAACCGCGACTCGCACTATGCCTACAGGCACGACAGCTACTTCTACTACCTCTCGGGCTTTGCCGAGCCCGAGGCGGCCGTCGTGCTGATCGCCGGCACGGCGCCGCAATCGCTGCTGTTCTGCCGCGAGAAGGACGCCGACAGGGAGGTCTGGGACGGCTTCCGCCACGGCCCGGTCGCCGCGCGCGAGGCCTTCGGCTTCGACGCCGCGTTTCCCATCGCCCAGTTCGACGAGAAACTGGCGGAACTGCTCGCCGGCCAGCCGGCGCTGCACTACTCGATGGGCCACGACGCCGCCTGGGACGCGCGCATCGTCGCCGCCCTCAACCGCGTGCGCTCCAGCGTGCGCAACGGCATCCATGCGCCGGCCGAAATCCGCGACGTGCGCGTCGCGCTCGACGAGATGCGCCTCGTCAAGGACGCGCACGAGATCGCCGACATGCGCCGCGCCGCCGACATCTCCGCCGCCGCCCACCGCCGCGCCATGCGCGCGTCCGCGCCCGGCCGCCACGAATACGAGATCGAGGCCGAGCTCACGCACGAGTTCCGCCGCTGCGGCGCGCAGGCGCCGGCCTATACCCCCATCGTCGCCGGCGGCGCCAACGCCTGCGTCCTGCACTACGTCGACAACAGTCAGCCGCTGCGGGACGGCGAGCTGCTGCTGATCGACGCCGGCTGCGAGATGAATTCCTACGCGGCGGACATCACGCGCACCTTTCCCGTCAACGGAAAATTCTCGGCGGCTCAGCGCGACGTCTACGAGCTGGTGCTGGCCGCCCAGCATGCGGCCATCGCGCAGGTCGCGCCGGGCCGTTCCTGGGACGCCCCGCACGAGGCGGCCGTGCGCGTGCTGGCGCAGGGCATGCTCGACCTCGGGCTGCTCTCCGGCAGCCTCGACGGCGCGATCGAGTCCGGCGCCTACCGCCGCTTCTACATGCACCGCACCGGCCACTGGCTCGGCATGGACGTGCACGACGCCGGCGAGTACAAGGTCGACGGCCAGTGGCGCCCGCTCGCGCCGGGCATGACGCTCACCGTCGAGCCGGGCTGCTACATCCGCGCGGCGGACGACGTGCCGCCGGCGCTGCGGAACATCGGCGTGCGCATCGAGGACAACGTCCTCGTCACCGCAGGAGGCTGCGAGATCCTCACCGCCGCCGCGCCGAAGACCGTCGGCGAGATCGAGACGCTGATGTGCGCGTCCGGGGATGCATGAACGGCCCTTGCAGCCCGCGGGCGGGGCAGGCCTGAAGGGCGGCCTGCAGGTTGCCATCGTGGGCGGCGGCCCGCTCGGGCTTGCCCTGGCGCTGATGCTCGCCCGCGCGGGCATCGGCTGCGAAGTCATCGAGGCGCAGCCGGCCGGCGCCGCGAACCGCGACAGCCGCGTGCTGGCCCTCTCCCACGGATCGCGACAGACGCTCGAGCGTCTCGGCGCCTGGGCGGGCGTCGGCGCCACGCCCATCGCCGCCATCCACGTCTCGCAGCAGTACCGTCTCGGACGAACCCTGATGCGGGCGCAGGAGATCGGCCTGCCGGCGCTCGGCTACGTCGTCGAGGCAGGCACGCTGCGCGCGGCGCTGGCCGGGGCCTGCGAAGCGGCGGAGGTGACGCTCCGCCACGGCTGGCGCGCGACCCTCGCCGAAGCGGACGCGCGCCGAGCCCGCCTGCTGTGCGCCACGGCGCAGGGCGAGCAGGCCGTCGAGGCGCAGCTCCTGGCCTGGGCCGAGGGCGCCGTCTCCGCGGAGGAAAAAACCGTCCGGGACTACGGCCAGCAGGCGATCGTCGCCGGCGTACGCTGCCGGCATCCTCACGGCGGACTCGCCTATGAGCGCTTCGCCCGGGGCGGGCCGGTCGCCCTCCTGCCGCGCGGAGAGGGCTACGCGCTGGTATGGACGGTGCCCGAAAAAATGGCGGCGGAACTGCTCGCGCTCGATGCGCGGGATTTCCTGTCGCAACTGCACGACATCTTCGCCGGCCGCCTCGATTTCATCGACGTTGGCGAACGCGCTTCCTTTCCCCTCGCCCTGCGCGTGCGCAAGTCGAGCGCCGCCGGGCGCGCCATCTGGCTGGGCAATGCCGCGCAGACGCTGCATCCCGTGGCCGGGCAGGGATTCAATCTCGCCTTGCGCGATGCGGCGCAACTGGCACGCCTGATGCAGGAAGACTCTTCCGACT
Organism: uncultured Rhodocyclaceae bacterium; assembly: GCA_964475635.1. Classification (GTDB taxonomy): domain Bacteria; phylum Pseudomonadota; class Gammaproteobacteria; order Burkholderiales; family Rhodocyclaceae; genus Desulfobacillus. Next base: position 137,769 of record CAYYXS010000003.1, read on the forward strand.
GCGGCAATCCAGCGCTGCTCGCGCACCATGTTGCCGAACGGCGGCGCGACAGGGATGCCGCCGTCGTCTTCACTGACGGCCTGATCCGCCTGTTCGGCTTGCGCTCCCCCCTGGCAGGGCATGCGCGCGGCGCCGGCCTGCTGGTGCTCGACCTCCTGCCCGCCGCGCGCCGCTTCGTGATGCGGCGCATGATTTACGGCATCAGGAAGTGAATAAAACGCATCGGCGCGGCATTCACAACAGTTGATGCAGCCGGTCTGCGAATTGGGTTACAATTCGCGCCTTCCCCAAGTTCCCGCAACGCAGAGCGATCGATGCAATTCGCCGGCTACTCGCTACGCAACAACCTGTTCGTCGCGCCGATGGCCGGGGTCACCGACCGCCCCTTCCGGCAACTGTGCAAGAAGCTGGGTGCGGGACTTGCCGTCTCCGAGATGGTCACCTCCAACTCGCTGCTCTATGGCAGCGCCAAGACCCGGCGGCGCGCCGACCATGAAGGCGAAGTGCAGCCCGTCTCGGTGCAGATCGCCGGCGCCGATCCGGACATGATGGCGCAGGCTGCCCGCCACAACGTCGAGCGCGGCGCGCAGATCATCGACATCAACATGGGCTGCCCGGCGAAGAAGGTCTGCAACGTCATGGCCGGCTCGGCGCTGCTGCAGAACGAGCCGCTGGTCGGCCGCATCCTCGATGCCGTGGTGCGCGCCGTGCCCGTCCCCGTCACGCTGAAGATCCGCACCGGCTGGGACAAGTCCAGCCGCAACGCGCTGGCCATCCTGAAGATCGCCGAAGGCGCGGGCATCCGCGCGCTGGCCATCCACGGCCGCACGCGCGCCTGCGGCTACACCGGCCACGCCGAGTACGAGACCATCGCCGCGGTGAAGGCGGCGTCGCGCATCCCCGTCGTCGCCAACGGCGACATCGACTCGCCGGAGAAGGCGAAGCGGGTGCTCGACGCCACCGGCGCCGACGCGCTCATGATCGGCCGCGCCGCCCAGGGCCGGCCCTGGCTCTTTCGCGAGATCGAGCATTTTCTCGCCACCGGAGAGAAGCTGCCCGCGCCGCGCGTCGACGAGATCCACCAGGTGCTGCGCGGCCACCTCGACGAGCTCTACGGCTTCTACGGCGCGCAGACCGGCGTGTGCGTCGCGCGCAAGCACATCTCCTGGTACACCAAGGGGCTGGCGGGCTCCGCCCGCTTCCGCCAAGTCATGAACCGGCTGCCGACGATCGAAGCACAGCTCGCCGCGGTCGACGCGTTCTTCCTCGGCCTCGCCGCGCAGAACGACCGTCTCTACTACATCGAGGAGCTCGCGGCATGAGCCGAGCAACCCAACCCAACCGCAGCGAAATTGCCGAGTGCGTCCGGCGCTCGCTCGACCGCTACTTCAAGGATCTCGACGGCGAGAAGCCCTGCGCCATCTACGACATGGTGCTCAACAACATCGAGCGGCCGATGCTGGAGGTCGTCATGCGCGAGGCCGACGGCAACCAGACCGTCGCCGCCGAAATGCTCGGCATCAACCGCAACACCCTGCGCCGCAAGCTCGTCGAATATAAACTGCTTTAGGAAAACCGCCCCGGCCTGATTCCATGCGCTCTTCCGCCCCGTGCAAGCCGCGGCCCATGCCTTTCGTCCCGACATGAAAATCACCCAAGCCCTCATCAGCGTCTCAGACAAGCGCGGCGTCGTCGACTTCGCCCGCGCGCTCGCCGAGCTCGGCGTCAGGATCCTGTCCACCGGCGGCAGCGCGAAGATGCTGCGCGAGGCCGGCGTGCCCGTGACGGAGGTCTCCGACTACACCGGCTTCCCGGAAATGCTCGACGGCCGCGTCAAGACCCTGCACCCGAAGGTGCATGGCGGCATCCTCGGCATTCGCGGCAACGCCGAACACGCGGCGACCATGCAGAAGCACGACATCCCGCCGATCGACCTGGTGGTGGTGAACCTCTACCCGTTCGCGCAGACGGTGGCGAAGAAGGACTGCACCCTGGAGGACGCCATCGAGAACATCGACATCGGCGGCCCGACCATGGTGCGCGCGGCGGCCAAGAACCACGGCAACGAGGCCGGCGGCGTCGGCATCGTCACCGATCCGGAGGACTATGCCGCCATCGTCGAGGAGCTGAGGGCCAACGGCGGCGCGCTCTCCTACAAGACGCGCTTCGCCTTGGCCAAGAAGGCCTTCACGCACACGGCACGCTACGACGCGGCGATCTCCAACTGGCTGACCAGCCTGGACGCCGACAACAAACCGGGCGGCTTCCCCGAGCGCCTGCAGCTCGCCTTCGACAAGGTCGACACCCTGCGCTACGGCGAGAACCCGCACCAGCAGGCGGCGTTCTACCGCGAGCCGGCGACCGTGCCGGGCAGCATCGCAAACTATGCGCAGTTGCAGGGCAAGGAGCTCTCCTACAACAATATCGCCGACGCCGACGCGGCCTGGGAATGCGTCAAGGCCTTCGACACCGCTAACGCAACTGCAGCGTGCGTCATCGTCAAGCACGCCAACCCCTGCGGCGTCGCCATTGCGGCAACGGCGGAAGAGGCCTACCGCAAAGCCTTCAAGACCGACCCGACCTCCGCCTTCGGCGGCATCATCGCCTTCAACTGCGCCATCGACAAGGCGACGGCCGAGGCCGTCTCCGGCCAGTTCGCCGAGGTGATCATCGCCCCGGAGATCACCGCCGACGCCCGCGCCGTCTTCGCCGCCAAGCAGAACCTGCGCGTGATGATCGTCCCCATGCCGCAAGGGGGCCGCGCCGAGAACGTCTTCGACTACAAGCGCGTCGGCGGCGGCCTGCTGGTGCAGACGGCCGATGCGGCGCGCATCGACGAATCGGACATCAAGGTGGTGACGAAGCGCGCGCCGACGCCGCAGGAGATGACCGACCTGCTGTTCGCCTGGCGGGTGGCCAAGTATGTCAAGTCGAACGCCATCGTCTATTGCAAGGACGGCATGACCATGGGCGTCGGCGCCGGCCAGATGAGCCGCGTCGACTCCGCCCGCATCGCCGCCATCAAGGCCGAGAACAACGGCCTGACGGTAGCCGGCTCGGTGGTCGCCTCGGACGCCTTCTTCCCCTTCCGCGACGGCCTCGACGTATTGGCCAAGGCCGGCGCCACGGCGGTGATCCAGCCCGGCGGCTCGGTGCGCGACGCGGAAGTGATCGCCGCCGCCGACGAGCAGAACGTCGCCATGGTGTTCACCGGCTTCCGCCATTTCAGACATTGATAACCACGGCGAACACGGCGACACGGCGATATTGAAATGGCCGCCTTTCGCCGTGTCGCCGTGCACGCCGTGGTGAGGTCCTTATGAAGTTGCTTGTGATTGGTTCCGGCGGCCGCGAGCACGCGCTGGCCTGGCGGCTGGCGCAGTCGCCGCGCATCCAGAAAGTCTTCGTCGCCCCAGGCAACGCCGGCACGGCGCGCGAGAACGGCCTGGAGAACGTGGCGCTCGCTTCGGTCGAAGATCTCGTCGCCTTTGCCGAGCGCGAACAGATCTACCTCACCGTGGTCGGCCCCGAGGCACCGCTCGCCGCCGGCGTGGTGAATGCCTTCCGCGCCAGAAACCTGCTCATCTTCGGGCCGACGCGCGAGGCGGCGCAGCTCGAATCTTCCAAGGATTTCGCCAAGCGCTTCATGCAGCGCCACAGGATTCCCACCGCCGCCTTCGCCACCTTCGGCAATGCCGAGGAGGCGCACGCCTACGTCGACGCGCAAGGCGCGCCGATCGTCATCAAGGCCGACGGGCTGGCCGCCGGCAAGGGCGTGGTGGTCGCGATGGATTCCGCCGAGGCGCATGCCGCCATCGACATGATGCTCACCGACAACAGGATGGGCGACGCCGGCGCGCGCGTGGTGATCGAGGAGTACCTCGAAGGCGAGGAGGCCAGCTTCATCGTCATGTGCGACGGCACGCACGCCCTGCCGCTCGCCACCAGCCAGGACCACAAGCGGCTGCACGACGGCGACGCGGGCCCCAACACCGGCGGCATGGGCGCCTACTCGCCGGCGCCGGTGGTGACGCCGGATGTGCACGCGCGCGCCATGCGCGAGGTCATCATGCCGACGCTGAACGGCATGGCGCAGGACGGCATCCCCTATACCGGCTTCCTCTATGCCGGCCTGATGATCGCGCCCGACGGCGCGGTGAAGACGCTGGAATTCAACTGCCGCATGGGCGACCCGGAAACGCAGCCGATCATGCTGCGCCTGAAGAGCGACCTGGTCGACCTCGTCGAGGCGGCCATCCACTGCAAGCTCAGGGACATCGAAGCGAAATGGGACCGCCGCGTCGCCCTCGGCGTCGTCATGGCGGCGGCCGGCTACCCCGAGTCGCCGCGCAAGGGCGATCCCATCCACGGCCTGCCGCCGGGCGGAGACGACTACCACGTCTTCCATGCCGGCACCGCGCTCGCCGGCAAGGAGATCGTCACCGCGGGCGGGCGCGTGCTCTGCGTCGCGGCGCTGGGCGACAACGTCAGGGCGGCGCAGATGCGCGCCTACGAGATCGCCGAGCAGATCGAATTCGACGGCATGCAGATGCGGCGCGACATCGGGCATCGCGCCCTGCGGCGCTGACGATGGACGCGGCAGCGGTCCTCGGCTATTTCCGCGGCCTGCAGGACCGCATCGTCGCCGCACTGGAAGCCTTCGACGGCAAGCCCTTCCTCATCGATGCGTGGACGCGCCCGGAGGGCGGCGGCGGAATTGCCCGCGTCGTGGAGGAAGGCAGCTTCTTCGAGCGCGGCGGCGTCAATTTCTCCCACGTCACCGGCAGCAGCCTGCCCCCCTCGGCCACTGCCGCGCGTCCGGCGCTCGCCGGCCGCGCCTGGGAGGCAATGGGCGTCTCGCTGGTGCTGCATCCGCGCAACCCCTATTGCCCGACGGCGCACATGAACGTGCGGCTCTTCCTTGCCCGCAAGGAAAACGAAGAGCCGGTCTGGTGGTTCGGCGGCGGCATGGATCTGACGCCCTATTACGGCTTCGAGGAAGACGCTCGCCACTTTCACCGCACCTGCAGGGATGCGCTGGCGCCCTTCGGCGCCGACGTGTACCCGCGCTGCAAGAAATGGTGCGACGAGTATTTCTACCTCAGGCACCGCAACGAGCCGCGCGGCATCGGCGGCATCTTCTTCGACGATCTCAATGAAGGAGGCTTCGAGCGCTGCTTCGGCCTGACGCATGCCGTCGGCGACGTCTTCCTCGATGCCTACCTGCCCATCGCGGAGCGCCGCCGCGCCCTGCCCTACACAGATCGCGAGCGCGACTTCCAGGCCTACCGGCGCGGCCGCTACGTCGAGTTCAACCTGGTGTGGGACCGCGGCACGCTGTTCGGCCTGCAATCGGGCGGGCGCGCCGAGTCCATCCTGATGTCGCTGCCGCCCGTCGTGAAATGGCGCTACGACTGGCAGCCCGCGCCGGGCAGCGCCGAGGAAAAGCTCTACACGGATTTCCTGCCCCCGCGCGATTGGGCTGCAGAGGACAGATAACTCACAGAGATAGCTGATTGCCAACGAAGCCCAGCATTCCATCATGTCGGCACCAAACTTGTCATGCCGGCGAAAGCCGGAATCCAGAATGCGGCTGTTGCTTCGAGAGCGACCGCCCTGGATACCGGCTTTCGCCGGCATGACGATCCGATCGATGCCCCCCGGCTTTGCCGGTGGTATCCGGCTTGCGCACCCTGCGGGCGCGGTAAAACTCTGTCCTCTGTCCTCTCAGTCCTCCGAACGGCACAGCGCCGCCGCGCTGCGGTAGGCCCGGTTCGATTCCTCGCTGCGCCCGAGCTGGGCGAGGAGCGAGGCGAGTTCGGCATACGCGTCCTGGTTCGGCTGCACCGCCAGCGACGCCTCGAAATAGCTCTGCGCCTTGCCCCACAGCTGCTGCTCGCGGCAGAGCCGGCCCAGGGCCAGCAGCAGTCGCGCATCCTCGGGATGCCGCTCCAGCCACTTCTCGGCGCGGGCGATGCGCGCCAGCGTGTCGCCGCCGCGGCAGGCGGCATACAGCTCGGCCAGCTCGGAATCCCAGCCGGCATCGACCTGCTGCTCGACGATGCGTTGCGCCGACGCGCCGTCGCCGGCTGCGATCAGTGCCCGCGCCGCGACTGCCGCCAGGCGGGGCGCGCGCCGCTCCTCGGCGGGCACGGCCTCCCAGTAGGCGACCAGCGCGCGGGCATCGCCTTCGCGCCCGCGCAGGTTCTCCTGGTGGGCGCGCTGCTTGAGCGGGAGCGCGGCGTCCTGCGACAGGGCGCGGTGCTTCTCGAGCTGGCGCGCCACCTTCAGCACATCGTCCCAGCGGCCGAGGCCGCGATGCACGCGCAGCGCCAGGCGCAGCGCGGCGATGTGCCGGCCGCCGCCCGCCTGCAGGGCGGCAAGCGCTTCCAGCGCGGCCTCGAAGCGGCGCGAGCCGACATGCAGTTCCGCCTCGGTCATCAGCCTCGCCGCGTGCGCCTCGCCGTCGTGGCCCGCCGCGCGCCCGAGCCATTCCGCCTCGCGCGCGGCGTCGCGCAGCGAATGCGCGGCGCGCGCCGCGACCAGGGCGGAAAGGGCCGGCGCCTCGCCGGCGGCGTAGGACACCGCGGCATTCTTCAGGGCATGGCCGTAGCGCCCCTCGAAGAGCTGCAGCACCGCCTCGCGCAGGGCGCGGCCCGCCTTCTCGCGCCGCCTGCGCTCGCGGAACGCGCGCACCGCCTGCGGCAGGCGCAGGGTGTGCGCAATCAGGCGCAGCACGAGATGCAGGAACAGGAAGCCGCCGGCCAGGAGCACGATGAAGAGGTTCAGCGACAGTTCGACGCGCCAGGGCGGCAGCACGACCAGCACGTAGCCCTCGTTGTAGCCGAAGGCCAGCGAAACGCCGACGGCGAGGGCGAACAGCGCCAGCAGCCAGAACAGCGCGCGCATCAGCCGCCCCCCGCTGGAGCGCCGCGCGCGGAGGAGCCGCCGTCCGCTCCCTTCCGCAGCGGGGCGGAGGGCAGGCTGTCCCGCTCCCGCGCGACCTTGAAGTTGCGCAGCGTCGTCAGGCTTTCCTGCAGGCTGGGCAGGGCCAGCCCGACATCGGCCGCGGCAAGCTGCCGGAGCGTGGCCAGCGCCGCTTGCACGGGCCTGGCGCGCGTGTCGAAATACTTCTCGATCCAGGCCAGCGCCTGGCGGACGTCCTGCTGGAACGACTTGCCGTCGCGCTGCAGCAGCGCCAGGCGGGCGTTCACCAGGCGCAGCTTGAGGTTCTCGCGCAGGAAGAACGCATGGCTGGGCGAGAGCAGCGCCGGATCGGGACGGTCGAGCCGCTCGATGCGGATCAGGCTCTTCAGTTCCTGCCACAGCTCGGCGATCAGCTTCTCCCAGTAGCCGGGCGCCGCGGCCGGCACGAAGCCGCCTTTCGCCGGCTCGATGCGCGGCTTGGCCTCGAAGGCGAGCGGCATCGCGTCGACAGCGCCGGCGACGCCCTCGATGCGCAGCGCGATGCCGGGCACGTCGGCCAGCGGCAGCGCCTTCAGCCGCTCGATGTCGCGCGCGATGACCTTGCGCAGGGGCAGGAACTGCGCGCGGCCGGCGGCGCCCAGGCGCGCTTCCGCGCCCTGCAGGGCGAGCAGCGCCGCCTCGACGTTGCCGGCCAGCTGCAACTGCTGGGCGGCGGCATTCAGCGCCTGCTCGACCTCCGCCAGCAGGCGCTCGTCGCGGTTGCGCGTAAGCTCCTGCACCATCGCATCGAGCGCCGCCTGCTGGCTCTGCGACTCGGCCAGCCTGGCTTCCAGCGCGCCCGCCTTGGCCTGCAGGGCGGCGAGCGCCTCCTGGTTCTGCCTCGCCAGGGCGCGCGCCTCCGCGGCCGCCGCATCGCCGCCGGCCAGGCGCCGCGCCACCTCCTGCTGCAGCTCGGCCATGCGCGCGCGCGCATCGAACCACTGCCAGGCGAACAGCACGAGCGCCGCGAGCGCCACCCATGTCGCTGGCTGGCGCAGCGCCGCCCCCGCCCGCTGCAGCGGGCCGGGCCGGGCCGGGGAGGTAAGTGCGTCGTGTGCCATGTCTATCCGTTTCCCTTCGCGCTGAAATGCGTTTCCAGCCCCTCGACCAGTCCGGCGTCGCCCGGCGCCGTCACGATCGCCTCGGCAAACCCCAGACCGCGCGCCTCCGCGGCGATGCGCTGGTGCGCGACGAACAGCGGCACCGCCTTCAGCGCCGCCGCCTCAGCCGCTCCGACCATCGCCGCCAGGTTGCGCAGCCCCTCGCTGCTCGTCACCGTCAGGGCATCGATCCGCCCCTGGCGAAGCGCCGCGCGCAACGGCCCGGCGTCGATGTCCGGGCAGCCGCGCCGGTAGCAGGCGATCCGCTCGACCTTCGCGCCGCGTGCCTCCAGCGTCTCGCCGAGCAGCTCGCGCCCGGCGTCGCCGCGGAAGATCGCCACCCGCCTGCCGCGCACCGCCTCTGCTGCAAATTCCGGCCGTTCCAGCAGCGCCTCGCTGTCGAAGCGACCGCCCGCGGGGGTGACGATGCGCGCCACGCCGAAGCGGGCGATGGCGCGCGCACTGGTCTGGCCCATCGCCGCAGCGGCAACCCCGGCGGGCCAGGGCCGCTTCCCGGTGATGACGGCAAGCGCCTTCTCCGCCGCGTTCGGGCTGACGAAGACGGCGAGGTCGAATTCGCCGATGCGCGCCGCCGCATCCTGCAAGGGACGCGGGTCATCCGCATCGAAGATTGCCAGCACGGGAAAGCGCACGGCGATGCCGCCGCGCGCCTCGATCTCGCGGGCCAGCTTCTCCGCCTGCTCCGCCGGCCGCGTGACGACGATGCACCGTCCCGACAGAGTGGCGCTCACCGGCCCGTCATCCCCCCAGCGCGGCGAGAATCTCCCCGGCGCCGCGCGCGCGCAGTTCGTCGGCCAGGGTTTGTCCCAGCGCCTCGGCATCGCCCGGGTCGCCGCGCAGCTCCGCACTGGCCATGCGGCTGCCGTCCGGCGCGGCCACGAAGCCGCGCAGGCGCAACCGGCCGTTCTCGATTTCCGCGAAGGCGCCCAGCGGCACCTCGCAGCTGCCGGCGAGCGCGCGCGAGACGGCGCGCTCGGCGCGCACGCAGGCGGCGGTGTCGGCATCGGCGAGCGGCGCCACCCAGGCCGCCACCTCGGGCCGCTCGGCCAGCGCCTCGATGCCCAGCGCGCCCTGCCCCGCCGCCGGCAGCGACAGCTCGGCAGGCAGCACGGCGCGGATGCGCGCGGCCAGGCCGAGGCGAGTCAGCCCCGCCGCCGCCAGGATGATGGCGTCGTATTGCCCCTCGTCGAGCTTGCGCAGGCGCGTGTCGAGGTTGCCGCGCAGGCTGGTCACGGCAAGATAGGGAAAGCGGGCATGCAGCTGCGCCTCGCGGCGCAGGCTGGAGGTGCCCACCGCGCCGCCGGGAGGAATCTCCTCCAGCGCGGCGTACCTGTTCGAGACGAAGGCGTCGAACGGGGTCTCGCGCGCCGAGATGGCCGCCAGGACGAACGCCGGCTCCAGGGTCATCGGCACATCCTTCATGGAATGAACCGCGATGTCGGCGCGTCTGTCCAGAAGCGCCGTCTCCAGTTCCTTGACGAAGAGGCCCTTGCCGCCGACCTTGGCCAGGGGCCGGTCGAGGATCTGGTCGCCGCGCGTGGTCATGCCGAGCAGCTCGACGGAACAGCGCGGGTACAATGCGCGCAGGCGGTCGCGCACGTGCTCGGCCTGCCAGAGGGCCAGGCGCGATTCGCGCGTGGCGATGACGATGCGCTCGGGATGCGTCGGATTCACGGTTCGGGACTTTCGGAGAGAATTGTGCGCGGCTGGCGTACGGTGTTGCTGATTTTAGCATGGCTGCCGACGGCGCCCGGCGCGGCGGCGGGCGGCATCGTCCCGGCGCGCGACCTCGCCGCCGATGCCCGCGACATGCGCGCGCGCGGCACCGTCATGCTGGTGCTCTACAGCCAGGCCGACTGCCCCTGGTGCGAACGCGCCCGGCGCGAAGTCCTCCTGCCGCTGCAGCGCGACCCCGCCGCGCGCCGCCGCGTCGTGCTGCGCGAGATCGCCCTCGACGACGACGCGCCGCTGACCGACTTCGCCGGCAGGAACACCAGCCAGCGCGCCTTCGCCCGCAGCGAAGGCGCGCGCTTCACGCCGACGCTCATGGTGTATGGCCCCGACGGCCTGCGCCTCGCCGACCCCATCGTCGGCTTCCGCCTCGCCGACTTCTACGCCGAATACGTCAACCGCGCCGTCGAGGAAGGCCTGGCGCGACTCAAGCCGCCGTCCTCCGGAGACTGACTTTTGCGGAACGGCTGCTTGCCTACCAGATCCGCTTGACGCCGTATTTACGGAATATCGGATCGGCAGTGAGAACGGGCAGCTTTTCCTCGAGCGCCTGGGCGATGAGCAGGCGGTCGAAGGGATCGCGGTGGTGAAACGGCAGCCCCTCAACGCGTGCAACGGCGCGGAAATCGATGCGCAGCGGCTCGAACCCATGCGTCTGCATTTCCCTGGGAAAGAAGATGCCGAGCGGGCCGGGGATTTTCAGCTTGCCGATGCTGGTCTTTACGGCGATCTCCCAGGCGCAGACATGGCTGACCAGGCACTGGCTTTCCGGATCGGCAATCACCTTGCGTGCCTTACCCGACAACTTCGGCGAATCCTCCGCCCACCACAGAAAGGCATGGGTATCCAGGAGCACCCGCATCAGGCGTAATCCTCGAATCCTTCGGGAATCGCATCGAAATCCGGCGCCATCCAGATCTGTCCCCTGGCAGAACCCGGCTTGCGCGACTGCCTGGGCTTTTCGAGCGGCACCAGCTTGAGCACGGGCTTGTTGCCCTTGGCGATGACGACCTCCTCGCCGAGCATGGCTTTCTGCACCAGTTCGGAAAAATGCGCCTTGGCCTCGGCGATGTTGTATTTCGACATGCTGCGCTCCAGTCGGACGGATGTTGGTCATCCTACATGACCAACATCCGTCCGACAAGTTCCGCGGCTCAGATTGCCGCGCAAACCGAAACCGCCGTCCTCCGGAGACTGACTTTTCCCACAGGCCGGCTGCCCCTGCTACCGCTCCCGCAGGCTCTCATCCTTGTACTGCAGCAGCGGGCTCAGGAAATACTCGATCACCCGCCGCTGCGCAGTCCTGACCTCCACCGTGACCGCCATCCCGGGAGAAAGATTGACGGCCTTGTTTTCAACCCGGATCGTCGCCCTTTCGAGCATCACCCGCGCCGGGAAGATCAGCCCCCGCTTCTCGTCATTGACGGCGTCGTTGGACACGCCGACCACCTTGGCACCGATCGTGCCGTACCTGGTGAAGGGGAAGGTCTCGATCTTGACCACCGCCTCCTGCCCGGCATTGACGAATCCGATATCCTTGTTTTCCACATAGGCCTCGACCTCGATCGGATTGTCTTTCGGCACGAGCATCATGAGAGGCTGTGCAGGAGTAACCACGCCGCCCACCGTATGCACGGCCAGCTGCTGGACCGTGCCATCGACCGGAGCGGTCAGCGTCATGAGCCTGCCGCGCGACTCCGCCTTGACGAGCTCCTGGCTGTAGGTCGTGGTCTTCTGCTCCGCCTCGTTCAGGCTGTCCAGCGTCAAACGCCTGGTTTCCGCTATCAGCGCCATGCGCTGGCCCCTGACCTCCTGCAAGGCCGCCGTCAGTTCATCGATCCGGCTGCGCTGCGTGGCGAGATCCGCCTCCTGTTCGATGCGCAACTGCTCCTTTTCCAGGTAGGCATGCCTCGATATGAAGTTCTTCGCCACCAGTTCCTTGAAGTCCTCCGCCCGCCCTCTGGCGATAGGCGCCGTCTGCTCAAGCTTCCTCACGATTTCCCGGGTCGAGCGCAACTCGGCCTCCCGCTTGGCGATATCGGCTTCGATGCGGGCGAGCCTTGCCTGGAATTCGCCGTGCTGCCCTTCCAGAACACGCTGCTCCTGCAACAGCCGATCCGCGTCGATATCGGGCTGGGCAGGTAGGGAAGGCGGCCTGCCGGTCGCGATGGCGGCAAGCAATGCCCTGGCCCTGGCCGCCTGCAGGCGGGCTGCGGCCAGGTCGCTGGCAAGGCGCGTGGCGTCGGCCGTCGTATTCGTCGTATCGAGCTCGATCAGGATATCCCCTGCCTTGACGGACTGGCCGTCGCTCACCCTGATCGCCCTGACGGTCGCGGTTTCAATGGGCTGGACAACCTTGGTCCGGTCATTCGGCACGATCTTCCCGGGTGCGACGGCCACGATGTCGATATGACCGAATCCGGCCCAGAGCAGGGTTATGAAGGCGAAAATCACCAACAGCCACAGGGCGACTCTGGGCGCCGGCGAGACCGGGGTCTCCTGAAGCTCCAGGGCCGCCGGAAGGAACTGTGCTTCGTGAGGCAATCGCGACTGCGGTGCCAGGCTTGCACGCTCGCGCCATGCATGGCGAAACACCGCGCCATGGCGCTTCAGGAGATCCAGGGTTGCCTGCAGCCGCAGGAGGATGGCACGGCTCATCGCGCTACCCGTGCTGCAGGTGATGCAGGCGCGAGTAATGGCCTGCCTCGCGGGCGAGCAGCTCCGCATGCGTGCCGTGTTCCACGATCTGCCCCCGATCCAGGACGACGATGCGATGGGCGTCCCGGATCGCGCTCAGCCGGTGGGCGATGATGAGCACCGTCCGCCCCTGGCAAATGGCCTTCATGTTGTTCTGGATGATGCGCTCGGACTCGTAGTCAAGGGCACTGGTCGCCTCATCGAAGATAAGGATGCGCGGATTGACAATCAACGCGCGGGCGATGGCGATCCGCTGGCGCTGGCCGCCGGACAGCGTTGCGCCGTGCTCCCCCACCACGGTGTCGTACCCTTCCGGCAGCTCGAGAATGAACTCGTGGGCGCCGGCCAGCCTGGCGGCCTGGATCACCGCCTCCATCGGCAGGCCCGGATCGGCCAGGGCGATGTTCTCGCGGATGGTGCGGTTGAACAGCATGTTCTCCTGCAGGACCACGCCGATCTGGCGCCGCAGGCTGGAACTGTCGGCCATCGCCAGGTCAACGCCGTCGATCAGCACCCGGCCGCGCTCGGGAACGTAGAGGCGCTGCGCCAGCCTGGTCAGCGTGCTCTTGCCGGAACCGGAACGCCCGACGATGCCGATCACCTCGCCGGGTTGAATCACGAGGCTGATGCCGCGCAGGACTTCCGGTCCATCCGTCCGATAGCGGAAGACCGCCTGGTCGAACTCGATGCGGCCGGCAAGAGGGGGCAGCGTGCTGCGATTGGCATTGGCCACCTCGGTGCGGGCGTTGAGGATGTCGCCGAGCCGCTGCACCGAGATGCCGGTTTGCTGGAAATCGGTCCATAACTGGGCCAGGCGCATCACCGGCATCGCCACCCGTCCGGCGAGCATGTTGAAGGCGATGAGCTGGCCGACGGAAAGCTCGCCGGCAATCACCAGGCGCGCGCCGAGCCACATGGTCACTACGGTCACCAGCTTGCCGATCAGCGAAACGCCCTCGTGGGCAACCGTCGCCAGTGTCGTCGTGCGGAAGCCGGCCGCCACATAGGCCGACAGCTGGTTGTCCCAGCGGCGCGTCATCTGCGGCTCGACGGCCATCGCCTTGAGGGTGTCGATGCCGTTGATGGTCTCGACCAGGAAGGCCTGGTTTTCGGCGCCGCGGTTGAATTTCTCGTGCAGCCGGGCGCGCAGCAGCGGGGTGACCAGCAGCGACAGGATGAAATAGCAGGGCAGCGACAGCACCACGACCAGGGTCAGCCAGCCGCTGTAGAACAGCATCACGGCAATGAATACCACCGAGAAGAAGAGATCCAGCACCAGGGTGATGGCGTTGCCGGTGAGGAACTGGCGGATGTTCTCCAGCTCCCGCACCCGCGCCACGGAGTCGCCGACGCGGCGGGCCTGGAAGTAGGCCAGCGGCAGGTTCAGCAGGTGGCGGAACAGGCGAGCCCCCAGCTCGACGTCGATCCGGCTGGTGGTATGCGAGAAGACGTAGGTTCTCAGGCCGGAGAGGGCGGCCTCGAAGACCACGACCACCAGCAGGCCGAAGGCGATCACGTCCAGCGTGGTGAAGCCGCGATGCACCAGCACCTTGTCCATCACCACCTGGAAGAAGAGCGGGGTGACCAGGGCAAACAGCTGCAGGACGAACGACACCAGCAGGACTTCGCCCAGCAGCTTGCGGTATTTGACGACGGCCGGGATGAACCAGGTGAAGTCGAACCTGGCGAGCTCCCCCGCCAGCGACGCCCGGGAAGTGAGCAGGATCAACTGCCCCGTCCACCGCTCGGAGAACTCTCCGGCGGACAGGACTTGCGGTCGCTCGACGCGGGGGTCCTGGATCAGCACCTGATCCCCGTCGGCCCGGGCAAGGATAAAGAAACGTCCATCCTTGTCGACCGCGAGAGCCGGCAAGGGCGTTCGTTCCAGACGTGCGAAGTCCGTCTGGACGAGCTTGGCCTTGAGGCCCAGGCGCTTGGCGGCCAGCAGGACTTGCGTCGTGTCGAACGGGCGGCCGTCGGCCTTGAATTCGTGGGCAAGCTGCTGCGCATCGGCGGCGACGTTGTGGTAGCGCGCCAGCATGACGAGGCCGAGCAGGCCCGTATCCGGCTGCGGGCCCGGCTGCTTGTCCGGCTGGGGAACGTCCCCGTCGGCGACGAGCGTCAGTGGCGGCGAGTGGTCGGTCATGATCGGGATTTCCTCAATGGCAAAGCCTGCATCGATGCAGGCTACTGCCAGTTGGCGGCGATCACCGGCGCCAGGACGTCCTGGTAGTTCTGCGGCAGGGTCGTCTGGCCTGCCGGCGGCGGCGCGAAAGCCGCCATGGCCTGGACGAGGTTCTCGACCTGCGTATCGAGCAGCAACGAATTGCCCGCGGTCCTGAACTGTTCGACACGATACTGGCTGCCCAGGTACCAATTCGCGACCGTCAGCTTGTCCGCAGTGCCGATGACGCTGACTACAAGGTTGTTCCCGACGTGACGCAGCCAGACCTGGTCGGTGCCAATGCCTTCCAGGAACCGTACCGTATCGGCATTGCCGACTGTCGCGTCATTCTCACGCACGACATCGCTGCCGTAGCCCCGTCCGAGAACATAGGTGTCGTCGCCGGCGCCGCCGCTCAGAGTGTCGTTTCCTTCGCCCCCATCAAGGCTGTTGGCCGCCGTGTTGCCCGTAATGGCGTTGTTGAGCGCATTGCCGGTGCCGTCGATGGCGTCGCTGCCCTGCAGGGTCAGGTTCTCGATGTTCTCGCCAAGCGTGTAACTTGCGCTGCTCCTGACGGTGTCGGTACCTTCGCCGGCATTCTCGACCAGGGTGTCTTCCACATTCTCAACGAGGTAGATGTCGTTGCCCAGCCCGCCAGCCAGTGTGTCGGCGCCGGCAGCACCATTCAGCGTGTCGTTGCCTTCGTCCCCGCTGAGGGTGTTGGCCGCCGAATTGCCCGTGAGCACGTTGTTCAGCGCGTTGCCAGCGCCATCGATCGCAGCCGTGCCGATCAGGGTCAGGTTCTCGACATTGGCCGCAAGCGTGCAGCTCACGGCGCCCTGCACCGTGTCCGTCCCCTCGGCGGCATTCTCGACGATGGCATCGCCTGCGTCATTGATCATATAAACGTCGTTGCCCAGGCCGCCGATCAAGGTATCGTCGCCGGCACCGCCGTCCAGCGTGTCCCTGCCTGCGCCGCCGGCGAGCACGTTGGCCGCCGCATTCCCGGCCAGCGCGTTGTTGAGTTCGTTGCCGGCGCCGTCGATGGCGTCATCGCCCTGCAGGATCAGGTTCTCCACGTTGGCGCTCAGCGCATAGCTCACCGTGCTGCGGACGGTATCCGTTCCCTGCCCGGCATTCTCTACGATCGCGTCGCCGACATCGTCCACGACATAGGTGTCGGCGCCGCTGCCGCCGGCGAGCGTATCGGCGCCGCTGCCGCCGTCAAGAATGTTTGCGGCCGTGTTGCCTGCAAGCGCGTTGGCGAGGGCGTTCCCCGTGGCATTGAGGACGGCAGATCCGGTCAGCCTCAGGTTCTCGACATTGCCGGATAGAACGTAGCTGACCGAGGCGCTCACCGAGTCCAGGCCCTCGTCCGCCGCTTCGATCACCGCATCGTCGACGCTGCTCACCGTATAGGCATCGTCCCCCGGCCCGCCGGACATCGTGTCGTTGCCGGCGGCGCCGTTCAGCGTGTCGTTGCCCGCGCCCCCGTAAAGAACGTTGCCGGCGATGTTGCCGAAGAGCAGGTTGCCCTGCCCGTTGCCTGCGCCCTCGATGGCGGCAGTGCCGGTCAGATTCAGCCGTTCGAGATGCTCCGAAAGGGTGTAGCTCACCGGGCTATTGACGATGTCGTACCCTTCGTCGGCCAGCTCGTCGATCGCGTCGCCGGCATTGCCCACCGTATAGGTGTCGTCGCCCAGTCCGCCGACCAGGGTGTCGGCGCCGGCTGCGCCGTTCAGCGTGTCGTTGCCCTCGCCGCCCGTCAGGGTGTTGGCCGCGGCATTGCCCGTCAGCACGTTCGCCAGTCCGTTGCCAGCCCCGGCAAGAGCGGCACTTCCGGTCAGGGTCAGGTTCTCGACGTTGTCCGGCAAGACATAATCGCAGGCGGCATTGACACGATCCGTACCATTGTCGGCGTATTCCTCGACCACGTCGCTGGCGGCATCCACCGTGCAGGTGTCGTTGCCCAACCCGCCGATCAGGGTGTCGGCGCCCGCGGCGCCGTTGAGCGCGTCGTTGCCTTCCCCTCCAACAAGTTCGTTGTTTCCGGCATTCCCGGTAATGGCATTCGCCATGCCGTTGCCGCTGCCCCACAGGTCCGCCGAACCGGTCAGGGTAAGGTTCTCGACCTCATCCGGCAGGCTGTAGGCAACCGCGGCGTTAACCCGGTCCGTGCCCTCTCCAGCGTTTTCGAATACGAAGTCATTCTCGTTATCGACGACGTAGACGTCGTTGCCCATGCCGCCATACATGGCATCGGCCCCCGCCCTGCCGTTCAGCGTGTTATTGCCTTCGTTTCCCCCGATGACGTTGTCCAGGCCGTTGCCGGTGCCGTTCAGGTTGGCTGTTCCCAGCAGCAACAGGTTCTCGACGTTGCCCCCCAGCGTATAGCTGAGCAGGCTGCGCACTTCATCCGTGCCCTCATCGACCTGCTCGACAACGACATCGGCCGCGCTGTCAACGTAGTAGATGTCGTCATCCGTGCCGCCCTCCATGGCGTCGGCGCCCGAACCGCCGTCGAGCACGTCGGCCTCCTCGCCCCCGTTCAGGCTGTCATTTCCGTCGCCACCCTCCAGGGTGTCGTAGCCGCCCAAACCGCTGAGGCTGTCGTTGCCTTCCAGGCCGCGGAGGACGTCGTCGCTGCCATCCCCACCCTCGATGGTGTCGTCCGAGGACGTACCCGTACTGGCCATATCGCGCAGCCGGTCCACATCCCAGACAGTGCCGTCTTCGAAGACGACCTGTTCGATCTTGTAGGAGTCTTCGGAAAACCAGCCCGATATCGTTATCTTGTCGAGCCCGCCGTTCGATTCCAGCACCAGATCGTTCGAAGAGGGGTTTCGATGGACGCGAATGTCGGCCGGAGCGATCCCGCTGCCATACAGGATATAGTCAGGCTCATCGAGGCCGTCGATATTTTCTTCAATGACGTCCCGTCCGCTGCCGGCATCAAACCGATAGGTATCGCTCCCGGCGCCGCCAACCATATGATCGGCGCCCGCGCCGCCCACAAGCTGATCATCTCCGGACAAACCGTACAGATAATCGTCCCCGCCCAATCCGTCCAGTGTGTCGTTCCCGTCCGTGCCTATGACGGCATTGCCATTCTCGTCGAGGGCGTAGGCACGCAGCATGATTTCCGCCTTGTCCCACTGAGTCCCGTCGAAGAACTCGACTCTTTCGATCTGGTACTCTGCTCCGTAGTTCCAGCCTTCGACCCAGATCCGGTTGCCGCCGGAGACGGAAAACCAGAAACCGTCCCAAGGATCCCGCAATATCGACACATCCGATGGCGCGACCCCCTCGATAAACCGTACCGCATCGAGGTTGCCTTCCGTTCCGTCGTAGTCGGAGATGTAATCTTCTTGCACGAAAGCCGGACCGAATACATAGACATCATTGCCTTCGCCACCCTCCAGGTAATCGTTGCCTGCCCCGCCATCCAGGGTGTCGTTGCCGGCACCTCCGTACAGGCTGTCATCGCCGCCCAGCCCGCCGAGCGCATCGTCACCTGCACTGCCCGCCAGAACGTCGTTGCCTTCGCTCGCCCCGGGTATCCGGTCCAGCAACTCCTGCACGCCCCACACCGTGCCGTCGCCGAACTGCACCCGCTCGATGCGGCTGGCATCTTCATGAAACCAGTTGGACAAGGACAGCCGGTCGGCTTCTCCGTTCAGACTGAGGTAAAGGTTGTATAGATCGCGCGTGACCCTGAGGTCGGCCGGCGCCACCCCGTCGGTAATCCGCACGGTGTCGGTGTTGCCAGCAACGGCGTCGTAGTCGCTAATGGCGTCCTGGCCGGCACCCGGACCGAAGACGTAGGTGTCGTTGCCGTCATTGCCAAACAGGTAGTCGTTGCCAGAACCGCCATCCAGCGTGTCATTGCCGGCACCTCCGTACAGGGTATCGTTTCCGCTCAGCCCGCTAAGCGCATCGCCTCCCGTGGTTCCCCATAGCACGTCACTGCCTTCCGTGGCGGCATTGGCGCGATCGGCCAGGTCGGCCGCATTCCACTCTGTGCCATCGCCGAACTGCACCCTCTCGATGCGATAGGCCTCCCCGCTGAACCAATACTGCAGTGTCAGGCGATCCGATCCGCCGTTCAGGCCGAGGTAGAGGTTGAATATATCCCGGGTTACCCTGACATCGGCCGGCGCCACCCCGCCGGCAATCCGCACCGTGTCGGTGTTGCCGGCCGTGGCGTCGTTATCGCGAATGTAATCCTGCCCGGCACCCGGGCCGAAGAGATAGGTGTCGTTCCCGGATTCGCCAACCAGGTAATCGTTGCCAAAGCCACCTTCTAACGTATCGTTGCCGGCCCCGCCGTACAGCGTATCGTTTCCGCCCAGCCCGTTGAGCGCATCGTTCCCGGCAGTGCCTCCCAGCACATCGTCGCCTTCCGTCGCCCCGGGTATTCGGTCCAACAACTCCTGCACGCCCCACACCGTGCCGTCGCCGAACTGCACTCGCTCGATGCGGTAGGTGTCAGAGTAAAACCAGTTCTGCAGTGTCAGCTGTTCCACGCCGCCGCTCAGGCCGAGGTAGAGGTTGGATTGATCGCGCGTGACCCTGAGGTCGGCCGGCGCCACCCCGTCGGCAATCCGCACCGTGTCGGTGTTGCCGGCCGTGGCGTCGTAGTCGCTAATGGTGTCCTGGCCGGCACCCGGGCCGAAAACGTAGGTATCGTTGCCGGCCTCACCAGCGAGGTAGTCACTCCCCACCCCGCCGTCCAGGGTGTCGTTGCCAGCACCTCCGTACAAGCTGTCATCGCCGCCCAGCCCGCCGAGCGCATCGCCTCCCGCGGTTCCCCATAGCACGTCATTGCCTTCCGTCGCCCCGGGTATCCTGTCGAGCAACTCCTGCACGCCCCACACCGTGCCGTCGCCGAACTGCACCCGCTCGATGCGCCAGGCGTCCGAGTAAAACCAACTCTGCAGCTTCAGGCGATCCGTCCCGCCGTTCAGGCTGAGGTAGAGGTTGGAATAGTCCCGCGTGACCCTGAGATCGGCCGGCGCCACCCCGTCGGCAATCCGCACCGTGTCGGTGTTGCCGGCCGTGGCATCGTAGTCGCTAATGGTGTCCTGGCCGGCACCCGGGCCGAAGACGTAGGTGTCGTTGCCGGCCTCTCCAGCGAGGTAGTCACTCCCCGCTCCGCCGTCCAGAATGTCGTTGCCGGCACCTCCGTACAAGCTGTCATCGCCGCCCAGCCCATTGAGCGCATCGTTCCCGGCGCTGCCTCCCAGCACGTCATTGCCTTCCGTCGCCCCGGGTATCCTGTCGAGCAGCTCCTGCACCCCCCACACCGTGCCGTCGCCGAACTGCACCCGCTCGATGCGGTAGGCATCCCCGCTGAACCAGTACTGCAGCGTCAGGCGGTCAGTACCACCGTTCAGGCTGAGATAGAGGTTGGAATAGTCCCGCGTAACCCTGACGTCCGCCGGCGCCACGCCGTCGGCAATCCGCACCGTGTCTGCGTTGCCGGCTGTGGCGTCGTTGTCGTAAATGACGTCCTGCCCTGCGCCCGGGCCGAAGACGTAGGTGTCGTTGCCGGATTCGCCAGCCAGGTAGTCGTTGCCGGAGCCTCCATCCAGCGTGTCGTTGCCTGTGCCGCCGAACAAGGTATCGGCACCGTCACCCCCATCCAAAGCATCGTTGTCTGCCGCACCGACCAGGTAATCGTTGCCGGCGCCGCCATCCAAGGTGTCGTTGCCGGCCTGGCCGTAGATCCGGTCATCGCCGCCCAGACCGCCGATTGCATCGTCGGCATCGATCCCTTCCAGCACATCGTTGCCGTCGGTCGCAGCCAGCGCTTTGCCGAGCAATTCCTGCACGCCCCACACCGTGCCGTCGCCGAACTGCACCCGCTCGACACGACAAGCTTGCGAATCGAACCAGTCCAGCAAGTCCATTCGGTCGGTACCGCCGTTCAGGCTGATGTAGAGGCTGTATTCGAAGCGTGTGACACTGACATCCGCCGGCGCCACGCCGTCCGCGAGCCTTACCGTATCGATGTTGCCGGGTTCGATATCGCAATCTTCGACGTAGTCCTCCCCGCCCCCCGGACCGAACAGATAGGTATCGTTGCCGACACTGCCCGACAGAAGATCATTGCCCGCACCGCCGTCCAGCGTGTCGTTGCCGGCCTCGCCATAGATTTCGTCATCCCCGCCCAGCCCGTTGAGGGCATCGTCCCCCGAGGTGCCCGTCAGCGCATCATTGCCTTCGCTCGCTCCGGCTATCCTGTCCAGCAGCTCCTGCACGCCCCACACCGTGCCGTCACCGAACTGCACGCGCTCGATGCGGTACCCATCCCCATTGAACCAGTTCTGCAGCGTCATGCGATCCGCCCCGCCGTTCAGACTGAGGTAGAGGTTGTATCGGCCGCGCGTTACCCTGACGTCCGGCGGCACCACCCCCTCGGCGATCCGCACCGTATCTGCGTTGCCGGCCGTGGCGTCGTAGTCGTAAATGACGTCCTGGCCGGCGCCCGGGCCGAAGAAGTAGGTGTCGTTGCCGATTTCGCCGGACAGGTAATCGTTGCCGGAGCCTCCGTCCAGCGTGTCGTTGCCTGCGCCTCCGTACAGGGTGTCATTGCCGCCCAGCCCGTTGAGTCCGTCGCCTCCCGTGGTTCCCCATAGCACGTCACTGCCTTCCGTGGCGGCATTGGCGCGATCGATCAGGTCGACCGCATTCCACACCGTGCCGTCTCCGAACTGCACCCGCTCGATGCGGTGGGCGTCCGAGTAAAACCAGTACTGCAATGTCAGGCGGTCAGTACCACCGTTCAGGCTGAGATAGAGGTTGTTTTGATCGCGCGTGACCCTGATGTCGGCCAGCGCCACTCCGTCGGCAACCCGCACCGTGTCTGCGTTGCCGGTCGTGGCATCGTAGTCATTAATGGTGTCCTGCCCCGCACCCGAGCCGAAGACGTAGGTGTCATTGCCGGATTCGCCAGACAGGTAGTCGTTACCAGAGCCTCCGTCCAGGGTGTCGTTGCCGGCCTCACCAACGAGGTAGTCGCTCCCCGCTCCGCCGTCCAGGATATCGTTGCCGGCGCCTCCGTACAGAGTATCGTCGCCGCCCAGCCCGCCGAGCGCATCGTTCCCGGCGGTGCCTCCCAGCAAGTCGTTGCCTTCCGTCGCCCCGGGTATCCGGTCCAGCAACTCCTGCACGCCCCACACCGTGCCGTCGCCGAACTCGACCCGCTCGATGCGCCAGGCATCCCCGCTGAACCAGTTCTGCAGCGTCAGGCGGTCCGCCCCGCCGTTCAGGCTGAGATAGAGGTTGGAATAGTCCCGCGTGACCCTGAGGTCCGCTGGCGCCACTCCGTCCGCAACCCGCACCGTGTCTGCGTTGCCGGCCGTGGCGTCGTAGTCGTAAATGCTGTCCTGCCCTGCGCCCGGGCCGAAGACGTAGGTGTCGTTGCCGGATTCGCCAGACAGGCGGTCGTTGCCAAAGCCGCCGTCCAGCGTGTCGTTGCCGGCCTCACCAACGAGGTAGTCGCTCCCCGCTCCGCCGTCCAGCGTGTCGTTGCCGGCCTCACCAACGAGGTAGTCGCTCCCCGCTCCGCCGTCCAGCATGTCGTTGCCGGCGCCTCCGAACAGGGCATCATCGCCGCCCAGCCCGCCGAGTGCATCGCCGCCTGCGCTGCCCACCAGAACATCATTGCCTTCCGTCGCCCCGGGTATCCGGTCCAGCAGCTCCTGCACGCCCCACACCGTGCCGTCGCCAAACTCGACCCGCTCGATGCGGTAGGCGTCCGAGTAAAACCAGCTCTGCAGCATCAGGCGATCCGCCCCGCCATTCAGGCTGAGGTAGAGGTTGGAATAGTCGCGCGTGACCCTGGTATCCACCGGCGCCACCCCGTCGGCAACCCGCACCGTGTCGCTGTTGCCAGCCGTGGCGTCGTAGTCGTAAATGGTGTCCTGTCCTGCGCCCGGGCCGAAGACGTAGGTGTCGTTGCCTACTCCGCCTTGCAGGTTGTCCGAGTTGCCGCCACCGTCCAGCGTGTCGTTGCCGGCCTCACCAGCGAGGTAGTCACTCCCCGCTCCGCCGTCCAGGATGTCGTTGCCGGCACCTCCATACAGGGTGTCGTTTCCGCCCAGCCCGTTGAGAGCGTCGCCAGCCGCGGTTCCCCCTAGCACGTCACTGCCTTCCGTGGCGGCATTGGCGCGATCGGTCAGGTCGGCCGCATTCCACACCGTGCCGTCTCCGAACTGCACGCGTTCGATTTGGTAGGCGTCCGAGTAAAACCAGTTCTGCAGCGTCAGGCGGTCCGCCCCGCCGTTCAGGCTGAGATAGAGGTTGGAATAGTCCCGCGTGACCCTGAGGTCCGCTGGCGCCACGCCGTCGGCAATCCGCACCATGTCGGTGTTACCTGCCGTGGCGTCGTAGTCGTTAATGGTGTCCAGACCTGCACCCGGGCCGAAGACGTAGGTGTCGTTGCCGGATTCGCCAACCAGGTAGTCACTCCCCGCTCCGCCGTCCAGAATGTCGCTGCCGGCGCCACCATACAGGGTATCATCGCCGCCCAGCCCGCCGAGTGCATCGCCGCCTGCGCTGCCCACCAGCACGTCATTGCCTTCCGTCGCCCCGGGTATCCGGTCCAGCAGCTCCTGCACGCCCCACACCGTGCCGTCGCCGAACTGCACCCGCTCGATGCGGTAGGCGTCCGAGTAAAACCAACTCTGCAGCGTCAGGCGGTCCGCTCCACCGTTCAGGCTGAGGTAGAGGTTGTATTGATCGCGCGTGACCCTGAGGTCGGCCGGCGCCACCCCGTCGGCAATCCGCACCGTGTCGCTGTTGTCGGCCGTGGCATCGTAGTCGTAAATGCTGTCCAGACCGGCACCCGAGCCGAAGACGTAGGTGTCATTGCCGGCCTCACCAACGAGGTAGTCACTCCCCGCTCCGCCGTCCAGGATGTCGTTGCCGGCGCCTCCGTACAGAGTATCGTCGCCGCCCAGCCCGCCGAGCGCATCGTTCCCGGCGGTGCCTCCCAGCAAGTCGTTGCCTTCCGTCGCCCCGGGTATCCGGTCCAGCAGTTCCTGCACGCCCCACACCGTGCCGTCGCCGAACTCGACCCGCTCGATGCGGTAGGCGTCCGAGTAAAACCAGCTCTGCAGCGTCAGGCGGTCAGTACCTCCGTTCAGGCTGAAGTAGAGGTTGGAATAGTCCCGCGTGACCCTGAGGTCCGCTGGCGCCACCCCGTCGGCAACCCGCACCGTGTCTGCGTTGCCGGCCGTGGCGTCATAGTCGTTAATGGCATCCTGCCCTGCGCCCGGGCCGAAGACGTAGGTGTCGTTGCCGGCGCCTCCGTACAGGGTGTCGTTGCCCGCACCGCCGTCCAGCGTGTCGCTGCCGGCGCCACCATACAGTGAATCGTTGCCGCCCAGCCCGTTGAGCGCATCGCCTTCCGTGCCGCCCCATAGTTCGTCGTTGTCTTCCGTACCGGTATTGGCGTGATCGACGAGATCGGCTGCATTCCACACCGTGCCGTCGCCGAACTGCACCCGCTCGATACGATAGGCGTCCGAGTAAAACCAGTTCTGCAGCGTCAGGCGATCCGCCCCGCCGTTCAGGCTGAGGTAGAGGTTGTTGTATTGATCGCGCGTGACCCTGAGGTCGGCCGGCGCCACTCCGTCGGCAATCCGCACCGTGTCGGTGTTGCCGGCCGTGGCGTCGCAGTCGTAAATGGCGTCCTGCCCTGCGTCCGGGCCGAAGACGTAGGTATCGTTGCCGGCCTCACCAGCGAGGTAGTCACTCCCCGCCCCGCCGTCCAGGGTGTCGTTGCCGACACCACCATACAGGGAATCATTGTCATCACTTCCAAGCAGCGCATCGTTACCCGTGCCACCCTGAAGGCTATCGTTGCCGGCGCCGCCGTCGAGCGTATCGTTGCCGGCGCCGCCGTAGAGTCGATCGTCTCCGCCAAGCCCGCTGATGCCATCGTCGCCCGCCGTGCCGTCGACATAATCGTTGCCTGCCGTGGCAATGTTCGCGCGATTGATCAGGTCGGCCGCATTCCACACCGTGCCGTCGCCGAACTCGACCCGCTCGATGCGGTAGGCGTCCGAGTAAAACCAGTTCTGCAGCGTCAGGCGATCCGTCCCGCCGTTCAGGCTGAGATAGAGGTGCGAATAGTCCCGCGTGACCGCCAGATCGGCCGGCGCAACCCCGTCCGCAATCCGCACCGTATCGGTGTTGCCCGGCGTGGCGTCGTAGTCGTAAATGTTGTCCTGCCCCGCACCCGGGCCGAACAGGTAGGTGTCGTTGCCGGATTCGCCGTACAGATAATCGTTGCTCGCGCCGCCGTCCAGCGTGTCGCTGCCCGTGCCGCCCTGCAAATTGTCGTTGCCGGCGCCGCCGTCGAGCGTGTCGTTGCCGGCGCCGCCGTAGAGTCGATCGTCTCCGCCAAGCCCGCTGATGCCATCGTCGCCCGCCGTGCCGTCGACATAATCGTTGCCTTCCGTGGCAAGGTTCGCGCGGTTGCCCAGATCGGCCGCATTCCATACCGTGCCGTCGCCGAACTCCACCCGCTCGATGCGATAACTTTCCCCGCTGAACCAGTTCGAGACCGTCAGGCGATCCGCCCCGCCGTTCAGACTGAGATAAAGGTGATATTGGTCGCGCGTGACTCTGACGTCCGACGGCGCCACGTCGTCGGCAATCCGCACCGCATCTGTGTTGCCCGGCGTAGCGTCGTAGTCGTATATCGCGTCCTGCCCCGCACCCGGGCCGAACAGATAGGTGTCGTTGCCGGATTCGCCGGACAGGTAATCGTTGCCAGAGCCTCCGTCCAGCGTGTCGCTGCCCGTGCCGCCCTGCAAATTGTCGTTGCCGGCGCCGCCGTCGAGCGTGTCGTTGCCGGCGCCGCCGTAGAGTCGATCGTCTCCGCCAAGCCCGCTGATGCCATCGTCGCCCGCCGTGCCGTCGACATAATCGTTGCCTGCCGTGGCAATGTTCGCGCGATTGATCAGGTCGGCCGCATTCCATACCGTGCCGTCGCCGAACTCCACCCGCTCGATGCGCCAGGCATCCCCGCTGAACCAGCTCTGCAGCGCCAGGCGATCCGCCCCGCCGTTCAGGCTGAGGTAGAGGTTGGCATAGTCCCGCGTGACCGCCAGATCGGCCGGCGCCACCCCGTCCGCGATCCGCACCGTATCGGTGTTGCCCGGCGTAGCGTCGTAGTCGTATATCGCGTCCTGCCCCGCACCCGGGCCGAACAGATAGGTGTCGTTGCCGGATTCGCCGTACAGATAATCGTTGCCCGCGCCGCCGTCCAGCGTGTCGCTGCCGGCGCCGCCCTGCAAATTGTCGTTGTCGGCGCCGCCGTCGAATGCATCGTCGCCGGATTCGCCGGCAAGGTAATCGCTGCCGGCGCCGCCGTTCAGCGTATCGTTGCCGGCCCGGCCGTAGAGTCGATCGTCCCCGCCGAGCCCGCTGATGCCGTCGTCGCCAGCCGTGCCGTCGACAACATCGTCGCCTTCCGTAACAATATTCGTGCGGCTTATTAAATCGGCCGCATTCCACACCGTGCCGTCGCCGAACTGCACCCGCTCGATGCGGTAGGCGTCCGAGTAAAACCAGCTCTGC
Source organism: uncultured Rhodocyclaceae bacterium (assembly GCA_964475635.1). Taxonomy (GTDB): domain Bacteria; phylum Pseudomonadota; class Gammaproteobacteria; order Burkholderiales; family Rhodocyclaceae; genus Desulfobacillus. The sequence goes on from CAYYXS010000003.1 coordinate 164,043, forward strand.
AGCGTCAGGCGATCCGCCCCGCCGTTCAGGCTGAGGTAGAGGTGCGAATAGTCGCGCGTGACCGCCAGATCGGCCGGCGCAACCCCGTCCGCAATCCGCACCGTATCGGTGTTGCCCGGCGTGGCGTCGTAGTCGTAAATGTTGTCCTGCCCCGCACCCGGGCCGAACAGGTAGGTGTCGTTGCCGGATTCGCCGTACAGATAATCGTTGCTCGCGCCGCCGTCCAGCGTGTCGCTGCCCGTGCCGCCCTGCAAATTGTCGTTGCCGGCGCCGCCGTCGAGCGTGTCGTTGCCGGCGCCGCCGTAGAGTCGATCGTCTCCGCCAAGCCCGCTGATGCCATCGTCGCCCGCCGTGCCGTCGACATAATCGTTGCCTTCCGTGGCAAGGTTCGCGCGGTTGCCCAGCTCGGCCGCATTCCATACCGTGCCGTCGCCGAACTCCACCCGCTCGATGCGCCAGGCATCCCCGCCGAACCAGTTCTGCAGCGTCAGGCGATCCGCCCCGCCGTTCAGGCTGAGGTAGAGGTTGGCATAGTCCCGCGTAACCGCCAGATCGGCCGGCGCAACCCCGTCGGCAATCCGCACCGTATCTGTGTTGCCCGGCGTGGCGTCGTAGTCGGAGAGGATATCCCAGCCCGAGCCGTTGCCGAACAGGTAAACATCGTTTCCCGCACCGCCCTCCAGTTGATCGCTTCCGGCGCCGCCGTCCAGCGTGTCGTTGCCGGCAAAGGTGGCGATGAGATCGCTCCCGCCCTGTCCGGCGATCGAATCGTCGCCCTCCCCGCCGTACAGGGCATCGTTGCCGGGGCCGGCGGGCGCCATCGCCGCGCGGCCGGCAAGCTCAGCCGCGCTCCACACCGTGCCGTCGCCGAATTCCACACGCTCGATACGGTAGTTCTCTCCACCGAACCAGTTCCGGATCGTCAGCCGGTCCGCGCCGTTGTTCAGGCCGAGATGAAGGTCGTACCGATCCCGCGTCACTGTCACATCGCCGGGCGCCACGCCCTCGGCAAGGCGCAGCGCGTCGCCCGCCCCAGCCGAGCCGGTGTCGTACACCACGTCCCGCCCGTAGCCGTTGCCGAAGAGATAAGTGTCATCGCCCTCGCCGCCGGAGAGCGCATCGTTGCCGGCGCCTCCGTCGAGGATGTCGCTGCCGCCGCCCCCGGCAAGGTTTTCATCGTCGCTGCTGCCCACTGCCACCACATCGACCAGCCCCGCCGGCGCCCGCTCGAGCACGCTCCGGAACAGCGCCCTGAAGCGGGAGT